>NZ_CGIH01000039.1:0-60018 GCF_000983115.1 Syntrophomonas zehnderi OL-4
GGTATTTATACACTGTTGTTCGGGATAGATCCAAACGCCGGGATATCTGACTTATGTTAAAATGTTTGGCTTTTAGGTCCTGGATATCTAAATACATATTCCACCCTTCTGCTACGTTCATTTCTTCCTCCTCTGCTATGATCAAAGCTGTTTTTATTTCCAGCTCAATCATAGCCTTTTTGGAGGATTGTGGTAAATACTGTTCATTCTTATTTGTTGTTTTCTGTCCAATTTAGTTTAGCGGTTACACGGGGAGCATTAAAGATCGGATTGCCATAAAAATGATTGAACAGGCGGAAGAAAACGGTACCCTCACTCCCGGAAAAACAATTATCGAGCCCACCTCCGGCAATACGGGGATAGGACTGGCCATGATAGGCGCCGTAAAAGGATATGAGGTGGAAATTGTCATGAGCGAAGCGGTCTCCGTGGAACGCCGTCAGATGATTGAAGCTTTCGGAGCCAGGACTACGCTTACGGATGCTTCCCAAGGCACGGACGGAGCCATCAGGAAAGCCCATGAGCTGTGCCTAAGCCATCCTGATAAATACTTTATGCCCAACCAGTTTTCCAATGAATACAACAAACTGGCCCATTATGAAACGACTGCCAATGAAATTTGGGAAGACACCGGCGGCCAGGTTACCCATTTCGTTTCCGCCCTGGGCACTTCCGGAACCATTATGGGAGTAGGAATGGGGCTGAAAGCCAAAAACCCCGCTATTCAGATCGTGGAAGCCCATCCTGTACAAGGCCATTACATCCAAGGCCTCAAAAATATGCAGGAGGCCATCGTCCCGGAAATCTACGACCCTTCCCAGATCGACAGAAGGGTCATGATCGAATCCGAGGATGCTTTTGCGATGGCCCGTAAGATCGTAGCGCAGGAAGGCATCTTTGTAGGTATGAGCAGCGGCGCAGCCATGATGGCTGCACTGGAATGTATCAAAGACATGGAAGAAGGCTTTGTCGTAGTAGTGTTTCCCGACCGGGGAGAAAAGTACTTAAGTATGGGTCTGTTTCAACAGCCTCCCGTTGATTAGCGAACCTTAAAAGTTCTCCGGCAGATTTCTGGGTTAATTTATTTTCGTTGAATAGGCCTGTTTTCGTTCCCGACGTTTACGATCAAGGCCAAAGCAATGGTTCCGTATGCCACGAAACTGCGGAAGTATTCGCCCAGAGCGGCATTGCGAAATAGATGCTGTCCAGCCTGGGGCGAGACGATAAACAGCGTGTGGAATAAAAAAATGCCCAGCAGCGCTTGTCTTACCTTGGCGCTCTTGATGCTTGCGCCGCCGGCCAAAAGCGCCGCGCAGGAGATTATGCCCGTGTTCAGATGAGCGGTGTAGACATCGAACATGCCGATATTCTGTAGGTATATGAATTGTCCCAGCGCCGCCAGCACAGTCGACAGGATCATAACCTTGATCCTGACCCTGTCCGTATCGATGCCTAGAACGGCGCAGGTCTCAGCGGCGGAACCCACTGCCTGAACCTGCCGGCCGAAGCGGGTATGCAAAATATAATAAATCCCCCCGGCGAACAAGAGCACTATCAGGATCATGAACAAGGGGATCTGAATTTCTCCGATGCTAAACAGCCAGAGCTTGTCGATGGTGTTTCGGTACATGCCCAGGTCAACCGTATTTCTCACTCCGATGCCTCGGGTGAGAATGATTTCCTGGTTGAAGACTGGAATGACCGTACCGAAACCCACCAGAAATATGAGCTGGTAGATGCTGTTGACAAAGAAACCGATTATGATCGTGGTGATCATTTCCTTCCCCTTGACCCGGTTCAGTATCCGGCCCAGAACATAGCCCAGCAGGACAGATAAAAATATGCCGATCACCATGACCAGCAAGATCCCCGGAACGCCTTCAATGTTGTAAGCGATCACCAGCAGTAACGAGGTCTGAATCGCCATGGCCCCCACCGTAATGGAAAAATTTAGGCCCATGCCGGCTACCACCGGGATAATTAGGGCCAGCACCAGCAGCCCGTCTCTGATAAACCTGGTGATCACCTGGTTCAAAACGAAGCTGCCGGTAAGCCCGGAAATTTGCCAGGCCAAGAAGGACAGTACCAAGAAAACGGCCGGAACGATACGTTCGTGGTTAAAATAGCAATTGAGCGGTGCTTTTGCTTTCAACGACAATCCCTCCGTGTTTCCCTTACCAACAAAGCATAAAGAATAATGCCGTAAGTAATAAAACTCCTTAGTATTTCGGTCAATTCAGGAATTAGAAGTTGGTTAGCAACGGGCACGGTCAAAAGGTATATGGACTGTAGCAGATAAGTGCCCAATACCGCCTCGAAGACAAAAGCCCTTTTGCCGGTGCTGCCGCCGATTAATATGGCAGAAATTGCTGGAAAAGCCATGGACAATGGCTCATCATAAAGCTGGATAAAGCCGTAGCTTTGTGTGTAAACGCAAATACCGACCCCGGCTATTACTGTGGAAATAATGACAGCTGTCAAGCGGGTTCTGGATATGTTTATCCCCGACAATTTTGAAAAAGCCTCGTTTTCCCCCGTGGCAATGATAGCGCGCCCGACTTTGGTGTGGAAATACCAATAAAGGAACAAACCAAGCAGCGCAAAAAAAGCGAGCAAGCCTGCCGGAATTTCCAAATCCCCTAACCTGATTACGCAGAAGTTGTCCAAAATATGATTAAAATAATTCTCCAGGCTGATTTTGGGTCTTAATCCCTGACCTCCGATGGGATAAAGCATTTCCCGGTTCTGAAAGGGCACCAGTGTCCAAAAAAAGTTCATAAATGGTATAAAGGAAAAGCCGATAAAAGTGCCGGCGATTTCTTCCCGGCCTTTAACTCGGTTTAAGATCAGTCCGTATATGAACCCTAGTGCCGCGCATATTGCCAGGCTAAACAGCAGCGCCATGCAAAAACCGTAAAACCCGGTCATCCTGAAATTCACCGCCAGGCACATGCCCAGCAGCCCACCGATGATCCCCACTGGAAGGCCAAAATTCAGCCCAACACCCGCATTCAGCATAGGGATAAGCGACATCACCAGCACGCCGTTCATGACCAGCTTCACCAGGGACTCGTTGAATAAGGTCGCCATATCCATCTGCAGCAGCCAAGCAACGGCGATCAAGACCAGTAAAAAGACGCTGATGATGAGCTGCGGCAGTTTTATCAGGTTATTAAACATCATCGTCCATCCCTGTTTCCCCTGACAGCGCCAGGGCAAAATCTACCTCCGGCGAGTCCGGAGAGAGGATTTTAAAAATCTTCCCCTGCACCATCACCGCAATCCGGTCGCATACCCGCTGCAATTCATCCAATTCGCTGGAAGCGAACACAATGGTCATATTCCGGGTGCGATTTATCTCGATCAGCATGCTCAGTATTTTCTCCCGGGCGGATATGTCCACCCCCCTGGTGGGTTCGGCCACAAACAGAAGCCGGGGCTCCGCCGTTAAAGCTCTGGCAATGCATACCTTCTGCTGGTTGCCTCCGCTTAGTTCTCTCACCTTTTGTTTAAAGGAGGCGCATTTTATGTCAAAATCCTGAACCATTTTTTCAACGTGCGGGACTGTCCGACGATGATCCAGCATGCTCAAAAAAGGGAAAAGGGATGACCGACTGAACATATTTTTAGCCTGGTTAGCAGTAAAGACGATATTGTTTTCCAGGGACTGATCCGCCAGGATGCCCAGACCCTGCCTGTCATCGGGCAATGCGTATATACCTTTGACAATATTGTCCATGGCATCCATACGGACTATTCTTTCATTGTTAAACCAGACTTCACCTGCGACCGGATACAGACCCATCATACCGTAGCCCAGGGCCAGCTTCCCATGTCCGGGCAAACTGGTCAGACCGATTATTTCACCTTCGTATACGTTCAAGTCCAGGTTTTTGATCTCTTCCCCCGGCATAGCCACGGAAAACTTCCGGAAAGTAATAAGAGGGCGTGCCTCGATTTTCCTCTTTCCGGCCGCTGCTTTTATAACGCTGTGACCGATCATATCCCGGGCAAGTTGGTTTATATGGATGTGATTCTTCTCATACCGGGCAACCAGCTCCCCGTCCCGCAGCACGCTTACCCGATCACAAACCGCCTGTATTTCTTCCAAACGGTGGGAAATAAACAGAATCCCAATCCCCCGCCCGGACATTTCCCGCAATATTTCCAATAACATCCAGCTATTGTCTTGGCTAAGAACCGCAGTGGGCTCGTCCAGAATCAGTAGCCGCAGATCAGTCCGGTCTATCTCCCGGGCAATTTCCACAAATTGCTTTAAGTTAATGGATAGATCCATGATCTTTATATCTGGATCAAGCTCAATACCGAGTTTCCTTAAGGCCTGCAACGAGCTGGCTCGGTCATGCCGGTTGTCTATATAGGAAAATTGACGACCCAGCAAACGATCCGTAAAGGCCAGGGTATGTTCACGTCCCAATTTGATATTTTCGGCCACTGTCAAATCAGGGATCAGGGCAAACTCCTGATGAACCATACCGATACCGCAGGAGATCGCCTGCGAACAGTTTTTGAACTCTATCCTGCGACCGGCAAAAGCAATTTCACCTTGATACCCGCCCGTCTCATGTATTACCGGTTGTCCGAACAAGATATTCATCAGGGTGGTTTTGCCTGAGCCGTTGGCCCCCACCAGACCGTGTATTTCCCCGGCCCTGACCGACAGGTTGACGTTTTTTAAAGCGGGAATACCATTATAGCTTTTATTCAGATGGCTGATTTGCAAAATGTTTTCCATTGCCTGCTCCATATCTCATTCAGGCAGTTCGCACAAGACAGCCTAAATGATCCGCGGGGAATATCTAATATAAAATCGTATCCATTATCATGACCGCATAATTGTCAAACTCAGACCCGTCCGCTTTGGCCTTAAATTTGCTGAAGCTAACCCCGCAGCCGAAGGTATCCTGGGCAAACTTGTTCAGGTTGTCAACCTTCTTGTAATCGAAGCCGGGATCTTCAATCATTTTCCTGGCCAGCTCGACCGCGTATTGCGGCATGAAAACCGTGGCTGGCATGGGCCATCCGCCCAGTCTGCCGGCCATGCCTTTTTCGGCAGCTTTTTTCGATATCATTCCGTTGACTTTGTCAAAATTCCAGGCGTCCGCTTCGGAAATTTCCAGGCCCAGTACCGTTGGGTACGCTTGCAAAGGCGTGGGACAACATTGTTCCGCTACCATATATTTTAATTTGAAAGCTTCATCAATGATGACATCGTACATAGGACAATTACTGCCAAATATATTTGTATCAGGCCCGTATTTACCGATCTGGCGGGGAATGTCCTCTCTCAGGAACTGTAGCATCGGTCCGGTACCATTGCCGGTCTGCGGATCAGGCGTAACCACCTCGACCCACTGCATGCCCAGTTCTTTACATGTCTTCTGCATGGCGTCTTTTCTCTGGGCAATGACTTCCTTAGCCAAATGGGTGGGGAACGAATAGTGAATCATGGTTTTGGCGCCCATGGCGTGCGCCTGGGTGGCGATGGCCTGACCTCTTTTTACCCAATCTGTATCCAGGTTGAAGTCAACGTATTTCGACATCAACGCCGGATCGTCCCAGATCGGGGCAGTCATGGTAATAATATCAGGTCTGGTTTCCTCCACCTTTTGCAGCGCCGGTAACAAGCCCGCCTGCCCGGATACCACAATAATAGCCTTCATTTGCGGATCATCCGCTAGGGAGGTAATCTGACTCAGCCCGGTTTCAATCTCGGTGGCAAAATTCTCCGGCAGGGTAATATGCTTGACCACCCCCGGGTACTGCTTGACCATCTTTTCCGCAGCTCTAAATTCATCTTCGCTGGTGGACAACGTTGGGGTCACGATGCCGATCTTGTAAATTTCAGCCTTATCCGAGGACTTCTTGCCCGAAGTAGCCTGACTCCCACAACCGCTTACACAGCCGGCCGTTAATATGACCGCCAGTAGCAATAAAATATACCTTTTCAATACAAATGCCTCCTCATCAACTTTAAATAATCTCTACTGATTTTTTCTTTTCTCCTCCTCCTGAGCTAACCTTTTCCATATTCCCCATATAAAATCAATTATATATTTATTTTTTTCATCCGTCTAATTACAAAATGTTATATATTAACAAGTTAATTTCCCTGAATTACCGCATTTTAAACGGGCAGTTAGAATTAGCGTTTAAAAAAACAGCACACATCACCTCTGTTCAAGATGATACAATTACCAGAACAAAAAACAAGGAGATGTTCAAGTGTTATCTAATCTGTCAACTCAACCCTATCACTTTCAGGGCATTGGATATCTTACCGCAAACAAAAAAAAGGGTTTCCCGACATTAACATCCTCGGCAAAGTAGCCGTGAGAAAAGTTCAATGTCAGGAAACCCTTTATTTATCAGTGTTTTGAATAGCCCTATTTCTCCACCCTTGACATCAATACCACGCACTCCACGTGGCACGAGCCGCTCGGATTGATGTCTTGGGCTGATTTTTTGCACCTTTCGTTTACGGGAACATGTCAATGGATTTTTAGCATTTTTTCTGAAAACCAACGTTCGCGGAAACATATCAATTTATTATCATAATGAACATTTTTATAAATACTCACTAGCAGTTTATTGTAAGAAAAGGAAAGTACACTGTCAAATCAGCGTACTCATAAATAAAATAGCCACTCTGTTTTTCAAAAGAAATCATCAACAAAATCATTCTTCAACCAATGCTTCTACGCTTAAACCCAATAACCCCTAACCATGTAAGTGCTGCTGCAATAACTGTTAACACAATCAGTGGTACGATTGATAGCTCATGGATTGGGATACTGTAATGGGCATAGGCAAAATATGTCCATTGCATTGCAGACCATCCAACGATTCCGACTTCCCAAAGCATTTCAATGAAGATAAATATACCCAATATAAGCCAATTGAGAATTGAACCGATACGAGGTATCCAACCGTATAGCAAAGCAGCAATGCCGATAATTGTCCAGACGGGAGGAATTTTTGAAAGACTCATACCTAACACGCGGAGAAAATGACTGAACTCTCCCGAGGCAACGCTCCATCCTAGTCCAGAAACCAAACCAAGGACAAGAAGTATTAATGCACTGCCTGCGAAAGCAACTGCCAGATAGCTTACCATCCAATTGGAACAGCTTACGGGTCTTGATAACACCATCTCGGCATAGTGCTCTTTTTCTTCCCGCCGCAGACGCTGTACCACCGTAATTGCAAAAACGGACAAGCCACCCATCAATCCCAACATGTAGATTAGAATGGCCATGAAACCTTCCTGATTTCCTAACTTTACTATAGCAGATGCCCATTCTGTATCCATATGAGCAAAGGAAGAACTGATAGCTTCGGATACATTAGGCGTACCCATACCCATAATTCCTCCAAGCCAAGCCATACCGATTGCCCAGACCAGAATACTGCCTTTTTGCTGCCGCCAGGCCAAGGCCATGGGAGAGTTGAAACGAGGAGGTGCGTCAGCCGAACCTTCTTTCCGTACGATAAGTCCGGCACCCATATCACGGCGAACAAGCAGCATATAGGAAAGCACCATCGGCAGAGCGGAGAGCACGATAAAAATCAACAATTTCCACGCATGATTTCCCCCAAAGGGAAGAGTGATACGGAACCATGCTTCGGGGGCAAACCAAGCCCAGCCGGTGTAACCGCCACCTATATTATTAAGAACCATGGCAACCATGGTCAACATATATACACCAAATACGCACCCTCTTGCGCTTCCACTGTGCTCAAAAATCTGTGAGCATAATCCGCCGATTCCGGCAAAGAAACATCCGGAGGCGGCAAGGGTCAGTCCAGCCAGTAGCGAACCGCTCCCTGCGAAGCCGTTACTCATCAAGAATACGGCAGTCAGTAAGCCAGCCAATAGACTTCCCCCACAGGAAAGAATCAGAGCTGCCGATAGATTGGCGTATCTTCCTACCGGTCTTCCAAGGATCAATTCATTTCTTCCAGATGCTTCCTCCGTACGGGTATGTCGAATCACCGTAAGCGACGCTCCGAACATAACTGTTATGATAGCCTGCAGCAGACCCCGCCACAGGATGGCACCTTCTATGCTTAAAGGAACAATAGGTCCAAGTATAGCAGAGGTAATGGGGCTTGCGGACAGTTCGTTGATAAACATCTGCCAATCCGGCATAGCTTTCGTAAAAGACACCTGACCGTTAATCAACATCAAGGCAAGCAATATCCATATAGGCAGAATAATTCTGTCTCGTCGCAGATAAAGCTTAAGCAGCTTGCCTGTACCGGCAAAATGATTTTGTTTCATGTCATTTCAACTCCTTTCCCTCAAACTTATCTCCGTAGTGACGCATGAACAGTTCTTCAAGGGTGGGAGGTTCCGCAGTAAGCGACTTGATACCCATTGGTGCAAGGGCATTCATCACTGTCTCCATAGCATTAGCATCAACCGAGAAGCGCCACTTGCCTTCTTTTTGAGATATATCGTGAACACCCTGAAGTTGGTCTAAGTTTACTGGCTTCGCAAGCTCTACGGTCACGGTTGTGCGTGTCAAATGACGCAGTTCTTCAAGAGTTCCCGATTCAACGATTTTCCCCTGCCTAATAATCCCAACCCGGTCACAGAGTGCTTCTACCTCAGCAAGAATATGGCTGGAAATAAAAACAGTTTTCCCCTGCTTCTTTGCTTCGAAAATACATTCCTGGAAAGTAAGCTCCATCAAAGGATCGAGGCCACTTGTAGGTTCGTCTAAAATCAACAGTTCCGCATCGGAAAGAAAGGCTGAGATCAAAGCCACCTTCTGACGGTTTCCTTTGGAATAATCGCGGCATTTTTTCTTCGGGTCAAGCTGAAATCTATCTAATAGTTCTTTGCGGCGTGCAGGATTTATTTTACCGTGCAAGCGGCCTAAAAAATCAATTACCTCACCGCCGGTTAAGTTAGACCACAAATTTACATCTCCCGGCACATAAGCAAGCCTCTTATGAAGAGCAACAGCATCCTGCCAAGGGTCACCACCCAGAAGTTTTACATCTCCGCCACTTTTACGCAGCATCCCTAAAAGAATTCGGATGGTTGTGGATTTTCCTGCTCCATTGGGGCCGATAAATCCATACACCTCGCCTTGTCTTACAGTCAAATCAACTCCGTGTAAAGCTTCCTGCTTGCCGTAGGACTTCGTAAGTTTTCTTGTTTCAATTACATTCATCACAATACCCTCCAATCATTTATAATAGGTTTTTCGTAACTCGTTAAGATAATCGTCAAACTCAGCACGAATTTTTTCAAAATCATAAGCGGGAGCATCGTTACTTCGAAACTGCTCAAGTATTTCACCCGCATATCCGCTTACTGCCCAGAAGATCAGTTGCTTTGCTTTCTCTACATCCAGCTCGCTGCGGAAGCGTGATGTATCTATATCACCATAAAACCGTTCAAAAATGCTGGCTTCTACCATTTTACGCCTTTTCTTCAGCTCATCCTTTACCTCATCGGAATCAGTAAAAACCACAACCCTTATAAAATCAAAAATCCACGGATATTTTTGCATTACCTGAATTTTAAGCAGACAAGTTTGCCGCAGCCGTTCAAAAATATCCTTCTCGTGCAAGTCAATCCGATCAAAATATTCTCTCTCCAGAATGTCCAAACAATAATCGTAAAGAAAGAGAAAGAAATCTTTTTTATTGTTTACATAATGGAACATTAACGGTTTCGAGATGCCAGACTCCTTAGCTATTACATTGGTCGACGCATCATCAAAACCCTTGCTGGCGAATTCCCTCAACGCTGCGTTTAAAATTGCGTTCCGCCTTTCAGGTTCTAAACTTAAAAATTTTGAAAACATTTCAATCACCTTCTTAATATTCTTTTGTCAGGTCATTTACCTATTAGGTCAATTTCATTATACACTTATTTACCTGATAGGTCAACACTCATTTGAAAAAACACCATCTCAAACCTAAAAAGAAAACCTGCCGTTTCTATAAAAATGGCAGGTTATACATATCAATATTATGACTATGCAGGAGTATAAAGACTTTTCTATTCCATCCCAACCTTCAACGCTTCACTCATTGGAATACGAGCAACTTTTTTTCTACACATTAGCTTTGCAACCTCATACGTTAGCATCACGATAACAAAACCTAAAAGCATATACCAGAAGTTAAGCTTAACAGGCAATACGACTTGCAGAGTGTCGGCGAGGGAGTTATACAGTGCTCCTACGGTTCCCAGCAAAGCAGGTATGCCAAGCAAATAACCTAATATTACAATAATTGTATTGCTGCTTAATATTAATCTGTTGATTTCCTTTTTCCTATAGCCAAATACTTTCATTAAAGAGATGTTGGCTCGGCTTTCTTCCACCACCAAGCCGGTCACAATGTATATGATAATCAGACCGACGATAAAAGCAGCGAAGATTAAGCCGTAAATCATCGGACCCATTTGGTCAATCAGGTGTCCAAAGCCTGCAACAATAGCATCTATAGATTTTGTACTCTGTACTTCTCCCTGTGGAAATGTCAGCGGTTCGTCACTCCAAATGCCGATGTAAGCATTCGTTGGTAGCCCAAACTCGGTATTAAATCGGTCTAGAGGCATAAACAAAAACTCACCGGCGTAAGTATCCGCCACTTGTTCAACGATAAACGTACGTTCTTTGCCGTCTTCGGTGTTAAATACCGTCACCCTATCGCCCGGTTTTAAATTTAACTTTTGCGCCAGCGGCAGAGTAACAATGTTTTGTTCCGGTTTGATTGGCCGTCCTGATGAGTCTTTCAGTCTTATCCTTTCCGTATCAGGTAATGTACCGACAACATAAAAGCTTGTATCATCGTTTTCCACAAGGCTCACATAGGCCGCATTAAACTGCTCGGTTCCTGTAGGCGGCACGCCGGTTTTGACCGACGTAAAAACGTATTCATATTTGAGATTGTACATCTCCTTTATGCCCTTATGGAGCATATAGTCCACAGAGCTTTTCATTGTAAAACCGTATAAAATAAGCATTGTGGCTACAACAACCCCAAACAACAGAAAGAAACTTCTGGATAAACTGCGGACCTGTTCCCTGATTTGAAATTTTGTATTAAATTTCAGTCGCTCAAGCCGCAGTTTCCGCTCGATGAGATTTATCTTCTTTTGGCTTTCTCTGCCTTTCATCAGGATTGCCGCAGGGATTCTCAATACTTTACTTATAATACCTAAAGTAACGCCACAAAGAACTGTAATTGGAAAGAGAACTGCGAATACAATCAGCCAATTATTGTATATCGTTTCCTGAACTGGCATTGGGAAAGCCGTCAGTAAAAATTTAAACATCAAGTCCGTCAGGAGTATCCCCAATACGGAACCGACCACTGCACCGATGGCAGATACTAAGAGTGGAAACATTAAATAATGGCGGCGTAAAGCCTTTCGACGATAGCCAAGTGCATAAAATGTCCCGATAAGAACCGATTCACCCTTGATCATTCGCCACATTAGCATCCCAAGTAAAACACAGGTAAGTAAAAGCATAACTAAAGGGACAGCGACGCTCACCTTGGAGAGTACACCGACTTCCATGGGCACGTAAGATACATTTATTTTTTTGTCGGTGCTCTGCCAACTGGTTATTGTTATTCCCTGGGAACGCAATTCGGTTTTTACTGCCGTTTCCTGAGTTTGAATATTATCTCTTTCGTTAAAACGAAGGGCATAAACATAATGGCGATCCGGCAAGGTATTGAATTCCGCTTTGCTGATTACACCTACGCCGAAGGTGCTGGGATCGTTCATCATAACTTCCTTTGATTCAACCACATAGATGAAATTAGGCAAAAGGCAGTAGCCCGAAACAGTAAATTCTTTACCCGCAACAGTAATGGTGTCGCCGATCCCATAACCGTTTGTTTCAGCAAATAAGCGGTTCAGCATGATTTCTGAAGCACCGGATAAAGACCCCTCTTCTACTGCGGGGATATTAACTTCATTCATCATAGCAAATACCCGTAGTTTTTGACCCGGTTTTACCTCACAATCCGCTGTACCTCCAAGTTCAACCTTCGCGTTGAATTTCTCACCGATCGCATTAGTGTCAATTTCGGTATCGACAGAGAATTCCGCATCGGATAAAACATTCTGTTCAGAAAATGTCTTAAACGCTTTTTCCAAATTAATAGACGTATTGCTCGCCATGACGAACATCATACTGCTGATCATAAGCAAAAGCATGGAGCCAATGTAACGTGCCTTATGCTCCAGCATAGATCGTATTACTTTTTTAAACAGCGCCATTACCATTCAATCCTTTCTGCTGCGACCGTCTCATCATGCCGGATGGTTTCTACGATCTCTCCGTCACGCAGCTTATAAACTTTGTTCGCCATGCCTGAGATGGCGGTATTGTGGGTGACCATCAGGATTGTCGTTCCAAAATCACTGTTTATTTTTTGCAGAAGGGAAAGCATACCGCGCGCCGTTTCATAATCCAACGCTCCGGTCGGCTCATCGCACAGCAGAAGCTTCGGATTTTTCACGATGGCTCGAGCGATAGATACGCGCTGCTGCTCTCCTCCGGAAAGCTGTTTGGGGAAGCTTCTTTTTTTCTCCTCCAGACCAACGGCCTCCAACACTGTATCTGTATTTAGCGCAGATTTTGATATGTTGGAAACCACCTCGATATTTTCCGCCACCGTCAGATTGGGAATGAGATTATAAAACTGAAAGACAAAACCAACCGAATTCCTACGGTAATCCGTCAGTGCATCGTCATCAAGAGCAGTAATCTCCACACCGTCCACATGGACACTGCCGCTGTCCGCATGGTCAACACCGCCGATAATGTTCATCAGCGTAGACTTCCCCGAACCTGACGGGCCGAGAATCACCCCGATTTCTCCTTTTTCAAGCGTAAGGCTGACACCCTTTAACACCTCGTTTTTGCTTTCGCCCATCAGATAACTTTTTTTCAGGTTTTCAACTGTAATAAACATTGTCAATTCCTCCCCATACCTTGTTTTAATAACAGAACCATGCTCTCAATCAGGCCTTTCATTTCCAAAAGCTGTTCTTCAGTAGGTTCATACTTAAAATTCTTAGCCATCTCCATAACACGCATGGTAAATTTCTCTGTTACCCCTTGAAAGAACAGCAAAAGCAATTTGTCGTCCATGTCGTCCCGAATCGTTCTTCTTTTTTTACCGTTTGCAATCAATTTAAGCTCATATTGCTCACCAACCTGTTTTAATTCCCTGCTTATTTCTTCAGCCAGACCGCCATACTTGCCTTGGGTAAAGTCAATGGCGAATGAAACCAATAAAGGTTCTTTTCTTATCATTTCAAAACGTTCGCGGCTCCCCGAAAGAAAATATTCATAGATATCCATGTCCTTAAGCGGAGTTTGCCTGTCGATCATCTTCATAAAATACTCTATCGTCCATGTCACGGAATATAAAAATAAATCTTTTTTGTCTTCGAAGTACTGATAAATGCTACCTTTAGCAACTCCTGCATTTTGCGCGATATCTTCTATTTTCGCATCTTCATAGCCTCGAGCTTGGAATTCCCCAATTGCTGCACGCATCACCCTTTCTTTTTTATCTTCGTCCAGACGGATAAAGGTTCTTTTAGGCAATGGTTACCCCTCCTGTACTATATATCGCAGATTATGACTTCATAGTCATATTTTATGACTTTGGAGTCATAATGTCAATAGGTATGGAAAAAATCTATAATCACTACTGTTTGCTATTATCTAATCACTTTCATTGCCTGTGGCATGCTACCAGATCAAGTCTTAAAAACAACATTTTATGATTCTGTCATATAGACACTGCTATATTTGTTTATACATTTGTATAAAATAAAATGCCGCCAATTAAGAAGATTTTCTTCTCAACTGGTGGCCATCTTATTACAAGCCTATAGTTTTGCTTCTATTTCTAACCCAGACTTAAACTCAGCCACTATCCTGTCATCATATACCGTTACTTTTTCAACCAGTTTTCTGACCAGTTTATCATCAAACTCCGTAATATCACCAGTTTGCGTGTTAAGGAAGTCCGTCATCTCATCAATCCGATCCCGCTTATCTTGGCGGAGAGCGTTTCTTGAAAGTGTTTCTTGCCTTAAATCTCGCAACCTATAAATTTCATTTACAATATTATTGTATTCTTCCTTTAAATTTGCCTTTTGGATCAACTCGGTTTGGAGTTCTTCCAGCCTTTTATCAATATCTGCTGTACTCTCATCCAAATCCTCGCTTAATACGGTTTCAATATTCTTCTTCAGTATGGCCAGAAAAGAGTTTTTTCCGCTGACCGCTACATTGATGGCTTCTACAATTTTCTCTTTTAGCGTATCTTCAAGTATAGTGGAAGCGGTACAAAATAAACCGGTGTTTTCCAATCTGCTGACGCATCTCCATACGATTGATTTCTTTCCTCGGTTATTCCAATGAACCCTTCGAAATATTTCATGACAGTTGCCGCAAAAGACCATCTGTGATAAAGGATGATTATTGCTATAGTTTCTCTTCTTTCCGTTCTTACTTATATGCACACATCTTCTTTTAACAAGCTGTTCCTGAACCTGCATAAAAATTTCACGCGGGATTATAGGCTCATGGCTGTTTTCTACATAGTATTGCGGAACAATACCGTTATTGGGTACCCTTTTCTTCGATAAAAAATCTACTGTATAGGTTTTCTGTAGCAGCGCATCACCGATATATTTTTCATTCCTCAAAATCTTATTGATGGTGCTGGTATGCCATCTTGGATTGCCTGCACCTGTCAATATTCCGTCAGCTTCCAAACCTCTTGCTATCTGTAGCATACTGGAACCTTCGAGGTATTCTCTGTAAATGCGTTTAACGATCTCCGCTTCTTCAGGTACGATAACTAAGTTACCATCCTTATCCTTTGTATAGCCAAGAAACCGGTTGTGATTGATATGAATTTTTCCTTGCTGATACCGGTACTGAATACCCAGTTTTACATTCTGGCTTAACGATTGGCTTTCTTGCTGCGCCAAAGAAGCCATAATGGTCAAAAGGATTTCCCCTTTGGAATCCAATGTGTTTATATTTTCCTTTTCAAAGTAAACCGGAATATTTTTTTCTTTAAGCTGCCTTATGTACTTTAGGCAGTCAAGCGTATTTCTTGCAAACCGGCTGATAGATTTTGTGATTATCATATCGATTTTACCCTGCATACATTCTTCTATCATCCGGTTAAACTCTTCACGCTTTTTTGTGTTAGTTCCGGTAATACCTTCATCTGCAAATATGCCTGCTAACTCCCATTCGGGATTGCTTTTGATGTAGTTTGTGTAGTGCTCAATTTGCGCTTCATAACTGGTTGCCTGTTCCTCGCTGTCCGTAGAAACACGACAGTAAGCTGCTACTCGAAGCTTAGGCATTTCCTCGGCCTTTGCACTATTTCCAATTCGCTTACGGGCGGGAATTACCGTAACATTCCTGTTTGTCATCTAAAATCACCTCGCTCTTAATAAGACTATAAGCATACTCTGCCTGCTGAAATGGATCATCGTATAGATTATCTGGCATTGAAGCATGAAACCTAAAATTCATGCATTTCTTTTCATTTCCTTTATGTTCATAAATCCTACCAAGTGCCTCTGCTCGCCTGCGTCTTTCCAGTTGTGCTTTTTCGAATGTGTCCTTGCTGATAATTGGCGGATAAAATTTGTCCTCAACATACCGTTTATCTGCCAGCATTCTTGCAACAGATGTGTGGTAACGCTTAATACCCGCTTTTTGTGCCGCTTCGCTTAAAGAAAGCCCGGAAAGATAAACTTCAAATAGTTTCTTAATCATAATCGCTTCCTTTTCATTAACGACAGCCCTGCCATTTTGAATGGTATATCCAAAAGGTATATGGCTCATTATTTCACCAGCCTTTCTCTTAAGTTCAACCCGCATTTCATTTTGAAACTTATTTCTTCTTGTGAAAACACAATGATTTCTTCAATAAAATCCTCAAATATTTCGATATCGAATGCATCAATCTGCTTTTCAGCTTTCGTTGCAAATTTAAGAAGCTTCTCAACCTCAACAAGGATAGTCTGACTCCCATCGATTGCGCGTTTTATGGCTTCTTTTTGTTCTTTTAATATGGCTGCTTCTTTGAGCAGCTCATTTTTCTGTGTATTAAAAAGAGCGGGTTCCAGGTATCCTTTGGCCATAAGACCCATAATCACCTGAACTCGCTCTGTATTTTCTTTGATTTTTGTTTCCATCTCCTGAATCTTTGTTATGTTATCTGAGTAATTTGTCTTCTTTAAGCTTTGTAGCAATGGTCTTAGAATGAACTTATGACCGAAAATAAGCTTATTGATCATTACAACGAAGGCCTGATGGATCGCATCCTCTCTGACAAACTTCATTGAACAGCTTGATGCGTCCTTTATATGCTTTGTGCAGCACCATGCAATATATTTACGGTCACCGCTGCCATGAATTCGACGCTTAAAACTGCTGCCACATTCTGCGCATTTGATTTTCCCAGAGAAAGGGTAGCGTTTTTGATACTTGCTGCTTCCCTTAATTACACCTTTTTCTTTTCCTCTTTGCTTTAATATCTCTTGGGCGGCTTCATATTCCTCATGGGATATAATGGCTTCATGATGATCTTTTATCATGTATTGATCTTTTTCCCCACGATTATAATGCCGCTTAAAATTCTCATCTGTATAGGTTTTTTGCAGAAGGACATCCCCAGTATATTTTTCATTGCTTAAAATGCCGCGGATAGTTGTCGCTGTCCAGTGTGAACCTCTCTTTGTTGGGATTTTATCCGAATTTAGCCCATCTGCAATTATCTGTGTGCCTTTACCGTCCAAAGCCTCGGAAAAAATCCGCTTTACGATTTCAGCCTGTTCTTTATTGATAAATAGCTTTCCATCCACATAATCGTAACCATAGGGAGGATACGAAATTTTGTATGTTCCGTTTTGGAACCTACGTCTGATAGACCACTTACTATTTTCTGCAATGGATAATGACTCGTTTTCTGCAAGACTGCTCAAAATTGTCAGCACCAATTCGCCTTCCATGCGCTGTGTGTTTATATTCTCTTTCTCGTAATAGATGAAAACACCGAGATCGGTAAGTTTTCTCACCATCTCAATACAGTCGGTTGTGTTTCTGGCAAATCTGCTGACTGACTTGGTTATAATAAAGTCAATTTTCATGTTTTCACAATCTGCAAGCAGTCTCAAAAGTCCAGTCCGATTCTCCTTTTTTTGTACCTGAAATGCCTTCATCATAGTAAATCCCTGCAAATTCCCAATCAGGATTTGCTTTTATATAGGATTCATAATGGTCCTTTTGTGCTTCCAGGCTTGCCATTTGCTCATCACTGTCGGTTGAAACCCTGCAATAAGCTGCCACTCTTACCTTTGGTTTGAAAGCTTGAAGAGCATTGTTCCCATCAATCCTTGTTACCTTTCTCACTGTTTTCACCTCCTTTGGGCATGTGACATGTTACCTCTGTGTGCCGCTAATAGCAAGCTAATTAGGCCATAAGCTGTGCGTACATTGGAGAAAAAGTTTTAAGATTTAACTTGTCGATTTTGTCGAATTCCTCCTCTGAAATCAGTCCCGCTTTAAGCATCTTTTGCAGGATTTTATATGCCCGCCAGTAATCTACCTCTCTTTGAATTTCCTCCTGCGTTATCTTTGTATAGTTCGTTTCCTGCGGGTTATATGGTAAATGATTAGCCGCTTCTATCATTCAAGCACCTCCTATAAAAACTTAGGACAGCCGCGATTGGCTGTCCTTTATCGTTATTCCGGCAATTTCAGAACTTGTCCGGGGTAAATAGTATCTGAAGTCAGGCCATTGAGTTTCTTAATCTCCGGATATCTTGTTCCTCTACCGAGTTCTTTTTCCGCTATTCTCCATAAGGTATCGCCTTTTTGCACTGTATAGGTTCTATTGCACTTGTTATCAGGAATGCTGTTTACAATTACAAGGTTTTCTTTTGCTACCCAAGTGTTTATGCCTGCAATCTCTTGACCGCCGGATTTCTTAACCTTTTTGCCAAGCAAAACACATTCTTTGCCGCCTTTTATGACCGGCTTGCCTTTGTATAAAGTCTGTGTGACCCTGTGGTAATAGTCATTTTTGACCCACGTTGGAACTTCCACACTGCCGGGGTAGTAATTCTTTACACTGACCTTAAACTCCACCATATCTCCAATTCCAATATCAGTATTGATATCTGTACTGTTCTCCAGCGCTTTTTTTACTGCTTTACGGAAAGTGTCCATATTCTCCCCATGCTTGGGAAACCAGTGCATCACATCAGCATGGTTGCTGGCAATACCGAGCTTATACCCTTCAGAGTGGCAGATGATGTCATTTTCATTAAGGCTGTACTTCCTGCAGAGCATAACGCAGAGTTCAACCGCGTTCTGCCACGCTTTACGGAAATAATCTTCCTGCTTTGCTGGATCATAACCCACCATTACCGACCCGGATTTATACGAAAACCCAGCAGGCTCACAGATTTCAAAGCCAATATGGGTATTGTTGGCTGCTCCTCCCGCATGCCACCCGCGATGATCCCAAGGCAGGTATTGCCAAACCTCTTTATCGTCTACAAAAGCGTGAACACATACCTGCCTATTTATTTCGCCGGCCTTGTAAGATTTGTTCCAACGGGAAAACCACTCAGCCGCCATTACACCCGGCACAGCCGTCGAATGTACCATGATTCCTTTAGGCGTTATTTTCCGGCCTGCCGTATAGCAGTCGTTTCGCGTCATGTATTTAGTAAAAAGCTTCATTTCTTTTCATCCTCCTCATTTGAGTGGCCATGCAGTTGTTCCAATGCGTTCTTCAGCTTTTCAGGAATGGGCAGTCCTATATGTGCTGCATTCTCAAGAATTGAAATTCCCTCGTTACTCAGGTAAAAGAAAATCACTGCTGTCCGGATTGCCCCGCCGTTGCCGAGCACCTGGCTGTCGATTATGTGTCCCACACCCACAAGTACAAAAATAAGTACCTTCTTAAAGATGCCCTTGGCTCCGACTTCACTCGAAAGCTTTTTGTCTACAATGGCACACATCACGCCGGTCACATAGTCAATGGCCACAAAAGCGATGAGTGCATATAAAAATCCATCCAGCCCTCCAAGAAACCAGCCAAGAAATCCGCCAATAGCAGTAAAAAGCGCCTGTACCCAGTTCCATACCGTTTTCATTGTCTTAACCCTCCGTTCAACTTGAATTTTGCATATAAAAAAGCGCCCTGCCTTAAAGCAAAGCGCTGAATATATAAAACTTTTAAACTACATTTGCTTCGGAAGCGCCTCCCACAGCCGCATATCCTCCTGCCCAAGCGACCAGATGGCTATACCTCGCAATTTCCATCGATAAGCCGCTTCGTTTGCCCAGTAAACAAGGCTATCCACATCCTGGTAATACAGAATAGAAAAACCATCCGCATCTCCGAGAAAAAGTCGGGATATCCAGATATTGATGTCTTTTGGTATAATTTTTACTTCATAGTCATTACCGCAGGAAAGCGTCAAAAGCTGCGAGTGGAAAAAATCATAGTCCATCGAAATGTCCTCATTGCGAGTTGCCGATTCCTCCACATCGCTATTTACTGAAAACACCTGAAATTCATCATCCCACGTGACACCAGTGCGAGCAAGCCTGCCAAAGCCGGTTATAGTTCCATCCGGAAGTTCCACATCAAAACGCTCGTATGGTTCATATACCCACGCATCGCCCAGCCGCAGCAGCTCGCATACCGTCCGGTTGTCCGAGCAGTACCCTGCATAACCACTACCACCGATTACATTCACTGTGAAACGCAGGGTTGAAGCTGCACCAGAATATACTCTTACCTTATTGCCGCGTTTTCGCATCTCTATAGTATACATATTCGGATTAGCACGAAGATCGGCATCTGCAGTTTTTGAGAAACTGGCGGAGTAGCTGCCAAGCAAGGAATTACCTTGATAAAGCTCGACTCTTTGCGTGTCATAATTTAAGCAGCAGAAAATATCCCCAAGGAACACCCCAGCCCGTCCACTGCTATTTTGAGGGAAAGCCAGCCTTGCCCGGATATGGATATCGGAAAACCCGTCGTATTTCCATGCAAGTTTGCCATATCCCTCGAGTTGGGAATATGGGCGACTTTCTGTGCTGTTTGGATCTTGCCAAACATCCCATTCGCCGTCCAACACAGTCCAGTAATTTTCAGGCAGGATGTTCCTGTCCCGAAAATCCTCATACCAAATAAGCGCCGAGTCGGGTTTTCTTCGCAACATTTCAAAGGTCAGTTTAAAACCTCGATCCGGCTCAACCATCACACCATTTACATCCTTGAACCGACGAGGAGAGAGCATAAAGCTGGCTTCACCGGCAAAGGGATACTCCGAAAATCCACTGCAAACCCTAAAACCGTAAAACTGGACTCCCGGCACACCACCGCTTATGCTGACAGCATGCGTTCCCTCTTGGAGAAATACACCTTTTGCAAGTGTCAACCAGCAAACTCTTCTCCAGTATGGCCACCATAAACGGTTCTCGCTGAAAGTCTTTGATTCACCATCAAGGGAAACGATAATCGCATTTTTGTCCCAGTAAGGAAAGCAAAGCTGTACTGCAATATCGTAATATCCCGCTTCTCTTATCTCAAAACGGTACTCTGCTGATGCCTGGTCATCTCCAAGTGAGGCCATCTCATAAGTAATAATGACATTTCCTTCGTATTCATCCGGAACTCCGTTCCTGTCAATATAAACGGTTCCGAACTCCGCTTTCTGCTCCTTGCCATAGCTTGTCAAATATCTTCGCCTGTTATAAACCCCTTTTAGCAGCGGATATTCCCAGGATACAGCATCCCATCCTTCCATATAGTCATATACATGAGGAAGAGCCCAAGGTACTTTGTTATAGTCATCCCAGTAAGCCACAATTGGAATAAACGGCTGGGGCGGTGCATCGCCTGTGAAATTGTAAACTCCAGTCATCCAGTATTTTGCCGCATAATAGGTATTAGACACTCCTCGATAGGTTATTCCAAGGTTTTCAGGTGTATCATGAATCCTCCAGTTCCAACCATAAGCAGGCAATCCCATGAATATCTTGTCGGGTGACATAACGGAAACAGCATAATCATATATGCCCTCAAGCCAGTCACGAGGAGATACCGGGCCGGGAGCAGAGCCCGCCCATGCCATGCCATAGCTCATGATGGCGGCGGTATCGCAATAGTCGTTAAGATCGGCATAAACACACCAGTTTTCACCGCCCACCGAGCCTTGAACGCCGGTCATACCCGGCAGGCAGATGTTGACAAGCTTTGTTGCATCATAAGATTTAACTGTATTGTATATATCCCTAAATAAAGCATTCGCCGCATCCTTATTTTCATAACCTCCACCGCGCTCAAGGTCAATATCTACCCCAGCGCACCATGGATACTTGTTCATTATTCGGATGATTTCAGTGAGAAACTTATCCTTTGCACCGTTTTCGTTGTTGCGAAGTGCAGTAAAAATATTGGCTATTCCATGATTCATAATAGTGAGCAGCCACTTAATATGAGACCATTTCTGAATATACGGAAGCATGCTGCTGATGCTGGTACCGGTTTCAGTAATTGTGCCTGTTGCGTCAACCTCAAAAGTAAAAATGCCTACCGTATCAAAGCGGTCACCATAGTCTCTAAGTGCTTCATACATTCGGGCATTTCCCATAAAACTCCACACCATGCACCGCTTACCTTTTAAAAAATCCCTCACAACCGGTCACCGCCTTCCTGCATCTCCTGAAATTCAAAGAGCACCCGCGCCGATTTTCTCTCTTCCAGTTTCACTGTATGTTTGCTGTCCCATGCCGCAGAATATTGATAAAACCCATCCTTAGGAGTCTGACTTCCGTTTTTTAGGCATTGGCGGGTGGAAGCCTTGAGTGTCAGCTCATCGCCTGCGTTAACCGAGTCAAGAAACCTTACCTTATGCGCGCCCATACCTTGGGATATTTCAATACTTCCTGCGGCCATATCCTGTATAGGATAGATATAGCAGTCAAGACCAGCAGAAGTTTTACCCAGGTTGAATAAAATTACAGTCTCCGCTGTTCGCACCACACCGTTATAATGCCGGGGCGGAACTGGCTGCCCGTTTTCCTGCATTTTCGTTAGCATTTTGCTCGTGTGGACGGTATAGCCTGTCAACTGATCTCCATCCTGAAGCTGCAGGTCGGTGAAATAGATAATTCCGTTACAGTCGGAAATCTTGAGTGTCACAGTTACGCTCACCACATGATTATTGTTTTTTAATTGTATGGTTTCTGCAAACCTTGAAAACTTCATAGTTTTTTCCTCCAAAACCATTTGACAAACATAGGCATTAATGCTAAACTATAATTTGATTTTATATTTGGAGGCTAGTATACACCTATGTATGGTATTTTTCGTATTCGTAAATAAAAGTGCACAGAAAGAAAGATAGCTCATAGCAGCATCTTTGTTTTTGTGCACCTTTTTCGATTACGAAAAAACGAAAGAGGTGTATTTTTATGCCCCAAAATAGAAAAAAAGGGACAACTCCGCCCATTTGGGTATCTCAAAACTTTTTAACAAGTTACAAAATTATCAACAGAATTATTCGCAGAACAACCCTTAACAAAAAAGATCATGTTATTGAAATTGGTCCGGGAAAGGGTCATATAACAGGTTTCTTGATAAAAAGATGCCGGAAAGTTTCGGCAATTGAAATTGACGGCCGTTTATATAATAAATTGACAGCAAAATTCAAGGACGTCAAAAATATCCGTATATATCATCAGGACTTTTTGAAATGGAAACTTCCTAATTATGAAGATTATAAAGTTTTTTCAAATATCCCTTTTTGCTTCACTACGGATATTATGCGAAAATTGACGGAATGCAAAAACGCACCTTCTGAAGCATGGCTTACCATGGAAAAAGGCGCAGCCAAACGTTTTATGGGTGAGCCTTCAGAATCATTGCGTTCTCTGCTTATAAAGCCCAAGTTCGATTTAGATATTGCTTACTATTTCAGCAGGGAGGATTTCCATCCCAAACCAAGCGTTGATGTAGTACTTCTTCACCTTAAGAAAAAGAGCCAACCGGACATACCCGCAAACCAGTGGTTTGCCTATGAACAATTTGTTTCAAAGGCACTAAAATATGGATTCCGCAGTCTTTTTACAAGCAAGCAGTTATCTAGGGCATTCCGTCAGGCTGGTGTGCAAAATAAAAATATTACTCCTACAGAGATTCTTTATGTTCAGTGGCTCTGCCTTTTCCGATGCTACTGGGAGCATGTGTTAGGCAGAAAATAATTTTAGCGGCTCATTACCCGTCCAATGTCCACCGGATTTCGCATACATGCCCGATCCATCCAGTGGAAACCGAACCGCCCTGAAGCAATAAGTCTGTAAAGTACACTGTGCCGATGCAGTCAGTGACGCACAGCCTGATGGTGATAGATTTGACTCTGCTGATACTTTTGGGAGAAATACTGTGTGCAATCTGATTGAAATATGCCATATCATCACCCTCAAATCAGGTCTATAAATCTTGTTTCTGTTGTACCGTCCTCGTATTCAATGACTATCTCAACACCAACTTGGCCGTTTTCGCCCTTTTCAAGGTTTTCGGAAGCAATTTGTGCTGAAAAAGTGTAGCTTTTACGCGTTGCTGGATATACCGTCTGTGACAGACTCTTTGTCATACCAGGTACACCAACAGCCTTGAAGGAAGCAGTTCCCGAAACACCATTCTCAGTGTCTACTTCAAAACCGGAATTGACCCAGTAGGCAAAACCATCATCCGCCCTGGAATTGCGCAGATGGTTGAATGGTACCATATCTTTAATTTCCTGACGGTTTACCAACTCTGCTGAGGACAGCGCATCTGCTGCCTTGTCCCACTGTGCTGAAGAATCGCCGAGTTCCCGCAGTTTAGTTGAAAGCTCGATCACTGTTTTCCAAGGCTCCTGCAAGTTATACTGCCTTCGCACAACACGTGTCTTTACCAAAAGGCCTAGTTCTTTATCGTCCACTGTAACAATATCACCCAGTTTCCATGCTTCGTGCTCATAACCGGTCAGTGCAGATAAATCCATTGCAGACAGTACATAAGAAACGCGAGGCTTCGAATATTCTGCAAGCCGCATTTTTGCATATTCCAGCATCTGATACGGATTTGTAAACGACGAACAATCAAGCGTCGACACCTTCACTTCACTGGAAAAAGTGTAATCTTCCACGTATTCCTTACCTCCATTAATTGAAGCGAAGGTCAATCCGTCCTTTCCATAAGCATAGAGCCTTGTCACTAATTCGCGTGTATCGACTACCCGCTGAATACTTTTCAGGTTCTTTCTATATGAAAAAAGCGCTCCGCTATCAGTACCACTAAAAGTCAAAAGGTGTACCTGGCGGTTGGCGCTGTCAAACACAAGGTCGCCGCCATAGATGTTCTGTACGGCTCGAAGGATGGATAAGGTGTTTTTTTCTGTACACTGCCATGTCCGTTTCGTAGTGACAGTAACATTTCCTACTGTCCAGCCTGTACCAAGGAGTGCATATTTCATTGGAACATCTGCAGTATCTGCATTGAATTCCATAGGTTCTTTTTCCGCACTGAAAGACAGATCGTAAAACACCGCTTCAGCATATACTTGCGTAATAACTCGCCCATCTTCGCTTTTATTGTCCGTCAAGGTACGGATCCGGTAAATGTCATTTACGATCTGCACTTGCTTTTCATTTTCCAGTGCGCTTCTTTTTGGATCATGGAACGGAAGTTTGAATTCCAGCGTGTCCGCACCGTTCACTTCGCCAGTGACAATAATATCAAAGGCATTTTCAAGAACAGCTTCCCATGCTCCACTTTTGTCCAAAATCACAGGACGGGCAAAGCCTAACTTCTCATATGGCGCTTTCGGTATGTCATGAAGCTGTATTTCCAGCAGTTTTGGCGTCTTCAATGGGTCGCTGCTGGTTAGGGTAACCCGAAACCTGATATATTGACGATTTGGAGATTGAAGCTCACCGCTGGTTCCCACAGCCTGCCATGCTGACCATTCTTCAAGATCATCGCTTGTGCTGGTCTCTACTAAAGACACTGACGTAACACCTGCAGTATATTCGCTTGTGACAGCTACACGACCGCTGCCTGATAAAGCACATGGAACTGCCTTTGTATAAAGTACGCCACTTGCAGGATACTCGCCATCTGTTGCTTTAAGGGTGACTGTGCCAGGCTCTGCCAAAGCATCTACATCCGAAGCCGCATCCCCACCGTTTGCATGTAAAGACGACTTAAAATATAACAGCAAATCATCAATTGTAAGCTGTGAGTCCGTTTCCAGAAACCAGTCATCAAAGCCTCCGGCATAGTAGTAGGTATTTGCATGCATCCCCATAATAATGTTTGCTATGCATTCCCGGTTCAATTCTCCCGAAAAGGAACGCACAGGCGACACCCAGGTTGCCCCGTCGCTGCGATCGCATATGATGTTCTGCACCTTTTTGTTGTTTACTTCAATGATGGAGGCGATAAAGTACCAGCCGCCATTTTTCAAGGTAATGGTAGACGTTTCACTCTGGTCGTAGATTAGTGTGCCGGAGGAGTTATACAACATCAGCCTAAGTCTTCCTTGATAAAGTGAAACATAAAAAATTGGCTGACCGGGTCCTTGGCGGGTATTGAATATGGGTATATATGTCTGGCCGACCGAATAGGTGGTAGGATTAATCCAACCGCCTACAACAATCTTTTCACCCAGATTGCTAAAGAAACTCCCATCATTTTCTGCTATAAGATGGGTCTTTTCAGAAGTCGGATTAACAATATTTTGCCTGAAGTATCTTCCGAATCTTCCAGCAATAAGGTTTGCTGATGTCCCTGACCAGCCGGAGATGGTAAAATGTCTGCCATGTCCCGATGAGTCCATAAGCTGAAGATTTTCGTCTGGCGTTTTTTCATTAAATCGCCATAAAGCAGACGTCCTTGAAGTTACAGAAAACTCACCGGTAAAATCCTCTTGGTTCGTTAGAATTGATTTTATCGCCATATCGTCGTCACAAACTCCTTTCCGCTGCGTCCGCCTGTTGGCGGACATTCGCTCCAATCCGTTGTTCCTCCTCTCCCCACAAAGTCTTAACGACTTTGCGTGGGCCCCGGAGTTTATCTCCATCTGCTTTTTGCCTGTATTTTTAACTCAGTAAAGGTCGCGTTTTCTGCAGCAATCTCAATATGATTAACACCTTTCCTGAGAATTGGAAAATTCAGATCCTGCAGGCTGGGAAGACCATTTCTCAAGGTTCCGCCTGTTTCATCAATAACCTTAGCTGTTACCATGCCGGAGTCGACAATCAGAGTTTCACCTTCAGATAATGAGCCAACAATTCTCAATTCCTCGCCGTTCGTAATAAGCGAAATATAGCTTGATGAGGACGTTGATATCAAACCCTTCAAGAGATAAACCGGATTGGAATCCGTATTTCCTTTAACCCTCTCCAACTCATGCAGACCTGTTTCAGAAAGAACAAATATCTCATCTTCCAACGCGTAAACATACGGGTCGGGACAAACAAACCGAAGTTCAAAGCTGCCCGCTGTCCGCAATATCCGCTCACAGTCAACCGCTTCTGATAAGCGAGCCATGAAATATCGGTCGGGCAAATCATCGAGAACAAGTTGTTTAAGACCGTTTTCCGGATTTAACCATTCAGCAACATTATCAAGAACCGATACAAGCTCGGCAAAACTGCGCTGGGGAAGCACACTACAGCTAATTATTATGTTTCGTTCTGATATGTCGCAGCCAAAATCTGCAATACCTGCTTTGCCCGGCACAGTTTCAAAGGAATTGCGCAGGGCAGGGGAGACCTGCCATTTGGTAAGTCTTGCTCGTATTTTCATACTTTGCGACGATATTCCATTGTAGATAAATCCCATATGCTTCCCTCCATTATGCTGTTATAAAACGTCCCTGCGCCCTTGAACCTGTCTGCATCAGGTTATATAACTCCTGTGAAATCCTGCGGATGTCTTCTTCACCACGAACAATCATCTGCTGCACCACAACAAGCGGCCCAGAAGCTAAACCGCTAAATCCACCTCGTCCACTTACATTAATATCAGGAGATATATTAAAATCTGTCGGCACTGCATTTTGCATATCGTCCGCCACTCTGGCCATAGCCTTGTCAAATCCCTCACCAATACCCAGTGCCATATTGCCGCCAATACCTTCAAAAACAGTGGACGGAGATCTGATTCCAAGAAAATTCTTTACTCCATCAACAATACCGGAAAAGAAACCGGAAACCTTATCCTTAATCCAGCTACCAAGGCTCTTAATACCTTCCCATATGCCTTTTACAATGTTCTTACCGATCTCAACCACCGAAACAACCGCCTTACCCAAACCTTCAATTATAGCCGCAATAATCTGAGGTAAGGACTTTACTAATTCTGGAATGGCTTTCACAAACCCGGCAGCAAGCTGTACGATAAGCGTAATTCCCAATTCTATGATCTTCGGCATATTGTTCGTCACAAAGTCAATGATTGTTGTAATTATCCTCGGCAGTGCTTCAATTAGTTCTGGCAATGCATTTAAAAGTCCCTGCGCCAGTCCCTGAATCAATGTAAAAGCAGCTTCAAGGATTTTGTCCATATTATCCAGCAGCCCTTGCACAATGGTGATCACTGCTTGAACCGCTGCTGGAATTAGCTCCGGTAATGCTTCTCCAAGCCCCATTACCAACGCTGTGATTAGCTGCACCGCTGCATCAATGAGTAAAGGTAGGTTATCAATAAGCGCTCCGACAATGGTCATGACCGCATCTACTGCTGCTGGAATCAGCTCCGGCAGCAGGCTCAAGAGAGTTTGAAGCACCTGAGAGAACAATTCAGTTACAGTTTGCAACAGCACGGGAAGCAGATCTTTGACTGCTGAGATAATCGCACCGGTTGCCTCCGGCAGAGCGGCCACTATATTTTCCAAAACCGGTACGATATTTTTAACTACAGCCTGAAAGGCATCCACAAGATTTTGTGTTAGGTTCGTCATATCAGCGTTCGCATTGCCAAGTCCTGCTATAAACGAACTTAGAGAGGCTTGCAAAAGACCAATAGAACCGCTGATGGTCTGGGTAGACTCTCTTGCGAAGTTGCCAGCATACTGTTCGGTTTTTTCAAAAAACATCTGCATGGCGATCTCGGCCTTTTCGGCATTGGTTGCGCTATTCCAGGCAAAATCCAGCCCTTTTGCAAGAGCATAAGCTTCGATGGTAGTGGCGTTCATGGCGACGCCCAGATTATCCATCATGGTGAAGTTACCCTTGGCTGCGCCAGCGATGGATTCCATGGCAGTCTGCATGTCAATGCCCATAACCGAAGCCATATCTGCCGCCCGTTGCATGGCCTTCTCAGTAAGCTCCAGACTTTTTTGCTGATCGACACCAGCACCCTGAAACAGTGCGCCCATTTTGTTGGCGGTGGCAAGGTACTCGGATTGGGACAAGCCCAGATTCTTGTAGGCTTCTTCTCCCGTTTTTTGGATACGTGCAGCATATTCTCCAAACACAGCTTCAGAACCGCCAAGGTTCTGCTCAAGCTCACCAAACTGCTCCACGACCTCTTTTCCCAGCTTGATGGCAGCCGCGCCCGCTGCGGCCGCTGCAGCACCCATGGCCGCGCCGACAGCTTTGAGGACACTGCCCAGCTTCTCAAATTTCGAGCTGGATTTTTCGGCATTGTCTCCACTTTCCTTTATTTCGTCCCCAAGCTCGTCTGCACTTTCAGCAGACTGTTCGATCTCGCGCTCCATTTTGTTCAGTTCGGCTTTTGCATTATTAAGCTGTATTTGCCACGACTGAGTACGTCTGTCGGTTTCTCCGAAAGATGAGGCGGCATTGGCAAGCGCTTTCTCCAAAGTAGCTATTTTTTCTTTCTGCAATTCGATCTCTTTGTTAAGCACCTTGTTTCTTGCAGTAACAGCTTCAACTGACTTATCCTGCTTGTCGAACTGAGATGCGACCAGGTTCATTTCGCTACCCAGTACCTTAAAACTTTGGTTGATCTCACGAATGGCGTTTTTAAATTCCTTTTCGCCTTCAATCCCGATCTTCAGGCCAAAATTGTCTGCCACATAACCGCCTCCTTTCCTGCAAAATTTTTAAATTCCGTAAGGTATCACATCATCAATGGTAAGCATACGCTTTGGTTTCGCCAGCCCTAAAAACTGCTTATGGCACTCCCATAAATCAAGCAGGTACCCAATAGGCATTAGCCATACTTCATCCTCTGAACGGTTGAGCTGGACAGTGCCGTAATATAGAAGCCGAGTGAACAATTCCTCATCGCTCACTCGGCCGGTGTGTTTTTTAAGTCATCCTCACTTTCAACGTTTCTTTTGGTACCCTTGAACATTGCTTCCATGATAGCGTCTTTATATGCTGCCAGTTCCAAGGGAGATGTGAGAAGTTCCACTGTCTCTTCAGTCAGGAGTTCACGCTTATCCTGATTTTTGAGGTTGTGTATCAAAATGCTCTGGTTAGCCAGCAGTGTAATCAGCCATACCACTTCGTCAAGAGCCATCTCGAAGTTCTCGGTTTTCATCAGTTTCGTGCCGAGGTTTTCAAGACCGCCGTACCTTTTTGCAATCTCCTTTGTCGCTTTAGTGGTTAGAATAAGCTGATATTCTTCATCGCCTATTTTGATAATTGCGCTTCTGTCATTATCCTGCATTATTCGCTGCCTCCTCCCACAGCAAATACCGGCTCATAAACTTCCGTATACCAGCCGGTAATAGTTTCAGGCGATACACCGGGATCGTCTTCGCTGACTTCTGCCTTCCAAGGGTGCTTTCCCTGGCCATCTGGTTTGTTACGTCTCATGACTGTCCCTTCAATGGTGGGTGTCGAAAAGGTAATGCTATCACCTTTCGTTTGGAGATTTGTAGCCGGAATTCCGAATTTAACCCTGTAAAGCCAAAAATACCTGTACTTGCCGTTAGCTTTCTTGGCTCTAAAGCCGATTGCCACAGGCGCGCCTCCATCCTCGCTGGTGGAAATCAGCACCTTATTGTCATCAAGGGTGGCTCCCGTCAAAACCTCAGCAGCGTCTACTCCGATATCTGCAACACCAAGAGTCAGTGTGCCGCTTTGAAATTCCTTGACCACTTCTGCCGCCCCGTCATCGGCATAAAGTGTCGCCTCTGCCAGCTCCACAGAAAGTTCTGCCGTAATAGCCTTAGCCAGCGGAACAGGCGTGTCGTATGTCTCTTCTCCGTTTTCATTCTCAGTTATTTTGGCATAATATAACCTGTCCAGTCCGATTGTGGCCATGTTTTTCATTCCTCCTTTACTTCATACTCTTTTGCCACATCAATGGCATAGTGGTGATAGCCGGTATCGTCCTCATGGCCTATATACCGCCTGTCGGTAATGGTAAAGCCTGCTTGAAGCAATGTGTTCACTATTTCGTTTTTACGGGCAGTGTAGTTTCCCTTTATAAATAAAGACAACCTTACCTCCTGGGTTTCTACCTGAGGCCGGTTGTCTGCAAAAACTTCAAATGTATCTGTCATAGGAGTAATGACAAGGTACTCATCTGGCGGTACACCGCTAAATACCCCGGTTTCAATGGGGATACCCAAACCATCCAATAACGAGTTTAATTCTGACAATATACTCATATATAACCCAGCTCCTGTTCCAGTCTTGACTTCATTACTTCGATGCAGGACTTCCTTGTAGCTGATTTTGCCGGTTTCAAAAAGGGCCTTGGAGGCTGCCCGGACTTGCCATACTCAATAATATTAGCAATCTTCGCATTGCTTTCCCCATCCTTCCTTGGTTCAGTAAAGCCGATTTTTATGTTGTGGTTTCCATCCCTGTCCTGTTTGGCAGGAGAGAGTCCCAAAGCATTTACCAATTCACCGGTTGCTCTGGACGGATATTTAGTGCCGCTCCCGATAACTGACTGAAGATTGGACTTCACTTTTGAAAGAACCACTTCCCCGCCTGCTTCCAGCACCTTAGGTATGATTTCGTCTGTTCTTTCTCCAAGTCTGGATAACTTGAGCAAGAACTCTTCCGGCATTTTAACTTCCACCTTAGCCACGTTGCAGCCCCTCCTTTTATGCTTTGCTTGATTTCACCCTTTCCGCAAGCACCTCAATATACATTCCGCGTCCTTTTACGTCCTCAACACTGATAATGTTGTACCGGCCATCGCTGCAAACGAGTACAAGATCTGTGGTAACTTCCAGGTTAGGTATCTTACGGAAGCGGAACAGGGCAGACGCCTGCGAAAACGCCGCCCTGTTTGCCCATTTTTCACTGCCATGCCTATCTTCCTTGTATGCCCTTACCGAAGCGAGAATGACATCACCTTTTTCAGTAAAACCCTCACTATCCTTAACCGGCTTGACTGAGATAATGTCCACGAAAGTTTTCATTTTCCCAAGGCCCATATTTACACCTTCCAATCCCGGTCAAGCCGCAGCAATAGATTAACTGTATTCCATACCTGCTGTCCTGCCTGCACACTATCCCCAAAAAAGCCAGCCGTCGAGCCATCCCTGCTTTCATAAAAATGGCTCGACAGCATAATGACAGCCTGCTCAGTAGTAGGCAGCATGGGGTTTTCGGCATAATATCCTTCCGGCTTTTTCTGGTAACTTTCCGCATAGGCCACTGCGGCTTTGATATACTCTTGTAAAAGTGCGTCATCTTCGCTGTGCTGCAATATGAGGTTTGCTTTAACCTTCTCCAAAAGTTCCATGCCGCAGCACCTCCGTTTTCATTAAGCTGATTTCTGCTGCAGTATCTTGACTGCTTCAGCCAGTACCAGCTTGCCATCTACACGCTGGGTTGCCATGAATCCAACTTGTCCGGTCGCAGCATACAACTCATTAAGCCGCTTAAAAACCCTGCCCTGACGGTCTGCCACCCAGTAATAAGAAAAATCGCCGAATACAATCGTTTTTGCTCCGGCGGCAATGGCTGGCATAAATGCAGAAGTTTTAACTGGACGATTGAGGATAGTATCCGGTGTTCCAGCAGTTACAGAAGGCTGCCAGAGATACTGACCGTTGTTGTCTTTGAGCTTCCTTATAGCTTTAATTGTCGAATCATTCATAATGAATACAGCGTTCCTGCGATACGGAGACTTTAGGCTGTAGAACAAGTCCATGATCTCGTCAAGGGTAATGGCTGTTGCACTCGCCGCAGTTACTCCTATCTCGCCACCGCCGTTATCCGCCAAGATACCGGTTGGCTTGCCAGATCCGTCGCCGATAAAAAATGCTTCCTCCTCTTTTGCTCCGATTCGGCGAGCGAATTCTTTGGCTATATACTGTTCAAGGTTAAATACACTATCGTTTAACAATTCCTCTGACACCTTGATCATAGTAGCCAGCTTATATGCGCCGATGGATACCTGAGCAAAGGAATCGTCGCTTTCGGGAATCTGGCCTTCCTCATCCACCCAGGATGCAGTACCCTTGCTTGCCACCACTGGAATTTTCTTGTCACCGCTGGACGTGGTAATAACATTGGCAATCTGCCTAAAGATATTCTCCTCCTCCAGTGCTTCCACAAGAGTACGCTCAAAGTCGTCGGGAACAAGATATCCTCCTTCGGTGTCCTCTCCAATCTGCAGCGCGTTGTGTACGTCATATTTGCGCCTGCCGCGCATCATGTTCCAGAAAGACTGCCTGTACTCATCGCTGGCACGTCCGGTTTTTTCATTGTTGCCAGATATGGAAGTGGGTTTGTCTGTAATAGGAATATTCAACGGTTTTGACAGTTCCAAATCTATGGCAGCCTGACGCTCAAGACGCTCTATTTCTTTGCCCAGCGCAATAACGTCGGCTTCCATTTTTTCATAAGTCGCGGTATCCTCCGGTGAAAGCAGTCCGTCGTTCCCGCGTTTGCTGTCGAGGAAAGCTTTAGCAGCTTCCCATACTTTAGCGCGTTTTTCACGCAGTTCCAGTATTTTGCTCATAATCAAATCCTCCTTAAGGTTTTAATAAAAAAAGCCGCTTTTCAAGCGACTCAATTGGTGTTCCTTTTGGTTTTTCTTTTGGTTTAAGCTTTTGCAGGATGGAATTTGTTACTGCCTGCCTGCTGAAGATCATTCCTCCTGATACTTCAAATTCGGATGGGAATGATTCATCCTCCATAAACAAGATTCCATCGGCAAAGCCAAGTTCCACCGCTTTTCTTGCGTTAAACCAGCTTTCTGCATCCATTAGGTGCGATATTTTTGCCCTGGAAAGTCCGGTTTTCAGCTCATAAGCGTTGATGATGGATTCCTTTATTTCTTCCAGCATTGCGATAGCTTTCTCCATTTCTTCCGTATCACCGATGGCTATTGTCATAGGGTTGTGAATCATCATCATGCTGACTGGTGACATAAAGACGTCACCTCCGGCCATAGCTATGACCGAAGCGGCGCTGGCTGCAATACCGTCAATCTTTACCGTCACTTTGCCTTTGTAATCCATAAGCATGTTGTAAATTTGATTAGCTGCAAATATATCTCCGCCAGGGCTGTTGATCCAGATCGTTATATCACCCTCTCCGGACAACAGCTCTGATTTGAACTGCTTGGGAGTTACTTCGTCTCCCAGCCAGCTTTCTTCAGCTATTGGGCCGTCAATATATAATGTCCGGCTGCCATCATCGTTTTGTATCCAGTTCCAGAAGCGGCGAACCGGTTTTGGTTTTTGTGATTTGTTCAACTTTTGATCCCTCCGTTTTAGCATTGTTTTTGCCTGCAAAGGCACCTGCATCGGCAAGCCTGGTCATGTTACCGTTAACAAGATACAGATCTCCACCCAACTCCGCCGGAATCCGGTTCATGTCCTCAAGCTCGCGGATATCGTTAGCAGACATCCAGCCGTTCTGTCGAGCTACAGCATAACCATTCATGCGGCTTGCATAATCACCGCGCAGAAGGCCATCTACATTGAATTTGACAAAGTATGCCCGCTTCTCTGATGGTAAAAGCAGCGCTTTTTGGAGAGCCTGTTCCCAACGCACCACCCACGGGTCAAGCGTGTATTTAACAAATTCCAGAGATTGCTGTTCGATGTTTGAAAAGCTTGACTTTTCAAGATCTCCAACCATATGGGGAGGTACTCGGAATATCCGAGCAATTTCATTTATCTGAAACTTTCTTGTCTCTAAAAACTGTGCCTGTTCGGGTGGAATGCCGATTGGTTGAAACTTCATTCCCTCTTCCAGAACTGCAATGCGATGAGCATTGGCACTTCCTTGATAAACAGCATTCCAGCTTTCTCGCACCTTTGCCGGATCCTTTAATACGCCGGGATGTTCCAGAACGCCACCCGGATTTGCTCCGTTGGCAAAAAAGGATGCACCATACTCCTCACAGGCAATAGCCATGCCTATGGCGTTCTTGGCCATAGCAATAGGGGAGTATCCGATCAGTCCATCAAAACCGAGTCCCGGGATGTGAAGAACCTCATCACTTCGTAGGTATATAAGGCCTGCTTTTGGATTAACCCTGCTCTCATCGCTGTCGCGCCGATAAGTGTAAAACAGTTCTCCGTTTGGAGCCCTGTCTACCGTCATTTTGTTTGGCAAAAGTGGATAAAGCGCCAGCACTCGTCCGGAACCGTCCCTAATAATTTGAGCGTAAGCATTTCCCCATAAAAGAAGATGACTCATCAGTGTTTCTCGGAACACGAATGAAGTCATCTCAGGGTTTGGTTCGTCATGGAGTAAATAATAGAGCGGGTGGGTCAACGCTTTTTCTTTGCCACCGTCTTCTTTATAGCGGTACACATGAAGCGGAAGCCCGGCGATGGCTTCTGCAAGTATCCTTACACAGGCATACACTGCAGTTGTCTGCATAGCAGTCCGCTCATTGACAGCTTTTCCACTGGATGTGCCGCCGAAGAAAAAGCTATATGCATTACCGAACAGGCTGTTTTTCGGCTTATCCCTCGCTTTAAACAGGTGTGAAAAAAACCTCATAGGCATCACTCTCCTAAAAATGGGCATGAAAAAAGCACCTACGAAAGTAGATGCTTGAAGTAAAAACTATTTTTTACATGTTATTTGATATCGAACTTTAAGGTCATTAAATCGGTTGTAAGGAACATAGTTCTCTTTCTGAAGGCGTCCTAAAACAATTCCAGGAGCAATTTCAATTTTACTTGCAAACTCAATAATGCAATCCCTAGTAAAGCAATTTGCTTTTATAAAAGCTTTGTATTGCTCTGGAGGTATAAGGATATCTCTTGCAAAAGCATCCGCCTCTTCTTCTTGTTTTTCACAGGTTCCACTTAGTTCACTAATATGGCCCCGAATAACGTGACACATTTCGTGAAACAAACTAAACCAAAATTTATCTGCATATTTACCCCGAACGGTTAGCCCCATAACAATGTGGTTGCCATCATAAAATGATGCTCCATGCAGAAAAGATCCGCCAATGTGGGGTAAGAACACCAAAGCAATACCGCACTCAGCAAATAAATCCGTAAGTTTGCTACAAAACTCTTCAGGATTCTTTACTGTCATTTCACGAATTCGAGGTATTTCCTGTTCAAGCTTGCTAATGTTAATCGGAGCAGTCTTATACTTTCTTGCTTCTATTCTTGCTTTCTGTGCCCAAGCTGCAAGGCTGTAGTCACTTGTTTCATTTGTGCCTGTTTTTCGGTAAGCAATACCGGGAATTCTCAATCTATCAAGTAAATCAAGCTTTGCAACTTCAAAAAAGCGTCTTAAATTAAGTGCCTTTTCTTCGGCTTTTCGTGTGGCCTCAACCCAACCCAAAGCAGCCATCTTTGAATAGGGGAATGCAGACGCAAGCTCAGCATCTCGTTCCAATTCATTCTCCGCAATTATTCGTGCCAATTTTTCACGATAAATGGCCTCAAGATTATTCCAAAAGCTTGCTGGCACACCGAGAACAGACTCAAGTCTCAAAGCGACATCCTGAGTAAGTTCAACCTGTCCGTTTATCAAACGACTAATATGTTTTTCTGATAATCCCATCCTGAGTGCGAACTCCTTTTGTTTCATACCACGATTCTCAAGCTGCTCTCGTATTGTCGCACCCGGTGGAATAGCAACTGCGTTTTTGCTATACATCATATAAAATCCTCCTTACCACATAACTACAACAAATTAGTGGTAGTCTTCAATATTAACAATTCTTACTACCTGGATATCCGTTTTGTTTTGTTCAAATATTAAGCGATATGGGTGTACTAAATCCATGGCATATTCACCTTTTCTATCGCCTTCAAGAGGATGACATCTGCCGATTGAGTATTGAATAAGCATCTCAACCGATACTGCGGATTTCAACTCATCAACTCGTTGATGTATAAGCCTGGCCATTCTCTCTCCATATTTTCGTTTCGCTATTGTATAATTTGTGCATATACGCTCTAAACTATTAGACTTGTAAATTATCTGAAGCAAAATGTCACCTCTTTACCTCCCAGGTAAATTTATCATAGCACTTTTGAATAACGTTGTCAATATACAATTTACCTCTTAGGTTAATTTTATATTGACAATAAACCCCGCAAATCATAGATAGAGCCGCCATTGCTATTGCCTCCACGAATTGCTCTATCCAATGCCATAATGAGCGCCACCGCGCCGTCTATCTTCTCGGTGGATTTCTCCTTGTCCGGCTTTATGTTTCCGGCCGGATCGGTTTTAACAAAGATATTGTCCATCATCCATCTGAGCACCGGATGTCCGCCGTGGGCGATGCGCTCCTCCAAAGTCAGCTTCATCAGTTCCTTGGTGGGGGGAGACATATCTTTAAAGCCCTGGCCGAATGGAACAACCGTAAAACCAAGCCCTTCAAGATTCTGTGTCATCTGAACAGCTCCCCACCGGTCAAAGGCAATTTCCTTGATGTTATATTTCATTCCGAGTTCCTCAATAAAGGTTTCGATAAAGCCATAATGCACGACGTTACCCTCAGTGGTATATAAAAAGCCTTGCCTCTCCCAGACATCATAAGGCACATGATCTCTCCGCACACGCTGATCAATATTCTCCTCCGGTATCCAGAAAAAAGGTAGAATCTGATATTTATCAGATTCATCAAGCGGTGGAAACACCAGCACAAAGGCGGTAATATCGGTAGTAGATGACAGGTCAAGTCCTCCGTAACAGGTTCTGCCGCGCAATTTTTCTGCATCAACAGGAAACGCACACTTATCCCATTTATCCATTGGCATCCAGCGCACCGATTGTTTCACCCACTGATTTAAGCGGAGCTGACGGAATAAATTTTCCTCTGCAGGATTTTGCTTGGCATTTTCACAAGCCACCCTCAATTTTTCGATGTCGACTGTAATGCCCAGTGACGGGTTAACCTTTCTCCATACCTTTTCACTTGTCCAGTCATCGGTATCGGATGCGCTGTAGATAACAGGGTAGAAAGTCGGATCTATCTTACGCCCTTGAAGAATATCCTCAGCCTTTTGATGTACTTCCCAGCAGATGGAATTGCGGTCTGTGCCAGCAGTTGTGATCAGGAAAAACAGCGGTTGTTTTCTTGCATCGCCAGATCCGTGAAGCATTACATCATAAAGATCCCTGTTTGGCTGAGCATGAAGTTCGTCAAATACCACACCATGGACGTTTAGGCCATGTTTTGTATATGCCTCCGCTGAAAGCACCTGATAAAAACTGCCTAACGGTTTATAAACCAGCCGCTTCTGTGACAGCATTGGTTTAATTCGAGATTTTAATGCCGGACACTGTTCCACCATATCTACTGCAACATCGAAAACAATGGATGCCTGCTGACGATCAGACGCACATCCATAAACCTCGCCACCATGCTCGAAATCACCACAGGTAAGATATAAAGCAATTGCCGCTGCAAGTTCGCTCTTACCCTGCTTTTTTGGGATTTCTATATAGGCAGTGTTAAACTGCCGGTATCCGTTAGGTTTCAAGATTCCGAATATGTCCCGGACAATTTGTTCCTGCCAGTCAATGAGTTCAAAAGGCATTCCATACCATTCGCCCTTGGTATGCTTCAAGCAGTTTATAAAAGTAACAGCGGCATCAGCCGCTTCCTTGTCATATCGAGAACCTTCCGCCATAAACTTGGTTGGTTTATATCGTTTTAACTTCCGCAGCTTTGCCGCCTCCTTTCCTAAAATTGAGCAAGAAAAAAGGAACCTCATGGATGAAGTTCCTCTCCTTAGTGGATTTCTATGAAACTTGTTACGTTATAAACGTTATCGTTTGCCTGTCAGGATAAACTCGGCATATTCTTTCTTGTGTTCATTAAGAAATACTACTAATTCATAAAACCCCATTTTATATGCCTCTTCCTGTACTCTTGGCAAGTCAAACATATTACAGGCACCGCTGTCCCGCATGGCCATAATCTGCCGATAAATCTTATCAGTTATCAGATTCTCGTTACCCATGTCCTACACCTCTGACTTCTCTGCCGCTGAAATTGAATCTCTTACCGCTTTATTGAGAAATGAAATATCAAAACCCGCATCTATATAGCCCTGCCGAATCACCTCGTAATAGTAACGACCCGGTGCTCCCAAAGGTCTACCTTCATTCATGATATACACCATTGCGGGTACCCACTGCCCTTTGAAACGTACCTTAACCGTTTCTTTCCGGTATAGATGCGGATAACCTTCATATCTGTCCAGCGCCTTCTCATCATTAGGCATGATTCTCCAAAGCAGTACTGGTACTCTTTCACCTTTTTGTTTTTCTATTGTCGCTACTGCGCCGCCATTCCCTCCTCTGAATAACAGCCGGTATCCTGTGAGTTTTGCACTCCCCAGCACTTTTGCCGTTGGGCAGCGGTATGCCATCTGCCTTAAGTTCAGATTGCTTCCGTATGCTAAATATATGGTTCCTTTTTCTTTGCTCATCGTATCATCCTCCTTGTATTTACCAAGGCAGAGGCGGAGATCCACCCCTGCGCTTGTCTATCTATGCTGCCCGAAACCGCCATGCTGCGTTACCATCAAGGTGTTTGCAAAGATGCTCCCGGCAGTTTTTGAACTCATCACCAATAAGTCCTATGCGGTTGAGATATGTCCGCATGGCAAACTTCTCATTTTCAACCTGTGGTTTCTTGCTGGAAGCGCATTTTTGCGTTAACGCCTGATGGTTTAACGCAAGGGCAAGCACTATGTAGCTTCTAATTTTTCCCGCATGAAGTTCGCTGTTAAAGCCTCGAAGCTCAATTGTCCCATTGCCATTAAAAAAGCTGTGCAGGTTCAAAAAGTGGTATCTGCTATTATGGTAATGGGTGCTTCGGCTTTCGCTGTAACCTTCGTACCAGATGCTCTCAATCGCCGCCATGGTTTTGGGCTTACGCCGATTCATCTTCTCAACCAGTGCCGCATCCATCTTTTTACAAAACCGCATCCTGTCCGGCTCAATCTGCAATGCTTTATAGAAAAGGTCATTCTTGCTGGCGATAATGTTGATAAAATTACGGATGCTTCGCGGTGTGTGGTCTGCACCGTCTATATGGATATGAATTCCACAGCTTGTGTTTGCAAAACCTCCAGCCTTGCGAAGCCTCCTTATCAATTCCTGCAGGGTTTCAATGTCTTCGCGGTATGTCAGTATCGGGCTTACCAACTCGACGCTATATTCCCGGCCAGTCGCCACAATCCTGCCGTTTTCCTTTTTCTGAGTCCGGATGCTCCCGTCGCTCATGAATTTCCATATCCGTCCATCCGGTGCAATAACCTTTTGGGTATCGTAATAATCTCCGCTGGATTCAACCCTCCCTCCAAGAAAAGCTGCTGCAGTTTTTGCCGCTTGTTTTCTTGTCATCCCCGTCAATTCTACCTCGATTCCAAATCTCGTTGTAAGCATTGCGCTTTCTCCTCGCTTTCTCTGTGTTTTTTGCCCTTTGGCAGTGTACATTAGGCCATTGAAAACACAGGATAGCAAGGCAATTCTGCGTGAGTTTCCACTGGATTTTGAACAATTTTACACATCTTGAATTGTGTACATTTACAGCTTTCTGATCACATCTATACCATAGGCTACACCCAAAGAAGAACCGCAGTCCCAGTTGATATGAACAGTTCCGATATCATCCACGAAAGATACTGTTCCTTGGTCTCCCGGTTTCAGCTTAGAATACGGATCATCCATGCAGATAAGCTCGACGCGTGTTCCCGGCGGATACTGCTCTTTAAGGCGGAGGACAGTTTCTTTTGAAGGATAATCTCTTACACTCATTGCTCGTCCTCCTTTCCAGGATAATATGCGGCGTACTTTGGATAATCCCTACCGTCCGGCATTACCAGCACTCCGTCAGACTGTCCCCGCCGCTTAACCAGCAAGCAAAGCCACACTCCATCCTCGTCAATGCGGCAAAGCCCTTTGTTTTCCTCAATAAATGTGCGGTCAACGTATAGGTCGGCAATGAAGTTGTCATAGTCAATCTTTGAAAGTTCGACAGTTTTCACAACTGCAAATCGTTTCCTCATCTCATACCGATGCGGCACCTTTAGATCCTCAATCCTAAACGGATGCTTGACAAAGAAGGCGGTGCTATGAAAATCGTTCATTTTCGTCCACCGCCTTTGCTCTGCCTTTCCGGTACGCCCCGTTGCCGGACAGCCTTGAAAGCAGCACCTTGCGTTCGGTTTTGAAATCATCTCCTATAAATCCTAACCGAAGCAGGAAACAGCGAAAAGCGTATTTTTCATTATCTGCCGGTTTTTCGGTGCGCAGCACACGCTTCTGAGCTTTTGCCTGTTCTGCCATCTGCTTTACAAGCGTGATATACGTCTGCACCTCGTCGGCATTTAGGTTCGCGTTCCAGAAAGGGAAGGCAATCTCGTCATTTTCAGCTAATACTTCAAGTTCCCGGTCAAGCGACAGTGCTTTCTTAATTAACGTCTCTTTGCTGGCCAGCATATTTCTAAGGTTTTCAAGGCTTGTCTCGCCAAAGCCCTCCAAAGAAAGAGTAATTGTCATGGTTCCCTCTGCAGATAAACCCGCCATATTCAGCGCGTCAATAACGGGACGGATGCTTTTGATTTCATCAAGACGGATTTCCGGCGAGTGAACCACACTGTCCCTGTCAACCGTCCAGCTACCAGCAGTGCTCCCGTCGTTTACCTCATACGCAAAACCCGGCGCTCCGGTATAGCGCACCTGGCCTTCAAGGGCTTCAGCAATGACTAAAGCAATGGCTTTCCTATCCTGACCGACAACCTTCTGTGAAAAACGAAAGCTGTTATTGCTCATGCCGTTCACCTCCCCTCAAATAAGCTAAACCATTTCTGATTCCCATAAAAAATCCCACCTTTCCTTTTTGGTGGGGTACATTAACGCTCTGTTTTGAGGGGAAAGCAAGGACATTTTTAAGTAATCTGTGTTTCCGCGTAAGGAATTTTTTCGCCACCTGACAGCAGGAATACTGAATCTGTTCCAAATTGTGAAACATAGCGCTTTACAATCACATCGCAGTATTTCGGGTCGAGCTCCATCATAAAACAAACCCGCCCGGTCTGCTGCGCTGCAATCATTGTCGTACCGGATCCGCCGAACAGGTCAAGGGCCAAATCTCCGGTATGGGAACTGTTGAGCATGGCCTTTGCCACAAGTGAAACCGGCTTCATGGTCGGGTGCTCTTCCGAAACTTTGGGGCGGGGTATCTCCCAAACATCCGACTGTTTGCGGTCTTTAAGCGGGCAAAGGCGCGTCCCCTCAAGCCAGCCGTACCAGATCGGCTCGTACTGGGTATGATAGTCCTTTCTGGATAGCACCAGGCTGTCCTTTTTCCATATAATTGTGCTTGACCAGTGATACCCTGCCTCCCGCATGACGTTCATCAAACTGCCCCATTCCTGGGCACTCATTACCACATAGGTCATGCATCCGGCTTCAGAAATCTCCCGCATACAGTTAAAAGCACGCAATAAAAAAGCGCCGAATTCCTCGGTGCTCATCTTGTCATTTAAAATTTGCCTCGGTTTCCAGCTCGGATGCCTGGTATCCGAACCGTAATCCACGTTCCAGGGCGGATCGGTGAAAACAAACCTCGCTTTTTTGCCAGCCATCAGCTTTTGCACATCCGAAAGCAAGGTACTGTCACCGCACATCAGACGGTGGCTGCCAAGTACCCATATATCGCCCCTTTTGGTAACCGGAGTTTTAATCTCTGCTGCTGCCTTTTCAGCATCGAAATTATCCTCTTTGACATTGGCAGCAGTTTTATCGCGGAACAACTCGTCGATTTCTGCAGCATCAAACCCGGTAAGAGAAACGTCAAAGCCATCTTCATTTAAGTCCATAAGCAGATCGGTCAAAAGCGGAATATCAAACTCGCCGCTGATTTTATTCAGAGCAACATTGAGCGCCTTTTCCCGCTGCTCATCCAAATCAACCACAACGCAGTCGATCTCCTTATATCCCAAGGCTGTCAGTACCTTATACCGCTGGTGCCCACCGACAATATTCCCGGTTCGTTTGTTCCATATGACCGGCTCTACATATCCAAACTCTTCAATAGACCGGCGTAGTTTTTCATATTCAGGATCACCCGGCTTTAAGTCCTTCCGCGGGTTATATTTCGAAGGTTTTAATTTTTCTGCTGGTATTTTCAGTATATCCATAAATCTTAACCCTCCAGTTTGACGGCTTTTTCGCCGGTGAAGTCCTCCCAGCGCTTAACAGCCAAATCACAGTAAACAGGGGATAACTCCATCGCATAGCATTTACGCTCAGTCTGTTCAGCCGCAATTATAGTGGTGCCGCTGCCGGAAAACGGTTCAAGCACAATACCGCCTTTGTCGCTGTGCATTTTGATGCATCGCCATGGAAGCTCCACAGGGAACATTGCCGGATGCTCCTTGTTTGCCCGTACAGTTGTCATCTCCCATATGCCAGCATAGCCCCACTTCTTGCGTTCTTCCTTTGTAAGCCGTTTTACAAATTTATAACTATGCCCTGCAAAAGCCGAAAGCCACACATACTCCTGATCGTTATATTCCTCTGCCTCGCCTTTATTGCTAAATGCTGAAATATACTCATACTGCTGAACCGGCTTGTTTGAAACAAGGTGATAGGGGCCTACGCCGAAGTTTTGTCCCTGCTTCTTCCAAATGCGTATCCAGATAGGTCGATAGCCATTGTCCAAAAACATATTCACGCTGTAAACGCTGGTAGGTTCAATAAACTGTGAACCGGTAGCATAGAGATCACCTAAGTTCCAGCAAACAATATCTGCATGCCTGCACAAATTTTTAATCACCGGGCGTACTGTTTCAAACCATGGCTCGATCCCGGCCTTCTCATATTCTTTGCCTACCCCGTAAGGCGGGGAAGTAACTGCCATCTGTGCGTGACTCCCATCCATTAACTTCTCAAAATCTTCATCGCTCGTAGAGTCACCACACATCAAACGGTGATTCCCAAGAAGCCAGATATCACCCCGCTTTGTTATCTGTTCGCGCTGCATGATTTCCTCATGCGCTTGGTCTATGTCAAAGCTGTCCTGCACTGCTTCTTTGGAATACCATCGGTTGAGCAGTTCGTCAATTTCAGAAGCGTCAAACCCTGTGAGCGAAACATCAAAGGCACCTGCGTCCAACTCAGCCATCAGTTCAGCCAGTTTATTCTCGTCCCACTCTCCCTGAATCTTATTAAGAGCAAGATTGAGCGCTTTTTCCCTCTGGGGGTCAAGATCTACAACGACGCAATCTATCTCTGTCTGTCCCAAGTCTAGCAAAACCTTTAAGCGTTGATGCCCGCCTACCACATTACCTGTTTTTTTGTTCCAGATAACAGGCTCCACATAGCCAAATTCCTCTATTGACCGTTTTAGCTTTTCATATTCCTTATCGCCAGGTTTTAAATTCTTGCGCGGGTTGTATGCTGCTGGATTAAGTTTTTCAACAGATATTTTTTGTATGTTCATCTTGCATTCTCCTGTTCAATATTTTCTTAAGACCCTTTTTTGCGCCCTCACAATCTCCGTTTATTACTTGTCCCCGCAGAGTCTTAAACTGCTGCTTCGTTAAATGGTCTTCATATTTTCTTAGTTCCCTAAGAAAGATTGAATTTGCTTTATGCATCAGCCACCCCTCCTGGCTGTCAGTAGTTTTTCCATCACATCATCGTGGGGAGTTGCCCCTTTGTATTCGGTAGCACAGTTTTCCCGCACAACTTGGTAAATCTGATACCACAGGTTATTGGCCTGTTTCATGAAGCTTTGACTCATGGCCACATAAGGTGACGGGATAGCATTGCCAGTTGTCGGATGTTTAGCAAGAAAGCCAAATTCAGTGATACATTCCTCGCACTGAATCCACCGCGCCACACTCTGGGCATATTGCTCTATAAGCTGCGCAGGGATAAGGTGAACACACCTGCGTTCCTTAAGCCACTGCCATGTTTTTTCGTATATTTCCACCGCCAGTGTTGTTTTTCCGTTCTTCTGCTTTGCAGCAAGATAATCCCTCGGTGGCGGCATGCTCTCTCCTTCCAGTTCCGCAGCATCCGTAAACTCCATTACCATGAGCTTTCGTCTGCCGGGATTTCCTTCCAAAATCTTATCCGCCAGAGGCTTTTTCTTCTGTCCTGCACCGATACGTGCCCCGCCGCGGTTGGTACCGTCCTTTGCCATACAAATCACCTCGATTCATGTAAAAATAAACAGGGGATATACCCCGTTTGAAACTGCGATTTTTCGCGCGTGACCCCCCGCCCGTTGCACAAAACTGCTTCACCAGAGATTTTGACCCCCCTACCGTCTTGCCCATCGCTCCCCTTCGCGGGCAGTGATCGAGGAGTGACATGGTTTGCACAGGCTCATAAGGTTATTGTCTGCATTGGTTCCGCCTTTGGATAAAGGGATAATATGATGTACCTCTTCGGCTGGTGTAAGCCTTCCGTACTTTTGGCACTCCTCGCAAAGCGGATGCTCTGAGATATATCTGTCCCTGATGCGTTTCCATCTCCGGCCATAGCGTTTTCTTGTTTGGGGATCTCGTTCGTATTTGTTGTAATAAGCATCCATTTGCCTTTGATGCATGTCACAGTACCTTCCGTCCGTCAGTTCAGGACAGCCAGGAAAGGAGCAAGGCCTTTTTGGTTTTCTTGGCATCTGGCCACCTCCTTTACGCGTATAAAAAAGCCCTCACAGGTTCATCCCATGAAGGCTTATCTATAATTTTTCACAATACCATTATATTTGGATTTATAATGAATTTCATCTCATAAAAATCTCATCTGGAATATTGAACAACACATTTGCTATTTGACCATGGCTTCTTGCCGTTATAATACTTATCTGAAATATATCTCTGCATATCGGGTGGTAAAGCTGCAAGCAAAAGATAAGCCTTTTTTCTATCTTCCTCTAACTCCTGGGTGCTTTTATAGAAGGAACATTTATCTTGCAAGCACTTGTGTACAGTCAGGATATTGCAGCCATTCCTTCCGTTACTGCCAAAACAATTATCGTACATCTTTCTTCACTCCCGTTTTATGTCATAAGAAAAAGCCCCGAAGGGCTTATGCGTTTTAATGTCATTTTTTCACGATATCATTATATATTGGATACCTGTGTTTTACATCTCATAAAAATCTCATTACTACTTCCCGTATAAAAGCAGTGCCAGATGATTAAGTGCCTTGTCCTTCCTACGGTACACCTGTGCTCTTTCAAGAAACAGCTTCTCTCCGATGTTTGCTACAGCTTCTGTCTTGCTCACATCATTAACAAAAAATTCTGTCAGTATAAACTGTTCTTCCTCCGACAGGGCTTCCCAAGCAGGCTTGAACCACTCCATATATTCTAATGCCCGTCTGTAACGTTCTTTCAACACATCAATCTCGTCAAGGCAAGCAGCAAGGCGTTCTTCGCCGCTTTTGGGATTGTGTTTGCCCGGAACTCCGGTAATCTTTGCACTGTGAGGGCTTGTCATACGGGTTTCAATTTCATATATATCCTCATCACTGTGTTCGATAATGTACTGCATGCTGTTATAATCTTTCAAAGCTTCAACAGCAGCCGCTTTTTTATCTAAATACTGCCATGCAATCAGCATATCGCACCTCCAAAAAATCAAGATAAAAAACCTTGATCTTTGAAGCAGTGTGCTTTTTTGCGTTGCTTTGCAGTGCTTTATTTCCTTGTTCGTTATGTCTTCGTTCTTTATAGAAGGCCATGCTTTTCCAGAATAGCCTTCACCTCATCTACCGAATGGACAACCGCTGCCACTCCTCCGGCATTGAGGATTTTCCTTATAGTTGCTTCCTGCAGTTTTGTTGTCTTTCCCGATGGGGTTTTTATTTCAAAAGCTATAAACCGTCCATTTACACAGGCAATAATGTCTGGTATCCCCGCTGTCCCGTACATACCACCATGTTCCTTCCAACAGAAACACCCCGGTACTGTCTTTAAGTACCGCAGTACTTTAGTCACAATACTTCTTTCAGACATAACCGCTCATCCTCCAAAAATGTTACCTTTTTCCCTCTTATAACCTCGTAACGTCCAAAAAAGGCATCTCATAAATCAGCTTCCCAAGCGCTTTTCAGGATTTTGTTACCTTGTTACCTCTTTTTGGGGTAGGTGTATACACAAATATTTTTATTTTTATATTTTTTAGTCTTAAAAAAGCAATGGTACTTTCGCGCGTATATATAAAGTTGAGGTAACAAAGGTAACATCGGTAACAAGTGGCTATTCATCAGCGTTTCTGGCGTTACCTTTTTGTTACCTTGTTACCTTTTTCAATACTAAAGAGGCTCAATATCTGTGATTTCAAAGCCGCTCACATCGCATCGCTCTTTCAGTATTGAGAAATCAAGAGCCCACGCTTTTTTTGTTTCATTCCCGAAACGCATCGTTTTATTGCTCTCTATAAAAAAGTCACTTTGCCTCAATTGCTTCAGAAACTGGTTATATGGAAGACATTCACCTGTGATTGCATAATCGCGTCTGTACTTGGTATAGCGGTCATATACATCACAGAAACGAATCCCGATAACCTTGCCATCTTTATCAAAAGTGTAGTCTTGATTCGGAGCCAGTTTCATCCGGGCCATGATTTCCAACGTCTGTTCTACAATGGTCTTGTTATTGCTGCCGCCATCCAGCAAGTACTCCTGCACACCGTTTTGAAGATATCGAATACATGCCCCTTTGTTAATGGGAAATACTTCAGCCCACGTTACATTAAGGAATTCACACAGTTTGTTTACTAGGCTCAATCCGGCATAGCAACAGGCGAGATTATTGACGATACGAGATGGAAACTCATCAGATATCTCTGACTTTGCTTCCTCATACCACTTCTCTGCCTCAGCAACCGATACTCTGAGTGCTATATCCAGCAGGCTCCGACCGAAGCTGCCAAGCAGATCCGCTTTTGCACACAGCTTATAAAATGCTTGTCTATGGCTGGCTGGTTTTAAGTCCTTCTTGCTGAATAGCAATTCTATGCTCCGTTCTCTGATGGCCGCTTCATCCGGCGATTCCTCACCAGCTACAATAATAGGTGCCAACAGTTCATAAGTAACAGCACTTTGATCCGCCCTACCGCGGACACCTTCATGGCCGTCATATGCATCTCGAAGATGGTTGTATAAGGCATTTAGCCTTAACTTATCTATCTTTGAAGGCTTAAACTCATCCATCAACTGTGGTATCAGATTCGATGATGCAGATTCCTTCATCAGCGTAAATGCAGTAACCTGTGTAGCCGCGCGGATTTTACTGCACGAAAATACCGGCAGAATAACCCGCTCCAATGTATTACTTTTTCCGCTGCCTTGTTCTCCGACAAGCAATAAATGAGGAAACTTGATGCCTGATTTTTTTAGATGCGGTTTGATAAAGCACCCGGCCACCCAGGCCATTACTGATACCGTTTTTATGGGCTCGTTATAGCTGAGGAGCCATTCACCAAGCATAATAAGCTGTTCCTTTGTCAATGGTTCAAAGATTAGGATATCGGTTGTTATGCTTTTATACTTATCAAGCTGCACGATATCTTCAACAATGTTGCCTCCGGCTTCAATGGCACCATCCGTTGAAACATATACCATCCGCCCGCCATGCTCATAAATCCCAAGAGCCTTGACCCCTGTTTTCCTTACCCACTCCATTTCGGATATATAACCTTTCAGCAGTTCCAAATCTCCTTCTGAGCCAAAATAGCCTAAGGATATCGTCCGGCGGTTCAAGATATTTTTAAATTTTTGGATGTTATTGAAGTCGGTAGTCATAAATGTCTGGCGGTATATTTCATCACGAATTGTAATAAGATCAGCAGTCATCTGCGTTTCATCTTCTGATACAATCATCTCCACCGGTTGAATGATAAAGTTTGTTATAGGATACACACTTTCGCCTCTGGTGCGGTAATACCTGCCCTCATGTTCAAAGATAACTGACTCGCTTTCGCGGCTGTATACGTTCTCTGTGACTTCAATGGCCTTATCCAGTGTCTCCTGCCCATATGTTGCTCCACTTGCATGATGTACCGTATCCCACTTTTCCCGGAATAACCTGGAATTTCTAAACAGCCTGTCCATCTGCTCTTTGTTTTTGCCTGACCAGAAAGCCAGCATACAGCAAAGAGCAAGGTCGGCTTCGGACTGGCTCGGATACCCTGCTTCCTGCCATTTTCCTTCCCATAGCAGATCAAATTCCTTATGGTTTTCGGCTGTCCGGGCTTTCTCCAGAATTTCTTCATCTGTAAGCGGCTCTAGCTTAACCACCTTACTGTCTTTCTTGCTTTTTCCTCCCCGCTTTTTACTTTTGATATAATTCTCATGTATCCAGGCCAGTGCCCCGTTATCTTCAGTAATGTAATCAGGAGTCCCTGGCAGTCGCTCGCCAGTCATTGTGAAGTATCTGCTGTGGGCATACATTTCAACTCCGGTTTTAGTGTTTTTATTGCCCTTAGCAGGCATCTCCCCTTTATAGAAAATATGAAGCCCAGTTCCTGAAGGGCTGATTTCCGTATAGGACGGAAACCGCTCAAGGATATCCTTGGCGGTATCGCTTAATTCCCCAGTGTTTTTGTCGCGGCAGTGATCTATGTCTATCCCCACTAAACCTCCGCTTTTTGCGAATACAAAACCTAATCCGGTATAGAGGTATTGTTCTTTTGCCGCAATCGCATCGTCAAGCGTCGACCAGTCGTTTGGGTTAGTGCTTGAGGCTTTTCTACCAGTTAAGGGGTTATAAGGAATTTTACTGTCTTTTCCGTCCTTTGTGTTTGGTTCCAGACGCCAGCAGATCCATTGCTTCCGGTTTGCCAATTCTTTAGGGAATGAGATGCTCATTTACACCGCACCTCCTCGCATCGTTCATTAAAATACCGGATCGGAATGCTGCGCTGCTTTGCCTTTTCAATCTCAATGGACATCCCTTTAGTAATTTTTCTGCCAAATACCCACACTTCTGAGCACTTTGACATCAATACCATGCCAAAGAACAAGCCCAGATTTCGCATTTGTTCATCATCGTCGTCCATAAACTGCGGAAACAAGAGGTGCGGAGCAATAGGTATGCAATTCCTGCTCACTGCAAAGCGGCAGTACCCCTGAGCCTTACGGATATTACGTTCTATATCACCAGCATATGGGCTGCAGATAAATACCATCGGTCTGTAAGGCGCTTTCCTGGCCTCTCGCTCAATCCTAAGCAATGCTTCATAAGGTGTTGGGTCGTAATATCCTTCCGCGTTAAACTTGCTGATACTCATGGTATTACCCCCTGCCTATGCGCTTTTTTGTTCACGTTCGATTACAGGCAATATACCTTTCTTGTTTTTAAGAAGGTCATAGATAAATAGCCTTCCTTTTTGTGTCCAATATGTGTGCATTACGCTTCTTTCTGCATCAATAGCATGAGTCTTGGACTGCGTGTATCCTTGATCGGCGTACTCCTGATATAAAAGCCAGCAGTTTCCCATTTTGTACTGTACTCCAAGCTCATGAAGCAGCTTATTGAAAGCGCGGCCAGACATTCCGTAATCCTTGGCAATCTTGCTGATCGGCACAAGGCTTTTATTTTGCAATATAAGATCATAATAACTCGCCTTGGGCTTTAACTCGCTGATAATCTGTTTATTCTTTGCATTTTCTATTTCCAAAGCTTTCCGTCTGTCGCGTTCTGCCTTTAGTTCGGAGAAAATCCTGATGCCATACTCCGGATTGGAAATCATCTCTTCGATAACTTTATCTGTAGCATAAACTCCATATTTTCTGATCGTGGGCAGCACTTCATCAAAGACCCATCTTTCAAAGCGTTCAGCAGCAGGAAGTTTGCTACGTATAATGAGACGATATAGATTTCCCTCTGTAATATAAGTCCGTTCAACATGCTGTTCAGTCGAGACACCATATTGATTTGTAGTTAAGGTGACCCCGTCGTGTTTCACGACCCCGTCTGGTTTGCAATGGCGTTGTATCGCATCACGAGGGTTACTATATCCTAGCATCCTTGCACAATCCGTTGCAGGAAAGTATTCCTTTCCATCAATAACGAGTACTTTAAGTTCTCCAAATTCTGTATTCTTAAAAACCTGTAAATTAGTCATAATATCAATCCTCCATTTCTTTCATTTCTCCAAAATTTCTTCCTACCGAAGCCTCTGCCACAATAGGTACATCAAATTCAGGGAAGGGTTGTGTTTCCATACACTCTTTTATAAAAACAACTGCTTCGTCCACCTTGTCTTCCGGTAATTCAAAAACCAGCTCGTCATGTATCTGCAGCATAGGTTTCAGCCAAGGCCTTTCGGGAAGTCCACTGATGATGCGCCCACAGGCAAGCTTTAGAATATCTGCCGCTGTACCTTGAATAGGTGTATTTAATGCGCACCGCTCGGCAAACGACTTCTTGCCCCAATCTGATGACCGAATTCCCAGCAAGTATCTTCGCCTGCCCAGCCATGTTTCTGAATAGCAGCTTACAGCAGCCCGCTTTTTTACCTCATCCTGCCATTTGGCAAGACCGGGGTATCCGGATTTCAAGTTTTGAATGATGGTCTCACATTCGGACAAAGTTGGGTTCAGCCCAGCTTTAAATTTAAGTGTTCTCTGTAAGCCAGTAGGAAACAGGCCATAGAACACACCGAAATTGCAGTTCTTTGCAATGGTCCTACGCTCTTTATAATGTGGAGCATTTTTGTCTGCTGCCTCCTCAAAAGGAATGCGGTAAATAACAGAAGTGGTCTGAGCATGGATATCACCGCCAGTACGATAGGTTTCCAGCATACGTTTGTCCCTGCAATAAAACGCTCCGACGCGCAGTTCTATCTGTGAAAAGTCAAGGGATAAAATAGCCTTTCCTTCCGGTGCAATGATAAATTTCCGTACGCCTATTGGGTCATTGTCTTTCTGCGGACAATTCTGCATATTCGGGTTTCTTGACGCAAATCTGCCTGTCTCTGTCCCCAATGGTATAAGGTCCGGATGAATCCTGCCGGTATCCTCATCAATAAATCGAAGATACCCGTCTATATAGGTGGATTTGAGTTTTCCCCACTTGCGGTATTCCTGCACCAGTTCAAATAAGCGAGCAAGTTCAGGCCTGTTGGATTCACACCATCCTTTTAATAGGATCATGGTTTCATCATCGGCAGCTTCCTGATGTTTTGCGGTCGTTTTCATTACCGGAAGACCGAGATCCACAAAAAGATATTTTTTAAATGCTGAAGTTGAAGCATTTGCCCCAATCTCTACATTGCCGATAATTCCGGCAATCTCTTTTCTGATACTGACAATCTTTTCTGCGGCTTCCGCTTGTTTCTTCAGCATGGCTGACTTATCCACCAATATGCCGTTATACTTCATTATCCCGACATATACTGATGTAGGCGATTCTACCTCTTCCACAATAGTTCTGTGTTTGGGTAAAAATCTATCAAACCACTGATTGAAAACATGATACAAGCGAAGAGTGTAGTCGCTGTCAGCACAAGCGTAGCGGACAGTCTTCTCATCCTGAGGGTTCAATTCATCGAAAAACCGACCTTTAGTAACCGTTGAGAATTCTGTCATTTCTGCTTTGCAGAGTGCAGGCGCAAGCGTTTTAAGTCCGCTGTCAGCAAGACTTCTGAACTCCCACTTGCTTTTTAATGTAAGTTGTGATGCTGCAATCGTGTCATAGCAAGGCTTTTGAAGGACGATACCTCTTGCGTAAAGGAACATAGACTCAAAAGCCAGATTATGAGCAACTTTTATTACATCTTTTGATTCGAATAGTAATTTCAGATAATCCCATATTGCCGCCTGGTTCTCTGCATTTCGCCCGCTACGATGTTTAAGTGGAACATATATAGCAGTCCCTTCTGATACTGAAAAACTGATTCCTGTAATATCTGCTTTATGAGCATCCAGAGCTGCACTTTTATCGTTCCTCCATTTATCGCGGGGTGACGTTTCAAAGTCGAAAGCAAATAGGACAGTGTTTTTCAGATACTCTTGTATTTCAGACAGCATATAAACACATTTGTATCCCATGCGGTTCTCCTTTCCGCCCTATCGGAGATAGAAGTTACTCTCCGATAGGGCCTTTGATCACTTAAGCGGCTCAGTAATTTCACCTGATTCAGGGTCTACATTTATTACCTCTTCACCGGCAGGTTCAGTGTCATGGCCGACTCGGGTACTGAATGCTTTGACCTGCTCGGAAAGCTTGGATATCAACGCATATTCGTCAGCGGTCAGATTCCGATCTACAGCAAACTGAGCCTGTGAATAGGTGATACCGCTTGAATTGGTCGCCTTTTTCAATGAAAAGCGGGTAACTACGCTGTTCGATTTTTTACCTTTAGAAAGCAGCCTTTTGATGTAGCGGGAAAACTCTTTCAACGATCCTGTTGGCAATGAGAGTATCAACGGGAAAATCTCCCCTTCACGCAGTACATATATCCTGCGGCGGTTCTTGCAAGCTTTGCTGCCGTTTTCCCCCGAACCGAACTGATTATATGGGCATTTGGCACAGCTTCCCCCGGGGTCTCCTTCGCCGGTTATACCATCAAAGCTTCCGCAATCCGGTGGGTTACTGCCTCCGGTATACTTGTCCTTGTAGTATGCATAAAGTGGATGATGATAAAGAATTACCGCTGAGAATTCTTTGACAGTATCAGGTTCTCCGGGATTCTCACCAGGCACTTCAAATACTGTGCTGCCTGCGGACGGGATTTTTATGCGTTCAAAAGTCATGTCAAGACCGTCAAGTTCTGATGCCATTGCCTCGTCAAGATTGAAATCAGCGAGCTGAAGAAAACCTGTATTTTCGTTAATAGTTACGAGTTCATTGTTTTTCATGCTTTTATACCTCCGTAAATATGAATTTGAAATGTAATCTATATCATTGTTCTTTGAAACTTTGATCTTAGAACCGTTATTCCTTGAGCATTGCGCAATGAAACTATTTACCTTGCCGCTTTTCGCATAGTTACTGTTGTCTTTTCGAAGACATTCACAAGGCCTTTCAACCAGTCGGGAATCTCGTCTCCATTCTCGGCAATCTGTTCTTTAACAAATGCCGACAGAGAGTTTGCATTGACTGTTTCATAGATCAATGAACTATATCCGTTTTGCCTCAATGCTTCATACAGCTGTTCCTTGCTAGCCCCTATCGCTGATGCATATATTTTGGTAGTTAGATAAAATGTAGTCCCCGATCTGTTGAAGGATTGTGTCTCTTCATTTACCATCATCGCCACCAGCTTAAGTTCCACCTGCTCAATCTCAGCATTGATGACCTTGAGTGCATCTTCTGCTTCCTTTTTGCTTTCTTTAAGGCTTTTTAGCCTGTCAGCCAGTTCAAACATATCGTTTTGCATATATCTTACCTCCTGAAGAAAGTATGCCAGTTATCGACTAGTAACTTGGCAACATCTTCCTTACGCTGTAGAGTTTTTAAGACTTTTTCATCAATTGTGTCCTTAGCTACTAAATGAATATATGTACAAGTGTTGCGTTGTCCGATTCTGTGGATGCGGGCCCGAGCCTGAGAATAGTTTGCATAGTTGAAGTCCATGCTGTAAAAAATTGCTGTATTGGCTGCTGTGAGTGTTAATCCAAGTCCTGTTGTTTGTATTTGACCCACAAACACCTTAACTTCCGGGTTTTCTTGAAACTGCTGCACCTGCTCTGACCGGTTTTTTATCTCTCCCGATATCACTGAGTGCTTAATACCCTTTTCCGCAAGCAGTTTAGATATAGCATCAATTTCAGGTACAAATCTCGCAAAAATTACCAGTTTTTTACCTTCACCCAACACATCATCGATGATTTCCTCAAGAGCCATTAGTTTTGCCTTTGATACCTGCTGCACCGGACCACCCTTATCATCGCGAATAAAGCCGCCTGTTACCTGCTGCAGGCGAAGCAACTGTGTAAGGATGTTTCTAACAACCACCTCACCTTTTAGCAGTTCTGCATATGATGAAGTTTCCAAGCTTTCATAGATTTTCATGCCCTGCGGGTCAAGGGTCACATACCTTACTTCATCTACCATTTCTGGCAAGTCCAGCGCTTCTTCCTTAGTCACCCGGTAAGCTACAGAGTGGGCCTTCTGAACCAATTCTTGTAAATTTTTATATCCAACAATTTGATGCTTTCCATAGCCGCCCATTGTGGCATACCTTGAACGAAAAGCATAATAGCTTGGGCCAAAAATGCTCTCATCCAGCACCTTGTACTGGCTGAAGAAGTCTAGTGGATTGTTCTGGATTGGCGTTCCAGTGAGAATCAGCCTATATTTTGCCTGTTTTGCCAACCGGTGCAGGGCCTTCGACTGCTTGGCGTTGGGGTTTTTGATACGGCTGGATTCGTCACAAACTATTACGTCCGGTTTCCATTTCTTCAGTTCCTCCTCAAGCCGCCAGGTGCTTTCATAATTCAGCACCACCACCTGCAGCCCTGTTCCTGTCATGTGTCTTAGGGTATCAGCCTTTTTGCCGCTGTCTCCCTCCAGTACTGCCAGCACATAGTCGAAGGCTGCAAACTTCTCAAATTCTTCTGCCCAGACATTTGCTACCGACAGCGGTGCTACTATAAGCGCCCGACGTATAAGACCGTTTAGAAACGCCCTGCCAAGTAAAGCGATTGTGGTAAGGGTTTTGCCCGTCCCCATTTCCATTAGAAGCGCTGCCCCACTAACACTAATCATGTAGAACCACCTGCAGTAAAGAAACCTAAGAGATTTCCTATAAAGTTATATGCCTGTACCTGGTGCTGATAAGGCTTCACTTTGATAGGCATTGGTTCTATGGCTTCAACTGGCAATTCTAGTTTGTCATTATTCTCTATAAGACTTGAAACCATATCAATAAGCGCCCCCTTGAACTCACATCCGATTATTCTAAGAGTCGATACACTTTCTGCATTGAAGGGTACAATCCAAACTTTGCGCACTGGATCCCAGTATCGCCCCTGAATTTCTTTTATGACTTCCCGATATAAATAGGAATTATAAATAGTGATCATACCATTCTCATAAAGTGCATGCATTCTCAATTACCTCCATGTTGCAGTATGTAAATGAATGCATTTTACAGATTCTATATTTATTACAGCGATCTAATATACGCTTACCCGCTTGTATGCTTTTTAGCTTACATTAAGACTAAAAAAATTGTCATTTGATTTGTAATCAAAATGACTTCTTTTTTGTAGAGTTATTATATCAAGCCCAAACTTTTTAATCTGATAGACATAGCCTGTTCTGAAACATCAAAAAAATCTGCTAATGCCTTGATAACAGCATTAATTGCAAATGGATAATCAGCATCATCCCTTTTGATCTTAGACACTATGTTTTTATATTGAATTTTATAATACTCTTTAACTGTAGGCAATGGCATTAATATTGATGCCCCCAGAAAATCTGCCTGCCATTCAAGCCATTCTTTCGGAGTTTTTCTTTTATTATTACTAAATGATTTTTCAACATCACGTTTTAAACACTTTACAGCATTAATTTCTTCCCGGTATGCATTCTGATTAAAATATATATTCTTATGCAAATCCCAATGTGATACCTCGTGGGCACAAGTAAATCTATATCGGCCATTTTGTTTTTGATCTTCTGCAATACTATTATCAATTAGAATAGTGCCACTTCTAACCTCTAAAGGATATGCTTTTTTGGCGTTCTTATCATAAACCTTAATATAACCTGTTTCAAAAGTAGTCAAGCCCAGGATATTACCATCCAAAGATAAATTTTGATAATCTAAAATTAGGTTATAATGATTTTCAATAATATTCTCTATAGGAATAGGTTGTGGTATTTTTAATAGTTCATAATTATATTCGCACAATATCTCAAGTGCTCTCTTTTCGAGGTCTTCTTTAGAATAATATGGATATTTAATATAATCATCATATCCTTCATTTTTAACCAGCCTTAACAAAATATATCACTTCCTCTTTAGCCTTTCGATAAAAGCTTTCCAATCCTCATCTGTTGCATTGTTCTGATTAGCCGTTCTTAATGCAACCTTTACAATTTCCCTATCCATAATGTATTCCGGAATATCTGGCGGCAATTCACCTTTACTCTTTCCAGCCAAATCAAACATAATATCAATTTCTTCTTTTGATAACATAAGTATTCTTGCGATTTCTAACAGTTTTTCTTTATCTGGTGCATAACGACGGTTTTTTTCAATATCACTCAAATATGCTGGCGTAATACCAAGCATTTCCGCCATTTTTCGTATACTTATTTGCTTTTGTTTTCTTCTCGTCTCAATGAAACTACCAAAAGTAGTATCATTGTTATTCATACTCATAATTATCCCTCCGCATGTAAGCATGTATGCTTACACTAATTCTACAGCTTTTATATTTGTTTGTCAATCCCTTTTTTAAATTTCTACATAAATTCGCTAATTCCGCTTAAACCGCTTTCATTAATTATTTTTCCTAATTCAATTAACCCAGCATTCATTAACAACTCGATTTGCCTATAAGGAGTCTGTATATCAGGAAATAAAGATATAATAAAGTTATAAAGGTATTTGTCTCCATCAAAAGTACCTACATTCCATGATGCTCCACGACCTTCGCCTATGTTAAACTCACTAATTCTTTTATCTAATTCGTTTTTAATTGCATAAGCAAAAGCAAATTTTGCAATATCAAATTTGTCCTCAAAACAGTCAAGTTCAGCAATTTTTTCGGCTACTTCGTTAGCCTCGTTTGTTAAACCAATATTAACCTTGTCTTCTGCCATTAGTTATCACTCCCAATCATTTTTTTAATTTCAGTATGCATAGCACTAATTCTACAAAGTTCATATTCATGTTTTAGCGTGCTTCCCAGTATTTTTCTTGCCAACTGCTCATCTATTTCGTCTATGTAAACTAAGAGTATGACTTGTTCAGAAAGTATGGGTAAAGAAGCTGTAATTTTTCTTTTGTGTTCTGGATCTAAACGTCCAAAAGGCGAATCCATTATAACCGGGCCTTGCAAAGGAGCATTTTTATGGAGTGCACCAATTAATGATAAAGCTACAATATGTTCATACCCTGAAGATCTAATTTCTATTATTCGGCCACTTTTATGTGCTATATATAACCCATAATTTTCATTTATTTTCAAGCCACTATAATCAGGTTCATTAGAAATATTAACAAAAATATTTGAAGCATCTCTCTCAACTTTCTGTTTAAGGCTATCTCTATAAAGATCGACACCCTTTTCAAAAATGTCTTTTATTTTCTCACAAAACTCTTTCCTCTTTTCTGCCTTAGCTAGTTCTCCGCTGCCGGCTTGCTTCTTCAGCTTTTCTTCAAGACCTCTGATCTCATTAATGGTTTTTGTAATGATTTCCTCCTCTTTTTTAATTCCTTCCTCTACAACAGAAATTTTTTGTATACATTTTGCAAAATCGTTAGTAACTGAACTAGCTCTAGCAGTGTCCTCGACTCCACTTAATTGTTTAACAATAGCATCAAGTTCCTGTTCCGCGTCACTGATTTCAACCGTTAAATCGGCTATACTATCTTCAATACTTTTTATTTGTGCTTTTAAGTCACTGGCATTAAGTTTTTTTAATTGTGCTTTTCTACCCTGCAATTCAATTAACTTGTTCTCTTCTTCGGCAGTCAAGCTACCAAATGCTGTACTAGGATTATTAATTTTATCGTTCAGCCTATTAATAAGTGAAATATCAAGTGTCTGATCACATACAGGACACCGCCCTGTATTGATTCCTTTTTTCAGTTCATCAACGATCTGTTGTGAAATTACATATTTTGTCTTTTTGGTCTCGAGTTCAGCAATTTCCCCATCTAACTGAACCATCAAATCATTAATTCGAGTGCCCAGCATCCCTTGCCATGCTTTTTTGGTTAATGATTTCATTTCTTGAAGCTTAGCTTTTTTTGCCTCTTCTTTCTTCTCAATGGCTTCCTTTAGTCTTTTTTGCTGATTCAGTAATTCACGAGTTCTTTCTGTTCGTTTCATTTCATCTTCGATTTTTTGTTTTTCATTTTGCAGTTCTTCTAACCGCTTTTTTAAAGAAATACAGTCATCCTCATGACTCTTTAGTTCAGCTTGCTTTGCTTCTAATAGTGAACCTATAATCTGGGTATTCTGATCTTTCTGTGCTGCCTTTGATAAACGATTCTGATATTCTTTCAGTGCTGCTTTTGTATCAGTAAAACCATTTATTAGCACTGGAACTCCTAGAATTCTCTCAATCGATTCTTTTATCTTATGACCGATTGAATTCTCATCATTAAGTAATTCCTCATATTCACCTAATAATTCACCGTCAAACAAGAAAAAACGCGACACCTGCTCTGGCATAATACTTTTTAAGATGTGATCTCTTTCTTCAGGAGAAACAATTGTTGTTCCCCTCTTAAGAAATACGTCTTCTTTATAATCGTTATCTGATAACGGAATAGAAACACCCGGTCTGACAGTATACTGTCTAGTTAGTTCATAAACAACACCGTCACTATCCATTTTCAATATTACCTTAAAGCCATATTTGCCTTCATCAAAGCTTTCCCAGTTACTAATCTTTTGTAATGAATGTTGTATCTTGGTATTGCGACCATACACTTTTCCAAACAAGGCATATCTAAAAGCATTAAGCAGCGTTGTCTTACCCCGACCATTATTCCCCCATATTATTGTTACTCCGTCATCAGATGTAAAATCAATAGTTTGCCGACTCTTATATGGGCCAAAGTCTTCTACTGTTAAACTTAAAAACCTTAGCATCTTCTATCCCTCCAAAAAGAAAACTTATAATTCTGTTTCAGCAAGATACTCGTCAATAGCTTTTAATACCTTTTTTGCAGCTTCCACCCTGTCATCTTGGTTTTCATACTCAATTGTTAAAAGTTCTTCTATTAACTCTTGAGGTATCTCAGGGTAATTTTCTTGCCTTATTTTCTCTAAGGCATTACGCAATTCATTTAAATTGCTACTTTTCGTCATCCTCATAACCTCCATTCATACTTTCAACAATATCAATACCATGATCAATAGCTATTGTTCTAAGCTTTGTAATACAAGCTGGGTTCTCAGCCCATTGTCCAAACTGAATTGCTCTTGCAAGTTCTGATTCAATTATCGACAACTGTCTCATATTTTCAGGATCTACAGTATTGGGAATAACAATCGCATCATGTAAATAGGCAAAATGCTTGTTCTGAGCCCGTCTAAGTATACGCTGTAACCGCTAAACTAAATTGGACAGAAAACAACAAATAAGAATGAACAGTATTTACCACAATCCTCCAAAAAGGCTATGATTGAGCTGGAAATAAAAACAGCTTTGATCATAGCAGAGGAGGAAGAAATGAACGTAGCAGAAGGGTGGAATATGTATTTAGATATCCAGGACCTAAAAGCCAAACATTTTAACATAAGTCAGATATCCCGGCGTTTGGATCTATCCCGAACAACAGTGTATAAATACCTGGACATGACTCCCGAGGAAATGGAACAGTTCCTGGAG
>NZ_CGIH01000039.1:60028-60801 GCF_000983115.1 Syntrophomonas zehnderi OL-4
GGTCAGATATTGCCGTACACTGTTAGGAGCTATATTTAATATTTCGGCTATATCCTTATCGTTCATTCCCAGCATATATTTTAAATACAGCAGGTATTTGTGCTTGGCCGGGAGCTTTAATACGGCCTTCCCCATTTCTTTGATTTCTTCTTGATGAATAATTCTGTATTCGATGTCGTCATCAAGGCTTGGGATTTCCTCCAGATCGAATTCGCCTCCGGGATAAACATGCTTTTTCTCAATATCTCTGTGTTTGATATGGTTAATCGCTACACTTCTGGAAGTATAGACAACATAAACTGCGGCTTTGGAACTGTCCAAATTTCGAATTAAAGACACCTTTTCTATTAGCTTTATGAAAGTATCGTTAATTAAATCTTCAATTTGATTCGAATCACGAGTTATATTGTAAATGTTCTTTCGCACCAGGCCATAATAGTCTTTATATAAATTCAATATAAAGGCTTTATCCTCATCGCCTTCCATCTGTAACCGCTAAACTAAATTGGACAGAAAACAACAAATAAGAATGAACAGTATTTACCACAATCCTCCAAAAAGGCTATGATTGAGCTGGAAATAAAAACAGCTTTGATCATAGCAGAGGAGGAAGAAATGAACGTAGCAGAAGGGTGGAATATGTATTTAGATATCCAGGACCTAAAAGCCAAACATTTTAACATAAGTCAGATATCCCGGCGTTTGGATCTATCCCGAACAACAGTGTATAAATACCTGGACATGACTCCCGAGGAAATGGAACAGTTCCTGGA
>NZ_CGIH01000039.1:60811-63690 GCF_000983115.1 Syntrophomonas zehnderi OL-4
CTGTTAGGAGCTATATTTAATATTTCGGCTATATCCTTATCGTTCATTCCCAGCATATATTTTAAATACAGCAGGTATTTGTGCTTGGCCGGGAGCTTTAATACGGCCTTCCCCATTTCTTTGATTTCTTCTTGATGAATAATTCTGTATTCGATGTCGTCATCAAGGCTTGGGATTTCCTCCAGATCGAATTCGCCTCCGGGATAAACATGCTTTTTCTCAATATCTCTGTGTTTGATATGGTTAATCGCTACACTTCTGGAAGTATAGACAAGGTCAATGAGTCCACCTCCGATGGCAAGGGACGAGCCCTGGACAACATTTTTGTAGAGCGATTTTTCCGAACGCTCAAGTACGAGAATATCTACCTTAATGAGTATGAAACCCCGAAATCTCTGCGCAGAGGGTTAAATCAATACATAAAATTTTACAATGAGCAGCGGCTCCATGGATCGCTTGGATATAGACGCCCCGTTGACTTCTACCATCAGGACCTTGCCCAATTAGCATCTTAAGAAGAGGAGGGACACATTTAGCTTATTCTTTTTTGAAATGTGTCTTGACAACGGGGGCACTATACCTGCTATTCCTGCGTCCTCAGCATAATGAATCAATATGCAACACTCTCATGTAAAAATAGATAGGTTTTCCCTGTAAATCTACTTGTTTCACAAAATCGCTCCATTTACTTATTAGTATTTACACAGAACTTTATTCTACTTCCATTTAGAGCATAGTTGCTACTAAACAAACGGCTCCACGATGGTTGCATTATAAGTACTGTGACTAAATAGCTATGACGCGGACAACTTACCAATGGGCCTTCATTAACATTTCCGTCACTAATTAGCTCAATAGCTGGAATTTGCCTTGTACGTTGTACTGGTATAGGTGCATTATCTTGCATGATTTCATCCTTTTCAAGACTTGTAACGCTTTGTACCTTAAGCTGAAGCCAACATGGTAACGGATCACAAATTTCTCCCCATTTAAGATTCTCAATATTCTTAATAGCCTGAAGGCTGGCCTGTGAGTATTCATTATCATTATAGATGATAGTTATCCTTGGATAAGAATTGATGAAAATCGATAAATATACAATGAATATGAAAACAGCACTTATAATCACCAGTCTCGTTGTGACTTTGTATTGCATAAAATACTCCTTTTTAATATTAATTTACATAGCCATGAAAAATATAATTCATGGCTATGTAATGATTTGTTTATATTCTACCAGTAAAATTTGTTATATTTAGTTCGGGATGCAGTAAAATATTTTGTGAAACCGGTTTCCTGAACAAACATGCAAGCTTGAGGAAAACCAAGCGTTGGCGAGAACTGATTACAAAATTCCTGTTCAGCTCCTGGCTTGGGTAGTCTCTCTAGTTGAGCTTGAAGTGTAACATTCGCAGTACTATAGTTTGAGGATGCCCTGTTAGTTCCTATAGTAGTTATATACGTCGTTGTAGTACTTAATACAGATCCTTTGGCAATCCCAATAGTAAAGTCTTTTCCGCCACTAGTACTGTCGCTCCAGCGTGTATCCAGATAAGGTACTGCACTGCTCGGGAAATTGGTCGACCATGGACCACTAGGGTCTACCCACGGTGACACTGGTATACTATGAGTATTTTGAGCTTCGGTGAAATTAAAAGGGGCTACCTTTACATCGTGTTCATAACCGGGATATGAGGAAAAACCACTAATATTTGTCCAGTTAATGTAGTTTCTAATGCAAGGTCCATCATAGGTGTTAGTATCATTTAAAATAAAAATGCCGTTATTAGGTTCCCATCCAGCAATAGCAGTTAATACGCTGCTTTCGGTGGCGTTTTTCTCATTCTTATTAAGATCAGCCTGATTCGAATAAAGATTGTTCGAGTCGGGATTTAGGCTTTTATAGTCAACTACTGTTATACCTTTTTGGACCAACAGGTTTTTAAGCGTATCATTTCCCACTTGTACCTTAATCGATGCAACTTGAATTGGCTTCTCTTTCACATATTCAAGCTGTATTTTGAACTGTTCAAGTTGCTTATCTAAATCATTAGTTATACCCTTTTCGGCATAATCCTTTTGTATTTCTGGGATTTCTGCTATAAGGCCTTTTAAATAATTTGTTTGGTACTGTCTAAGGTCATTCATTGCATCTGAAAGGCTTATTTCAGAACTTACCGGATAATATGTTTTATGATCTCCCCATTCCCATTCCAAAGATTTTATTATTATTTGGTTCTTTTCAACAAATTCTTCGAGATCAGCTTGCTTCATTTGTTTTTCAAATCTTATTGTGGCCACTGAATCTTTTGGGGATTCCAAGGTATATGGATCATTACAATGTGAACATCCAGTATCAATCGGCTGAATTCTTTGTGGGTCCGGCTGGTTATATATTAATTCTGCTGAAGCTGGCAAATATGCAATACCAATTAGTAAGGCTGCCATAAGACATAAGCCGGTAAAAATCTTTTTTTTGTTCATAAAATCACTCCTTTAATTTCTATCCGTTCTGTAAACTTAAATGAAAATTACTTTACAGAGCCTCGTATTTTTATGATAATAATATGCTACTTCCCTAATTGAACTTTGTTTACCCCCTCATAGGCTCCACCTCCTTAAAATGTCTTTCATAAATAAAAGACAACTAAGAAGGCTTCCTGCAACAAATTTTTTCTACTTTTTTCAAATTTTCCTTAGCTAATCTATATATCTTACTCCTTCGGCTATTTCTATTGCCGTGTCTTTTTCCATCTGTCCCCGAATGATGCACATATGGTCATGCATGGGCCATATGATTGTAAGCATAGCATTTTTGATAATAAGCTTTCCTTCATGTCCGTTGATATTGACCGTCTCAATGGAGGAAGCGTTTTGCG
>NZ_CGIH01000040.1 GCF_000983115.1 Syntrophomonas zehnderi OL-4
GAGATCGGGCGGGCACAGGCAGTACAAGCCCAAGCCGCAGGGGTAGAATCTTCAGTATATATGAACCCCATTTTATTAAAACCCAAAGCAGACAGCCAAGCACAGGTGATCGTTTTAGGAGCACCGCTCGGCGATATGTCGGCTCGGGAATACCGGGATAATTACCTGCCCCAGGCGCTGCCTGTGGTGCGGGACTGTATCAATAAACTTAAGCATGAATACGAAGTACTGGTAATCGAAGGGGCCGGCAGCCCCGCCGAAATAAATCTTAAAGACCGCGATATCGTCAATATGAAAACCGCTGAATTAGCTGATGCACCGGTTTTGCTGGTCGCAGATATTGACCGAGGCGGGGTGTTTGCCTTTTTGATTGGTACCCTGGATTTGTTGGAACCCCATGAAAGACAGCGTATCAAGGGTTTTATAATCAACAAGTTCCGTGGTGATCTGAGTCTGCTTAAGCCGGGACTGGATTACCTGACAGAGCGTACCGGTATTCCGGTAGTAGGGGTCATACCTTATCTGCATGAACACGGCATAGACGAAGAAGATTCCGTATGTCTGGCCGAAATGCAGGCAGGTAAGGAGATTACTGCTCCCATAAAGATAGCGGTTATTAACCTGCCTCGTATAGCTAACTTTACTGATTTTACTGTGTTCTCTAACCTGCCCGATACCAGCCTGCGTTTCATAAACCCGGGAGAAAAGATTGCGGCAGCAGATGTAGTAATTATTCCCGGCAGCAAAAACACCATTCTGGATCTGCTCTATCTGCAGGAAGCAGGCTACGCAAAGGAAATAAGACTTTTGGCTGAACAGGGAAAGTATATTATCGGCATCTGTGGGGGGTATCAGATGCTGGGACAGGAGTTGATTGATCCTGAGCGCAGTGAGGCGGACGTTGGTTCGTTGCCGGGATTGGGACTGCTGCCGGTGATAACCGTTTATGACCAGAAGAAAACCACCCACCAGGTCGATGCCCGTCTCCTTAGCCAAAGGGGTTTCTGCTCAGGTTTAGCCGGTAGACACGTTCGGGGATACGAAATTCACCATGGAAGAACCGAATTATTGGACAAAGATGCCGGTTTGTGTATGATTTTACATCGCTCCGGGGCAGAAGTAGAAATAGTGGATGGAGCCATAAACGAGTCCGGGAATGTTTTCGGTACCCACCTGCATGGCTGGTTTGATAATATTGAGGTCTTAAAAACATTTATAAATGAGGTGCGCCGCAGTAAGGATTTGCCCGCTTTAGATGATCTAGACGTACCTGTAATACAAGACCGCTATGATCAACTGGCAGCCCAGGTGAGAGCTGCTTTAGATATGGAAAAGATATACGCGATCATGGGGTTGAATCCTCCGGGTCAAAGCAATTGCCGGCTTGGTTATGAGGTTGGTTGAATGGAAATCATCATTATTGGGGCGGTAATCCTGGATATTATGCTGGGTGATCCTCGTTTTATCCCTCATCCGGTGATTTTGATAGGTAAGGTGACCGGTTGGGGTGAATCCATAATTCTCAGCCGCTTCAGCAGTGCTAAGGCTTTAAAATGGGCCGGGGTCATTCTAACTGTGCTAATTGTAATGGGGAGCTACGGCCTGGTCAGTCTTATACTGTGGGCAGCTTATAAAATCAGCTTTTTATTGGGGGGGCTGGCAAGTGTTTTTCTAATGAGTCAATCGTTGGCCTTAAACAGCCTGTATAAGCATGCTCAGGCCGTGTTGCGCCCTTTGTCCGGGGGTGATCGGCGGGATGCCCGTCAGGCTCTGGGTATGATGGTGGGGCGCGATACTGATAATCTGGATGAGGAAGCAATTATTCGGGGTACAGTTGAAAGCATCGCCGAAAATACAGTGGATGGCCTGACCGCTCCCCTGCTGTATGGTTTTTTAGGTGGCCCGGCTCTGGCCTGGGCCTATAAAGCCGTTAATACCCTGGATTCAATGATAGGCTACCAGGATGAAAGATATGTTAATTTAGGCTGGGCCGCGGCCCGGCTGGATGATCTGGCTAATTATTTACCGGCCCGTATTACAGCCGGACTATATTTAAGCGTGGCTCCTTTTACCGCGGGTGGCTGGGTCGGGGTGTATAACGCACTGCGCCGGGATGCACGCCGTCATCAAAGCCCTAACAGCGGCTTTCCTGAAGCCGCAGTAGCTGGAGCTCTGGGTGTTCAATTGGGGGGATTAAACTATTATCAGGGGGTTCCCTCTTATGGAGCTTTGATGGGGGAAAAAAAACGTTGCCTGCGCTTTGACGACATCAGAGTCAGTTTAATATTAACTATGGCTGTATATGGGGAAACAGTTTTGCTGGGGCTGGCGGCAATGCAACTGCTAAAAGGTTTTTAAAATGAACCCACGCAGAGTTATAAGGTTTTATTAATAATAGACACAGATAGCACAGAAAAGAAACAGCACAGGATAGAAGGATTCACACAGATTTGCTTGTAGTTTTTATTTGGCAGGTGAGAGTCACTGGAATCCGTTGAGAGTTATCTTCGACTCTGAAGATGTGATTGCCCGTGTGGAATCTGCCTTTTATAAAAACCTTTCAGGGAGGTGATGGTTTGATACAAATCTATACCGGGGATGGCAAAGGCAAAACCACGGCTGCTTTTGGACTGGCTATGCGTGCTGCCGGGCATGGCTTTAAGGTCAGGGTGATTCAGTTTTTAAAAGGGAGTACCTATAGCGGAGAACTGGCAGCAGCAGACAGATTAGGTATAGAAGTATATCAGTTCGGGCGCACCTGTCCACATGCCGCAGTAATAAAAACCGGTTTTATGAACTGCCAAAGATGCGGACAATGCTGGGTAGGGCTGCACGAGATAAGTGATCTGGATAGGCATAAAACCCAAATGGCCTGGGATTTAGCCCGGGATACTGTCCGGGCTGGGCAATGTGACCTGTTGATCCTGGATGAGATTTTAAATGCGGTAAAAAAAGATTTGGTTTCATTAAGCGATTTGTCAACCTGGCTTAGCGGTATTCCTCCCCGGCCGGAAGTGGTTTTAACCGGCAGAAATGCACCGCCTGAATTAATCGAGATTGCCGATCTGGTATCCGAGGTAAAAAAAATCAAGCACCCTTATCAAGCAGATATAAAAGCCCGGCGGGGAATTGAATATTAATAGACGCGGATAACGCGGAAATTCACGCGGATTTACGCGGCAACCTTAATTATGAACGAAGTTCATATCAGTACCCGATAGGGTGCAACCTTAATTGCGACCGTAAGGGAGCATCAGTAGTGCCCGATAGGGTGCAACCTAAATTGCGACCGTAAGGGAGCATCAGTAGTGCCCGAAAGGGTGAAGCTTTAGCTTCCGCAGGGAAGCCCATTATAAGAGGTGTATTGGAACAAAACAACATAAGATTATCTGCCCTGGTAGCGGAAGCTTTAGCTTCCGGTGGGAAGCAGAGCTTCCCCATCCGTATCACGCTATATTTTCATAGGTGGCTGTACCTACGGGTACTACACATGTTACCTTACGGCAAATATTAAGGCCATGGTCTGTGGGCGGGGGTTAATTCAGAAATTATTGCAAGGAGGAAACCGTGCGTAAGTTATTATTGGCAATCAGTTTTTTAACCATAATCCCCGCTTATGGCAACCGTCTGGCTGATGAGAAGGAACTGGCCGGATCATTGGCTTTTTATCCTTTGGTGGGCTTTCTTATAGGCAGCCTGCTGGCAGGGCTGGCTGCTTTGCACTACCGGTTGGCTTTGGGATTAAGTGGTGATGCCCTGATAATTGTAGTGTGGATAATCACAACCGCCGGTCTGCATCTGGATGGCTTGATGGATACTGCCGATGGGCTGTTCTGTGGCCAGGATCGGGAAGGCAAATTGGAAGTTATGCGGGATAGCCGGGTAGGAGCCATGGGAGTCATTACCCTGATGGCCGTTTTGATTTTAAAACTGGCTTTTCTGAATTCATTAAGCTATGCGGATAAGATGTGGATACTGGCTATTTGTCCGGCATTTGGCCGGGGCATGATGGTGCTGGCGATTTACATTTTTCCCTATGCCCGTTCAGGGGGCGGTTTGGGCAGATCATTTGCTGAGCAGGCCCATTGGGTTCATATCCTGATAGCCTTGCTTACTCTGGCAGCAGTAACATTCGGGCTGGGGGGAAGCACCGGCCTGATACTGTTAGGTCTGGCCATTATACCGGTTGCCATTGTAGCTGGTTGGACAGCTCGCCAACTAGGAGGCCTGACCGGAGACAACTATGGAGCCATAGGCGAGCTGTCCGAAACCATCTGGCTGATAACCGCAGTAATATGGAAGGCTTTGGCTTAAAAAGGGCCGCTATTTAATCATATGGCAATGGGAGGTGGGGAAAATGATATACCCTGCGGATGATTTTAGGATAAATAATAATAGCCTTCCCCCGGCATCCCATGGGGGGAACCGCTGGGCTGCGCAAGAAAAATGGGGGATAGCGGCGGAAAGTTTCTTGGATTTTAGTGCCAGTATTAATCCACTGGGCCCTCCGCCTATGTCACTGCAGGCGATACAGGATAATCTGCCGGCCTTGGAGTATTACCCCGAGCCGGGCGGAGCAGAATTAAAAAAGGCTTTGGCAGAGTATCTTCAGATAGGGGAGCAGGGTATTGTTCTGGGCAATGGCTCCACAGAACTTATATATCTATGCACCAGGTTGTTCTGCCGCCGCCGGGTGGTGGTTCTGGCTCCCAGCTTTTCAGAATATGGCCAGGGGGTTGATAACCCTCGGTTGGTCAAGGTAGATATTGATCTTAAAAGTTTAAAGCTGCCTATAACGGAAATAGCAACGGTACTCAAGGAAGGCGATGTGCTTTTTATTGCCAATCCCAACAACCCTACCGGCAATCTATTTGCCCGTTGGGAATTGCTGCTGGTTCTGGAGCTGGTTAAGGATAGGCAGGCTACGTTGGTGGTGGATGAAGCATTTATAGATTTTGCTGAGGATAAATCAGCCTCCCTGCGTGATGTCTGCAGTCAGGTACCTAATCTGGTCGTGTTGGGCTCACTGACCAAGTTTTTTGCTCTGCCGGGTTTGAGAATCGGCTATGCCCTTAGCAACGATGCCCACAACCGAAAAATGGAGCGGCTGCTGCCGCCCTGGAGAATTAACAGCCTGGCTTTGGCAGCCGGCTCAGCCGCCTTAAAGGATCAAGACTATATCCAAAGCACCTTGAGGTTGATTGCTAGGGAGAGGGATTTTCTTGACTATAGTTTAAATCAAATCCCAGGTTTATCGGTATATCCGGCTCAGGCCAACTTTATTTTAATTGATGCCAAAGACCTGGGGATTACGGCCGATCAACTGCAAGATTTATTAGGGCCTCAGGGCATTTTAATCAGGGATTGCAGTAATTTTGACAATCTTTCTCCTTACCACCTGCGCGTAGCTGTACGCAGCCACCCGGAAAATGAGATCCTAGTGGCGGCCTTAAAGGAAGCGTTAATAAGGAAATAGTTTTAATAGACGCGGATAACGCGGATTTCCGCGGCAACCTTAATTATGAACGAAGTTCATATCAGTAGTGCCCGCAGGGTGCAACCTTAATTATGAACGAAGTTCATATCAGTAGTGCCCGCAGGGTGCAACCTTAATTATGAACGAAGTTCATATCAGTAGTATCCGATAGGGTGATGCTTTAGCTTCCGCTGGCAACCCCATTATCAGGTAGGCAATAAAAAGCGGTAATCTGCCCCGGTAGCGGAAGCTTTAGCTTCCGGTGGGAAGCAGAGCTTCCCCATCTGTATCATGCAACCATTTTCAGAGATGGTTGCACCCTACAGGTACTACCGATGCTCCTAACGGTCGCTAAGGTAGTGGCCTGCGGGTATGGGGGGGTAGTTAGAAGTTTTTCAAAATTAATGGAAAGAGCGATCGCTTCATCATGGGGCTAATTTCAGGGAGGATTTAAACTATGAAAGTAATCTTGTTAAGGCATGGGCAGACTGAATGGAATGCCCTGCAGAAATATCAAGGTCATACCGACATTCCCTTAAACCCAACCGGACGCGAACAGGCCGAAAAAATAGCTGGTTACCTAAGGGATAATGAAGAGGTTGAAGCCATATACTGCAGTGATTTATCCAGAGGCCGGGAAACTGCTGCAATAATAGCAGAAAAACTGCAGCTTACGGCCACATGTGACAGCCGCTGGCGGGAGCTTTGTTTTGGCGATTGGGAAGGTCTTACCTTTACCGAGGTTTATGAAAAGTATCCCCGGGAATTTGACGACTGGTTTAACAGTACCCGTACCATTAAAGTGCCCGGCGGGGAATCCTTCGCTGATGTATTAGGTAGGGCTTTGCCGGCTCTGGATGAAATCGCTGCCTTGCATACGGGAACGGTTGTGGTGATAAGTCATGGAGGATTGATTAAAGCTGTCCTGGATCATCTGCAGGGTAGCAACGGAATGTGGGAGACATCGTTACAGCCCGGTTCAATGACTATTTTAGAGCGGCGAGGAGGTGAGTATGTTCCGGTTAAAATAGGTTTTAATCTATAAATTGATAAGGGGGATTTATTATGACTGTTACAGGAATTATTGTGGGAATGCATATTATGGAGGGGTTCTTACCGGTGGGATGGGCCGCTTTCTGGCTGCTGGCGGCATTGCCCTTTGTGATAATCAGTATCCGGGCTATAGACAGGCTGGTTAAGGATAATTCCAAAGCCCTTTTACTGCTGGGGTTTGCGGGAGCATTTACGTTTGTCCTGTCAGCCCTTAAACTACCTTCAGTAACGGGCAGTTGCTCTCACCCAACCGGTATGGGATTAGGGGCGATTTTGCTAGGCCCGGCGGTTATGGTGGCAGTGGCCGTAATCGTCTTGCTTTTTCAAGCTCTGCTCCTGGCGCATGGTGGGATTACTACCCTAGGTGCCAATGTGTTCTCCATGGGGATAGTAGGCCCTTTTGTAAGCTATGGCATATATGTGCTCTGCCAAAAAACCAAAATGCATCAGGGGGTGGCCGTCTTTTTAGCTGCTACCCTGGGTAGTCTGGCAACGTATGTTTTGACTGCCCTGCAACTGGCATTGGCGCATCCGGGGGTTGATGGGGTTATGGTTTCTTTTGCTAAATTCTCAACCGTATTTGCCGTCACCCAGGTGCCAATTTCTATTGCCGAAGGAATTTTGACCATCTTGGTGATTAATCTGCTGCTGACATACAGCCGGGAGGAAATACACAGCTTACGGCTAGGCAAAAGTTTAGGAGGGGAGTAATCTTGAAAACTAGAAGAACAAATATAATATTGCTGGTGGTTTTTTTGGGTTTGATACTTTTTTCCCTGGGGATTAATAAAGGCGCGGAATTTGCCGGTGCCGATGAACAGGCGGAAGAAGTGATAGCCCAGATTAATCCTGATTATGAACCTTGGTTTAATCCCCTCTGGGAACCTCCCAGTGGCGAGATCGAAAGTTTGTTGTTTGCGGTGCAGGCTGCTTTAGGGTGTGGTTTTATCTGCTTTTATTTCGGATATAAATACGGTCAAAAGGGAAAAACGGCTGAGGTGTCTAGTGAACGGAATTGACCAACTGGCGCACTGCTCACCTTTAAAGTATATCCATCCGGGCGAAAAGCTGCTTATGACCATCAGCACTCTGCTGATGGTCATAAGCCTTAATTCTGTTATCCTGTCAGGGCTGGTATTGTTTTTCATGACGTATCTGCTCTTGGTCAAAGGCCGTGTCCGGGGGAGCTTTTATCTGGCTATAATGGGTATACCGTTGGGGTTTATATTGTTAGCGGGTTTGACCATAGCCATCAGTCTGGGAGCCGAACCTGCGGCTTATCTATACTATCTGGAATTCGGGACGATCCGGCTGGGGGTAACCCCGCTATCTTTAAGCCAATCCGGGATGGTTATGGTCAAATCCCTGGCTGCTATCAGTTGTCTATATTTCTTGGCCTTAACTACCCCCATGACTCAATTGATTTATATCTTTAGAAAAATGAAGCTGCCACCGGTATTTATTGATTTAATGACGGTTATCTACAGTTATATTTTCCTTTTATTTCAGACCGCCTCGGAAATATATGTGGCCCAACTGTCCCGGGGAGGGTATAGAGGTTTTAGGGGGACCATGAAATCATTAGCAATGCTTTGCAGCAATTTGCTTTTAAAAAGCCTTAAGGCCAGCGAGGATGCTTATAATTGCCTGGCATCCCGAGGCTTTGACGGCCATTTCGAGGTTATTGAAGAAACCTACCAGCTAAAAAAAATAAACCTGCTGGCGATTGCGCTTTGGAATGTCTTTTTACTTTTACTGGTTTATACCGGGAGGTATTTTACGTGTCTGCAAATATTATAGAGGCCTGTAACCTGTACTATAAATACGGTGACGGCACCCTGGCTTTGCAAGGAATCGATTTAGATATAAAAAAGCACAGTAAGACTGCTATTTTAGGGGCTAATGGGGCCGGCAAAACCACCCTGTTTCTCAATTGCAATGGCCTTTTAAAACCGAGCCAAGGGCAAATGCGCTACGCCGGATCAGATTATAATTATTCAGCCGGGTTTTTGAAGGAATTGAAAAGGAAGGTAGGTATCGTTTTCCAGAATCCCGATAACCAACTCTTTTCGGCCAGTGTCCGCCAGGATATATCTTTTGGCTTGATGAACCTGGGGTTTAATCGTAAAGAGGCGGAGTATAGAATCAACCGGGTAGGAGATGAATTGCGTATTACCGAGTTGTTTGCTAAAGCCACCCACTTTCTAAGTTTGGGCCAGAAGAAACTGGTGGCCTTGGCTGGGGTTTTAGTTATGGATCCGGAGATATTAATATGTGATGAACCTACGGCAGGTTTGGATCCAGCCAATTCCCAGCTTTTTATGCAGGCCTTGGACGAACAACATCAGCAGGGTACTACCTTAGTTATATCCACCCATGATGTAGACTTGGCTTATTCCTGGGCCGATACGATAATTGTTATGGGCAACGGTCGGGTTCTATCCGCAGGCAGCCCCCGGCAGGTACTTGACAATCAAGAACTGCTAAATGAAGCCCATCTGCAAAAGCCTTGGATTTTAGAAATCTGGCAGGAGCTGCAGCTTGCCCGCATAGTCTCCCCCTTGCTACCGGCTCCCCGCCACAAGGAGCAGCTTATGCAAATAATCAGGGATACGAAAGAGACCGCAGGTGATGAAACCACCGAAAAAGCACCTTTTAAGCCGCCTGGAACGCTGCCCTGAATACAATCTAGCTGGTTGACCAGTCGACCGATTAGTTAAAGCGGTTAAACATTTTCTATATTTCATGGCCTTCCTGAACTGTTTTTGCCGGATTAGTTGCTTCGGACGATTCTCTTGGGTCGGCTGGCTGTAAAAAATTTGCTTGACATTTGCGTTAGCAGTTATTAGGATTAATATAATTTAGTGAAACTGCATAAGCTGAGTTTAGAAGAGATGAGTTTAGTTTAGAGGAGAATGACGAGATGAGCAGGTGTGAAAATCATGCCAGCACATTTGATCGTGCTGGTTTTTATTTACCTTTTTTAGGCCAAGATAAGCCGGTTGATTATGAGTATTTCCGGCAATTGGCTTCCCGCTACGCCTATGTGCCTCTCTGTGCCCGTTTCAGTCTGGAAGAACTGAATAAAGACGACAAACGGCCCTTGGTTCCTCTGGCCATGGTGCATTTATTTCATATCTTAAAACCCGCCCCCCCAGCCTGTTTTCTGGAAAGCTTGACCGGTCATGATAACGGGCGATATTCCATTATCGCCGGTAAATCCTTGGACTTGATAAAAACTATTCCGTCTGATCCCCAAGGCAGCCAGGTGCTGCAAAATTTTATTAATTCCAGCCGGGTTATGCAGCTGGATCTGCCCTTTTTTAGCGGGGGACTGATCGGCTTTTGGTCTTACGAGTCCGGCCTTATGTATCACCATTTACCGGCCTCTAAAGATGTTTTAAGCGAACAGGTCTTTTTTATGCCGGGAGAGATATTGGTGTATGATCGGCAGTTACAAACGCTGACGGTAATTTTCTGGTTGGATTCTAAAAGGGCTTCCCTGTCCGAGTTTAAGAAGGCCTGTCGGAGACGGGATGAATTATTTCATTTGGCGGCTCGGTGCTGTATTGAGGAGGCAGCGCCTGCTTTTTTACGGTGGGATGATTCCTTGCCGGCAGAGTTCTTGCCTAATCTGGGTCGGGAAGAATTTTGCACAATGGTTGAGTCGGCCCAAAAGCATATTCAGCAGGGGGATGTTTTTCAAGTCGTTTTATCGCGCCGCTGGAGGAAAAAAAGTCCCGCGTCCCCCTGGCAGGTTTATCTGCAGTTGCGCCATATCAACCCTTCGCCCTATATGTTTTACTTGTTGCTGCCGGATCAGGTATTGCTAGGGGCGTCGCCGGAGATGCAAGTTAAGGTGGAAAAGGGCCGGGTGAAAAGCCGCCCTATAGCCGGAACCCGTAAAAAGACCGGCAACCCCAAAATTGATGAGGATATCTGTCAGGAATTACTGCAAGATGAAAAGGAAAGAGCCGAACACTTGATGCTGGTGGATCTAAGCCGCAATGATATTGGCCGGGTAAGTCGTCCGGGAACGGTAGAGGTTAGTGAATTTATGCAGTTAGAGGCCTATTCTCACGTGGTACATATTGTCTCCACTGTGGAAGGGGAGCTTGCTGCAGGTATAGATGCCCTGGAGGCCTTTGCCTCCTGTTTCCCGGCCGGAACCCTGTCTGGTGCCCCGAAGCGCAAGGCCATGGAAATCATTAATCGCCTGGAAAAAGACTCCCGCGGGCCGTATGGGGGTGCGGTAGGTTTTATAGATTTTAATGGCACCTTGGACTCTTGTATAACCATCCGCTCCATTTTGCATAAAAACGGCAGCTACTACCTGCAAAGCGGAGCCGGTATCGTTGCCGATTCCGTTCCGGAACGGGAAGATGAGGAGACTTACCATAAGGCCCGGGCCTTAATGGTGGCGATAAAGGAGGCGGAGAGAGCCTGTGCTACTGATGATTGATAATTATGATTCCTTTACGTACAACCTGGTGCAGTATTTTGCTGAACTGGGGGAAGAGGTCAGGGTTATAAAAAATGATGAGTTAAATATTCCTGCCCTGGTAAACCTGCATCCCCAGGCTTTGGTTATATCCCCAGGCCCCTCCAGTCCCAGTGAAGCCGGGATATCTATCGAAGCCGTACGCTATTATTATGATAAAATTCCTATTTTAGGGGTTTGTTTGGGGCATCAGGCGATTGCCTGCGCGTTTGGCGGGCAGGTAGTCGTAAATTACCGTATGATGCATGGTAAAACTTCTTCCATCTACCATGATCAAAGCGGGGTTTACACCGGCCTAAATGATCCTTTTAAGGCTACCCGCTATCATTCGCTGGTGGTAGAGGAAGCTTCCCTGCCGCCTTGCTTTAAGATTACGGCTCGCAGTGAAGAGGGGGAGATAATGGGCATCCGCCACTGCTGCTGGCCGGTTGAGGGAGTGCAATTCCATCCGGAGTCAATTTTGACCGAGGAAGGCAAAAAGTTATTAAACAATTTTCTAAAAAAGCAACACAATCCTTAGAAATAGACGCGGATAACGCAGATTTACGCGGATTTTCGCAGTTACTTTAGACACTGAAGATTATAAGCTGCGCTGATTTTTTTAGAGTATTTTCTCAAAAAAGGCTGCTTAAACAATGCAGCGGTGACAGTAAGAAGAGAAGAGCTGAGAGGAGAGAGATAAATGTTTGATTGCTATTTGCAAAAGGTAGTGGGGGGCGAATTTTTAAATGCCGAGGAAGCTCGCCATTGTGCGGCCATGCTCCTGCATGACAAGGTGGCAGATGCGAAAGCTGCAGCCTTGCTAAGTGCCATGCGCACCCGCAAGGAAAATGCGGATGAACTCATTGGCTTTATTCAGGCGCTGTACGAGGAGGCGATTATCCTGGACACCGGCATGGAGTTAATCGATACCTGTGGTACCGGCGGAGATGGTTTGAATACCTTTAATATTTCCACGGCGGCTGCCCTCGTTGCGGCCAGTTGCGGCATACCTGTAGCCAAACATGGCAATAGTGCGGTTACCGGCCGGGTAGGGAGTGCGGATGTACTGGAGGCTTTGGGGGTTAACATACGTATGCAGCCGACTCAGGCCCAAAGATTGTTGGAAAAGACAGGCATTAGCTTCTTCTTTGCCCCATTTTATCATCCGGTTCTAAAAGAAATTGGCCCGTTACGCCGCCAGTTAGGCGTAGCCACCATTTTTAATTTTCTTGGCCCGCTCTTAAACCCCTGTAAACCGGTCTACCAAGTGATCGGCATATATGATCCGTCTCTGCAGGATACTGTGGCCCATACCTTAATGAAGCTGGGGCGCAAGAGGGCTTGGGTCATTCATGCTGAAAACGGTATGGATGAAATCAGTCCGGTATGTGCGACCCGCATCGTAGATATAAAGGATAATACGCTGTATGACTATCAACTGCAACCGTCTGATCTGGGGGTTGGGCCTTTTGCCCTGACAGACATCCAGGGCGGGGATCTAAAACTTAATACCCGCATTGTGCGCGAGGTTTTAGATGGCCAGCTCGGCCCGCGGCGGGAAGCCGTCCTGCTAAATACGGCCGGCGCTCTAATGACAGCCGGTCGGGCCAAGGATATGCAGGAAGGTATGCAAATCGCAGCTGAAGCCATAGATTCAGGAAAGACCTGGGAAACGCTGCGCAATATGGTAAGTTTCAGCCAGGATGGGGTAATGGTATGTTAGGACGCATTATAGCCCAAAAAAGGCGCGAAGTAGAGGAATTAAGAGTTGGCCTGGATATAGACAAAGTAAGTGAATTAAAACGATCTAAGCATCCCCGGAACTTTAACCATACCCCCAACCGGGTAGCGGTGATTGCTGAGTTAAAAAAGGCTTCACCGATTAAAGGCCAGCTTTGTGCGGATTATAATCTGCCGGATATGGCACTGTCGTATGCTGAAAACGGTGCGGCAGTTATTTCGGTGCTAACCGATAAGGAGTTTTTTCAGGGCAGTCCCGACTTTTTGCCGGAGATAAGAACCCTGGTTCAACTGCCCCTGCTGCGCAAAGACTTTATTATCGATGAATTGCAGCTATATGAGAGTTTACTGCTGGGAGCCGATCTTGTTTTGTTGATTGCCGCTGTGCATAATTATCCGCGTCTTTTGGATTTGACGGTTAAATGTCGAGAATTAGGGATGGAACCCCTTTTAGAGGTGCATGACCGGGAGGAAGTAAAAAAAGCCTTGGACCTGCCGGTGGGCATGATTGGGGTAAACAATCGTAATCTTAAGGATTTTACCGTGGATATTAAAACCAGCCTGAAACTGGCTGAATATATACCGGATAATATTGGGCGGGTCAGTGAAAGCGGGATAAGAAGCGCCGCTGATATGCGGCTATTGGGGGAGCATGGTTACCAGGCGGCTTTAATCGGCGAAGCTCTGGTAACTTCGCCTAACCCGGGGATGAAACTAAGGGAGCTGGTTAATTATGACCAGGGTTAAAATCTGTGGGATCAAAAGCCATACTGAAGCCCTGCTGGCCTGCCGGGCAGGTGCTTGGGCCATAGGCGAGGTCTTTGCTCCTTCCTCCAGGAGGATTGAAGCGGACAGGGCTGCTGCCATTAATCGAGAATTGGGCGGATCGGTGGTTAAAGTAGGTATTTTCGTTGATGAAAAACTGGATACGATGGAGTACATTATCAAAACCTGCGGTTTGGATATGGTGCAATTGCATGGACAGGAGCCGCCTGAGTTAGTAGCTGAACTACCGGTGCCGGTAATCAAATGTTTTCCGGTAAAGGGTCCGGTTGATCCTGATGTGGTAAAGCGATGGCGACCTTGGGCTTATCTTTTTGATACAGTGGTAGAGGGACACAGCGGCGGCAGCGGGGTAAGCTTTAATTGGGATTACCTGGAGGCGGTGCTGGGCTGGGATAACCTAATCCTGGCCGGAGGGTTGCATGCCGGTAATGTAGCTGCGGCAGTAAAGAAAATTCGCCCGCTGGCAGTCGATGTTTCCAGCGGGGTTGAATTCGCAGAAGGGGGAAAAGACCCGCAGAAAGTTAGCCGCTTTATAAATGAGGTTAGGGAGGCAGATAAAGATGTTACCTGATGCAAGAGGTTATTTCGGGAATTATGGAGGCCGTTTTGTACCCGAAACCCTTATACCGGCACTTTTAGATATTGAGGAATGCTACCGGCAATTGCAGCATGATCCGGATTTTAAAAGCGAACTTAATCATTACTATAAGGATTATGTGGGGCGGGCAACGCCGCTCTATTTTGCGCGGCGTCTAACCCAGAGCCTGGGAGGAGCCAGAATATATCTTAAACGCGAAGATTTGAATCATACCGGCAGTCATAAAATTAATAATACCCTGGGGCAGGCTCTCTTGGCAAAGCAAATGGGCAAAACTCGGCTGATAGCCGAAACCGGGGCCGGACAGCACGGAGTGGCAACAGCAACAGCAGCCGCGGTAATGGGTATGGAATGTACCGTCTATATGGGCAGCAAGGACATAAAAAGACAACGTTTAAATGTCTTCCGGATGCAATTATTAGGGGCAGAGGTAAAGGCTGTGGATAAAGGCAGCCGGACATTAAAAGACGCTACCAATGAAGCCTTTCGAGATTTTATTCAAAGCTTTGCGTATTCGCATATGCTGATTGGTTCAGTAGTAGGACCTCATCCATATCCGCTGATAGTACGTGATTTTCAGTCGGTTATCGGGCAGGAGGTAAAACAGCAGTTTTTAGATCAGGAAGGTCAGCTACCCGATTATGTTTTGGCCTGTGTAGGCGGAGGCAGTAACGCCATGGGAATTTTTTACCCTTTCTTGGATAATGAGGTCAAACTGGTCGGGGTAGAAGCAGGAGGACGGGGGATCGCCCCGGGCGAACATTGTGCTACGTTGTCATTAGGAACCGATGGCGTGCTGCATGGAGCCTTGAGCCGTTTATTGCAGGATGAAAACGGTCAGATAAGTGATACCCATTCCGTTTCAGCAGGCCTTGATTATCCCGGGGTTGGTCCGGAGCATGCCTTTTTAAAACAGCAAAAAAAGGTGGAATACGTGAATGTTACTGATGAGGAAGCGGTACGGGCCTTCCAATGTCTAAGCGAAAGCGAAGGGATCATCCCGGCCTTGGAGAGTGCCCATGCAGTAGCTTATGCACTAAAGCTAGCCCCGACCCTGGATCCTTCCCAGAGTATAGTAATTAATCTATCCGGGCGGGGGGATAAGGATGTAGCTGAAATGATTGAATATCTGGGGAAAAATCCGTCCCCATCCAAAGGAGGTCAGGTTAATGACTAAACTGAGAAACAGTCTTAACGCCCGGCGCGCCAGACAAGAAACCTCCCTGATCAGCTTTATAATGGCAGGTTTGCCTAATCCGCAATTATGCCTGGATTGTATAAAGGCAATCGAGCAAGGTGGCGGCGATGCCCTGGAATTGGGGGTACCTTTTTCAGATCCCCTGGCCGATGGGGTGGTGATAGAAAGATTCCATCACCGGGGTATAAATGCCGGACTCAATCTCAAGCACAGTCTGGATTTTGCCGATAAAGTACGCCAGGCGGTAAATATCCCCCTGGTCTTATTTGCCTATTATAATCCTATTTTGCAAATGGGTATGGAAGTGTTAGCCCAAGCATGTCAAGCGGTTGGCATTGAGGCGCTTATCGTCCCGGATCTGCCTTTGGATGAGATAAAACAGGTACACACAGATTTGGAGTTTATCCCCATGGTGGCACCCAGCAGTCCGGATGAACGTTTGGATATGGCAGCGGCTATGAACCCCAGTTTTATCTATTGTGTTTCGGTAAGAGGGGTAACCGGTGTGCGCAGCTTGCCGGAAGATGAGGTTAAGGCTTATCTGCAAAAACTCAAACCGAAAACCGATGCCATATTAGCTCTTGGTTTTGGCATATCCAGTCCTGAGCAAATCAAAACGTTTAAAAATTCTGCGGACGCTGTGGTTGTAGGCAGTTATCTGGCTCAAATTATGGAGGAATACGAATCCCGGCCCCAACTTCTGCCCACCCAGATAGAAAAAGCGATTGCCGCGCTGAAAAAGCCATGTGCGAATTAAACTGAAGGGGAGGGATTAATATGGCAGCCTATACCCTGGCCGCTCGAGAGAAAACTGCCGGTGATACGATAATCTGTATACCCAGCCGGATGGGGCAGGTGAAAATAGGCACCGGTCACTGTACAGTTATAGCCGGTTCCTGCGCAGTGGAATCCCGGGAGCAATACCTGCCTTTGGCTGAGAAACTGAAGGCTATGGGCGTTCATATCCTGCGCGGGGGAGCCTTTAAACCCCGCAGTTCCCCCTACTCCTTTCAGGGTTTAGGGGAGGAGGGCTTGCGTATCCTGGCTGAAACCCGGGAATTAACGGGTATGCCGGTGGTTACCGAGATCATGGATCCGCGCGATCTGGATAAGGTATATAATTGTTCTGATTTGCTGCAGATCGGCAGCCGTAATATGCAGAATTTTTCTTTGTTAAAGGAAGTAGGCCAGATTGACAAACCGGTTATTTTAAAAAGGGGTTTGGCGGCTACTATTGAGGAATGGCTGCTGGCTGGTGAATATATCCTGGCGGCCGGTAATCAGCAGGTTATTTTATGCGAGCGGGGCATCCGCACTTTTGAGAGCATGACCCGTAATACAGTAGATATCGGAGCCGTAGCCCTGGTCAAACAGATATCGCATCTGCCGGTCATCGTTGATCCTAGTCATGCTACCGGGCTGCGATCCTTAGTAATACCCGTAGCCCGGGCAGCGATTGCCGCCGGTGCGGATGGCTTAATGGTGGAGGTGCATCTGCAGCCCGACCAGGCTTTGTCTGATGGTCCGCAATCATTAAGCCCGGAAATGATGGAATCGTTATTAAAAGATATTAGGGATCCAAGGGGCCGGGTCTCTTAGGGAAAAATCGAAAGTAATACGCGCCTGATATTAGCTTACTTAAAGTTAAGCCTCAATAAGTACGGCGCGTAATTTTTTTGCAATTTTCTCCGGTGATTTCAAGCCATTAGTATTTAATCTTCTATCTGTTATAATGGGTTGAGATGAAGTTAGGACAGGGAACATGGAATCAAAAAAGCATTGCAAACAGGGTAGAGGCTGCCAGAAATCAGGGGGGTGCCAATATGATAATAGATAAGATTGGTCATATAAAAGATAATCTTTATTGCCTGGGTTATGAGGAATGCCCCATATATCTTTGGGATGGAGCGAAACCCGCGATATTTGATGCAGGGGTAACCTGCGCTGGAAAAGTATACGCTGAATCTATCCGTTCTATCCTTAAGGAACGGCAACCAGCGGTGCTTTTTTTGACTCATGTCCATTGGGATCATTGTGGTGCGGCTGCCTACCTGAAAAAAGCCTTCCCGGAGATGCAAATTGCCGCCACCTCCATAGCTGAAAGTATTTTGCAGCGTCCCAACGCGTTGGCCCTGATCAGCAAGCTAAATGCAGATTCCCTGGATAGGATGAGTTTAATGCCGGGCTTTGATCGTGTCCAGATGAATACCGAACCTTTTGCTCCTTTTGAGATCGATATAAAATTGCAGGACGGTCAGGTCTTTGATTTAGGAGACGGGACTAAGCTTAAAGTGCTGGCTACACCTGGTCATACTAAAGATCACCATAGTTTTTACCTGCCCGCTGAAAAAATTCTTTTTGCCGGTGAAGCAGCCGGGGTCTACTACAGTCCCGAGGTGGTTACAACTGAGTTTGTCTATAATTACGATGCCTATTTGTCTTCCCTGCAGCGCTTGGCCGCCCTCCCCTCAGATATTTTTTGCCAGGGGCATTATTCTATCTTGGCTGGGCGGGAAGAAATCAAGGGCTTTTTAGAAAAATCAATCAACGCAACGATTGGTTTCAAGAAAAGAGTCCTGGAACTTCTTAAAGAGGAAAACGGCTCCATCGAGAAGGTAATCTCCAGGGCCAAAGCCGAATACTACGACCCTTTCCCGGCTCTCAAGCAGCCGGAAGATCCCTATCTCCTGAATCTAAAGGCCAAGGTAGCCCATCTGGCCGCCCAAGCATAAACAGCAGCCTCAAAATTAAGTCGTGTTTTTAGTAATTAAATAGATGCGGATTACGTGGATTTATGCGGGTTCACGCGGTTTTAACATACACAAGACCAAGCTAACCGGAAATTTTTAGGCAACGACCTCCGGTTGCTTTAATTAATAATACGCTAACTGCGGCATCATCGTTTATTTTTTAAAAAACCCGCTAATTAGGTGCCAAAAGGTGTCAAAAGAACCGTCCCCATGGCACCGTTGGCAGGTTTAATTGGGCTCGTTGTATTTCCAGTTGCCTTGGTGACGGATGCTGCCATTTTTATAGTAAGCTGTGCCTGTACCGTGTCTGAGCCCATTTTTATACTCGCCTTCATAGCGTAAGGTACCGTCTGGATAGTATTCTCTACCATAACCTTCCTGTTTGCCTTTCACCCAATCGCCCTCGTAGATACCGCCGTTTCTGAATATGGCCTTGCCTTTGCCGTTGGGTTTACCTTCGCTTATTTCCCCAATGTAGTCTACGTTGACAGTATAACGTAACTCCAGGTCATTGATTTCTGCCATCTAAAATCCACCCCCCACTATTTCTACATAAAAATTACCAACTTAATCATACCATTATTATATAGTAAAGTGGTATACATATTATGAAATGGTTAAAGTAAATTAAATGGTAATGTGTTTGCGGATATCATGGTTGTAGTGAATTTTACTCGATTTCTAAAACATCGGGCAGCCTAAAACCATGAATAATTAAGATTCTGTTGTGGAAAGGTGGAGTATTTTTGTCAAGTATACTAAGCAATTATTTTTTGCAACGACTTATTTCCAAAATTGTAGCGCTAGACTATCTCATACAACAAAAGATAATGGCTGCCAATACCCCCTGGTTAAGTCAGGTTATGGCGGTTATTACCAATCTAGGGTCGCCACTGGCCTATATAACTATTGCTGTTCTGGTTTTTATAGGGCTGGGCTGGCAGAAAAGATGGTGGGAGGCGCTTTTTTCTATCAGCAGCCTGTTTTCTGCCTGGGTTTTAATGGGGTTTTTGAAAAATATTATTGCCAGACCGCGCCCTTTGGGTGAAGCCCTTACTATTGCAACGGGTTTTAGCTTTCCTAGCGGACACGCCATGCTATCCCTGGCCTTCTATGGTTTTCTGGCCCTGGTGGTGTCAGGGGATTGCCCGCCTAAATACAGATCTCTTATCCGGGTCGGTTTTTCGGTTTTAATTCTGATTATCGGTTTCAGTCGGGTTTATCTGAATGTTCATTATACCAGTGATGTACTGGCCGGGTATATTTTGGGGGCTTTAATACTGGCAGTTAATTGGTGGGTGATGAAGAAAACTATGAAAGCGAGCGGCGAAAGCGTATGATAGTATATAACCGGAAACAATGAGGCTTGGTATCGGTTAAATTGCTGTTTAGAACAAATCTTCTTAAAGTTGCTAAGGATGTTTTGAGGTTGGGGCGGGAAAAGCCCATAGAAAAACGTGTCTTGATGGGGCTTTTTTTAACGAGTTCTATTTTGCTTGCGCCAATTTTTTTGGGCTTTTCTAACCTCTTTGCCTTCCTGGGAAAAGATGCGCTGGTTTTTATCCTGGCGGGCCTTGCCGCCTATGAATTCATTCTCAAGCCCCCGGGCAACCACCAGGGTATTCCCTTCGTCATACGTTAAGGCCACCGGCCAGTCTGATTCGCCATAAATGACTCGGTAGCCCGACTCCCTTAGCAGCTGTTCTTCTTTTAACATTTTGCGTATTTCTGACTTTAAGACCGCAAAATTATTCGCACTATGATGGCCTTTGCCATGATTTATGACCAGGACATCTACGCCATGTTTTATGCACCAATCTAAATTCAACTGGGTTTTTTGCCGGGCTTCCTGCAGGTTGAGTCCATGTAGATTCAAGTTTTCAACTTTCAATGGGGTAACGCTCCTTAGTAAATTTGCCTTATCATAACATATTATTAGCCCGGTTAACTAAATAAAACCAAAAAATCACTGCAAAAAACGATGCGGATAATATGGATGACACGCTTACCAATTAAAGAATAGGTTGTTGTACACTAAAGGGCGCTGATTATATATTTGTAACACTATCATAATCGTATGGAAAAAACGCAAAAAAAATATATGTTATATGAGGGAAGGAAAAATACCTTCCTAAGAGAATTAGTTCAGAAACATCAAACTCATATTAAACCAAGATTAGGGGGGCAGGGTAGTGTTTTTTATGCCTGATAAGGATATTCAAGCCATACCAGGTGCTGTTGAACAGATTACTTATTTAAGTGCTGTTTTAGATAAATCTGCCCTGGCATTTGTGTCTTTTAATGAGGCCGGCCAAGTTGTCGCTTGCAACTCCTGTTTCAGGAATATGTTGGGATACAGTTTTGACGATATGATTACCTTGAAATGGGATGAAGACATTTGTGTTTCCGGCGGAAGTCCCAACAATGCTATGTTTAAACAAGCATTAATTAACAGTAAACAGGCGCAGCGTTATGAGAAGGAATACCGCTGCAAGGACGGCAGTCTGATTACGGTGGAAGTGTTGCTGCAAGCCATCTTAACCGAGAACTTTATCTGGTATTATGCCATATTGTTAGACATCAGCGAACGTAAAAAAGCCGAGCGTGCTTTGGCCGGGTATTTCTATGAGCGCATGAGGCGGGAAGAGGAGCTGCTAAAAAGCAATCAGGCCTTAACCAGGATTGAAATTGAGCTGAGTGCTGCCAACCAGCAGTTGATGGCTACCGAAGAGGAATTGCGTAATCAGCTGGAAGAACTTGAAGACAACCGCAAACATCTGAATAATGCGCACCAGCAGCTTACCGCGATCCTGGATTTCCTGCCCGATGCGGCCTGCGTTATTAATCGCGAAGGCGAAATAAAACTATGGAACCGGGCTATGGAAGAGCTCACCCAGTTTAAATCCCTGGAAATGCTGGGTAAAAACAATTTTGGGTATACGCTGCCTTTTTATGGTCAAAGCCAACCTGCACTGATCGATATAGTAATGATCCCGCCCGCGGAAAGGCAGCAAAAGTATCCGGGGGTTTCGGATGAAAACGGAATCCTTTCCCTGGAGGGGTTTTTCCCCTTAATCGCTGGCGGGGCATACCTGCAATGCAAGGCGGCGGCGCTCTTTGACAAAGACGGGCGGGTAACCGGCGCTATTGAAACTATCCGCGATATCAGCAAACAAAAACAAATAGAAAGGGAATTAATCAGCAGCGAAGCCCGGTATCGCAATATTCTCGAAAACATTGAAGAAGGCTATTTTGAAGTGGACATTAAAGGCAATTATACTTTTTTTAATCCCTATCTGCAAAAATATCTGGGGTACAGCCGGGATGAATTAGCCGGCATGAATTATAGGAATCTGATGGATAAAGAAAATGCCCGGAAGGTATGGGATACCTTTAACAAGGTTTATTGCAACCGTCAAACAGTACGGGAATTTGGCTGGTATGTATTAGATAAAAATCGGCAGCGGCTGTATGTTGAAACAACCGTTTCGCCCATTTTGGAAAATGATCAGGTGGTTGGATTTCGCGGGATTGTGCGTGATCTGACCCAGCGCCAGAAGGCTCATGAAGCTTTACAGGCCAGTGAAGCCAGGTACCGGGGGATTGTTGAGGATCAAACCGAGCTAATCTGTAGATTTCAGCCGGATGGCAGCCTGACTTTCGTAAATGAAGCCTATTGCCGTTATTTTAAGCAGTCGCGGGAGGAACTAATCACCAGTCCTTTTTTGGCCAATATTCTGGAAGAGGATCGCAATATCCTGGATGCGGCAATTGCCGGTCTAAGTGCGGAAAATCCGGTTTCTACAACGGAAATAAGGGTAGCAGTGGCAGGAAAAACGTGTTGGAATTCCTGGACCCATCGGGTGATCTATGATGATAGGGGCAAACTGGTGGATATACAATCGGTTGGAAGGGATATTACCGAAATGAAAGAAGCCCTTTTCAGGCTGCAATATCTGAGTATGCATGATTCATTAACCGATTTATATAATCGCTTCTACTTTGAGGAGGAGATGCGTCGCCTGGAAAGTGTGCGCTATAACCCTGTAGCTATGATAATCTTTGATGTGGATGGTTTGAAATTAGTCAACGATACCTTGGGTCACGACAAGGGGGATCAGCTATTAATCAACACAGCCAATATTATACGCAAATCCTTCCGTAAGGAGGATGTGGTTGCCCGGGTTGGGGGCGATGAATTTGCCGTTTTATTGCCCAGAACACCCCAAAATCAGGTAGAAGAAGCCCTGAAAAGAACAAATGAGCGTATAAAAAAATACAACTCAAGTCATCCCGAGTTGCCTTTAAGCCTGTCAGCCGGTTATGCCTTGCGTAAAGATGATTCGTTAACCATGAATGATATTTTCAAGGAAGCTGATAACAAGATGTATCGCCAGAAGCTACACAGTCAGCAAAGTAATCGTAGTGTGCTGGTTCAAACCCTGATGAAAGCTCTGGAAGCCCGCGATTATATAACCGAGGGGCATGGTGATAGACTCCAGTTACTGGTCGGTAAAATGGCTGAACTCCTTGATTTGCCTGATTCGACTGTAAAAGATTTATGTCTTTTGGCTCAGTTTCATGATATAGGTAAGGTAGGCGTGCCTGATGCGATCCTGTTTAAAAAAGGGCCTTTAAATACGCGGGAATATGCGGAGATGCAGAGACACTCTGAAATAGGACACCGTATTGCCTTGGCCGCACCGGATCTGGTTTTGATTGCTGATTGGATTCTTAAACACCATGAGTGGTGGGACGGAACAGGTTATCCGCTCGGTTTGAAAGGGGAAGATATTCCTCTTGAATGTCGCGCGCTGGCTATTGCCGATGCTTATGATGCCATGACCAATGACCGCCCCTACCGGCAAGCCATGCCTTCCGAGGCTGCCCTGGAGGAAATCCAGAAGGCTGCCGGAACGCAATTTGACCCGTTTTTGGTCAGGGTGTTTTTGCAGGTCGTAACTGGAGATTCTGATTTCCAAATCTTTAATCAAGAGGTCTCCTCATCATGATTTGAGGGCCGGGGGATCAGCATTAACTGTTCAATTTTTTTGTTGTCCATTTTAGTGATCTTAATCTGGTATTTACCCAAGGTGAATGACTCCCCGGTTTCCGGGAAGCGGCCTAACTGACCCAATACATAACCAGCCAGGGTATTAAAATCATTTGGGATATCATTAACCGGCAGCCCCAGCTCTTCGATGGCGGCATCAATATCCAGGCTGCCGCTTACCAGAAGCGTTCCGTCTGCCAGAAGCTTAATCTCTGGTTCTTCCTGATCAAATTCGTCTTGAATATCACCAACCAGTTCTTCCAGGATATTATCCATGGTTACGATACCGGCGGTACCGCCATATTCGTCAACGACTACCGCCATATGCTGGTGGCTTTTTTGAAATTCCTGCAAAAGCTTATCTAGGAGCATTCCCTCGGGGACAAACAGGATATCACGTTTTAATTCCGTAATACTGTCGATATTATCGTCAGCGTATAAAAGATCCTTAATGTGAATCAAGCCCAATACCCGATCAGGGCTGCCGCTGCAGATCGGAAATCTGGTATGCTTCGCTTGACGGGCAATTTTCAGATTATCTTCCAGGCTGTCATTGACATCTAAAAAGACCACCTGGGGGCGCGGAACCATGATCTCTTCGGCCACCTTTTTTTCGAATTTAAAAACATTTTGCAACAGCTCCTGCTCGCTTTTTTTAATCTGGCCTCCCTTATAGCTGGCAGATATCAACATGCGCAATTCTTCTTCGGAATGACTGCCGGTATGGGCGGGATCAGGCTCCAGTCCAAATAGCAACAATACTTTGTTGGCGGTTCCATTTAAAACAACTACCCCGGGGTAGAATAAATAATAAAAAAACTGCATGGGAGCCGCCAAACTAAGAGCCAAGGATTCAGATTTCTGGATTGCCAGGGATTTGGGAGCCAGTTCGCCAAAAACAACGTGCAGAAAAGTTATAATAAGGAAAGCAATCACGAATGATATGGAGTGAACCAATGCGGGAGCAGATAAACCCCAGCTTAAGAACAGAGGGCTTAAAAGACTGGCTATAGCCGGTTCTCCCATCCATCCTAATCCTAAACTGGCCAAGGTGATGCCCAATTGGGATACCGACAGATAAGCGTCAATATGGGTAATGCACTGCTCGGTCCGCAGTGCGCGGCGATCTCCCTGAGCGGCTAATTGCGATATTCGGGTAGGACGAACTTTGACAAAGGCAAACTCAGCGGCTACAAACAGGGCGTTTAACGCCACCAGCAGCAGGGCGCCCAGGATTTTTAAAATACTGACAAGACTACCGGCTATTGCTTGTTCCATAAGCGTCCGATCCCTCCAGATTGGTTTTGCGTTTGCCTTTACTATATTACACTATATTAATTATGGACGAAAAGCATTTTACTAATCCATTTCGCTGTCAAAGGTTTTTTGCGGCAGAAAAACAGGGCAGAACCGGCCTTAAGTTTTAGTGATCGTAACCATATGTCGGCCAGATAAACCTGGGGCTGCGTTGCGCCGAAACTGTCAAGTTGTTATAATCCTAGTTATAAAAGGGAGGGATATTCTTGAATCTCGATGAAATAACGGTCTTGTATACGGCAGAAGAAATCCAGGAAAAGGTATGTGAGATGGGGCGGGCGATCAGCTTTGATTACGAAGGGGAAAGCCTGCTGGTAGTAGGCATTTTAAAAGGAGCATTTATTTTTATGGCCGATCTGGTCAGACAGATCAAGCTGCCTTTGCAACTTGATTTTATAGATGTATCCAGTTATGGGAATTCAACCGTTTCCTCGGGTGAAGTGCGGATTATGAAGGATCTGGAATATTCGATTAAAGGCAAAAACGTATTGATTGTTGAGGATATAGTGGACAGTGGTCTGACCTTATATTATATTACCGAAATATTAAAAAAAAGATCTCCCCAAAGCGTTCGCATAGCCTGCCTCCTGGATAAGCCATCCCGCCGTAAAAGTCCTGCCTACCCGGATTATGTAGGTTTTACTATTCCGGATGAGTTTATAGTAGGTTATGGTCTGGACTATGACGAAAAATATCGTGAATATCCGGATATTTGTATATTAAAACCGTCAGTATATGAGAAATAGAGGTGTAAAGATGGAAAAAGAACTGGTTCTGGTACTTGATTTTGGAGGTCAATATAACCAATTAATTGCCCGGCGAATAAGAGAACTATCGGTTTATTGTGAAATGGTTCCATATGATATTTCCTTGGACGACTTAAAAGCCAAAATGCCCAGTGCCATCATTATGACCGGAGGCCCAGCCAGTGTACATGGAGAAGGCGCACCTCACTGTGATCCGCGGATTTTTACCCTGGGTATTCCGATTTTGGGGATCTGTTATGGTATGCATTTGCTGGCTCAGGAATTAGGCGGACAGGTTAAACCTTCTCAGGTACGGGAGTATGGACGCACTAATATGGAACTGGTTGATGATGATATACTATTTAATGATATTATCGGACCGACTCAGGTATGGATGAGCCATAGTGATTCTGTAGTCACTATTCCGGAAGGTTTTCGGGTAATTGCCAGAACCGGGAATTGTCCGGTGGCTGCGTTTAGCCATTCCCAACAAAAAATATACGGTGTGCAGTTTCACCCGGAAGTGAAGCACAGCCTTAAAGGGATGCAGGTCTTACATAATTTTCTGTTTACTATCTGCGGGTTAAAGGGCGATTGGGACTTAAATGATTTTATAGCTGAATCAATAGACGAAGTGCGCCGCCAGGTGGGTGACCGCAAGGTACTCTGCGGATTAAGCGGAGGAGTGGATTCATCGGTGGCAGCAGCCCTGGTTCACAAAGCCGTAGGGGATCAATTGGTATGCGTATATGTGGATAACGGACTGATGCGTAAAGGAGAATCAGAGCAAGTCTTAAAAACCTTTAAGGATAACATGCACATGAACCTGGTTTTCGCTGATGCCGGCGCCCGTTTTTTAAGCAAACTGGCTGGGGTGACTGACCCGGAGAGAAAACGTAAGATTATCGGAGCAGAATTTATTCGCGTGTTTGAAGAAGAGGCTCGCAAACTCGGGGAAATAGATTTTTTGGTACAGGGCACCATTTATCCGGATATCGTGGAAAGCGGCACCAAAACCGCCCATACTATAAAAAGTCATCACAATGTAGGAGGACTGCCAGAAGACATGCAATTTGAATTGGTTGAACCCCTAAAACTTCTTTTTAAGGATGAGGTCAGGGAAATCGGTGAAAAACTTGGTCTGGCCGAAGAAATAGTCTGGAGGCAGCCATTCCCGGGACCGGGCTTAGGGGTCAGGGTTCTCGAAGAAGTAACCGCTGAAAAAGTGCACATTTTGCAGGAAGCCGATTACATAGTGCGGGAAGAGATCAAGAAAGCCGGGCTGGATCGCGAGGTCTGGCAGTATTTTGCAGTCTTGCCTCCCATGCGCAGTGTAGGGGTAATGGGCGATGGGCGTACCTATGCCTATCCCATTATTATCCGCGCCGTATCCAGTGACGATGCCATGACGGCTGAATGGGCACAACTACCCTATGAAGTACTGGATATCATGGCCCGTCGTATCGTTAATGAAGTCCAGGGGGTCAACCGGGTGGCCTATGATATTACTTCCAAGCCTCCAGGAACGATCGAGTGGGAGTAATGAACCGGAAATAATTTGGGAGGATTTTAATGCAGAACCGGATTAGAAATTTTAGTATTATCGCTCATATAGACCATGGCAAATCCACACTGGCCGACCGCTTGCTCCAGGAAACCGGAGCCTTGGCCGAGCGTGAGATGCGCGAACAATTTCTGGATAAGATGGATCTGGAAAGGGAAAAAGGAATAACCATAAAGCTGCAGCCGGTGCGACTGGAATACATTGCCCGGGATGGAGAAACGTATATCTTAAACCTGATTGATACCCCCGGGCATGTGGACTTTTCCTATGAAGTTTCCCGCAGCCTGGCGGCCTGTGAAGGGGCGTTGCTGGTTGTGGATGCTTCCCAGGGTATAGAAGCCCAAACTTTGGCCAATGTCTATATGGCCATGGATTTGAATCTGGAGATTATCGGCGTGATCAATAAAATCGATCTGCCCGGCGCAGAACCGGAAATAGTCAAGCAGGAAATGGAAAATGTACTGGGCATTGACCGGGATGAGATTATTCCCATATCCGCCAAGCTGGGTATCGGTGTGGAAGATGTCTTGGAAGCCATTGTGGCACGTATTCCCCCGCCACGTGGAGATGAAAACGCGGAGTTAAAGGCCTTGATCTTTGATTCTTATTTTGATGCCTATAAAGGAGCAATCTCCTACATTCGGGTAGATTCAGGCAAGCTAAAAAAAGGAGACATCATCCGCATGATGTCGACCGGCAAAGAATTCGAGTTAACTGAAATCGGCGTACTAAACCCTTTTATGAATCAGGTGGAAAGCCTTAAGGCAGGTGAAGTCGGTTATTTGGCAGCCGCCATGAAAAATGTGGCCGATACCAAAGTGGGCGACACTATTACCAACGCCGGTCGTCCGGCCCCCCGCGCCCTGGAGGGATACAAGGAGGTCAAACCGGTAGTATTCTGCGGACTCTATCCCCTGGAAAACAGCGAGTTTGAGAAACTGCGAGATGCCTTGGAAAAACTGAAACTAAATGACGCCTCCCTGCTCTATGAGCCGGAATCATCAGATGCCTTGGGATTTGGCTTTCGTTGCGGCTTCCTGGGGCTTCTACATATGGAAATTGTGCGCGAGCGGCTGGAAAGAGAATACGATCTTACCCTGCTGGCGACAGCTCCCAGCGTAATCTATCGTATTCTGCTGACGGATGGCAGTGAGGTTTTTGTCCAGAATCCCTCTCACTGGCCGGATGCCCAGCGGATTGAAATGGTTATGGAACCATTCGTCAAAGCTTCCATCATGGTGCCTAATGATTATATTGGCGCGGTCATGGAACTGTGTCAGGAGAAGCGGGGCAGCTTTGTAAATATGGAATATTTGACCCCGCAGCGGGTAATGATTAGTTACAATCTCCCGCTGGCCGAAATATTGTTTGACTTTTTTGACGGCCTGAAATCAAGAACCAAGGGATATGCTTCCCTGGATTATGAAATAAAAGGATATGAGGCCTCGGATTTAATTAAACTGGATATTTTATTAAACGGTGAACCGGTAGATGCTTTAAGTTCTATAGTGCATAAAGAAAAGTCCTACCAGCGTGGCCGGGCACTAGTGGAAAAACTGCGCAAGATTATTCCCCGGCAGATGTATGAAGTAGCCATTCAGGCATCCATTGGCAACCGGGTAATAGCGCGGGAATCTGTAAAGGCGATGCGCAAAGACGTACTGGCTAAATGCTACGGCGGTGACATTACCCGGAAAAAGAAACTGCTCGAAAAGCAAAAAGAAGGTAAGAAACGCATGAAACAGATCGGGCGGATTGAAATTCCCCGGGATGCTTTCATGTCGGTTATGGATATTGAAAGTGACAAATAACCAAGGTCCGGCCGGGATATATATACACATTCCTTTTTGCCGAAGCAAATGCAGCTACTGCGATTTCTACTCCTTGCCTCAGCCGGAGCAGACTATGCTGGAAAGGTATATCCACTGCCTGCTAAAGGAGATTAAGCTCAGGAGTACCCAATGGAAGGATTATCAATTCAGCACTATCTACTTGGGCGGGGGAACCCCCAGTTTACTTGAACCATTCCAAATAGAGCAGATATTAAAAGCGATTTTCCATAATTATGTTCTGACTACAGATACCGAGATTTCCATGGAAGCAAATCCGGCAACGGTGAACCTGGAATCTTTGCGGGGATTTCGGGAAGCAGGGATAAATCGGATATCCCTGGGAGTTCAGAGTTTTCAGGACAACGAGTTGAAAATACTGGGCCGAATTCACAGGGTTAGTGAAATAAAAGATACCTTAGGTGCACTCGCCAAGTCCGGAATAAAAAATATAAATCTGGATTTGATCTATGGAATACCGGGACAGACTTGGAAAGATTGGCTGTTTAATTTGAGAATGGCAGTAAAATACCATCCTCAACATATTTCCGCCTACCTGCTACAGCTTGATCCCTCTGTTCCTCTGGCCCGCAGAATAATATCCGGAGAAATACCGGCAGAGAACGAAGATCTGCAATATGCTATGTACTACAGCACGATAGATTATCTGAGCGGCCAAGGCTATCAGCATTACGAAATATCAAATTTCGCCTTAACCGGATATGAATGTCATCATAACCTTATATATTGGCAAGCCCATGAATATCTGGGACTCGGTGTTGGGGCAGTCAGCTACCAGAATGGTCAAAGAATTATAAATAAAGCTAACCTTCATGATTATTTGACCCGTTTAGAAAGTGATGGGATCTGTGACACGAAGATACTGGAAACCATGAACGAGCGGGAAAAAATGCTGGATGCGCTAATTTTGGGACTGCGTATGACCACCGGTATTAAGCCATCTGAATTGGAGGTGCGATTTGGTATAGATTTTATTCAGGAATACTATGCTATTATAAAGAAGCTGGAGCAGGACGGTCTTTTAATCATAGAGCCGGATAGAATACGCATAAGCCGCAGAGGGTATTTCCTGTCCAATCAAGTTTTCAGTCGTTTTATTTAAAAAACCCAAACGGCAGTATTGTTTCTCCATCCGGGCTTCCATTCTGTAGCCTTGACAAAGATTCGGGCAGATGCTATGTTTTTATAAACACCAATTAGCACTCAATCGATGTGAGTGCTAACAGAGCAGGTGATAGTAATGGTATTAGATGAAAGAAAAAGGTATATTCTTGAATCCATTATCAAGGACTATGTGGAAACTGCTGAGCCGGTTGGCTCACGCTCCATCGTCCGCAAACATGGCTTGAATATCAGTGCGGCGACTGTCAGAAATGAAATGGCGGATTTGGAGGATATGGGATATCTGGAGCAGCCGCATACGTCTGCGGGCAGAATTCCCTCGGAAATGGGTTTTCGTTATTATGTAGACTGTATGATGGAAAAGGAGTCCCTTACCGATGAAGAGGTAGAAATACTTGGGAAAAAACTGCAGGAAAGCATTCGGGAATGGAATGATGTAGCTCAGGGAATAGGCGATTTTCTTTCCCAGGTAAGCAATTATGCGTCCTTTATAATCATTCCTTCCATAAAATACAGCCATTTTAAGTATCTCCACCTGGTACCGATACAGGAGGGGCAGGCCCTTGTTTTGGTGGTCACAGATGTCGGTCTTATAATGCATCGCAGAATAGACATTCCCAGAGGCATTAGTCCCGAAGATTTGCAGGCGATCAGTGAGGTTTTTAACCGGGTATGTAAAGGCAAAAAAATTATGGAGCTTAGACGCAGTGAATTGCAAATCTTAAGAGACGATTTAAAAAAACGCCAGCAGGTGATCGACCGAGCCTTGGAAGCCGTGGATAATCTGCTGGATAATACGGCCGATGAAAAAGTGCTGATAAGCGGCGCTTTAAATATATTAAAAGAACCTGAGTTCAAAGATCTGGATAAGTTAAAACGCATCCTGACCCTACTGGAAGAAGATGGTTTGTTTAAGGGGATCATCCCTGATAACATCAGTCAGGACGTGGACATACTTATCGGTAAGGAAAACCAGTCGGAAGATATCCAGGAAATGAGTTTGGTTTTTACAGGGTATAGGACAGCCGGGGAAATGGGCAAAATGGGTTTAATCGGACCTATACGCATGGAATATTGGAAAGCTGCCGGAACACTTGATTCGGTACGCACCATTATTGAAGACTTGCTTCATAATCGTTTCTGATAATTTGGTTTCAAAGGAGTTGCCATGGCTGAAAATACCCTGATTAACAGTGAAATCGACAATAAATTTCAAACCCTATTAAGTAATGCCAATGCTGCCCGGGTTATATCCCAGACTATTGAAGGCACGTTAGGCCCTAAAGGCCTTGATATTATGATGCTGGATAAGTTTGGTGATGTAGTTATCAGCAATGATGGAGTTACTATTTTAAATTTAATGGAAGTTACTCATCCGGTAGCCCGAATGATTATTAATGCGGCCAAATCGCAGCAGTCTGAAGTGGGGGATGGAACGACTACGGCTACGATTATTGCCGGAGCTTTGGTTTCAGAAGGTGCAGCCCAGGTTTTAAAGGGCGTACCGGTGACTCAAGTGATTCAGGGAATGGAAATAGGTATCAGACACTGCCTGGAACTCATTGAGTCCCGGAGCCGGGCTGTTCAATCCTTGGACGAATCATGTCTTTTTGATGCTGCCTGTATAGCCGGTCGGGGACAGCGGGAGCTAGCCGGCCTGGTTATTGAAGGGGCTCATATTATTGGGCGGGATGGATTGATGTTGCCTGACTATAAGTTCAGCGATGCAGTTTTGGCCTGCGAAGCGGTTGACAGCCGAGTATTCACCGGCATCATAGTGAACCGGGAAGCCCTAAACCTGGAGATGCCCTTGGTGATAAACAATGCCAGTATTTTGGTTGTCGATGACGCCCTAGCCCCGGGGGAGATAGATGCTGAAGCCAAAAGTACCGAAAGTGGTTTTCAATACTACTTAAAGAACAAAGAACAGTATCAAAATGATCTGTTTAAAATCTGCGGCATGGGAATAAACCTGGTTCTAACTGACCGCAGTATAGATGATATAGGCGAACAGATCCTGACCGATGCTGGTATAATTGCTTTGCAGCGTGTTTCCCGCCGGGAAATGGATCTGGTTTGCAAGCATACCGGAGCCCGTAAGATAAAACGCCATGGTCTGAGCAAAGATAAACAGCAGCTCAGTACTTACCTGGGCAAAGCCGCGCGGGTGGAAATAGACCAGCAGGCCAGACATACTATTATCTACAACGGCGGAGCTGAAAAAATGGCTACTATATTAATCGGAGCTGCCACAGAAGAAGTTGTTGATGAGAGGGAACGAATTGCCAAAGATGCAGCTGCAGCCGTGCAGGCAGCTCTGCAAAGTGGTGTGGTTCCTGGAGCCGGCGCATTGGAAGTATGGCTGGCCGGACAATTGGAAGAGATGGTTCGCCAAATGCAGGGCATGAGTTCTTATGGAGTCCTGTGTGTTAAGGAAGCCTTGTTAAAACCGTTTACTTGTATTGTCAGCAATGCCGGCTTTAATCCCCTGGAAAAATTAAGGGATGTCATTGCGCAACAGATGCAGTGTCATACCGACAGTCTTGGTATGGATTGTGACAGCGGCGAAATCGTTGATGTATTTAGTGCCGGTATCGTAGATCCCACCCGAGTAAAACTGCATGCCCTTAAGACTGCCGGAGAGGTAGCCACGGCTATCTTAAAAATCAATACGATTATTAAAATGCGGGATGGAAATACTCCCGATATAATAAATCTGGAATAGGGGTGAACTAAAAAATGAAACAAGATTTTGATGAAGGACAGACAGCTAACACTGAGGCTGAGGATATTGCAGCAGAAACAAACACCCAGCCCCCCAAAAGTGAAATTGAGATACTGCAGGAAGAGTTGGCAAAGAAAAGCGCAGAATCCCAAAAGTACTATGATCAGTATCTAAGGAGTCTGGCTGAAGTAGAGAACATGCGCAAACGCGCCCAGCGTGACAAAGAAGAATATATGAAATACGCGCACGTATCTATTATTAAAAAACTGCTGCCGGTCATAGATGACTTTAACCGCGGCATAGCTGCGGCTCAAAAAACCAATGACTTTGAGGCCCTGAGCAAAGGGGTGGAGATTACCGCCCGTAATCTGACGGAGATATTGAAACAGGAAGGTGTAGTTGAAATTGAATGTTTAGGCAAACCTTTTGATCCCGAGTATCATGAACCGTTGATGGTAGTGCCCAGTGAAGAGCATCCCCAGAATACGGTTATTGAGGAGTTAAGCAAAGGTTATATCTTGCATGACCGGCTTATAAGACCCAGTCTGGTTAAGGTCAGTAGTTAATTTGGCTATCCAGTTAAATTAAATAATAAAAAACATATTCAAAAATTATGGAGGTGTCCTTTAAATGGGAAGAGTTGTTGGTATCGATCTGGGGACTACAAATTCAGTAATCGCTGTCATGGATGGCAGTGAAGCTACCATTATAACCAGTGCAGAAGGCGAACGAATTGTCCCCTCAGTAGTCGGTTTTTCCAAAACTGGTGAGAGATTAGTGGGAAGGGTGGCCAAAAGACAGGCGATTACTAATCCAGACAGAACCGTCTTATCGATTAAAAGAAGAATGGGAACTGATTTTAAAGTTAATATAGATGACAAACAGTATTCACCTCAGGAAATATCGGCTATGATTTTGCAAAAAATGAAATCCGACGCCGAGGCTTATCTGGGAGAAAAGGTTACCCAGGCAGTTATTACCGTGCCGGCTTATTTTACCGATTCCCAACGTCAGGCTACTAAAGATGCTGGTAAGATTGCCGGGTTGGAAGTTCTAAGAATCATAAATGAGCCAACTGCCGCCGCCCTTGCTTATGGGTTAGATAAAGAGGAAAATCAAACCATAATGGTCTTTGACCTGGGCGGAGGGACATTTGATGTGTCAATACTGGATATCGGTGATGGAACCTTTGAAGTAAAGGCAACCAGCGGCAATAACCGTCTGGGCGGGGATGACTTTGATGATCGGATTATAAACTGGCTGGTTCAGGAATTTAATAACGCCAATAACATTGATTTGAAAAATGATAAAATGGCTATGCATCGTCTGAAGGAAGCCGCCGAAAAGGCCAAGCATGAACTATCCAGTATGATGAATACCGAGATAAATATTCCTTATATTACCGCCACCCAGGATGGCCCATTGCACTTGGAGAGAAGCTTGAGCCGGGCAAAATTTAATGAGATGACGGCCGATCTGGTGGAAAAAACCATGGGCCCGCTGAAGCAGGCCATGAAAGATGCCGGCGTAAAACCGGCAGAAATAGACAAGGTGATCCTGGTAGGTGGTTCTACCAGAATTCCAGCGGTTCAGGATGCAGTTAAGAATTTTACTGGCAAAGAACCATTTAAAGGCATAAATCCCGATGAAGTAGTAGGATTAGGCGCTGCTATTCAGGGAGGGGTATTGACCGGCGAAGTGACCGATGTGGTGCTTTTGGACGTTACCCCTCTGTCTTTAGGAATTGAAACCCTGGGTGGTGTATTTACCCGGATAATTGACCGTAATACGACCATCCCCACTTCCAAAAGCCAGGTCTTTACTACAGCGGCTGACCACCAGCCTTCGGTTGACATTCATGTCCTGCAGGGCGAGAGGAAGATGTCCGAGAATAATGTGACCCTGGGCAGGTTCCAGTTAACCGGTATTCCTCCGGCCCCCCGGGGAGTTCCGCAGATTGAAGTGAAGTTTGATATCGATGTCAACGGTATTGTAGCGGTAACTGCCAAAGATCTTGCCACCAACAAGGAGCAGAGGATTACTATAACCTCATCCAGTGGATTAAGTGATGCAGAGATCGATCAAATGGTGAAGGATGCCGAGATGTATGCCGAGGAAGACGAAAAACGTCTGCATGAAATAGAAGTCCGCAATACAGCTGACAGCATGATCTATCAGGCCGATAAGACCTTAAAGGACTTTGAGGGTCAGATTGGAAGCGAGGATAGTGATGCTATCACAAACGCCAAAGAAGAACTCGCAGAGGCTCTAAAAGGCAGCGATATAGCAGATATTGAGTCCAAAACAGAGGCTTTGACCAATGCTATTTACGCTGTAAGTGCTAAAATGTATGAAAACATCAACCCCCAGGGCGGAGAAGATGACGGTGTTTTTGACGCTGACTACAATATTCCCGATGAAGATTAGTGAATGACTCGGTATTAACAGACGCAGATTGCACAGATGGCATTATGATTGACGCTGCTAAAAGGATTTCATCATAACCAGGTTTCAAGTTATTGCCAGTATTTGAAGTCTGAGCGCATATCATAAAGAACTGTGCAATTAGCGTCTTTCGGTCTTTAAGGAAGGTGGGAAAAAATGGCCGCAAAACGAGATTATTATGATGTGCTGGGAGTAGCCCGCAATGCCTCTGCGGATGAAATAAAGAAAGCATATCGTCAATTGGCCAAAAAATATCATCCTGATGTTAATAAAGACGATGAAAACGCGGCAGAAAAATTCAAAGAAGTCGCTGAAGCCTATGAAATATTAAGTGATGACCAAAAAAGAGCAACCTATGATCGGTTTGGACATGATGCCTTTGATCCTACTAAAGGAGGCGCCGGTTTCGGAGGTTTTGGAGAAGGTATGGGCGGTTTTGGCGATATCTTTGATCTCCTTTTTGGCAATGTAGGCGGAGGACAACGTCGGCGCACAGGGCCGCAACGCGGAGCTGACCGCGAAATAAGGCTTGACATTAATTTTGAAGATGCTGTTTTCGGTGTAGAGAAGGATTTTGAAATGCAAAGGGTGGAAAAATGCAATCAGTGCAATGGCAGCGGAGCTGAGCCAGGTTCTAGTTCCAAAACGTGTCCGCAATGTCATGGTGCCGGGCAGATGCGCAGTTCCCAGAGTACACCCTTTGGCCGCTTCGAGACGGTGAAGACCTGCACCCGCTGTCAGGGCGAAGGCAAAATTATCGAAAAGCCTTGCAATACCTGTAAAGGCAGCGGCAAGACCAGGAAAAAACGTACTATAAACGTGCGTATCCCGGCCGGGATTGATACCGGATCACGCTTGAGAATGCAGGGCGAGGGCGAAGCCGGCAGTAATGGCGGCCCTCCCGGAGATTTATATATAACGGTCGTGGTACGTCCCCATGAGAGATTTAGCCGGGATGGCTATACTTTAATCTGCAACCTGGATATCGATTTTACCCAGGCGGCTCTGGGTGCAGAAATAGAATTGCCTCTTTTAGGCGGTGCTACCCACCAGATGGTGATTCCAGCCGGTACCCAACCAGGTGATGTTATAACCGTTAGAGGCAAAGGCATCCCCCATCTGCATAGCCAGCGCAGTGGAGACCTGAAGGTAGTCGTTCAGGTAAAGATACCCACAAAATTAAACAAACGTCAAAAGGAATTATTAGAGAGTTTCCATGAAGAGCATGACGACAAGGATGGGAAAAAAGGAATCATAGATCGATTAAAGGATGCCATGGGCTAAGAGGAGATACGTTAATGAAATGGAAAGAATACAGCATACTGACAGAGGGCATATGTGTAGAGGCGGTCTCGGGAATTTTCCATAAAATGGGCTCAGGCGGCGTTGTTATAGAAGATCCCCAGGCAGCCCGCCGTTATGAAAATCTGGAAAAATTCAATCCCGACTCGGTATCCCCGGATTTTATGGAACATGATTTTGTGGTTGTAAAGGCCTATTTTCCAGAAGACAAGAAGATTCAGGATGAATTAGAGCAATTCCTTAAAAAGGTAGAGGATAATTTTAAAGTCAAATGCAAGATTTTTATCGGCGAAGTTAGGGACGAAGATTGGGAAGAATCATGGAAAAAGTATTATCATACCTTTAAAGTAGGCCATCGTTTGGTTATAAAGCCTTCCTGGGAGGAATACAGTGCCCAGGATAGCGAAGTAGTAATTGACATTGATCCGGGCATGGCTTTTGGAACCGGCATCCACGCTTCAACCCGTTTTTGCCTGAAATTCGTGGATGAATACATTAAAGGCGGTGAGACAATAGTTGATGCCGGCTGTGGTTCAGGTATTCTTTCCATTGCGGCAGCCAAATTAGGGGCCCGTCACATACTGGCTATGGATATCGATGAAGTAGCGGTAAGGATAGCTAAAGAAAATGTACATCTAAATGGCTTGGATGGTATTATTGAAGTGGCTGCCGGGGATATTATCGAAGAATTAGCCGGGCGGGAGATAGACCATATGCTGGCCAACATTACCGCGGAAGTCGTTAATCATCTTATTCCAGAAGCGGCCAAAGTACTGCCGCCAGGCGGATATATGTTCTGTTCCGGGATTGTTGACAGCCGCTGGCCGGGTGTACAAAAGCAATTGACCGACTATGGTTTTGCGATTGACAAGGTGTTAACCGATGTTGATTGGGTGGGTGTGGCGGCCCGCAAGTTATAATGGGCTATTTAAATTAATGGGAGCTGCTGAATTGTATCGTTTTTTTGTTGAGCCAGAAAACATTTCGGGTTTACAAGTATATATTAATGCTGAACAGACCCATCATATTGAAAAAGTATTACGCCTAAAAATCGGCAATATAATTAGAGTTTTCGATGGGCAGAATCACGAATATGAAATCCGCCTGATCGGCAAGGAAAACGAATCCCTAAAGGGAGAGATTATACAGGAAATCAAACGCCATGCCGAAGCGCCGCTTTTTTTATCCCTGGTACAAGGTATATCCAAGGGTGACAAAATGGAGAATATTATTCAGAAAGCAGTGGAAATAGGAGTAGGGGAAATATACCCTTTGATTAGCCAATATACAGTAGTCAAGATGGAGCAGGAGCGTATCGGCAAAAAAAAGCAACGCTGGCAGAGCATAGCCCGGGAAGCCTGCAAACAATGCTGCCGTAACCGGATACCGGCCATACATAACCCGATAACGTTTTCGCAGATGCTGGATCTGACTCAGGGTTACCCGGCCATACTTCTTTATGAAGGTGAAGACCAAAGGGGGTTAAAGTCAGTTTTAAGAGAAAAGGCTCCAACCTTTTTATCTGCGTCCCGAACCTTTCTAATAATCGGCCCTGAAGGAGGGTTCTCTCCAGAGGAAGCTGCCCAGGCCAAAGCCAATAATATTATTACCGCAGGTTTGGGTCCGCGCATTCTACGTACCGAAACAGCAGGAATCGTTGCGGCTTCCATTGTCCTCTATGAACTCGCTGATTTAGGTTAAGCCCAATCGTCAATTGTCCCTTTAGAAAACTAAAAAGTAGGTAAACAGTATGAAAAAGCTGGCATTTCATACCCTGGGCTGTAAAGTCAATCAGGTGGAAACTGAGCAAATTAAAGAGGAATTCAGCGACAGAGGTTATCAGATCGTTGATTTTGATGAACCGGCCGATATTTATATCATTAATACCTGTACGGTAACCCATGTCAGTGACCGCAAATCCCGAGCTATGATAAGAAGAGCGATACGCAGAAACCCGGCAGCGGTAATTGTGGCGACAGGTTGCGTGGCTCAGGTTGATGCCGGGCAACTGGCATCGATTGAGGGTATAGATCTGGTGGTTGGCAATAATGACAAAGAAAACCTGGTTGCTATTGTGGAGGACTTTCTTGCCCGGGAACATACCGGGGTAGAGGTAAAGGTGGAATCTATTGGCCAGGAGGACAAACCCAGGGCGATTTTGTATCAGCATATGCATGAACGCGCGCGGGCTTTTGTGAAGATTCAGGATGGCTGTCAGAGTTTTTGTACCTATTGCATTGTGCCTTATGCGCGCGGGCCGGTACGCAGCAAGCAACCTGAAGACGTATTGCGGGAAATAACCCATTTGGTTGATTTAGGCTATCGGGAAATAGTACTGACCGGGATTCATACGGGTTTTTATGGAGTTGACCTTAACGATTGGAACCTGCACCGGCTGCTGACAGCGATTCTGGAGCAGGTCAGAGGCCAATACCGTATTCGTTTAAGCTCCCTGGAACCACTGGAGCTAGAAGATAGACTGCTTGAGCTGATTGCTGATGACCGGCGCATATGCCGCCACCTGCATATACCTCTGCAAAGCGGCAGTAATAATATTCTCAAAAAAATGGGACGTCGCTATGATAGTAGCTATTATCTGGATCTGATTCAAAGGGCCGCTTCTAAAATACCCGGAGTTGCCCTGGCGGCAGATGTAATGGTTGGATTTCCCAGTGAAACCCAGGATGATTTTGCGGCTACTTACGATTTGATTGAGCAATCGCCACTTGCCGATCTGCATGTTTTTAAATATTCGCGGAGGGCTGGAACCCGAGCGGCTGAAATGAAGGAGCAGGTCGATGAACATGAAAAACAACGAAGAAGTGAACTATTAATCGAATTAGCCAGGAAAAAACAGTTAGAGTTTGTTAAACAGTGCAGGGGACAATCCTTTGATTTGCTTGTGGAACAGAAAATAGGTATAGATAAGTATACCGGTATCACCGATAATTATATTGAGATAGTTTTACCATCCACACAGGACATACGTGGTCAGTTGTGTGAAATAATACTTACCGATACGAACCAGCATGGTAATTTTGGGCAATTATGCATAGAACACAACTAAAATCTGCATACTTATTATGAGGATTTTGCCTAATTAAATAATTTTTTTGACGCTGCTATATGCGATTGATTTTAACCGTCAGGGTCTTAAGGCAAATTAATTATGCAAAGTACTCATTATATACCGAGTGTGTTTACTGATTATTTCTAGTTACGAAAGGGGTTAGCCCATGGGATTTAAAGAAATTGGCAGGAAGTTGCAGCTGGCCAGGGAAGAAGCCGGACTTAGTCAGGAACAGCTGGCTAATATGCTGGGATGTGCGCAGTCAACCTTATCCAACTATGAAAAAGGCAAGCGCAGACTGTACCTGACTCAACTGGAAAACATTGCTGAGATTTTGGACAAACCTATCGATTATTTTATGGAAAGCAGCACTAATAATGAAACTACATCTACAGTAAGCTCAATAAACGATGCACTAGACGATGAACCAGAATTGTTGCAAATTATTAATACACTCTATACGCTGCCCAAAGAACGCAGGCGGTCAGTTATGGATTACATAATCTGGCAAAAGACGCGTAGCAGCTAGGAGGGTTTTAAAATGTTTAGAAGTACTATCTCTGAGCAAGATAGAGATTTGGTCATGATGGTTCGGGAACTAGTACAGACCCAAATAGCTCCTCAAGCTATTATGTATGATGCCCAAAATGAAGATAGTTTTGATTGGTCAGCTGTGGATATACTGGCCGACCATAATCTGTTGGCCCTTAGTATACCTGAGGAATACGGCGGCAGAGGACTTAGTCACCTGACCACGACCATGATTATCGAAGAAATTGCAGCCGGCTGCGCAGGAGTTGCCACAGTAGTGGCTGCCAATCTGCATGCCGCCAGCCCTCTTTTAATTTCTGGAACCGAGGAACAGCGGCGGCAGTTCTTGCCTTTGTTGACTGCCCAAAAAGCTCGCCTGGGCGGACTGGCTATGATGGAAAACCAACCCAATCTGGATATTTTAGCTCGCAGCGAAAGCCTTGAAATATTGGGATCCTCGATATATGCACTGGAAGATGACAATGATGATATCCTGATTTTAAATGGTTTTAAAGATTACGTTATGAATGGACAGGTAGCCAGTTTCATAACATTTATGTTTACACTTCCGCCCCAGGGTGGTAAAAATGGGATTCAGGTCGCTGTTTTGCCTGCCGATACTCCAGGTATAAGATTAGGTAGAGTGCGTCATAAATTGGGGCTGAAATATTGCAGTACCTGTGAGCTTATTTTTGAAGACGTTAAGCTTAATCCTGAATATTTAATAGGTAAACCCCGTAGCGGTTTTCTGATATTTATGCAGAATTTGGATCGGTGTTTGCCCTATGTCGGAGCTATTGCTCTGGGTGTGGCCAGATCCGCGTATGATACGGCCCTGGCCGTATCAAAAAAGAAATTTGTTTTGGGTCGGCCCAGTTTTGAAGAAAGCGCCATTAGTTTTGCTTTGGTTGATATGGCTGCCAAACTGAATGCTGCCCGCCTAAGCGTACATCTGGCTAGTTGGCTGATTGACCAAGAACTGGACAGCTCCCAAGCGTCATCTAAATCAAAAATTATTTCCAGTCGGGTGGCTCAGGAAATAACCACCGCAGCTATGGAAATTACAGGTGGTAGAGCGTATATCCGAGGCTATCCCAGCGAAAAGTATCTGCGGGATGCGAAAATGCTTTCTATGATTGATGGCAGCGAACAATTCCACAAAGCCTTGATTGCTTCTCAGTTTTAAAGATGAATGAGTGAATGTAGAAAGGAGCGAGCAATGCCTGCTTTTATCTTGAGTCAGGAAGAAAACCAGCTTATAAAAGAAGTTCGTGAATTAGCCAACGGCAAAATAAAAGAACGCGGTACATATCTGGATAAAATTGGGGATGACAAAATAGACTGGCAGATTCCGGAAGTACTGGCTAAGCATAATCTCCTGGCCCCCAATATTCCGGCCGAGTATGGCGGTCGGGGACTGAGCATGCTGGCTACTGCCCATGTGATTGAAGAACTGGCGTTTGGTTGTGCTGGAGCAGCAGCAATCGTTGTTATGAACATATACTCCTTGACTCCGGTATTGGTAACCGGCAGTGAAGCTATGAAAAATGAAATTCTGCCCAAGTTTTGCAGTGACCGCCCCCATCTGGGCTGCACGGCGATTAGTGAAACCACTCCGGAACATGACCTGGAACCCTCCCAGCGCTTACGGGCAGATGAGACCCGTATAACAACTACAGCAGCCTTGGAAGGGGATTGGATCACGATAAACGGCACCAAGGATTTCATTATGAATGGAGCCGCAGCCGATTTCGTGGTGGTTTTGGCTCGCTCCAAAGAATCCAAACGAAAATCACGAATACAGATGTACCTGGTTCCGAGAAAGACCCCCGGGCTTGAAGTTGTGCGCGTACTTAACAAAGTGGGGATGAGATCCTGTCATACCGTACAATTGAGGTTTAACGATGTCGTTATACCCGCTGACAATAGAATCGGCATAGCAGGCGGGGGATATTTCCTCTTGACCCAGACCTTTGACCGTAATCTGCCGCTTATTGGTGCCGCAGGAATAGGTATTGCCAGAGCCGCTTACGAGCTGGCCATGGAAGTAGCCCGTACCAACCGAATGTTAAACCGGGATGCCCTTCTAAAGAAGTATGTCAGTTCCGCCCTGGTCGAAATGTCAACCGAGATCGATGCTGCCCGTCTGGCAGTGGAAAGGGCTGCTTATTATATCGATACTGATGATAATTTTGCCCGGGCAGCCTACATGGCCAAGTTATATGCCACCAGAACAGCCCAGCGGGTTGCCTTCCAAACAGTAGATATTATCGGGCGTATGGGATTTGCAGTAAGCTATAACGCGGAAAAATACCTGCGGGACGCCCAGATGCTATCAATGATAGCAGGCAGCGAATATCTGCACAAAACAGTACTGGCAGGGCAACTGTAAACTAGAATTATCCTACCCATAATACATGGGGCACCACTTTTGTTAAACATCAGAGAAAAGGGATTTTTAAAAAAACTATTTATTTGATAAAATAGAGGAAAATATATTTAAAAACTGTTATGAAGAAGATGTAAGGAGGTGAAAGCTGTGGCCAAACCGGATTGCTTGTTTTGTAAAATCGTCCAAAAAGAATTACCGGCTGAGGTTGTTTATGAAGACGATCAGATCCTTGCCATCAAAGATATTGACCCAGCAGCTCCTGTGCATTTGCTTCTTATACCCAAAATGCATATCGCTTCATTAAATGAAATCCATAATGAGCACCTTGAATTAATGGGAAGATTACAGATGATTGCCTCACAGCTAGCCAAAGAACTAGGCATAGCCGAAAAAGGTTACCGACTGGTAAATAATTGCGGCAGCTGGGGAGGGCAAGCGATTTTCCATCTGCATTACCATCTGTTAGGTGGAAAAGAGATGGGCTGGCCTCCTGAATAATCTTGACTAGACGCTGTTAGAATTGTACAATATGATGGTGCTTGTATAGCCTGGTCAGATGAGGGGAGGGATATAATGAGCGAAGTAAAAGTAGGTAAGAATGAATCTCTCGATAGTGCGCTAAAAAGATTCAAACGCTCCTGCCAAAAATCAGGAGTTTTGCAGGATATTAGGAAACATGAACACTATGAAAAACCTAGCGTTAGAAAAAAGAAAAAATCAGAGGCGGCCCGTAAAAAGAAAAAGTTTTAGTCGGCTCCCTTAATTTAAACGCGACTATGCGTAAGCCCCTACAGGTGAAAATCTGTTAAAAGGCTGACCATACACAAAATCAGAAGCCTGGTAGCTTAATGCATACCAGGCTTTTACTATCCTACAGGAAATAATATGTCGTTAAAACTTAAAGGAGGGATATCCATGACCTTTATGAATAGGGGAATGCAAAACAAAAAACAACGTACTGCAGTAGTAATTATTGTAGGCATAGTACTGGTTAGCTTCGTGGCCAGCATAGTAGCCGTTTCAATTCTTTAATGAGTTGTCAAGGGTGTCAAGGGGGGTCAAGGGGACGGTTCGAGATCACTGAAAAAGCAACCCTTTTAAGCCGCCCTGGCGGCTACCCACAGCCCATCAGGTAGGTTAATCTGTACCCGACAGAATAAAAACCTCAAAATAAACGAAGATAACCCTTTTGAAGCGGATATCAGTTTGGCTATCCGCTTTAAGTTTACCGCCAGGGCTGTTAGTTTGGCCTGAATGCGGATGCTTCGTAGACCATAGCCTTTGGCTCGGTCTAGTCCGTGGAATCGTTTTAGTTCTGCATTCTTGGGTTCGATTTTAGCTCGCTTGCGGAATTCTTGAATGAATTCCGG
>NZ_CGIH01000041.1 GCF_000983115.1 Syntrophomonas zehnderi OL-4
AGATAGCAATACGCAGTCGCTGGCTGCATAACTTAAATCTATCGGGTTTTAAAAGAACAAAATACTTTGAAGGGGGTACTATGTCCTTTTTCGGAAATTGTCATAGTCTGACTGTTATATCTTAGCCAACATGGTAATAAATGTTATTGCTAATTATAACAGATAGCTTTGACTTATCTTTTTTCGAATATTTTTTTGAATTATGCAAAAGTCTCAATTATAAAAACTACAAAGTTTAAAATGCGAAAGATAGAAAGTGGCATTCCACTAAAATATATTAACTAAATACTTGAGAAATAAAAAAGCAGCAATCATAGGGGGATGTGTATATGAAACTTGATTTAGCGCAAATCAGAAACTTTAGAATGTTAAAAGAATTGGATGTTGATTTTGAGGATATCCTTTCATTAGTTATTGGGAAAAACAATTCGGGGAAAACATCTTTCCTCTCAATTCTTCAAAAGTTTCTCTCTGAAAACAAACCTGAGTTTACGTTTGATGATTTTAATATTAATACGCAAAAAGATATTCTTGCCTGCGAAAATAATAATAGCTCTCCTGAAGAATATGTTGAACCGCTGCTATCATTGAAACTATACATCTCTTATAACGATACCGACAATCTTGGTAACGCTTCTGCATTACTTTTGGATTTAGATAGTGAGATGCACCAACTTGTTGTTCTTTTTGAATATTTTTTAGGGTATGAAAAGTATCTTAAACTTGTCAGCGATTATTCAGAATACAAATCTAAAGGCATAAATAGAGATTTTGAATACTACCTCAGAAACAATATTAATAGGTATTTTACAGTGCGCATAAAAGCACTTGAATACGGCAATGAGACAAATTTCAAGATTATTAACAGTGATATAGTAAGTTCTGTTATTTCAATGCAGATAATTGGTGCAAAGCGTGATGTTGATAATGAGCAGGGACATAGCCGAGCTCTTTCCTTTCTTGCTGGAAAATACTACAATTCCAGTGTTGTCTCCGAAGAAGAGTTTCCGGAGTTACAGAAAAAGCTTAGCGAAACAGATGAAAGTTTAACTGGGATTTATCATGATCTCTTTCGTCCTGTTATAAAAGAAATCGCCGCTATGTCTTATAATCCTCAAGAAGCTGAATTATCAATCATATCAACACTAAGTGAAAAAAAGATATTTCAAGATAATACGACTGTGAAATATAAGCATGAAGATACACTTTTGCCAGAAGATTATAACGGTTTAGGGTACTTGAATCTGTTTGCTATTATTTTCAACATACGAATTAAACTTGATCAGTTATCAAAGAAAAATAAGCCTGATGAAGATCCTGCCCCGCTTAATCTCTTGTTCATTGAAGAACCCGAGGCACATACCCACCCACAAATGCAGTACATTTTTATCAAGAATATTAAAAAGATTCTTACGCAGCATTGCTTAGAGTCAAGTAAAGATTTTTCACTACAAACTATAATCAGCACTCATTCGTCGCACATCGTATCTCAATGTGATTTTGAAGATATAAAATACTTTTTCAGGGAGAGTAGCACAAGTGTAAAGTCCCGTAGTTTAAAGGCACTTTTTTCAAAGATGGTAACCGCAGAGAACACGCCTACCAAAGAAGAAGAAGAACGCGCATATAGGTTTGTCAAGCAGTATGTAACATTAAATCGTGCGGAGCTTTTTTTTGCAGATAAAGCCATCCTATTAGAAGGCGATACCGAAAGAATGTTGATATACGCAATGATGAAAAAGGTTGATGAGTGTACAGAGGCTGATAATTATAATCCTCTTCTATCACAAAATATCTCGGTAATCGAAGTAGGAGCTTATTCTCATATTTTTGCCACATTCCTTGGTTTTCTAGGTATTAAAACACTAATCATAACCGACCTTGATTGCGCAAAATCGGATGGAAGTGGGAAACCGAAAAAATGCAGGTTTTCAGAAGGAACGACCACAACAAATGCTTCAATTAAACATTTTACTCAGTGTTCAGATTTAACCGATATATTATCGTTATCTGCTTTGCCCATAACATTAAGTTATGATAATAATACCACTTCGTGGAGCCTTGACGAAAAGGGACAATTGCGCCTCCTTTTTCAAAAAGAAGAGAATTGTTATCAAGCGCGCAGTTTTGAGGATGCTTTTATCTGTAACAATTTGCAGTTCATCGTAGACCATAAAAACCATTTTACTAGTCTAAAGAACATAACCGTCTTAGACAACTCGCCTCCAGATTTTTATGACATTGCTGATAGATGCATTAGCAGTAAAACTTCATTTGCGCTAGACGTTCTTCTATATGGTGGAACACATAATGAAAAATGGACAACCCCGTTGTACATAAAGGAGGGATTGGAATGGCTGGCACAGTAATGGAAAGTATCATATCTTGTTTGGATGGTAAAAAGAATTTTTTGCTAAGCGGTGGCGCTGGGAGTGGCAAGACTTATACTTTGATGCAAACTTTGAATCATATTTTCAAGAGTAACTCTAAAGCACATGTGGCTTGTATAACATATACCAATGTAGCAGCAGATGAAATAAAGGAACGCTCTCCGTATTCAAAACTTCGTGTTTCAACTATTCACGATTTTCTGTGGGATGAGATAAAAGATTATCAAAAGAATTTGAAAGCCGCTGTGATAAATTTAATATCTGCAGAGAAAGTAAGTAAAGGAAGCGGAATAGCCTACTCAGGTGAGTGTGAAATAAATGAGCAGACATTTACTTATGTTGAATATCAAAACTATCGCGATCTAGAACACGGGATTATTTCCCACGATGATTTATTGAAAATCGCAAATCATATGTTCGCCACATACCCACTATTATCAAAAATTCTATGTGATAAATATGATTATATTTTTATAGATGAGTATCAGGATACACAAAGTGTAGTTATCGAAATATTTTTAGAGCATATTAAAGTTGCTGCCAAAGATCGATTATGTGTTGGATTTTTTGGCGACAAAATGCAGTCTATTTATGATTCAGGTGTCGGTAATATTCAGTCATACGTAGCTACTGGCGACGTATGCGAAATAATAAAAGAGGACAATTATCGCTGCGCTGTAAATGTGATAAGCTTACTTAACCACTTACGTTTTGATATTCAACAGCAACCAGCAAAAATGACAATGGAAGGAATCGTTGCTAATAAATCAGGGAGTGCCACGTTTATATACTCAATCAATGAATTTGACCTACAGGCTTTCAAATCAAGTAAATTTGCTACTGGATGGAATTTTGAGAATTATAAAGAAACGCGAGTGCTATTTTTAACCCATAGATTAAGTGCTATTCGGTTGGGGTTTGGGGAACTGTTGGCTGCCTATTCAAATAACGACCGACTTATAGGAAATGAACCCGATCGCTTAGCTCGGCACCTTCTAAAAATCGGTAGTATTCTATTCTGCTATGGTAGAAAAGATTTCGCATACGTAATCAGTGAGATGCAACGTAAGATAAAAAATGCCTCTGATAAAAAACAGATTAGCGAATCATTATCACGCTTATATGCAAATCTCAATATAAGTATAGAACAACTAATTGAAGCATTTGACAAAGAACGTTTTGTTCGCAAAGATGACCGCTTCAATGAGTTTCTTGAAAATCATGCAGAAACATATGACAAAATTAAGGTGTTGCCCGCCTCTCAAGTACTTGCATATTTCAAGTACTACAATGATTTTTCGCCATATTCGACGCAACATGGAATCAAGGGAGCCGAATTTGATAATGTACTTGTCATAATGGACAACGGCAGATGGAATAATTACAACTTCAAATACCTTTTTGAACGAACGCCAGGCAAAGAATCTGTAATACAAAGGACAGAAAGGATTTTCTATGTATGTTGTTCAAGGGCAATGGACAATCTTGTCGTATACTATCCCAATCCTTCTGCGAGAATTATTGCACAGGCTAAAGCCTTATTTGGAGACGAAAATGTCTGCTCTTTGGATTAAGATGTACATTGTATCAAATCAATGAGCGCAACACAGTGGGATCGGTGGAACTCAATATTGACTTATTCCCACGAACAGATAAAAACAGTAGAACTGTTTCCCCGAACAGACTACCCCCATAAAACCCACTGTCGACCTATTCCCGAGAACGGAAAAATAACAAATTACAGACCAGACATCAAGCTGATGCTATCGTGCCACGTTGAGTGCGTCACATTGATGTCAAGGGTTAAGAAATAAAGAATTGAAAAGCTTGTAAATAAAGGGTTTCCAAACATTTTGCTTTTCTCAGGACTGTTCCTGCGGATGTGGCAATGTCAGGGAATCATTAATTTTATTGTTTGTGGGAACATATCAACCGCCCTGAAAATTCATAGTTGAGTTACCAGATTAGATAACACCATTTTTTACAGGGGGTTGAGGAAATAGAATAGATGTAATTTCTATAGTATTTAGTTACAGTTAACACATTTTCCCTTTGGGAATTTTGTAAGATATCAGTAAAGACTTTTGTAAGTTATGATTTTTAGTAGGATTAGCTTGAAAAAAGCTAGAAATAGAAATATAATTAAGTTGTGTATGCTGACAAGCTAACAAGCAGTAAAGCGTTAATATGGAGGGACAAAAATTGGAACGGTTTATTAATAGTTTTATTACAGGAAAATGCGAAGATGTACTCAAGGAGTTTCCGGAAAATTCCATAGATTTAATTGTTACATCTCCTCCGTATGCTGACCAGCGTTTTTATGGAACTGATGAATCAAGAATTCATCCAGATGATTATGTAGAATGGTTTTTACCAAAGGCAATTGAGTTTAAAAGGGTACTTAAAGAAACTGGTAGTTTTATTCTTAATATAAATGATAAGGTAGTTGAGGGAAAACAACATTTATATGTTTTTGAATTAGTACTGAAGCTTGTAAAAGAGATTGGTTTTAATTTTGTAAGAGATTATATATGGTTTAACCCTTCAACACCGCCTAATATTTTTTCTACTGGTAAGTATGGAAGAACAAAGAAATCTCATGAATATTGCTTTTGGTTCAGCAAAGGAGATACATGGACATTTAATCTAGATCCTATTAGAAAACCATATAGCCATGACATGCTAAAATTTTTACAAGGAAGAGGTAAAGGAGACAGAAAATATAATTCAAGACCAAGTACACATTCTTTTGATTGTGAAAAAGTCTGGCCTGACAATGGTGGTTCTGACCCAGGAAGTGTTATAAAGTTAGATTATATAGATTATATTGACGATCCAGGTAGTGTAATTGAGATAGGTAATACAAGCAGTAATGATAGTTTTATTAAAATGTGTAAGGCTAAAGGGATTGCACATCCTGCGAGATTTCCTGAGAAACTTGTTGAGTTTTTTATCCTTTCAGGTTCAAATGAAAATGATATTGTGTTAGATCCTTTTTGTGGCTCAGGTACAACGGCTGTATCTGCACACAGACATAAAAGAAGATGGATAGGAATAGATGCAAATAAGGATTATTGTGAACTTGCTTATGATAGGATGAAACTTGAATTCCCCGATGAGTATGAACAGATGAGGTTGATATAATGTATTTAGAAGATATACAAAGTAGAAGATTTATTGTTGATTGTATTGATGGGGCTACTGGTATGTTAGCACTTCCGGATAATTCAATAAAATTGATATATGGTTCGCCTCCATATCCAAATGCTGAAAGAAATTACGGTATATGGAGGTCTGAAGAATATATAGAAAGAATGACTCCGTTTATAGATGCAGCAAAGTTAAAATTAAGAGATGATGGGTTTATTGTTATCAACGTGAAGGCTTGTAGAGATAAACATAAAGGGAATATGAATACAACACGTTCGCTAGTTATAGAGAAGCTAGCCATAATGATGGAAGAGCACTGGGGGCTTCATTGTGTCGATATTGAAATCTGGGTCAAAGAAAACCCCGTTTCCACCGGTTTAAGAGTAGCTTGTCAAGATGCATACGAGCAAAATTTGTGGTTTGCTAAGTCAAATCCATGGAAAATCAATCTTGATGCCATTCGAAGACCATATTCAGAAGCAACACTAAAAATATATGAGAATAGTGAATATAAGCCCAGAAAAAACGGTTTGACATATGTAAGAAAAAGAAAAAGAATTTCACCTCATCCCCTGGGGGCGCTACCACAAAATGTTATTAAAGGGGCTGTGTCATCAAAACAAGGAAAACATCAGGCTGTACAACCTGGTTATTTACCACAGAAATATATTCTTGCTACAACTGATGAAGATGACCTTGTGGTTGATCCGTGGATGGGTACAGGAACAACAGGTGTTGAAGCATTAAAACTTGGTAGGTTATTTATTGGGTTTGACATCATGAAGGAATATGTTCTCACAGCTGAAGAAAGACTGTCAGAGGTATTGAGAGAAACTCTTCAAAAGGGGAAATAGTTATGAGTTTAACTACTTCAGAACTTAATAAGTACTTTATTAAGTGTTTAGGGGATTCGCTAGTCGATTCTAGCGATGTTAATGAAAAACCACTATGTGTTAAAGTTAAAATGCCAGAAGAAAAGAAGTTGAGAGTTTATTTATATAATTCAGGCAATCCTCCAGGTGGGAGACCACTCGGAGAATATAAAATAGTATTAAATGTAGGACAATCTTATGGATGTAGAGGGAACTTTGATTATTCAGATGGTTATATAGTTCTTTTAATTGGATACATTGAAGCGCATGATGTTTTTGTGTTTTGGGATGCAACGCGACATAAAGATTTTGCTTTTAATAAAAATTTACAGGTGAAAGCAGCTACGGTATTAACAGCATTAGCTAATGAATTATCTTATCAGAATCGAAAGACAGACAATGGAACAGAAATTGTTATAGCTGCAAAATCTGAGAATTTGAAGTTAGCAATTAGAAAAAGGATAGATTTAATGGTAGAGCAGATGATAGAGGGGTAAGGATATGGCACTTAATGATTTTGATTTTAGACCAGATTATAATAAGGCGGATCATGATATAGCTGCTGAGTTTTATTTGCCCTGCATGGAGAATTCCATTATATATGATCGAGTTTCAGGTTATTTTGGGAGCACAATTTATATAATCGCATGGCCAGCTCTAAAAAAGTTCGTGTATAACGGTGGAAAAATGCGCATTATTTGTTCTCCTTATATAATTGAAGAAGATCAGATTGCTCTAAATGAGGGATATGCAGCAAGAGGTGTTAAAGATGTTGAAGCGGCACTGATTGATGAAATTAATAACATGCTCAATGATGCTTATTTAAGTAAACCATCAAGGATATTAGCTTGTCTTGTAGCGATGGGAGTTATAGATTTAAAGGTAGCAATAATTAAGCCTGAAGCTACACCAGAAGTTAAAAGATTATTTCATGATAAAGTGGGAATATTTAAGGATTCTTTAGGTAATGCAGTTGGTTTTCGAGGTTCAATGAATGAAACCTTTAAAGGATTATCAGCTGATGGAAATATTGAATCTATTGATGTTTTTCCAAATTGGATTGATAGCAGAGATAAACAGCGGGTAGATAATGCCATTAGATATTTCAATGACCTTTGGAATAATAATATTTTACATATTGATGTATGCGAGTTCCCAAAGACAGCAAAAGAGATATTTGAAAAACATGCTTCACAAGCAAACTGGGAAGAACTAGTTGACGAAGTAACTGTTCAATTAGATAAAGCTAAAATGTGGAGTGCGGATAAGAAAAAAGGCGGAAGAATTCCAAGGCCACATCAAGTTAGTGCGCTTGAAGCATGGGAACAAAGAGGAAGGAGAGGTATACTTGAACACGCAACTGGTAGTGGAAAGACTTTTACAGCATTATGTGCTATAAGGAATTCTTTAGAAAAGAATGAAGTGCCAATTATCCTAGTCCCGTCAAAGGAATTACTTAACCAATGGTTTATTGAAATACGAGAAACTTTATCGGATTTAAATTTACAGATCCTCATTTGTGGAGATGGACATAACAGATGGAAAAAATCAGGTTATCTAGCTTCATGGACTAGAAAGGGTTTAAGCAGACATAGAATTATACTTTCAACTATGGATACAGCTTCATCTGATCAGTTTATAGGTGCAATAACATCAGGGGAACATCTATTTATCGTTGCTGATGAAGCCCATAGAATAGGAAGTCCATATCACAGAAAAATATTGAGTATAAAATCCGGCCCAAGACTCGCACTTAGTGCTACACCTAGACGTTATGGAGATCCAGAAGGCACACAAGCTATATTTGATTATTTTGGGGACATAATACCGCCTCCTTTTACTTTAAAAGATGCTATTGATTCTGGAGTGCTAACTAAATATATGTATTATCCTCACCAGATTAGACTTTCTGAATCGGAACAGAAAATTTGGGATGAACTAAGCGAAAAACTTAGCAAATTAATTGCGACTAAAAAGAGAGATGATAGTGATATATCTTTTGTTTTTGAAGATGGACAGATAAAAAATCTACTGATTCAGCGCGCAAAAATACTAAAAACTGCGATTGAAAAGGTTAGTCTTGCTTTAAATGTTATTCAAGAACATTATTTAAAAGGGCAGCGTTGGATAATTTATTGCGATAATCAAGGACAGTTGAAACAAGTCTTAAATTTACTGGTTGAAAATGGCTATGATGCGTACGAGTATCATTCAGCAATGAATGGTGATAGAAATGAAACACTAAGATACTTTGAAATAAATGGAGGTATACTTGTTTCAATTAAATGCTTAGATGAAGGAGTAGATATTCCAGCTGCGACACACGCCTTAATACTTGCTTCATCAAAGAATCCGCGTGAGTTTATACAACGGAGAGGGCGTATGTAACCGTCAAGTAGTTTTGAACAAAAAACGTTAAATAATTTTGGACACCTAATTGTTACCAAAAATGGTTTGACGATGCTTCAGACGATAGCTGTCGCCAGTTAGATGAATAACCTCGCTTTTGTGGATTAAACGATCCAAAATAGCGGTTGTAATGGCCGGATCACCCAGAATATCACCCCATTCTTCCGGGCCTTTGTTGGATGTGATGATAATGGAGGTCTGCCCGTAAAGCTGGTTGATCAATTGAAAAAAGAGATTTGCTTCGTGACGGTCAATGGCCATAAACATCAGGTCATCAATGATCACCAGGTCAGAGC
>NZ_CGIH01000042.1:0-3439 GCF_000983115.1 Syntrophomonas zehnderi OL-4
CGGTTAACGGTTACTGCCGGAACTTCTTTGGGAATATCGGCATAGATAGCTGATATTCTGGCATGGTTCATGCCGCAGACCTGTTCTGGAGTGGAGCAACCCCAAATTATATCATCAATCATGCCGGCCTCAAAACTGCCTCCGGCTCTTTTAATAGCTTCCTGCATACACAGTTTGCTTAGTAACTCGGGTCTGGTATCCTTCAGGGTTCCTCTTGGAGCTTTACCACCCGCTGTGCGGACGCCTGATACTATAACAGCTTCTCTCAATCTTATTACCTCCTTGATATATATTACAACTGTCCGGTTTTATTAGTTACGGAGCGGTTTGCCTTTTGTAACCATGCTAAGAATTCTGTCCAGAGTCTTCTGATTGCCGATAAGCTTCAAGAAGGCTTCTCTTTCCAGTTCCAGCAGGTAATCTTCGGTGATTTCCATACCGGTGCTTACGCCGCCACCAGCATAGATATTAATAATGCTGCACAGGATTTCCCAGTCGTATTCGCTGATAACACCGGCCCACATCATGCCTTTGGTACCAACCACGAGCAGATCTACCGCAGTCTGTCCGAAAGCCTTGAACGGTCTGGAAACTGGTGCGCTGTATCCGGCATTAACCATATCCAAAACCCGCTTCTTGGCATCAGTCAAGAGGAAATCCTCGTTCAGGCTAATCCCATCGGTCGGACGCAGGTAGCTGAGCTTCATAACTTCTTTGGCACTGGTGCCAACTTTGGCTTGGGCAATGGCTTCAAATTCAGGCTGTACAAAGTTCACCGGGAAAGGATTGTCACCTTTGGAAATCCGGTCTACTACCCTTAATACAGATTCCTTGACTCCGCCGAAAGCCGGTATCAAGCCAAAACCGATTTCAACGTGTCCGGCATAGGTTTCACCAGAAACCTGCGCAGCTGAACATTGGGTAATAAGATCGCAGCCAGCGGCCAGGCATTTGCCTTTCGCAGCTACCACAACCGGCTTCAGATTGTATTTGTTGGCCTTAAGGACACTCTGGCCTTTTTTCAAAATGGCATCGATGTCATCAAATTTCTTTTCATTGGCCAAGTTCATCATAGTAAAGAAGTCCGTGGCATTACCCATGAAATCTTTACCGGCTCCGGAAATAACCATGCCTTCCCAAGCGGGCTTTTCGAGTTCGGCTTGGGCAGCGGCTATAGTATCCCATAGGTCAACGGTTACACAATTAGCCATGCTATGGGTATCCAGGCCGAGTACACCGTCACCCAGATCATACAGAGTGCCGGAAGCGGTTGAGGATACTATCTTGTTCTGAGCTTTCAGTCTGGGCAGAATAATAGCCGAGGGGCTCACAGCAATTTCTACATATTTTTTGTCAGGAATGGAGTAGTAGTAATCTACACCCGCTTCGGTCTTATAGAAGGAGGTAATCCCGGCTGCCAGCATTTCATCGATCCAAGCCGGAACGCTCATGCCTTCAGCTTTCATGCGGGCAATGTACTTGGGCAGATCCAGGGCTGAGAACAGCTGGAACGGGCCCATTTGATGGTTGTAACCCCAGTTAAGCGCACGGTCCATGTTTAAAACATCGTCTGATACTTCGGGTATTTTTGAAGCAGCATACAGGAACAGACCGGCTACATGTTTCCATATAAACTGGCCGCCTTTGTCATCGGATTCGAAGAAGGCGGTTACTTTTTCAGGTACGCTCTTGGCAGCTTTGGCAGCAGCCAGGCTGGGCAGATCAGGTTTTACGATGGGGCCATATTCGAAGGTGTTAACATCCAAAACCTGTTTTTCTTTGCCGACTCTCTTGTAGAAGCCACCCTTGGTTTTAGCACCCAGCATGTTGTTGTCCAGCATCTTCTGCAGGAAGGGAGCAGGGGTATACATGGCTTTTTCTTCCGGGCTATCTACGTTGTGCTGCACTTCCAGGGTTGACAATACAGCTATATCAACGCCGACCATGTCAAATAAACCAAAGGTTCCGGTTCCGGGACGGCCAATAGCTGAGCCGGTCAGTGCGTCTACTTCAGGAACGGTTAAGCCCAGTTCCATCATTAGCTGGGTAACGGAAGGTCCGGCCCAGTTTCCAAGGCGGTTGGCGACAAATGCCGGGGTATCCTTGGCATAAACGATGCCTTTGCCAAGCACTCTTTCGCCAAAATCAGCGAAAAACTCTACCACTTCAGGCAGGGTGTCTTTGCCGGGAATTAATTCCAAAAGTTTCATGTATCTTACGGGATTGAAGAAATGGGTTCCCATCCAGTACTGTCTGAATTCCAAGGGCATATCCTCAACGATTTTGTTGATGGAGATACTGGAGGTGTTACTGGTAACAAAAGTTCCGGGCTTGATGTTAGCAGCTATATTCTTCAAAACAGCTTTTTTGATTTCGATAACTTCGGGGACAACTTCCACAACCCAGTCACATTCAGCCAGTACACCTATGTGATCTTCGGTGTTTCCGCAGGTGACCAAATCGGCATCAGCTTTCTGCATAAACTGTGCCGGTCTGGATTTTAATAAAAGAGCTTTGTTGCTTTCAGCGATTCTATTTCTGAAAGCAGGGCTGTCTGTCGTTAAGCCCGCAGCTTTTTCTTTATCGGTAAGCTCTTTGGGAACGATATCAAGCAGGTAGCTGCGTATACCGGCACCGGCTAATAGTGCGGCAATCCCGCCGCCCATGGTTCCTGAACCAATTATTGCGACTTTCCGAATTCTCTTTTTCAATTTTTTTACCTCCATTCTTTTTATCCATTGCGTGTAATAAATTAGGTTCTTGCATGGCAAAAACACTATCCTATACCTTATCTGCCTTTTTCAGCCATTTTCCCTTTTACAGCCTGAAGGCATGGTATACACCATGCCTTCAGGTAAATAAAGGAGATTAATTTATAAACTTATGAAGATATATTTAGTCGCAGAGTTGGAAGATTCCGGCTGCGCCTTGGCCGCCGCCGATACACATGGAGACCATGCCGTATTTTACTTTACGTCTTTCCATTTCGTGCATCAGGGTTACGGTCAGCTTGGCTCCGGTACATCCCAGCGGATGACCGATTGCTATTGCTCCGCCGTTTACGTTTACGATATCAGGATTGATACCTAATTCTCTAATGCAATAGATGGACTGGGAAGCAAATGCTTCGTTCAGCTCGATTAAGCCGATGTCTTCTAATTTAAGACCTGTACGTTTTAATACCTTGGGTATCGCATATACTGGGCCTACACCCATTTCATCTGGATTACATCCGGCTACAGCATAGCCAACATATTTCAGACGGGGTTTGCAGCCTAATTCTTTAGCTTTTTCCGGGGTCATCATGATCAATGCCGCTGAACCATCGGTGGTCTGGGATGAGTTTGCCGCAGTTACGTTGCCGGTCGGTGAGAATGCCGGTCTTAACTTGGAAACCGATTCCATGGATACATCGGCTCTGGCTCCTTCATCATAATCA
>NZ_CGIH01000042.1:3449-58273 GCF_000983115.1 Syntrophomonas zehnderi OL-4
TTTCTGAAAGCAGGGCTGTCTGTCGTTAAGCCCGCAGCTTTTTCTTTATCGGTAAGCTCTTTGGGAACGATATCAAGCAGGTAGCTGCGAATACCGGCTGCAGCCAAAAGCGCAGCGATTCCACCGCCCATGGTTCCTGAACCAATTATTGCGACTTTCCGAATTCTCTTTTTCAAAAATATTACCTCCAATCTTGCTATCCATTAATGGTTAGCCTGTTTAGCTAAAATAAGGGTAAGGTACTATGATCAACCACCCAATAATACAACATTCTCTCGTAAATCTACCTGGCTAGTTAACCCTCCTTTCCGTTTATGTATGGGTTGCCTGATCACTTACGGTTGCAATATCCATGCCAACTATGTGAATTAAATTACTAACTATCCAGTCCTGGGTATAAACGCCTTGTAATCCTGGTATAAGACGATTCGGTTGAAAACTGCAAACCAGATTACAAACTACCCCAAGATAGAAGTGTGCCGCCCATAGTTGTCAATTTGTGTCATAATGTACCACGTTGTAAATATTATTCAACCCTTAAATGGTGATTATACTTTTATGGTTGAAATTCCTGCTTGCGAATATTTAAATTATTTACTATTCAATCCGGTTGCTACGCACCCAGATCCTCATTTCCTGGGCTTCTTTTATTAATTCATCCTGAAACTGGGGATGAGCAATTTCTATCAATGCCTCCGCCCGTTTCCAGGTTGACTTGCCTTTAAGTAAAGCAATTCCGTTTTCAGTTACGATATATTGCACAACGGAGCGTGGGGTCGTTACTATTGATCCCCGGCTGAGAGCAGGCACAATGCGGGAATGCAATTTGCCATCTTTTCCTATGTAAGCAGAAGGCAAACATATCATACCTTTGCCGCCATGCGAACCGAAGGCTCCCATGGTGAAATCAAGCTGTCCGCCGGTTCCGGATATCTGCCGGATGCCGGATGATTCAGAGCTGACCTGACTGAATAAGTCAACTTCCACAGCGCCGTTAATGGATATAACTTTATCATTGAGTGCAATCATTTTGGGATCATTGGTGTAATGGCAAGGGTATGAAGCACAGACCGGGTTGTTGTCCAGGAAATTATATAATTTGTCGGTTCCCATGGCAAAGGTGTAGACCATTTTATAGCGGTCAATATTTTTGCGAGCCCCGGTTATGCGCCCGGTTTCATACATATCCACAAAAGAATCCACCAGCATCTCGGTATGGATGCCCAGATCTTTTAAGTCGCTTTCGGCTATTTTAGTACCGACAACGTTGGGAATGCCGCCGATACCTAATTGCAAGCAACAACCGTCTTCGATTTCAGGCATGATATGTTCGGCGATCTTACAATTAACAGGATCGGATTCGATAATCGGCAGCTGTATCAGAGGATTGTTATTGCCCTCTACGATATAGTCAACATTCGATATATGTATATTTTCGGAATTACCGCCCAGGCATTGAGGTACCGAGCTGTTCACTTCAACGATAATGGTAGAGGCTTTATGAAGATTAGCAGCGGTAAACGAATTGCTCGTTCCCAAGTTGAAAAATCCCTTGTTATCCATAGGGGCAACACAGATCATGGCGACATCATTTTCCACATACTTATGAACCGATCTTGAACCGTGGGAATAGCATAGGGGGACATAATAACACAGTCCCTGATCAGACAGCTTGCGTGATAGACCGCCAAAATGCCAATCATGCATGATGATATGTTCCTGTTTCGGATCAGCTTCTACAACTTTGGGCACATTGGTGAAAGACACGCTGTATAACTCCAAGTCATAAAGCTGGTCTATGCGCTTGGCGAGTGCCTCATCCAGGGCATGGGGGAACATGGCAAATTCGCTATAAAATATTTTGTCCCCGGATTTAACTACTTCCGCGGCTTTATCTGCACTAAGGAGTTTTTCTTCATATAATCTTTTGTTAGCATTTGTCATTTGCAAACTCTCCTATTATATATGTATTTTTTTATTTATAAAATATCGAACGGCTTATCCTTTAAAGCCCGCTATAATTATTTTTAATAAAAGTATATAGCGGGCTTTTAGTGCAGGGGTTGTTTTCGGCTCTCCTATTGCTTCGGCAAAATTAAGCTTATTTGCCTTTAAATACTGCTGGTCTGGATTCCAGGAATGCTCCCATGCCTTCCTTCTGATCTTCTGAGGCAAAGAGCATCGACCAGGCTATTTGCTCGGCTTTTAAGCCGGACTTGATATCCAGGTTCATGGAGTTGTTTATGCACATCTTTGCTTCGCGTAGGGCCAGGGCAGATTTTTTGGATATTTTCTTGGCGATTTTCTTGGCTGTAGCCATTACTTCAGCATTTGGCACGACCATATTAATCAAATCCATCTGCAGAGCCTGCTGGGCATTAAAGAAATCTCCGGTAAATATATAATACTTGGCAGTACATATGGAACCAGAGCGCAGCCATCTTTGGGTTCCCCCGCCGCCTGGCATAATACCCAGATTAATTTCCGGCATGCCGAAAGTAGCATCGTCACTGGCAATACGGATATCACTGGAGAGGGTAAATTCAAAGCCGCCGCCTAATGCGAGTCCTTGAACTGCAGCGATGGAAGGTTTATGGTTGTCTTCCAGAGCAGCCTGTACCCGGTGCACCCCATCCAGATAATTGCGGGCTTCAAAAGCAGTCATCTTGGCAACTTCCGCCAGGTCAGCCCCGGCACAAAATACCTTTTCATTACCACATATTATAATTACCCTTACTTCCGGGTCATAGCTGTAAGCGTTCAGAACATCGGTTGCTTCCTCCAAGATTTTTGGATTTACGGCGTTCATGGCTTTGGGACGGTTAAATTGAAGATAACCGATACCTTCTTCAACCCAAGCGTTAACAGTTTCATACTTTAATCCACGATAGCTCTCTGACATTTTTTATAATACCTCCTTAAATATTGTATGCAGCTTTTGGTTTTTTATTCCTTAACCTGCCGGGCAGGTTGGACAACGTTAAATTTGATTTTAGGGGATATATCTTAATCTTTTGGCCTCTGAACGCAGCCAATCCCTGAAGTCAGGATGGGCAATCCTGATTAGATCTTTAACCCGCGTTCTCATATCATTGCCTTTTATGTGAGCCACACCATATTCGGTAACAATGTTTTCAACGTCCTGACGGGTAGTGCTTACAAAAGCACCCGGGGTCAGCATCGGTTTAATGTTCGAGTGTCTTTCGCCGTTTTTATCGACATAGGTGGAATGTAGGGTTAGGAATGATTGTCCACCGCGAGAGCGCCAGGCTCCCTGGACAAAGTCAGATTGTCCGCCGGCTCCGGAATATTGAATCGGGCCGTGTGATTCTGAGGCTGCTTGTCCGGAAAGATCAACTTCGATCGTCCCGTTTACTGCGATCATGTTGTCGTGCTGCCCGATGATATAGGGATCGTTTACATATGAAGTGCAATGCATTTCTACCATGGGGTTGTTGTCAATAAATTTATACAGCTTTTGGGTACCAAAGGCGAAACAGCCGACCATTTTAAATCTGTTAATATTTTTTCTGGCACACGTTACCGCTCCGCATTCATAAAGATCCACCATGGAATCGGTCAGCATTTCTGAATGTATGCCCAGATCTTTTTTGTCCTTCAGACAATTGGCAATCGCATTGGGCATGCCGCCAATTCCAATCTGCAGACAGGCTCCATCCGGTATCAGTTCGGCCACATATTCGCCAATCATCTCGTCTTCCTTGGAAATAGGAACCGGAGGCATTTCCACCAGGGGCGCTGTATTCTCGCAAACAGCCGTTACCTCACTGATGTGGATATGATTGTTGCCAAAGGCGCGGGGCATGTTTTCATTTACTTCCAATAATAGTTCCCGGAAAACTCCCGCCTTGGCTGATCCCCAGCCTATATCGACATTGACTCCGGTACTGAAAAAACCGTGTTCGTCCATGGGCGAGACGACACAGACTACAGCGCCTTTGTTTAAATGGGCACGATGCTGAGTGACAACATCGATTACGTGCCCCAACCGGTTGGGGCTATAAGTATACAAGCCTTTTTGCACACCCAAGCGCACCGCCTCGGCCACAAATCCGCTATCAATCGTTATCCGATCCTGGAGTTCAGGGCTTAGGATATCCATCCATTTAACATCCAATCCCCCCACCCAGGTTACACCTTTTAAGTTGCCCTCGCGAATCCGTTTTCCGATGGCATTGCCAAGTGCTGCCGGGGCTCCGTTGCCCAGTGGGATCAGTATCCCGTCATCATCTTTAAGGTGTTTAACGCAGTCATCCGCACTGCCAAGTTTTTCTCTATACATTTCCTCCCATTTTTGATTCATTGTTTTCCCCCCCAATGATGCCACTTTTTCTAATCTTATTTAGGCATTTGTCTAAATATGGGCTGTGGCTGTTTGTTTCTCTGTTTAACAAGCTTGCGCCCGAGCTGATGATTTTCCTCATCAGCTCCAGCGCAATGAATAAACAAACTGTAATCTTTTCTATCTATGATGCTATGATGCTTTATTTTTTTAGTAGCCAGGATTTAATATTCAAATATCTCTACAGGTGCTTCCATACATGATGTATCGCCTATCTGGACTAATTCCAGGGTATGCCATACATTCGGAACGGCGTTATTTAAGTAGTAACGAGTGGAGAAGATTTTGCCCAGATAGAAGTTGTAGTCGTAGTGGTCAGATCCCAGTTCTTCCATACGGGCCAGGGCGATCTTGGCCTGATCCAAAAGCAGATAACCGCAATAAAGTTGGGCAGTAGCGGTCAGAATGCGGCGGGCATAGGTTGCCATTAAGCCAACTTTACCGCTTTGAACATATTTGCCAATCGCCATTTGGGTCTGGCGGTATGCTCCCAGAGCCTTTTCCAGGTGAGCCATTTCTTGTTCCAGTCCAGGTAATTTACCTTTATTCTCAGCCAGGAACTCATCGATTTCACCTAGTATACCTGCAAATAGGGTGCCTTTTTTCTGCATCCATTTACGGCCAATCAGATCCAGTGCCTGGATATAGTTGGTGCCTTCCCAAATAGACCAGATTTTACAGTCGCGGGCTGAATTAGCAGCGGGATAGTCTTCACAGTAACCATATCCGCCGTAGGATTGTAATGACTCAGCGATCAGACCCCAGGCTTCGTCACTGGGATAAGCTTTACACAGAGGGGTCAGCATGTCTAGTTTATCTTGGGCCCATTTTCTCTTTTCAGGGGTAGGGGCAAATTCACGCGCGTCTTCATAGTAGTAGCACTTAGCCAAAAGGGCTCTGCAAGCCTCGGTAGTAGCTTTATTTAAAAGATACATACGTTTTACGTCTTCATGCTGGTTTATCGAAACCTTGCCGGCTTTAGGATTGGACAAAAGGTTGCCTTGCACGCGATCCTTGCCGTAGTCCTTGGCATTCCAGTAAGCGTTGGCGGTAACCGCCAGAGCTAGACGGCCGGTATCCAGGCGGGCTTCATTCATCATATTGAACATCTGGACAATGCCCATGCCGACACCGTTTTCATCGGGAGCAGGCCCCATCAGCCAGCCGCGGCAGTTGTTTTCTTCACCAAATACCAGTTGGCAGGTTGCCGAGCCTTTTAAACCCAACTTGTGCTCGATACCAGCCGTTTGCACATCGTTAGGTGTTAAGGAGCCATCTTCGTTTACCCACAGTTTGGGGGTAATAAACAATGATAATCCCTTAGTTCCGGGAGCAGCACCTTCTACTCTGGCCAAAACGAGATGGACAACCTGATCAATATCATCGCGGTCGCCAACGGTTATAAATATTTTCTGACCTTTAATCTTATAAATTCTGGGATCATCGGTAGGAATAGCTTTGGTCAGGAGGCCGCCAACGTCTGAACCTACGCTGGGTTCAGTCAAGCACATGGAGCCGCCCCAGGTACCAGCATAGAGGTCAGGCAGAAACATCTCTTTCAAATAATCCTGCGCATAATGGTAAATAACATTAGCAACGGCGCCGCCGTTCGATACATATGACATCATCCCCGGGTTGGCAGCCGATAACATTTCCCATAGCAAGAAATAGATCGTTAAGGGAATTCCGCCCTCAGCTTCGAAATCAAAGGTGCTGGCACCCCAGCCTTGCTCCTGGAGGAATTTTATGGCTCCGTGGAATGAGGGAGGCAGATATACTTTGCCGTCTTCCCAGCGCGCCCCGATCTTGTCTGCGTCATCTGCGGTAGGCGCAACGATCTCTTCGGCAACTTTTCTAACCTGATCTACCAGAACATCGACATCATCTTTGGAATAATAGTCTTTGTAACGATCCCAGCTTAAAACATCATCAAGTGGTAACCATTCCTTAAGAATGAACTTAATATCCCTGGTGTTGTATGCATATTTGTATGACATTTCTCTACTCCCTTTCATGTTGCATTATTGTGTTATTAGAACCAAAGCCGCTGTTCGCAGAAGCCCAAACAGCCCCGTTCGGCAGTGGTAAAAACCAGCCTAATTCCTCAAAAATCAAATTTGGAAATTACAGAAAAATGGAGTCTTTAAATAGTTTATCCAAAGTCAATAAAACCTATAAAACTTCAGATTATCCCCCCTTTATTTTTTGGTAAGATACTTCTTAGTAAAATATATTTCTATAGTAGTATATTTAATTGCAATATTAATGCCAATTCTACAATTATTATATTTTTTCTACGGTATTTGCAAATCTGCGCAATTTCTCGGTAATTGAAATATTCCATCTGTGAGGTATGTAGTAGCATTTTACGTAATTTTAAGGCAAATTAGATCGCTAGGTCAAGGCAAACCTACCTGAGCCACTTCGCTTGCCATATTGTCCCGTAGTGTGCCAATATGGCAAGCGAAGTCTCTTCTATAGATCGATTCCGTGGTGTTAATAGGCGCGGATAGCGCAGATTTACACAGCTACCTTAACCGCAACCGTTAGGGGGCATCCTTAACCGCGACCTTCAGGAAACCCGTAGCGGAGGCTTTAGCCTCCGCGGGGAATACCAGGTAACTCCGCGTTGATTCTTCGATTAAATGGCGGGAATTGGGATCAGTTGTCCCCGCAGGGGGCGTCCTTAGCCGCAACCTTCAGGAAACCCGTAGCGGAGGCTTTAGCCTCCGCGGGGAATACCAGGTAACTCCGCGTTGATTCTTCGATTAAATGGCGGGAATTGGGATCAGTTGTCCCCGCAGGGGGCATCCTTAACCGCGACCTTCAGGGAGCATCAGTTGTCCCCGCAGGGGGCGCCCTTAACCGCAACCGTTAGGAAACCCGTAGCGGAGGCTTTAGCCTCCGCAGGGAATACCAGGTAATTCCGCATTGATTCTTCGATTAAATGGCGGGAATTGGGATCAGTTGTCCCCGCAGGGGGCATCCTTAGCCGCGACCTTCAGGGAGCATCAGTTGTCCCCGCAGGGGGCGCCCTTAACCGCAACCGTTAGGAAACCCGTAGCGGAGGCTTTAGCCTCCGCGGGGAATACCAGGTAATTCCGCATTGATTCTTCGATTAAATGGCGGGGATTTAGAAAGGAAATAATTCGACAGGGGATCATCCCCTGTCGAAGAGAAATTATCAGACGGTGGATTTCATTCCTGAAGCCAGCATCAGCATGGTCTGATTGCGATCCTCCATGCATATAGCCTGTTCCAGACCTCCGGCGTCCAGGTTCATGTTGATTGCTTCCTTGGTTAGATAGAGTCCCATGGGGTTCTTAGTCATCAGCTTGCGGGCATAGGCCAAACCGGTCTCATAAAGTTCCTCGCGCGGTACCATCTTGCTGACCAAACCCAGGTTCATGGCTTCTTCGGACGACATGAAATCTCCGGTATACATAAACTCATAGGCTCGGCCCGCACCGATTAAACGAGGCAGGAAATAACTGCAGGACATATCAGCCCCACCTAGCCCGATATTGATGTAGGCCGCACAAAAACGCGCATCTGGCGAGATCACCCGGATATCCGAAGCCAGTACAAAGCTGAATCCTTCTCCGGCCGCAGCGCCATGCACCATGGTGATAATCGGCTGGGGCGCTCGCCGCATGGCCAGGTTAAGACGAGCCAGGCGAGCCTGAAAACGGAAGTATTTGCGGACATCACCGGCATTTTCCTGGGCGCTTTTAATCGACCACTTCATGTCCAAACCAGAACAAAAACCCTTTTCCCCCGCTCCCTGAAGAAGAATGACAATCGTTTCTGAGTCGTCCATTCTTTTCGCCCAGAATTTCTCCAACTCGACCATCATTTCTCCATCGACAGCATTGTAATTCTGGGGTCGGTTCAAAGTCAACAAGCCTATACCGGGTTCAACCTTTTCCCACTTTAGTGTATTATACTGTTCCATCGCGTATTCCCCTTTCAGATATTCCTTAACAGACAACGTAACCACATACTACTGCTACTATATATAATACACCTTGTTAACTAAATAATCTGCCATGCCAAAACCCGAACGGGCGAAGGATTAAACCGCTTACGCATTTTTTATTTGGTATCGATTAAGCCATCTACCAAGTCCCGTAGCTGGTCAGCAGTTTGGGTCAATCTCTGGGTCATTTCCACAATCGTTCGCACTGATTGGGTCTGATTGATTGACAGGTTCTTCATACTCTCCATACTGATTGAAGATTTTTGGGTAGCGGCCGCTATGCTCTCCACCTGATGGACAACTTCATCTGTAATCGCCAGGTTTTCTTCATTTATAGCCGATAGCTCCTGCACCGCTGTATCAATATTAAGAGAACCCTGCACAATCTGCCCAAAAGTAGTCTCAGTTTTCTTGAGGGCAGCAGCCTGGCGTTGGTAAGCCTGATTCGATGAGGCAATCTCATTGACCGTTTGCTCCATGCCTCTTTTCATTTCCGCAATCAAGGCGGATATTTCCAGGGCGGCCTGACCTGATTCTTCAGCCAGCTGGCGCACCTCCTCTGCTACCACCGCAAATCCCCGGCCAGCCTCACCGGCCCGCGCGGCTTCAATCGCAGCATTCAAGGCTAATAGATTCGTCTGATCGGCAATTCCGGTAATTAGGGTTACGATATTTTGAATCTGCTGGGATTGATCATTTAAACCATTTACAGCCAGACTGACCGCCTGCTGAGCCCGTTCGCTATCCTGCATAGAATTTTCCTGTTCCCGCATGGCTTCGCGCCCTTCATCAACAACCGATCTAAAACGGGCCGATTGTTCGGTTACCAGTTGCACGTTGTGAACCGCAGCATTCAGGGCCTCGAGCATTTGCCGGGCAGATTCCACCGTCTGCCGGGCAAAATCCACCCCTTCTACGGACGCTTTAGAAAGAGCCTGCATACCGGTATTGACTTGCTCGGCAGCATTTCCGGTATCGGAAGCTGATGCTAGTACCTGTTGTGAGGCCGAGGAAATCATATTGGCTTTTTGTACCACTCCCTGAGACACTTCAATAAGGCTATCCGTTTTGCTGATCGCTTCTTCCTGCCCCTGCAGGGCTTTTCTGACCAACATACTGCCGGCATAGGCAGCTACGATAATAATTACTCCCACCAGTACAAAATCAGTATAGCGGGTCGTCAAGATCGAAACAGCGTTAGCGGTCGGCATCATACCCGGCTCAAAAAAAAGCAGCAGGGTATGAACAAGCAGGGTTAATATTGTGCCATAGACGGCCACCCACACATCAAAATAGAAAATACCCAGTGCTACGATAAAATAGAGATTTTGCCAAACTTCATCGGCATTGCTGACATAGCAGTTATATAAGAATAAAATTACGGCCACGGAAGTCATCGCCAGGTATTTACTAAATTTTTGACTGGGATATTTTCGGGTATAAAAATACACAACCACCATTATCAGTATTGAAATAAGCAACATAATGGTGGTACTGGTAAAGTTAATACTATGCGACTTTCCCGAAAAATAGATTCCGTATGTTACCAGGTAGCCTAATGCGAGTATAACGGCGGTAGCTCGAGAGATAAGCAGATGACTGTTACGCAAATGCTTAATAAGCAGCCGACTTTCCTTCATGGTTTATCCGCCCTTTCGATTGCTTGTTATTTAAACATTATTCTACTTAATAACCGGGAATCCTTCTATAACATGGAAAAAAAATGTTGCAACTTTATTTTTTGTCAAAAATATCATCTTTCGAAACTTCATTGTCCTGATTATATAAATTTTAAGAAAATTCCGCCTTCTTTATATCGTCAGGCAACCCTTATTGTTCATTAAAGGCACGCCGGTTCAAGGTATACGTTATTCCCCGCTAAAAACCGGCGGCCGCTTTTCGAAATATGCGGCCACACCTTCCAGGTGATCCTGCGTCTTCATTAGTTCTGTCTGCAGTTGATTGACCAGTTTAAGTCCTTTATCCATATCCATATGAGCACTTTGATATATTGCTTTTTTGGCCATTCCCATCGCCAGGGTAGGCCCCAGGGCGAAACTGCGGGCTAGTTTATACGTGCTTTCAACCAGTAAGCCTGCTACCACGACTGAATTAACAATCCCTAACTGATAAGCCTCCTCGGCACTGATTATCTTTCCTGTCCAGATAAGTTCAAGTGCCTTGCGCGGACCTACCAAACGCGGCAATAAATAACAATTGCCGATTAAACCGATATTAATGTATAATTGCCCGAAGCTGGCTTTGTTGGAGGCCAGGATATAATCACAGGCCATGGCAATCTCCCCGCCGGCTCCATGACAGGCACCGTTTACGCAGGCAATAACCGGTTTTGGCATAGTCATGAGTTTTTTCATTAACCTGGCACAGCCCTGTTCGGCAATCATCTCGGCTGCTTCGACCGGGGGCATCTCTCGGGCCATGTTCACTATTTCCAGATCATAACCATACGAAAATACCTCGTTCGCACCTGTCAGCACAACTACCCGGACTTGGGGACTGTTGGCACAGATTTCAATGGCTTGAACCATTTCCTCCAACATTGCAAAGTTAAGATTGTTTTCCTGGGATCTATCCATGGTTAGAGTAGCTATCCCCTGTTCTATGTCTAGTCTGATATACTTGAAATCCATGCAGGAACCTCCTTTATTATGTAGGATTTTTTCAGGATCTATATATGATAATATGAATGTTGCAATTCCCATGCCAAAATAATGTCTAAACCTGTTTTGTCGGCACAGTGCAAGGCAGTTCGTAATTGTTCCAGCTGGCAAACGTCATATTTTGCTTTTTTCTCCCCATTTCAGCAAAGATCCCGGGCTTAATCTGTGCCAGCCTGGTTATCAATATGTTTCATTATGTCGCATCTTAGGATAAGAGACCTGCACATTTTGAATGTCCAAAGTAAACTGCTAGAGTCCCGGCATCAGCGATTGAAATTAACAAATCTCTTTTAGGGGTAATCTGGCAGAAAAAGATTCGGGCAGCATCGCTGCCCGAATCCATCGTACGTCAATTTAGTTATAAAGACTTCATACTCTATTAAGATATAGCTTAATCTTCTTCTATGCCAGCCAAATATTTAGCCAATTTCTTCTTGCCTTTAATATCATAGCTGCCCATGATAGCGATATCTTCCATAATCGGAGAGCCGCCGCCGTGTACACCTGCTACCAGCAAGGCTGCGCCAACTTCGCCGGTGAGGATATCACTGGCCAGATGGTAGGCCCGATAATGATTTTCCTCGGAAATGCCGGTGCGCCGTTTGGTGTATTTGCGTACAAAGTCACCAATCTCGGGGTTGTTGTATTCGCTTGACAGGGGCAAGGTTGCCGGCAGTCCGCCTGCGATATCACACAGGGTTTCGTATTCACTATACATGTGATGGCCGGCATGACGTCTGCCAACGTTAGCATAGATAACGTTTGGAACCATAGTTCCGGAAGGTGCCTTGGTAGATTTAATACTAGCAGCAATACCAGCCGCAAATACCAATTCGGCCACACTGATCAGTTCAGCCAATTGGGCCCGGGTATGTCCGGTTTTTTCCACTCCATTATAATCAGCGAGCAGAGCCGTGGTTCCCAGGATTACATCGCCAATACCGGGCTTGCAGCCACAGTAGCTATGACGATGATACAGAGCAAAGAGCAGGGCTAGTTGTCCGCCGATATCTGTTTCTCCGTTAAGGAAGATCCTTTCATTCGGGACAAATACATTGTCAAATACCGTCATGCTCTCCAGATCACCCAGTTTGGTGTACGGGGCAGACAGGTTGTCAGCTCTTTCCAGTGAAAAAGCCTCCCGGACAATCAGGTGAACGCCTTCGGTATCAGCCGGAATAGCAAATGCGATGGCATAATCCTTTTCATCTTTGCCCAGTGCCCGGGTCGGGAATGCTAATATTTCATCGGCATACGGTGCCATGGTGTTGTGCAACTTGGCTCCTCTTACTACTACACCGTCTTCTCTTCTCTCTACTACATGCAGGTACATATCGGGATCATCTTGTTCACCCGGTCTCTTGCTGCGGTCGCCTTTGGCGTCAGTCTGGGCAGCTGCTCCCACCAGGTCATTTTCCTGGAAATACTCCAGATACTTCAGCCAACGTTCATGATAGTTGGTACCATATTTTAAATCAGCGTTTTTAGTAGCTACTGACAAACCATTCATGGAGTCAGCACCCATACAGCGCTGAATGCATCCACCGATGCGGTTACAGAGAACGCGGGTCATCTCCTGCTTCATGAGCAGATCCTCAGGAGTCTGGTGGATATGACAGAATCTGTTGATAGGTTTCCCGCTGATGTGGGAGGTAGTTTTTAGCCATTTTTCGTAATGAGGATCATTGGCCAGATCAAAGGTTAACTGAATAGCCTGGCTGGCGTGTAATACCTTGGGATGATCGCGTCCGACACATTTACCTTCAAGATAGACGTTGGGTCTCATACTGGCAAGTTTCTCTAAATATTCTTGGGATGTTCTCATTGTTTCGCCCTCCTTAAATATTTCTACCTAAATTCCAAGGCCCCTCGCAGTTAAAGTCTAACACAATTTGTGTCATTTTGCTATAGCATTTAATATAAACAATATTAATTAAAGCCAGTTCCAATCCAAAGGATGCTACGTGTTGCGCCTTGTAGCCGCGCCCTCAGGTCGTTTTGTGCTTCAATATTATTGGCATTAACTTCGCCAAATATCGGAGGTTACAGCGGTAAAGGGCACCACTCCTTATACATGCTAAGGCTCTAATAAAACAGGTATTATTTATATGATGCCAATTTGGCACATTATCTAGAACCCGGATGTGTCAGTATGTGCCACACTGCTGCTATGCCGGACAATGCTCCGTCTTAAACTATTTGGGTTTGACCGCCATCTGCCATCAGTATATAGCCGTTAACCAGTAATATAATCGGAAGCTGCCGTACAAAAACTATGACACCATAAAGATCAACGTAAATACCCCAACTAAAATAAGGCCCTCTTCTCACGATATTGTTTTTTTAAGTGTCCGCCATTCATGTGTGTTGAGAATGCCTGACGCCGCTCCATTTAAGATATTTTATAGCAAGCCCACTTGACGGTCCGATCCTTTATGCGGGTTAGCACTGTACCTTTATTGATGTTCAAGCAATGGGATTTGGGGTTGCAAGGGTGCCCCACCCAAGCCAGCTGCTGACGTAATATTTATGATCTTCCCCCACCCTGTACTCATTTCCTTGGATGCCATTACCGACAGTTGATAAATTCCGGTAAGGTTAGATCCATAATCTGCTGCTATCTTTTCAAGGGGTAGTCCACAGTATCAACGTCCAGGTATATCCGGCATTATTGCCGGAATAATCGGTGTGCCAAATGTAATTTAAATCAAGTTTTTACTTTACGCTCAAGGTTTTCCCTCGCCCCATCAATTATCAGCAATCAGGTAGCTTTACCGTTGTGGACTGTTTCTAAGGTATCACCTCCGATTATTACTACAGGCTGGCAATCAGCAATCAACTGCTCTCGATACGGTATAGCAAATTGCGTGCCAACCTATTTTAACTGCCATATCCCCGCAGTTACGGGTTTTTTTCCTTTCTGCCAGCTTTTAAATTAGCCCACTCAAGTAACATTCTGTGTCATATTGTGCCGAAGTGCATCAAATGTTATAGTATAGATAAGCTCAATATTTATTTTTTCGGAGGAGATGTTGGGATGACAAACTGGGAGCTTCGCCAAAAATGGAAGGAACTTCATCAAAATCCAGACCATAGAAACTCCTTGCGCCCGGAAATAGCTGATTCTTGGGAACGCAGCTATGACTACCAGATAAACCCCTACCTGCGTGAAAATCCCTATATCTGCACCCGGGCAGAGTTAGCCCAATACCAGGATAATTCTGCTTATCTAATTGCAACCAGTGACCGCATTATGAACAGCTTATTTGAATTCGTAGCCGGCACTGGTTTCGTTGTGACTCTGGCAGACCCTAATATGTGCATATTAAAGGTAGTCGGGGATCCTGAGTCGCTGGCCTGGGCTAATAATGCTTATCTGGTAGAAGGTTCTATGTGGTCTGAGGATCTGGTTGGCACAAATGCCGGTGCCCTTGCGTTAGCCTTAGCTAAACCGATTTCAGTCTATGGCTATGAACATTTTTGTTTATTTTCGCACGTTGCCGCCTGCTCATGTGCCCCCATAATTGATCAGGGCAAAATTATTGGCGCTCTGGGAATGGTGGCCCCCTATGACAAGGTCAGCAACCATACCCTGGGAATGGTAGTAGCCGCAACCAAGCATATCAAATCCAGGATTGCTATGGAAAAAGCCAAAAGATACCATGAGGTTATCATGGAATCAATGGCCGAAGGTTTATTTACACTGGACTTAAACGGCAACATTAATTACATGAATGAAAACTGCGCCCGCATTTTTAAATTTCAAAAGGATGCAGTGATTGGTCGTAATATCTTTGATTTACTAGGGCATAAAACGGAAAATCATTATTTTATAAATAAAATTACCCAGGGACGCACTATTACTGATGAAAATTTCACCTTGGCTATCGGTCGGGAAACGATTCACTGCAATGTGACCTGCAATCCCATGCGGGATTTGGATTCGGCAGACGGCGGCGCGGTTGTAATCGTTCGGGAAAGCCACCGTATTAATCGCCTTGTCAGAAACTACATAGGCGGGGGTGCCAAAGTTACTTTTGACGATATCATCGGCAAGGACCAGCGCTTTGCCCAAGTTATAAAAACTGCCCGGGCGGCAGCATCATCTTCGTCAAACGTTTTGCTGCTGGGAGAAAGCGGCACCGGTAAGGATATCATTGCCCAAGCTATGCACAACGCCGGTCCCCGCAAGAACAACTCTTACCTGGCTATTAACTGCGCGGCCCTACCCCGGGATTTAATCGCCAGTGAACTCTTCGGCTATGAAGACGGGGCATTTACCGGAGCGAGAAAAGGCGGCAACGTCGGCAAGTTTGAACTTGCCGACCAGGGCACAATATTCCTTGATGAAATCGGCGATATGCCTTTGGACTTGCAAGCTTCGCTCTTACGGGTGCTGGAAGAAAAGAAGGTTATGCGCCTGGGCGGGGTCAAACTGGTACCGGTTAATGTGCGGGTCATTGCGGCTACCAACAAAGATTTGGAGCAGGAAATTGAACGCAACCGCTTCAGACGCGATCTTTTCTATCGTCTGGGCGTTATTAAGATAACCATTCCCCCTCTGCGGGAGAGGCCGGATGATATCCTGCCCCTGGCTGAAGCCTTTATCGAGAGAACCTGTAAACGGTTTAACAAACCCCATATGACCCTGGCGCCTGATGTAGTAGACGCTTTTTTGTCCTACGAATGGCCCGGGAATGTACGGGAAATGCAAAATGTCATTGAAGGCTCCATACAACTGGCCCCGGATAATGTTATCTGCTATGAGCTGGTGAGTGAATACTTCGTGAACAAAAATGTTGCCAAGCCGGCTGACCAGGAGATTACTAATGTAGCGGCTATTGAAAAACAAATGATTATTGACTGCCTGGTGAAATACAAATATAACAAGACTGAGGCTGCCAAAGCTCTGGGCATGTCCCGCCGGACTTTGTACCGCCGCCTGGCGGAGTACAATATAATGGACTGACTTCGTCCTCCCGGATTCCTTTGCTACTCACAAAAAAAGCTCACAACCTTTGGGTTGTGAGCTTTTTGTTGTTGTGATTGGTTCGCTGTTATTCTGCGTCGGGTATTCTCATTTTGTAGAATGAACGCCATACGAAGTAAACGGCTATTGCCAGGAAGATGACTCCAAATACCGGAGCAACATCTCTGAAGGTTTCGGAAATAGCAATTTCCATAGCCAGCAAACCGAACAGGGTGGTAAATTTGATAATCGGGTTCAGGGCAACGGAAGAGGTGTCCTTGAAGGGGTCACCAACGGTATCACCAACAACGGAAGCTTCGTGCAGCGCAGTACCTTTTTCCTGCAGGTCGACTTCAACTACCTTCTTGGCGTTATCCCAGCATCCGCCGGCATTAGCCATAAAGACGGCTTGGAACAGACCGATTACCGCGATGGAAATCAGGTAAGCTACGAAGAAAGCTACCGGAGCAGTTGCGCCGCCGCTGGGAGCTGACAGGCATGCAAGTGCCAGAGCAAAGGAGAAGATACCGATAAATATGTTAAACATACCGGATTGTGCATATTGAGTACAGATTTTAACAACTTCCTTGGATTTTTCGGTATTAGCTTTTACGTCAGCATCTTCTTCCAGGTTAATATTGCGCTTGATATATTCTACCGCTCTATACGCACCGGTTGTAACCGCCTGGGTTGACGCGCCGGTAAACCAGTAGATAACCGCACCACCACAGAGGAAACCCAAAATGGTATAAGGATTTAACATAGTCAGGATCGTAGCGGGATCGACTTCCAGGACGTTCTGGATAACCAGGATCAAGGAGAATATCATGGTTGTCGCACCTACAACGGCCGTTCCAATCAGAACCGGTTTGGCAGTTGCCTTAAAGGTATTGCCAGCACCATCATTGGCTTCCAGGTAGTATTTACTCATTTCGAAATCAGGTTTGAAACCAAAGTTTTTCTCGATATCTTTTTCAATATTGGGAACAGCTTCGATCAGGGACAGTTCATAAATGGACTGAGCATTGTCGGTAACCGGGCCATAGCTATCAACGGCAATAGTAACCGGACCCATGCCCAACATTCCGAAAGCCACTAGACCAAAGGCAAATATGGAAGCATAGCTCATAATCGCAACGGGTATCGACATGCTGGCAACATAGGCGCCAAACATAATGCCTACAAACACCAAGCCAATCCAAAACGCGCTGAAATTACCTGCTACCATACCGGACAGAATGTTCAGTGAAGGTCCACCTTCGCGGGAAGCCTTAACAACTTCGGCAACGTGGGTGGAATTTGGGCTGGTAAATATCTTGGTAACTTCAGGAATAACAGCTGCTGCCAAAGTTCCCAGACTGATGATCAACGCCATAATAGCCCATAGATCTGTCAGCACTGTAACTTGTCCGGAGCCAGGTCCTAAAATGTAGTAAGAGGCAAGGAAAGTAACTGCAATAGAGATCAAAGAAGTCAACCAAACCAAGCTGGTAAGGGGTGCTTCAAAGTCAAACTTATCTGCGCTACCGAATCTAGACTGACTGACAGCGTGGTTGATGTAGAAAGAAACTATAGAGGTAATAACCATTAGAATACGGATAACAAAGATCCAGGTCAGCAATATGGTCTGTAATTCGGGAGCCACTGCCAGGACAATAAAGGTTACCAGGGCTACCCCGGTAACACCGTAGGTTTCAAATCCATCAGCGGTGGGCCCAATGCTGTCACCGGCATTGTCACCGGTACAGTCGGCTATAACACCTGGATTACGCGGGTCGTCTTCTTCGATGCCGAAGACGATTTTCATCAGGTCAGCACCAATGTCAGCGATTTTGGTAAATATACCACCGGCAATACGTAGGGCACTGGCACCTAAAGATTCACCAATGGCAAAGCCTATGAAGCTGGCACCGGCTAATTCACGGGGAACAAACAACAGAATTATAAGCATCATGACCAGCTCAACGCAGACCAGGAGCACCCCGATGCTCATTCCAGCGTCCAAGGCTGTATTTAATACTTTAAGCGGCTTTCTTTCCAGAGAGGAAAAGGCCACGCGGCTGTTTGCCAGAGTGTTCATGCGGATACCGTACCAGGCCACACTGTAGGAGCCTAAAATACCGATAACCGTCCACATCAGAATGAATAGCACTCCACCTATTGGCATATTCTGCAGGAAACCAAAGTAGAAAGCTATACATACACCTATAAAGGCAAACAGGATAATCAGCAGTTTCCCCTGTTGGATCAGATATGTCTTACAGGTCTCGTAAATAGTATTGGCTACATCCAACATTGTTTGATGTGCCTGAAGTTTTTGTACCTTTTTGAATTGATAGAAACCAAAGAGCATACCCAGGATACATACCCCTATGCCTATAAACAGGAGCGTATGCTGTGACTGACTCAGTTGGGGCAACACCAGATTTGCCTCGCCTGCATATGCAGTGGCTGGCGCAACCAGGAGTACAGCTAAGCCGAATATACTGCTTAAGATAGCACGAGCCACCTTGTTATCAAGCATTAGCTTCATTTTTTAGATCACTTCCTCAAATTAATTTAGTCCATTGTTGTATACTGAAAAGTAGGGTACAAACCAGTTCTCCAAATAATCTTCTCTGTGGCGATGAGCAGTTCTAAATTCTGCCCGGCGCTCTAGCCTTGTAAAATAGCCAGCATCAGAGTAAGAACCATAAAAATTGCGGCCAGATAAGCTGTTATCTTGGCAAACAGTTCATCCACGCCTTTTTTCTTGCCAAATATGGCTTCGCTACCACCCGCAATACTTCCAGATAGACCCGCACTCTTGCCGGACTGCAGCAAAACTGTCGCAATCAAACCCAGCGCGCAAATCGTCTGAAGTATAAGAATAATTATTTTAAGCACCTTTGAACCTCCTTTCACATATCTTCCCGAAAGCCGCAGTATATTTTACCACAACTTTCTCGTTTATTACAAGGCTGGTACCCTATTTACCTAAGTTGTAAAAAGCTCCCCGACCGCGGTACTGCGCGAAAATGTCCAGTTCCTCTTCAATACGCAGTAGCTGGTTGTATTTGGCAATTCGGTCGGTACGAGCCGGTGCTCCGGTTTTTATCTGACCGGCATTTACAGCTACGGCTACATCGGCCATGGTAGTATCCTCGGTTTCCCCGGAACGATGGGATATAACCGCCGTGTAACCATTACGCTTGGCCATTTCAATCGTATCTAAGGTCTCGGTCAGAGTGCCGATTTGATTAAGCTTTATCAGGATGCTGTTGCATACCCCCAGTTTTATCCCCTGAGCCAGTCTTTCCGTATTGGTTACAAACAGATCATCACCCACCAGTTGGATACGCTTGCCCAGCTGGTCGGTAAGTTTTTTCCAACCTTCCCAATCGTCTTCGGCCAAGCCATCTTCAATGGATATAATCGGATATTTCCGGGTCAAATCGTTATAGAATTCCACCATCTGATCGGTGGCAAACTGCTTTTGATTCAAGTGGTAGTAACCATCCTGGTATAGTTCAGTAGCCGCCACGTCCAGGGCCAGAACTATTTGCTGACCGGGTGCGTAACCGGCTTTTTCTATCGCTTCCAGGATTACCTCAATAGCCGCTTCATTTGAAGGCAGGTTGGGAGCAAAACCTCCCTCATCCCCCACGGACGTTACCAGGCCTTTGCCCGCTAAAACTTTTTTCAGGGTATGGTAGACCTCCACCCCCATCTGCAATCCTTCTCGGAAACTGCCTGCACCGACCGGTACAATCATAAATTCCTGAATGTCCACGTTATTGTCCGCATGTTTGCCGCCATTTAAGATATTCATCATCGGCACGGGAATCTCTTTGGCGTTTAACCCTCCTATGTACTGGTATAAAGGCAGGGCCAAGTATTCAGCCGCAGCCCGGGCACAGGCCAGAGACACTCCCAGTATGGCATTGGCTCCTAATTTGCTTTTATTGGGTGTGCCGTCCAGATCAATCATCACGGCATCAATATCAACCTGGTGGGTAACGTTCATTCCCAGGAGTTCAGGGGCAATAATGTCGTTTACATTGTTTACCGCCTGGAGCACTCCTTTGCCTTGATAGCGGTCATTATCCCCGTCACGCAGTTCCACTGCCTCGTGAGCGCCGGTAGAAGCGCCGGATGGAACGATAGCTCTTCCCATGGTTCCATCTTCTAAGATGACTTCTACTTCTACGGTAGGATTACCCCTGGAATCTAATACTTCCCGAGCAAATACATCCACGATTATACTCATCATGTTCATCCTTTCTGCACTCCATTTAAAAATAGTTTATATTGAGAATGTTCCCCTGTGGCCGAAGCCACAACCACCAGTTTAAATTCCGGTGTCCTGCGTCTGGGACATTCTAAGCGCGACGAAGTATGTAACGCCGTTTCAGGGGTATATCCTTCACCTCGTTTAGGACAACCCAGACGGGGAAAAATTATTTTCTAAAAAAACCTGCTGCTTTCCATAATTTTCAGCGCCCTTCTGCTTGCAAAAAACTGTGTAAATCCATTAAATCAGCGTTATCCGTATATGTTAATCGCTTAATAGGCTTTTTCCGGTCATTTCCGGCGGTATCTCCAAGCCCATCAATCCTAATAATGTAGGGGCCACATCCTGCAGCGAACCATCTTTCAACCGGCGGCCTTTATACCTGTCATCCACCAGAATAAAAGGAACCTTATTGGTGGTGTGGGCTGTAAAAGGACAGCCTTTTTCAGGATCCAACATCATTTCGCAGTTGCCGTGGTCAGCCGTTATCAAAACCGTTCCTGCTTTCTCCTGTACCTGGTTGACAATCTTTAGCAAACATTGGTCGACCGTCTCAACAGCTCGCACCGCAGCTTCCAAAACCCCGGTATGACCAACCATGTCAGGATTGGCATAGTTCATGATAATGACATCGTAGTAGTCGCGGTCAATTTCCTGAATCACCCGTTCGGTCACCTCAGCGGCACTCATCTCGGGCTTTAAATTATAGGTAGCTACTTTAGCAGAGGGAATTAAAATTCTATCCTCGCCGGGATTTGCTTCCTCCACCCCTCCGTTAAAGAAAAAGGTTACATGAGCATATTTTTCTGTTTCGGCAATGCGCAATTGTTTTAAGCCATGGGCGGCCAGGACTTGCCCCAGGGTATTATCAAGATTCTGAGCCGGGAAGGCTACCGGGGCCTGCAAATGGGCGTCATACTGAGTCATACATACGTAATAGGTAGCAGGCAGCACCTTACGTTTAAACCTGTCCAGATGCTGATCAACGAAGGCATGACTTATTTGCCGGGCTCGATCAGCCCTAAAATTAAAGAAAATCACACTGTCTCCGTCCTTAATTTTACCGATGGGCTGCCCTTGTTTATCCACAATGACGGTCGGCTCCATAAATTCATCGGTAATACGGGCTTCATAGCTGTTTTCTAAAGCGGCCTGGGCATTGGCAGCCTGAAGGCCTTCACCCAGAACCATGGCGTTATATGCTTTTTCGATCCGTTCCCAGCGGTTATCTCGATCCATGCCATAAAATCGTCCACCCAGACTGGCTATCCGGCCAACACCTATTTCCCGCATCCGTTTTTCCACGGCATTAACATAATCCATGCCGCTTTGCGGTGCCACATCCCGACCATCCATAAAAGCATGGACATATACCTCCGGGCAGTTATTGTTTTTACACAATTTAAGCAGGGCATATAGGTGGGTCAGCTCACTATGTACTCCGCCGTTGGAGAGCAATCCCAGCAAATGAACGGCTCCGTTATGATAACGGGTATTTTCCAGGGCTTTTAACAGTTCTTCATTGCGGAAGAAGGAACCATCCTCAATCGTCTGGCTGATACGGGTAATCTCCTGAAAAACGACCCGACCGGCCCCCATATTCAGGTGTCCCACCTCGGAATTTCCCATTTGCCCGCGGGGAAGTCCCACATCATTTCCACAACATTCTAATTCAGTATAAGGATAGACATCTTTTAACTTATTAAAATTGACCGGATTGGCCAGGGTGACAGCATTATCCGCACAGGCGGCCCTTAGACCCCAGCCATCCAAAATCATTAATACCAGGGGTTTTTTAGACATCTTTTCCCAACCTCACTATTCGGGCAAAATCATGCACATTTAGACTGGCACCACCCACCAGGGCTCCGTCAATGTCTTTTTTGTCCATAAAATCTGCAATGTTATCAGTTTTTACGCTTCCTCCGTAAAGGATGGAAATGGACTGCGCCAATTCCATATTGTATAAACCGGCCAGGGTCTCCCTTATAAAGGCAATCATTTCCTGAGCGTCATCTGGATTGGCGTTAATACCTGTGCCAATCGCCCAGACCGGTTCATAGGCAATGACTATCTTGCCTTCCGTCAGGCTGACTTCATCAAGGCCCCGGCTAAGCTGTTCCTTTATTACCTGGCGGGCCATATTATTCTGGCGTTCCGGCAGGGTTTCCCCTACACAAAAAATCGGTATCAGGGAATTATTCAAAGCGGCTTTTAATTTACGGTTGATGCTGGCATCAGACTCATTCATTAGATGACGACGTTCCGAGTGACCCACGATGACATATCTGCAGCCACAGTCAAGCAGCAGGGGAGCCGAAATCTCCCCTGTATAAGCCCCGCTGTTCTCCCAGAAGAGATTCTGGGCACCTATTTTTACCGGGCTTTTCTCCAGGGTCTTACTCAGTACCTGCAAACTGGTAAATGCCGGACATATGACCACCTCAGCGTCTAACGGAGAAGCTAGCAGAGTCATTAGTTTTTGCCCATACTCCTCAGTCTCGCTTAAGTTCTTATGCATTTTCCAGTTGGCCGCAATAACCGTTTTCCTCAAATACGTAACCTCCCTAGTTTACCATTCACAGGATTTAACTCCCGGCAGCTGGATACCTTCCAATAATTCCAGGGTGGCTCCACCGCCGGTAGAAATATGGGTAATCTTTTCATCAAGCCCCAGTTTGTGTACCGCCGCCGACGAATCTCCTCCGCCAACCACGCTTACGGCTGACGAGTCGGCAATAGCGCGTACCAGGGCTTCGGTTCCATGCACAAACTGATCGTTTTCGTAAACCCCAACCGGCCCATTCCAGATTATCGTACGGGCCTGGGAAATAGCTTCAGAAAAAAGCGCTACGGTCTTAGGACCTATATCTACAATCATCTTGTCGGCAGGTATATGGTCAATATCGGCTACAATTCCCGCAGAATTGCTGGTTAAATCGTCTGCCAGCACCACATCCACCGGCAACAGAATCTTTTTATTCTTCGCGTTCGCCAGCTCCAGCAGTTCCCGGGCTTCAGCCAACAGTTTTTCTTCACAGATGGATTTGCCTATGGATATTCCCTGTGCTTTCAAGAAGGTGTTAGCCATCCCGCCGCCTATTAAGAGTATATCCATTTTATCCAGTAGATTACGGATCAGACCCAGCTTATCTTTAATTTTGGCTCCGCCCAATATTGCCATACGAGGGCTTTCGGGATGCTCTATAACACTCCTGAGCATATCCACTTCATTTTCCAGCAGAAACCCGGCATAAGCAGGCAGATAATCAGCTACCCCGCACGTAGAAGCATGGGCGCGATGGGCAGTCCCAAAGGCATCGTTTACAAACACATCTCCCAGGTTGGCTAATGTTTGGGAAAAAGCCGGGTCATTCTTCTCTTCCTCAGCGTGGAAACGAACGTTTTCCAGTAATATAATCTCCCCGGGAGCCATTTTATCGACCTGCTCCTGAACGGTCGGGCCTACACAATCATCAGCCATATAAACCTTCCGGCCCAGCAACTGCTCTAAGTGTTTTCCCACCACCTGCAAGCTGTATTTTTCTTTTCTTTGCCCATCGGGGCGTCCCAGGTGGCTCATTAGGATTAAACGAGCTCCTTGCCCGGAAATATATTTAATCGTTGGTATAGCGGATACTATACGGGCATCGTCCAGAATATGACCGTTGTTGTCCATCGGTACGTTAAAATCTACCCGCATTAATACGCGCTTGTCTTTCATATCTATTTCTTTTACACTTCTCAATTGACTGCCTCCCTGCAGATTCTGCCAGATTTTATTCTATTATTCTTATATGCCTTGTTTGGCTATATAGGTTACCAAGTCTACTACCCGCAGTGAATAAGCCCATTCATTATCATACCAGGCAATGACCTTGGCCATGTTTCCACCCATGGTCATAGTCAGCGGTCCATCCACTACAGCCGAACAACTCTCTCCGTTATAATCCCTGGAAACCAGAGGTTCCTCAGTATATCTTAAAATACCTTTTAGATATGATTCGCTGGCTGTTTTGAAGGCAGCATTAATCTCCTCTGTAGAAGCTGCTTTACCAAGCTCCACGGTTAAATCCACCAGGGAAACGTTTGGGGTCGGTACCCTTACAGCCAGGCCGTCCAGTTTACCCTTTAGCTCAGGTATAACCAGGCCTACCGCACTGGCCGCTCCGGTAGTAGTAGGGATAATAGACAGGGAGGCGGCTCTGGCCCGGCGCATATCATTATGCTCCAGATCCAATACCCGCTGGTCATTGGTGTAGGAGTGAATCGTATTCATCATACCTCTTTCAATGCCAAATTCCTGTAGTAATACTTTGGCGACTGGAGCCAGGCAGTTGGTTGTACAGGAAGCATTGGATAAAATATGATGTTCGGCAGGTTTGTACATATCATTATTCACGCCCATAACAACGGTTAAATCAACGCCTTTGGCAGGTGCGCAGATAACAGCTTTTTTGGCTCCAGCCTGCAAATGACGGGAAACAGTCTCTTTGGTTTTGAAAACACCGGTGGCCTCTACTATAATGTCGGCCCCCAGCTCATTCCAGGGCAATTTTTCCGGATCCCGCTCGGAAAGATATTGAAAACTCTTGCTGCCAGCGATAATGCGGTTGCCATCCAATTTTACTTCCTGCGGGAATTGTCCATGAATGGAATCATACTTAAACAGCAAGACTCCGCCTTTAGGATCCCCCAGGTCATTAACGGCGACTAATTCCACGTCATCCCTTAACAAACTGGCTCGGGCTACCAAACGCCCGATTCTGCCAAAACCATTAATGGCAATTTTTACAGCCATACTCAATCATCCTTTCCATATATTATTTTTTGGGCAGCCCCCTCATCCGTTATAAGGACATTTTCCTGACCGGATCTTAATACGGCTTCAATAGCGGCAGCTTTACTACTTCCTCCTGCCACAGCTACTTTAGTTCCAATATGGGTAAAATCATCTATTTCTATACCAATTCCGGGGATTTCAAAAATTATTTTTCCGTCTTTATCAAAATAGTACCGTAAGGCTTCGCCGCGGGCATCATTTTTTTGCAAAAAATCAACTTCAGCAGGTGACAATCCTCGGCGGTAGGCCATCTCCTCAGCGGGGCCAATCCCATGAATCAGAATGTCTGCTGATCTGATGGTTTTAACAACTTCACTGATATGAATATCCTTCTTTAAGGCTTCGGCTGTGCTAGCCTCCAGGCTGTCAGGAATATGCAGGAGTCGATATTGCGCTCCGATCGCCCGCGCAATCTTGGCAGCTATATTACCCGCTTGAGTTTCAACTTCCTCGCCTAAGCCGCCGCGGGCCGGGACAACGAAAATATCTCGCGCATCTACGCCTTCCCGTATCATCTTGGCTACACCCGCTAGGGTAGTTCCCCCGGTCACGGCTACGATACAGCCCGGATATAAGATCTTGCGCAGATACTCGGCCCCGGCTCTACTCAAGTCCTCCTGGGCGAATAAATCCTGATCCGTATTCCCGGGAACGACTATTACATCACTCAAACCAAAACGCTCTTTTAGTTTTTCCCCTAATAGCTGGGTATTAAACAACCACGGAACCAACCCGGCGAAATCCCTAAGCATTTCTTCCCCATAAGCAGTCAGATATATACCGGCAGAGGTTGTTTGCAAGACCCCCCGGCTTTTTAGAATGTCTACCTCTGATCTGACTACCCTTTCGGTGCAGCCGATATTGCGGGTAAGTTGGCGTCTGCCTATAGGCTGATTATAAAAAACCTGCTTTAAAACCTGATAGCGGTTGTTCATAATCTCCAATGCCTCTGGGGCTAGACGCTCTATGAGGTTGAATATTTTTTCATCCATAATATCAAAACCAATTCTGCTCTTGGGACTAATTATACACTACAGGGACAGATTTGTCCCATTGACTTTAAAAAAATTCGATTAAACTTATGTTTTTAAATATTATAGCACAATTAAGTTAATGTGCTAGACATTATTTCTAAAATTTCTGCCGTCCACCCCGTCCAACTATGAAAATAGGGGCGTTATTTAGGGCTTAGGATATGATTTGAGTTTACAATTAAGACAGCCGTTTTATCCGTCCATTAACTCGGCGGAGTCGATTGAAAGATTAACCCCGCTCCGGCAAATACTTAAACAAGAAAAATCACCCTGCGGGTACTACTGATGCTCTTTAAACGATCGCTATGAAGCTGTGTAAATCTGTTAAATCTGTGTTATCTGTGTCTATTTAAACCGCGTCCCTTCGAAAAACTCCCCGAAGGATAAAGCCTCTGCTGCGAGGGTGTGTCCATTAATAACGTTTGCGCGTCACTGTGGAAGGTATGCCTAATTCCTGCCGGTATTTGGCGACCGTGCGGCGCGATATTCTGATCCCGTTTTCTTTCAACATCTCCACTAGCTGCTGATCACTCCAGGGATTAGAGTTGTCCTCTTTTTCAATTATCTCCTGGATCTGTTTTTTTATGCTTTTGGATGAGACCTTTTCATTGCTGTTGGCATAACTGCTAACACCACTGCTGAAAAAGAATTTTAATTCAAATAAGCCCTGGGGGGTTTGAATGTATTTATTGGAAGTCGCCCGGCTTACCGTTGACTCATGTACTTCTATAATGTCAGCCACCTGTTTTAGGTTAAGCGGTTTGATATATTTTATGCCATTATCCAGGAAATCCTTCTGTATATCCACAATGCAACGGGCAACTTTATACAGGGTCATACGCCTTTGTTCTATGCTTTTGATCAGCCAGACAGCCGAATTCATTTTGTCTTCCAGATATTTGCGGACTTCAGGCGACAGGGATTCCGGACGGCGCAACATATTTTCATACATCCGGCTAATAATCAAACGAGGATAGTTGCTGTCATTGACCAGCACGATATATTCTCCATCCACTTTTTCCACGATGATATCAGCCACGATGTATTTAATCTCATCGCCACTGCTATATTGCAGCCCGGGCTTGGGATCGAGGGTACGAATAAAATCGCAAACTTCCTGGGCCTCTTGCACGCTTATGTCCAAATCCTGCGCTATTTTATTTAGTCTGCCCCGGGCCAGATCCTGTAAATGTTCTTCAATGATGGCTATGGCAACCGGGTCTTCTTTGCCGTTGTGCTCCAGCTGAATCAGCAGGCATTCGGCCAGATCACGTGCCCCCACCCCATGGGGATGGAAAGCCTGAATCGTCTGCAATACAGCCTGAACCTGATCAATATCAGTACCAGTAGCGCCCGCCACTTCCTCCAGATCTACCGTCAAGTATCCGTTGGCATCGATGTTGCCAATAATATAGTTGCCTATTTCCAGATTTAGATCGCCGGTTACCAACATGCGCAGCTGGAATTGAAGGTGCTCATAGAGGCTGGGAGTCTTGCTGATATAATTATCAAAAGATTTATCTTCACGGTCAGATACACTCAGATCATTATCACGTTCATAGTAAGACTCCAACCAGTCTTCGGTCTTGTTTTCCTCAATCTCGTTGGTTTCCTTGGTCGTAGTTTCGCCTTCAAGGCTGCCTTCTTCCCTTTCTTCCAGAAAAGGATTCTCTTCTAACTCTTTTTGTATATACTCACCCAGCTCCAGAGTTGACATTTGCAGCATAGCAATGGCTTGACGTAACTCAGGAGTCATTAGTAGTTTTTGTTGTTGCTCCAAGTATATATCATGGGTAAGCTTCATAAAGTACCTCACTTGGTTTATTCGGGATAGTTTCTCTCCCGTTGGGTCATCGTTTTACAATCCTGCGAGTTAGATGTTAAAAATCATTCTGTCTCATACAGAGTTTCTTCAGCAAATTCCTCCAGCTTCCTCATGCGATAGGCAACCCCTGATTTCGTCAGGGGCGGGTTCATCATAAGCCCCAATTCCCTTAAGGTACTGTGCGGATGATCGATACGCAACATAGCCAACTCTTTTAACTGCGGGGGTATCATGGCGATACCCTGGCTGGCAAGCAGACTCTCAATCAGTTCCACCTGACGCACGGAGGCATCAATAGTTTTACCCAGATTGGCAGTTTCGCAGTTTACCTGGCGGTTCACCTGGTTGCGCATGGATTTTATGATACGCACATTCTCATAATTCAGTAAAGAATTACTGGCTTCTACTACCCGTAAAAAATCCCCGATCTTTTCACTGTCCTTGATATAGACAATCAGGTTGTTTTTACGTTCCCCGAGGCGCGCTTCAACATCTAGCCGGGCCAGCATTTTTTTTATATCCTGAGCCATGCGGGTATCATTTAACACGATTTCCAAATGATAATTGCCTTCCGGACGGTTGATAAAACCCTTGCACATAAAGACCCCCCGCAAATAGGATCTTTTGCAACAGTTTTTGCTCACCAGGCTCCAATCAACATCCCGCTTGATATCCCCGTTGTCGTTCAGCAAACCCAGGTTTTGCAAGGATTGCATTTCCCGTTCATTCAGCAGGGCTTCTGCTATGTAAAAGCGGGTTTGCCGAAAACGTTTGCGCTCCTTTATTGCCACCGCGGGCTGAAGGCGACAGCAATCTTTAAGCAGACGGTAAACCTTGCGAGCCGCACTTGCATTGTCGGCCTCCACCTGCAAAACCCGTTTGCCATTATCCTGGACAACAATATCTCCCCGCAGAGCCAGCAAAGCAGCCAATTCAGATATCTGACAACAGGATTTCTCAGGTATGATATGAGCCAATTCACTTCTGACCTCATTGGCAAAACTCATTTTAGCCCCTCCGGCTGATTGTCGTAAATAACCTGCATTATAATATTGGCCAGTTTGTCAGGATCATGCCAGGCGACTTCAGTATTGGAAACCAGATCCGCCGCCATTACCTTAATGCCCAGATCCGTTATCTGCTGGTAAGAATCAGCTACGGGCACGGCCTTTTCCTCCTGATATCTTTTCAACCTTAATTCATCAATGGAACCCGTATTAAGAATGATATAGTCAATAATCGGTTCGGCCACATAATCCATAATAACCCGCAGATGATCCAGGGCGGTAAAATCATCGGTTTCCCCTTGCTCGGTCATTATGTTGCTGATATATATCTTTACTGCTTTCGATCTGGCGATAGCCGAAGTGACACCTTCCACCAGGAGATTGGGAATAATGCTGGTATAAAGGCTTCCTGGCCCCATTATTATAGCATCCGCTTCCAAAAGCGCATTCAGAGTATCCGGAACCGGCCTGCAAGCCTCAGGAACCAGATAAATCTTCTCGATTTTATGATTATAATTTCGAATCGCGGTCTCCCCGGTAACTATAGCCCCATCTTTCATCCTGGCTTCCAGCACTACCTGATCCAAGGTAGCCGGGATAACTTTACCCCTAACGGCCAAGACCTCGCTGACTTCTTTTATGGCACTTACAAAATCACCGGTTATTTCCGTCATCGCCAGCAACAATAGATTACCCAGATTATGTCCGGCAATACCTGATCCCTGGGCAAAACGATGCTGAAAAACTTTATCCATTAGGGTCTCGGTTTCGGCCAAAGCCACCAGGCAGTTGCGAATATCCCCGGGAGGCAGTATCCCGAGTTCCGCCCTTAACCGGCCGGAACTGCCGCCATCATCACTTACAGTAACGACTGCGGTCAGTTGGGAAGTATGTTTTTTTAATCCTTTTAAAAGGACGGACAGTCCTGTTCCTCCGCCTATTACTACAATCTTCGGTTCGTCTGTATAAAAAGACATCTAAACCTCCTCTTTGTATCTGGCTATATCTCGATGTCTTACTATAACATTATACCCCATTTTTTTAAGCTGTCCGCCGCAGTAATCTGCCAAAACCACCGAACGATGCTGTCCGCCCGTGCAGCCTATGGATAGGACTAGATTGGTTTTACCCTCTTCAATATAGTAAGGCACCAGGAATTTTAACAGATTCAAAAAACGGCGGGTGAAAGATTTAGTTACGGGGTTTTCCAGGACATATCGTATAACATCGTCATCCTCACCGGTCATGGTTCTCATCAAAGGATCATAAAAGGGATTGGGCAGGAATCTGACATCCATCATAATATCACAGTCTAAAGGTATACCTGCTTTATAGCCGAATGATACAATATTGATGGTAAAATCACCCTTGTTACCCTCGCTGTAGTAACTAAGCAGTTTGTTCTTTAATTCCCGGGGCGTTAGGTTGGAAGTGTCGATGATAATATTGGCTCGGCCCCTAAGCTCTTCCAGGATGTTTCGCTCCATACGGATTGCCTCTAGCAGCCGACTGCTGATGGCCAGAGGATGCCGACGTCTTGATTCTTTAAAACGGCGCACCAGAACTTCCTCAGATGCCTCTAAAAATAGTATCTCAAAGGCAATCTGGTTTTCTTCCAGTTCATTTAGAGATTGGGAAAGATCATGGAAAAACTCCCCTCCCCGGACATCAATGACCAGGGCCACTTTTTCAATTCTGGCTTCAGATTGCATGCTTAACTCAATGAATTTGATCATAAGGGCAGGGGGCAGATTATCAACACAATAATAGCCTAGGTCTTCAAGGCAGTTCATGGTTTGTGTTTTGCCAGCCCCGGATAAACCGGTGATGATTAAAACGTTGGGTTGGTTGTTCGGTTCCATCATCCTAGCACTCCCCTTCATCCCAAGAGTTGGCTACACGCTGCGGATCTAAATGCAGTCTTTTAATAATGTATTCACCATAGGATAGTTGGCCGACACTGGCAGGATAATGCGCATCGCTGTTTACAATAAAATCAACTCCAGTTTGTTCTGCTTCTATTATATCAGAAATCAGCGGGTATTTATGAGCACAATTTATTTCAAACCAGACATCATTTTTAACGCAAGCGTGAGCCACTTCCTTAATATCTACCGCAAAAACAAGTCCGGGATGGGACAGGATATTAATCTCCGGGTTATTATAGAGAGCTTCACAACTGGCCTTGGTATTGGCGTTTTTCGCCTTTTCTTTTTGCCTTTTGCCCATATGACGCAGGCTGTTCTGTACCCAGATTTTTAATCCATCATCCAGAGAAGCAGGCCGGGTATAAGGATGCAATCCGGCAATTAAGATATCCATCTGTCGGGCAATATTGTCAGGAATATCAAGCGTGCCCTTAAGGTCTAAAATGTTGGCCTCCGCGCCCAGCAAGACCTTAACACCATACTGCCCGGAATCATTTAGCACCTTAAGCTCCTCCTTCAGCTTTAGGTATCGGTCTGCGTTTTTGATCCCAATTAACAGCATATCCGGTCCGTGATCAGTCACAGCCACTTCCTTGAGTCCGCGCCGTTGAGCAGCCCGGACGATATCTTCCACCGACTGAAGTCCGTCACTGTAACGCGAATGAGTGTGATAATCCCCGAAAAAATTCATGACCATCTTCCCTCTCGAAGAGTTAATAGACGCGGATTAATTAGGCACATATTTACACTGTTTTTTAATAAAGGGTTTTGCATAACAAGCTCTTTTGCTGCGGGGATCACGGATTCACTTTGTTCTCCTCACCCCTAACGCCTCACCCCTGACAAACATTTTAAAAGGATAATCTGTGTAAATCCGTCTGATCTGTGTTATCTGTGTCTATTAAAGCACCCTATCGGGTACTACTGGTGCTCCCTAACGGTCGCAATTAAGGTTGCCGCGTAAATCCGCGTCATCCGCGTCTATTTACTTGCGGTGCTTGGCTGGTCTTATTTATTTAGTTCGGCTTTGAGGTAGTCGATTACTTCTACCGGGGTGGGGTTGATGCCATACTCCAAGGCTAGATAGTAACTGGTATAATCACCTATATACACCAGGGAATAGAAGCGGGCCAGGAAAGAATTGCCGCGGGCCTCTACTTCCATTACTTTAGCCACCCGGCTTTCAATTACTTGTCGGCTTATGTCGATGCGCTTTTTGACCCTTTCGTGATCACCTGGATCACGCAGGATAACGATTAGTATTTGCGATATTAAATCACCCGGAGCCTCAAAACCCACCAGCTCATTGTGGTTTAATTCAGGAAATACATTGTAGTAAGCCGGAGATTTGGCATTCTCATTAATCTGGGCTTTCCACCGCCAAGCCGCCACCTCGGAATGGGCTGAACTTCCCCAGATCACCGGGATACGGCCTTTCATTTCACCGGCTAGCTGTCGGGCAATATTTTGGTCGTAATCAACCGCCGGGTTGATTTCCTCCTTTAAGTCCGCCAAAACCCGGCTGGTTTCGGCGAGGTCTTTACTTACTCCCGACAGCAGACCTAATTCTTCCAGAATTAATGCTAACGGACAGAAAAGGTAGCCGGTAGCTGCCCGCGGAGATAGTCCTGCAGGTATCTCCACCACCATGTTGCCATCTTCCCGGGCCAGGGAGGATAGTTTTCCTCCGCCGCTGACCACAATAATATTGGCCCCGGCTCTCTCGGCCTGCCGATATGCACTGAGGGTTTCTTCGGTATTTCCGGAATAGCTAACGGCCAGCACCAGACTCTGAGGCCCCACGAAAGCTGGGATATCATAGTCCCGATTGACTATAACCGGGATAGCAGCCTGAGAGAATGCATAACTGCGTAGTATATCGCCCCCAATCGCCGAACCGCCCAAACCGCTCACCAGAATATTTTGATATTCTTTTTTGTATCGGCTGGGCAGATTAAGCTTCATCTGCAACATCTCATTAAACTGCTCCGGCAATCCCTGGAGATAATCTCTCATTTTTTCAGCCGTCATAGATCACATTCCCTTCCTGTTTTATAGATGCGGATAACGTAGATTTGCACGTATTTCCGCGACCGCTAGAGCCCGTAGCGGAGGCTTTAGCCTCCGCAGGAACACGTGGTTCTTCGATGCCCCCGTAGCGGAGGCTTTAGCCTCCGCGGGAACACGTGGTTCTTCGATGCCTTCGTAGCGGAGGCTTCAGCCTCCGCCCGGAATTCGAGGTTTTTCTAACAGACGTGGTTTTAATAGACACAGATAACACAGATCAAACAGATTTACACAGCAACCTTAATTATGAACGAAGTTCATATCAGTAGTACCCGTAGGGTGCAACCTTAATTGCAACCGCAAGGGTGCATCAGTGGTACCGCAGGGTAATTATTCTTATTATAGTATTTGCCAGATTGGGGTTATTCTTATATATAGACCGATTCCGCAGGGCTAATAGTCGCGGTTAGCGCGGTTTTTACAACCAGCAGCCAAGGCTTTCACCGCTAGATTTCCAACACCCTCGCCCCCCTCGTAGCGGAGGCTTCAGGCTCCGCAGGAAAACGTAGTTCTTCGATGCCCCCGTAGCGGAGGCTTTAGCCTCCGCAGGAACACGTGGTTCTTTGATGCCTTCGTAGCGGAGGCTTCAGCCTCCGCAGGATACGTGGTTCTTCGATGCCCCCGTAGCGGAGGCTTCAGCCTCCGCCCGGAATACAGGGTTTTTCTAATCCTCTTTATTCTAGTTTACTTCCTAAACATTTGTTTATTCTCTAAAACCATCGTAGCGCACCCCAGCAGGACAATATCTTCCCCTAGCTGGGTGGCAGCGATTTCCAGATCCTGACGATGCAGCCGAAAAACATGGTTAAAAACGTATTCTTTAATACGGGGGAGCAGCAAATCCTGCAGCCCTAAACCCATTCCACCGCCTATTACTACCCGTTCCGGGTTTAACAAATTGACCAAATTAGTTATGGCAATGCCCAAAAAGTCAGCGGCCCGGCTGATTAAATCATGCGCTTCCTTATTTCCCTGACGGGCAGCCCAGCCTAATTCACGTGCCGTAAGCGGTTTCCCATCTCCGATTAAAGCCTGAATACTTTGGGCCTGTCCGTGAGCTATCATTTCGCGGGCTTCCTGCTCCAGAGCTGTACCTGAGGCCAAGGCTTCCAGGCAGCCTTGACGGCCGCAGCCACAACTCCTGCCGCCAGGCTCAATCAACATATGTCCCAATTCCCCTGCACCGCCCTTGTGACCATGCAACAGATTGCCGTCAGCTATTATACCTGCGCCTATACCGGTGCTAACCGTTATATAGATAAGATTCCGTATTTTTTTACTTGAACCATAGTAAAATTCGCCCAGAGCGGCGGCATTGGTATCTTTTTCCAGCAAAAGTTTAGAGCCTAATCTTTTGTTTAGCTCACTGCCAGCTGGATACTCCGGCCAGCGCAGATTGGGCGATTCCAAAACAACACCCCGATAATAATCCAAAGGGCCCGGTACCCCTGCCCCGATTCCCAAGATATCCTGAGCACCTATCCCCAACTCATCCTTCATCAGCTCGATCATCCCCGCGACTTGATCCATGACTTCCCCTGGCTGCCCTTGGGAACAGGTAGTTTCCTTTTTGCGCGTCAAAACCCGCCCGGTCTTATCCAGAATACCGGTTAATACCTTACTCCCACCAATATCAATCCCAATAATAAAGTCTCCCAAGATCCAACCTCCAGAATACTAGAGTTAATAGACGCGGAAAACGCTGCAAAGTCGCTATTAAGGAAGCCCCCTGCGGGGACTACCGATGCTCTCTAACGGTCGCTATTAAGGAAGCTGTTTAAATCTGTTAAATCTGTGTTGTCTGGGTCTGTTTAAACCGCGTCCCTTCGAAAACCACGTTTTCCCGCGGAGGCTGAAGCCTCCGCTACGGGAGGTGTTAATAATATCGGGAGGCTGAAGCCTCCGCTACGGGGGTTGCGGGGGGGTTAATAATATCGGCTGAATCCTCCCCTAGGGGCTATTAAAGGCGCGCTATACGCGTCTACTAACCCGGCTGAATCTGTCTATATAAAAGATTAACCCCATTCTGACAAACGCTTTCAGAAAATGATCTGTGTTATCTATGTCTATTTCTGTATTACTTGTTCCTATAGCACGAAACGGCGGATGGCCTCGGCTACTCCTTCTTCTTCATTGGAAGAAGTCACAAAATCGGCGGCATCTTTTACCGGCCCCAGGGCGTTGGCCATGGCTACACCCAGCCCGGCCCATTCGATCATTTCAATGTCATTATAACTATCCCCTACTGCCATAACCTCTTTGCGGTTAATCCCATAATGGTCGGCCACTACCTGTAAAGCCCTGGCTTTGTTGGCCTCCCGGCTCATTACCTCCAGAAAATAGGGCTTGGATCTCGTAATATGCAATTCCCTGCCCAAGCAGGATTTGAGTTCTTCTTCCATTTCCAGAAGTACTTTTTCATTGTCCGTTATTGCCATTATCTTCATAGCATCATTATTTTCCAGCTCAGCAATCAAATCCGCTACCAGATGGGTTTTTACTCCAGCCAGTCGGGAATAATACAGCCCTTCCTCCGACATTGTTTCCATGCACAGTTCATCATTATAATAGCTATGATAATGTACGCCTAATCTTCTAAAATATGTCATAACCTGGCGGGCCAAATCACCAGGAACCGGTTTGTAATATAATTCTTCTCCGGTAAGCGTATTTTTTACCCAGGCTCCCTGATAAGTAACGAGCGGCACATCAATTTCCAACTGCCGGGCATACGGCAGAGCCGACTGGTACATCCTGCCGGTTGACAAAGTAATCATGGTTCCCTGTCGGCGGGCCTCCTTTATCACTGCAATACATTCAGCAGAAATTTTAAGTCCCGTATCCAGCAAGGTATCATCCAAATCTAGAGCCACCAATTTTATTTCCATATGCCCATATGCCCCCTTATCAAGAAGAAGCCGAGCATTTGCCCGGCTAATCTCTATGTAGTCACTTGATTTTATCTAAGGTAAAACACTTTGTCTTTGATAAAATAACTGATGATAAAACTCACAATACTAAGCAGTATAGCGCTCAAAACCGCCCACCAAAATCCATGGATAGTGAAACCCTTAATCGTTGCGGAAGTAAGATAAAGCATAAATCCGTTAATTATAAAGGTAAACAAACCCAAAGATAAAATATTTAACGGCAGGGTTAACAGGATAATAACTGGTCTGATTACGGCATTGCATACCCCCAAAAATACTGAACCCACAATAGCTCCCCAGATCGTTAAGTCAAAACCAGGTATTATGGCTGCAGTAATGATAATCGCCAAAATATTTAACAACCACCGCAAAACCCAACCATGCATCAAAATTCCTCCTTTCTTCTTAACTAATAAAATATCGAATCTATATGCTAATTATACCTGTAACAATATCATACGCAATATGCTTAAAATTCTAACATTCCGGTTGTATTCGATTTATTTCCCGGGAAATATTTATTTACTATCAGCAAAGACCATAAACTCCAATCTTTCTGAATATAATTTTAGTAAATAGAGGTATATTAATACATCTAAACATATTATGTTTATTGTAGTAATTTTATGCAAGCAGAGCATTTATTATACTATTTCATATAAGCAAAGAGCAGGGGGTGTGAATGATCCACTCAGACCAACCTCGAGCCGGGTTAGTCGTAAATTGCCCTCGCTTAATTTCGGTTTGCATTTAAGTTTGCCGCGTTGTCCACGTCTGTTAAAAATCCGTCTAGCGGAAAAAATCATACACGTTTTTCGATACAGCCGCATTCATACCGGGCACAGCTTTAATTTCCTCCAGGCTGGCGGATTTTATTCCGGCTACTGAGCCAAAATGTTGGAGCAAAGCCTTTTTGCGAGCTGGTCCCACCCCGGGTATATCGTCCAGAACCGAACGCCTGATTTTTTTGCCCCGGCGCTGGCGGTTATAACTGATTGCAAAACGATGGGCTTCGTCTCTTAACCTCTGCAGCAACATCAGCCCCTCATCGCGGCGGGACAGACGCAAAGGCTCTCCCCGACCCGGCAGGAATATTTCCTCATTTTTTTTTGCCAGGCCCAGAACATGGATATCTACCCCCATTTGATCCAGGATCCTTTTTACGGCATTTACCTGTCCCAGTCCGCCGTCAATCAGTATTAGATCCGGCTCGGGCAAAAACGCCTGGTTCCCCCTGCGGGCCTCCTTAAAGCGGCGTTCAAGGGTTTCGCTCAAAGAAGCAAAATCATTATTTTGTTCATTTTTTATTTTAAAATGCCGGTAGGCCTTTTTATCTGCCGCTCCATTGGTGAATACCGCCATGGAAGCAACCGTTTCCTCACCTCCCAGATGGGAAATATCAAAGCCTTCAATACGTTCAGGCACGACTTCCATTTCCAGCGTCCGGGCCAAATGCTCCAGTATCTTGCGGGCTTTCAAGTCTTCCCGCATCTTCTCTTCCCAGAGCAACAGGGCATTGTCCCGCACCATATCCAGGATAATTTTCTTTTCTCCCCGGGCGGGGGTTTTAATTCTTACCGGCCATCGGCTGCTTTCCCGCAGCCAGGTTTCCAGCAGTTCCAGTTCCCCGGGAGTTTCATTAATTAAGATTTCGGCCGGTATGTCCAGGTTTTCACTGTAATAACGTTTGATAAAAAAATCCAATAACTCTTCTTTACTTTCATCAATCGCCCGTTTCAACCAGAAAGTATCCTTGGCGATAATCTGTCCGCTGCGGATTTTAAATACCAGAACCAAGCTTTCCCGTTCCCGCTCTGTGCTGATAAGTACGATTGCATCCAGGTTATACGGATTTTCAAACATCACCTGCTGTTTGGCCTGCAGGACATGAATTGCCTGAATCTGGTCGCGCAGTCGGGCTGCTTTCTCGAACTCCAAATTAGCAGCCGCCTTTCGCATTTCTTCTTCCTTACGGGGTATCAGATCGTGGGATTTGCCTTCCAAAAAATCTATCAAACCATCCACCATAACCTGATATTCGTCTTGGCTTATCAAGCCTTTGCAAGGAGCCAGGCATTTGCCCATATCGTAATTCAAGCAGGGACGGGATTGCTCACGCAGGTTTTTGCAGGTGCGCAGCGGAAATACCCCGGTTAAAAGCTTCAAAGTTTCCCTGACACTGCCTACCTCGGTATATGGCCCGAAGTAACGGGAGACCTTGTCCTTGGGTTCACGTACAATCGCAATACGGGGGAATTTTTCCTGGCTGATCTTTAAATACGGATATGTCTTGTCATCCCGCAACAATATATTGTAACGAGGCTGGTAGGCCTTAATCAAATTGTTTTCCAGAATAAGAGCCTCCACCTCGCTGCCGGTAACAATATAGTCAAAATCAGCCACCTTGGCCATCATGGATTTCACCTTAGGCAACATGCTGTCAGGAGACTGAAAATAGGAGCGCATCCGGTTGCGCAGCAGCTTGGCCTTGCCCACATAAATGACCTGGCCTTCCTGATCCTTAAATATATATACCCCCGGCTTAAGCGGCACGTTTTTAAGCCGCTCCCGCATCTCTTCCATGTCCCCACCTCCAAACCTAAAAATTAAGGGGAAAGGTCTCTGGTTTAAATCCCTTGTCTTTCAGAGGGATCATTCTGGCATTTGCTATGTCTGTTAAAACCGCTTCTTTAGAAAACAACGTTGTTCCGCGGAGGCTGAAGCCTCCGCTACGGGAGGTGTTAATGATATCGGCTGAAGTCTCCGCAACGGGGCTGTTGATAATATCCGGAGGTTGAAGCCTGCGCTACGGGGGGTGTTAATATTATCGGCTGAAGCCTCCGTTATGTCTATTAAAGCGTGATATCCGCGGCTTTTAAACCTGCGAAATCGGCCTATATACATAATTAACCCCAATCCGGCGGTCGCTGTTTAGTTAGCTGTGTAAATCTTTCTGATCTGTTTTATCTGTGTACATTACAACCGCTTCTTTAGAAAACAACGTTTTTCCGCGGAGGCTGAAGCCTCCGCTACGAGGAGTGTTAATATTATCTCCTTTAGAAAACAACGTTGTCCCGCGGAGGCTGAAGCCTCCGCTACGGGGGGTGTTAATATTATCGGCTGAAGCCTCCGTTATGTCTATTAAAGCGTGCTATCTGCGGCTTTTAATAGCCGTCCTTTCCGGTTCGTCTAGGTCTGCAGGATGTCCTTTAGGTAGCGGCCGGTGTAGGATTGGGGATGGCGAGCCACCTCTTCCGGGGTACCCTGACAAATGATTTCGCCGCCTTTATCCCCGCCTTCCGGGCCCAAGTCGATAATATAGTCAGCCGACTTGATAACATCCAGATTGTGTTCAATGATCAGGACAGTATTGCCGGCATCCACCAATCTATTTAAGACCCCCAGCAGGTGTTTTACGTCCTCCTTATGCAGGCCGGTGGTAGGCTCGTCCAGGATATAGAGATTCCTGCCCAGGGAACGTTTGGAAAGCTCCGTAGCCAGCTTCACGCGTTGGGCTTCTCCACCTGACAGGGTAGGAGCCGGCTGCCCCAATTGGATATACCCCAGGCCTACATCCTGCAGTACTTTAAGTTTACGATGGATTTTGGGAATATTCTCAAAAAGCTCCACCGCTTCGGCCACGGTCATAGCCAGGATGTCGGCAATGTTTTTGCCTTTATATTTTACTTCCAGGGTTTCACGATTATAGCGTTTGCCTTTGCAAACTTCGCAGGGGATATAAACATCCGGCAGAAAATGCATTTCGATTTTAATAATGCCGTCCCCGGAACAGGCTTCACAGCGCCCACCGCGCACGTTGAAACTAAAACGTCCCGGTTTGTAGCCGCGCACCCGTGATTCAGTGGTATTGGCCAGCAGTTCCCGGATACCGTCAAAAGCACCGGTGTAAGTAGCCGGATTGGAACGGGGCGTTCTGCCGATTGGAGACTGATCGATATTAATAACTTTATCCAGGTGTTCCATACCTTCCAGGCTTTGATGGGCACCCGGCCGATGCCGGCCACCATGAAAATTTTTCATCAAAGCCGGATAGAGGATATCTTCAACCAAGGTACTCTTGCCTGAACCCGAAACACCGGTTATCACCACCATTTTCCCCAAAGGGATGGCTACATCCAAATCTTTGAGATTATGCTGCCGGGCACCGCGGATGATTAGATTGTTTCCATTACCTTCCCTACGCTGCATCGGCAATTCTATCTTGAGTTGTCCGGAAAGATACTGTCCGGTCAGTGATCCTTCGGTTGCCAGGATTTCTTCCAGAGTTCCGGCGGCCACGACTTCTCCTCCGTGAATTCCTGCCCCCGGGCCAATATCCACAATATAATCAGCATTAAACATGGTTTCCTCATCATGTTCCACTACGATAACAGTGTTACCCAAATCCCTGAGTCGTTTCAAGGTAGCCAGCAGACGGTCATTGTCGCGAGGGTGCAGACCGATGCTGGGTTCATCCAGCACATACAATACGCCCACCAGGGAGGAACCGACCTGGGTTGCCAGCCTGATACGCTGGGCTTCGCCCCCCGACAGGCTGCCGGCGCCCCGATCCAGAGTCAGGTAATCCAGGCCCACATCTATCAAAAACCCCAGCCGCGCTTTAATCTCTTTTATTACCTGCCGGGCTATAAAACTATCCCTTTCCTCCAATTGCAGTTCCTCAAAAAATCGGGAGCACTCCCGTACCGAATAGGAGGTAAGCTCGTTTATGGATTTGCCCCCCAGCAGTACCCAGAGGATTTCTTCCCGTAGCCTTTTTCCTTGACAGGCCGGGCATATAGCCGAAATCATGTATTTTTCCAATTCCTCCCGGGAGCTGTCGGATTTGGTTTCCTGGTAACGCCGCTCCAGGTTGTTTATAACCCCCTCATAGGTGGAATAAAAATCTCGCTCCTCGCCGTAGGAATTTGTGTATTCTATCTTGAAACGTTCGCCGCCATTGCCGAAAAGAATAGTATTTAATTGCTTTTCGGTCAGGGATTTTAAGGGCAAATCCATAGGTATATCGTTATTACTCGCCATTCCGGCAATCAATTGGCGGTAGAAATTATGGAAACTTCCTGACCAGGGAATAATAGCCCCATCTTTAAGGCTTTTTTCCATATCCAAAACCAGAGTCGGATCAATCTTTTTCATTTCACCCAGGCCATCACAATCCGGACAGGCCCCGAAAGGACTATTAAAGGAAAACATCCGGGGCGTGAGTTCCGGCAGGCTAAATCCACATTCCGGGCAGGCAAAATCCCGGCTGAAAAGCATTTCCTCACCGTTCCCATCATCCTTGATCCGCTGCACCGTAACGACCCCATCACTGAGTTCAAAAGCTAGTTCCAGTGATTCGGCCAAGCGGCTGCGGATATCATCCTTGATTACCAGGCGATCCACCACGGCACTGATATCGTGTTTCTTATTCTTCTCCAGTTTGATTTCTTCATCAGACGTATATTCAAACCCATCCACAATAACCCGCACAAAACCATCTTTAAAAAGATTCTGCAGAGTTTTGCGGTGCTCACCCTTCTGCCCTTTGACGATAGGGGAGAGGATCTTAATTTTACTGCCCACCGGCAGATTTAAAACGGTATCCACCACCTGATCCACCGTTTGTCTTTGAATCGGGCGGTGGCACTGGGGGCAGTGGGGTTTGCCCACCCGGGCAAAGAGCAGCCGCAGATAGTCGTAAATCTCCGTAACTGTTCCCACCGTGGAACGGGGGTTATTGGAGGTGGTTTTCTGGTCAATGGAGATAGAGGGCGATAACCCCTCGATATAATCGACATCCGGTTTATCCATCTGCCCTAAAAACTGCCGGGCATAGGTGGAAAGTGATTCCACGTAACGACGCTGACCCTCGCTATAAATAGTATCAAATGCCAGGCTGGACTTCCCCGATCCCGAAACCCCGGTAAACACTACCAGCTTGTCCCGGGGAATGGCAATATCAATATTTTTTAAATTGTGCTCCCGCGCACCCTTAACAATAATATAATCTTTCACTTCAATCCTCCGAAATTATCCTGGTTGCTAACCCCGCATATACGGTATCTGTTCAAATAATAATCTTTTTTAAATCCTACTAATCTGTTTTATCTGGATCTTTTCCTCTTTGGTTTTTGCAGTTCCTTAATCGTGTCCCTAAGTTGGGCGGCTCGTTCAAAATCCAGGGCTTCGGCGGCATGGCGCATATCTGCCTCCATTTCCCGAATCAGCCGATCCCTTTCTTCCGGACGCAGAGACTTAAAATTGGTAATATCGTATTGCCCCGGTTCTTCGGCTACGGTTGCTTCCAGGGCTGCGTATACGGCCTTTTTGATTGTTTCCGGGGTTATGCCGTGTTCCTGGTTGTAAGCCGTCTGGATCCCGCGGCGCCGTTCGGTTTCATCAATGGCTTGACGCATGGAGGGAGTGATCCGGTCAGCATACATAATCACTTTCCCCTCAGCATTTCGAGCCGCCCGGCCGATGGTCTGGATAAGGGAACGCCCGGAGCGCAGGAACCCTTCCTTGTCTGCGTCCAGAATGGCTACCAGAGCGACCTCCGGCAAATCCAGACCTTCCCGCAGGAGGTTGATTCCCACCAGCACATCAAAAACACCGCTGCGCAGTTCTCGTAATATCTCCATTCTTTCCAGGGCATCAATATCGGAATGCATATAGCGTACTTTTATCCCCGCATCACTCAGATAATCACTAAGATCCTCCGCCATTCGTTTGGTCAGGGTGGTCACCAGTACCCGGTTGCCCTTCTTAAGAACCGCCTGGATTTCTTCCATCAAATCATCGATCTGGTTCAAGGTAGGTTTCACCTTAATTTCGGGATCAACCAGGCCGGTGGGGCGGATTACCTGTTCAACCACCTGGGAACTTCTCTCCAATTCAAAGTCTCCCGGAGTGGCACTGATAAAAACAACCTGCTTGATCCTGGCATAGAATTCATCAAAGTGCAGCGGACGATTGTCCAGCGCGCAGGGCAGACGAAAACCGTATTCAACCAGATTCTCCTTGCGGGCGCGATCCCCGGCATACATACCCCGCACCTGGGGTACGCCGATGTGAGATTCATCCATGAAAAGCAGCATATCCTCCGGGAAAAAATCAATTAAGGTATAAGGAGGCTCACCCGGTGCCCTCCCGGTTATATAACGCGAGTAATTTTCTATCCCCTTGCAATAACCTATCTCTTTTATCATCTCCAGGTCATAGCGGGTTCTTTGCTCAATCCGCTGAGCCTCCAATAATTTCCCTTCCTGTTGAAAGCGCTTTACCTGCCCGACTAGTTCCTGTTCGATTTCATCAGCCACCGCCAGCATCCTTTCCCGGGTAGTAACAAAGTGAGAAGCCGGAAATATCATGGCATGCATCTGTTTGCCGAAAATCTCCCCGGTCAAGGGATTAAATTCTACTATACGGTCAATTTCATCTCCAAAGAACTCAACCCGCAAAGCCCTGTCCCCGGAAGAGGCCGGGAATATTTCGATAACATCCCCACGAACCCGAAAATTGCCACGTTCAAAACTGGTTTCATTACGTTCATATTGAGTCTCCACCAGTTTCCTTAAAACCGTGTCCCGGGCGATCTCCATGCCGGGACGAAGCGATACCGCCATCTCATAATAATCCTGCGGTGCACCCAGCCCGTATATACAGGAGACACTGGCTACAATAATCACATCGCGCCGCTCCAGCAGTGAGGCCGTAGCGGAATGTCTAAACTTGTCTATCTCATCATTAATAGACGAGTCCTTTTCAATATACGTATCCGTTTGTGGCACATAGGCCTCCGGTTGATAATAATCGTAATAACTGATAAAATATTCGACTGCATTTTGCGGGAAAAATTCCTTTAATTCCGCATAAAGCTGACCGGCCAGGGTTTTATTGGGGGCCATAATCAAAGTGGGTCTTTGTACGGCTTCAATCACCTGGGCCATCGTATAAGTCTTGCCCGAACCGGTCACCCCTAAAAGGGTCTGTTCCCGGAAACCTTGCTGCAAACCCTCCACCAATTCCAAAATTGCCTGGGGCTGATCCCCGGCAGGCGTATAGGAGGAACTAATCTTAAATTCTGTCACTTAAGCCACCTCTTCACTGCAAACCTAAATGGATAAAATCGAACAGATGATCTTTTACATTATACTACAAATAATAACTGTCCTGACAAGCAGGACAGCAAGAAAATCTTGGGTAAGGAGCAAGGTTATTAAGCGCCGTTGTTCTTAACCTCCTTGGCATTTTACTTTTTAGGTTTCTTTATTCTGAATTTCTTCCAATAGCTTCGTTCTTAATTGATCCAGACCGGCAAAGTCCATGGCAGATGAGTAGATCTTTTTTAGATCTTTGTTCATCTGGTTGGCTTTTTCCAGTTCGTGCTGCGCCTTGAGCATGAGACTTTCAAAATTTCTATAATATATGCTGGTGCCTTCATTCAACTTGCTGTTATTGTCAGCATCCAGGCAGCTGCTCAAGTCCACCACCACATCCCAGGGTTTTAAAGGTATTTCCACCCCATCGGCTTCAATCAGGGCAATTTGCAGATTACGAATAATGACCATGACCAGGTTTTCCGCTTCCAAACCGGAATGATAGTATTCCAGAAAATAGCCGGCGGTTCGCGCCTGACGGGCCAGTTCGTTAATAGCTGTACTCTTTCCGCTGCCGGACGGACCTTGAAAGATATAGCGCTTCTGACAGGCACTGCTTAATTCATTAACGTAATCAACCAGCCCATCGGCAGTAACAGCACCGGAGAAATAATGTTTTTCTCCGGGCCGATTCTCCAGTATTTCCGTTCCTAACTGCTGAATCAAAATTTCCAGCTTCCCAATATTTAACTGTCGAGAATTTAAACGGCGAATCTCTGCTTTCACCTGACCGGCTTCTTTCAGCAGGTTATAGACCTCCTGCCGGGAAGTGTTCATCCCATCTATCAGCTTAATAATCTCCGCCCGGTGAGGCATTACTATGTCTCGATCCAGGTATTCTCCCATATTTATCAACTGGTCGCGCACACCCGGGTAGCGAGGCTCAATGCTTTCCGGCAGGCTGCCGTTGATTACGGCCAGATCCAGCTGGGGAATATACACACCGTCAGGCGTTATCGCATCCAGGGCCGAGATCCAAAATTCCACTTCAAAACCCCTTTCCGACATAATCTCTCCCGCCAGGCGAATAAAAGTAGATTTACCAGAACCAGGCGCCCCTTTTAAAATATAGACACTCCCTATTCCCTGTATCAGTTCAGGAATAAAGGTATGAAAACCTTGACTGGTATGACTGTTGACAAATACATAGCGGATTAAACCTTGCTTGTTCACCTCTTCCCCTTCCCCTCTCTACTTACTTCGCTATTAGTCTATTCATAATGACTACAAACGGTGAACATCTCTGTTATCCCCCGCGGGCCAAAACTTTATAATTACCGGTATAAAACGCAGTGCCCCGGGTATCACCACATTATGAAAACAGCTGCGTGATAATAGGGGAAGCTAAAACTTTCCCTCAAGCATGCGCCGCCAGAGCCTGCGGGCCAGGGAGAAAATATAATCGTCCTCAACCACCAGGAATTTGCCCGCGCTTTCATCCGGGACGGGGATAATTCCCGGATGGCTGTTCCCGGAAACCTTGATAAGCGCATCCACCATCCGCCCATTCCGCTGCATTTTTAAAAGCAGCTCCGAACGACCGGCCTTTAAATGTTCCTGCCAGGCAGCAAAACCATCCAGTGGTTGGCCGTTAATGTTTAAAATAATATCCCGGGATTTCAGCCCGGCCCGCTCAGCCGGACTGCCGGGCAATACATCCAGTACCATAATTCCGAACGATGGCTGTACATAAAGACCGCGCCGGTTTTCATTACGCATACCCAACCAGATCACCAGTTCATGTCCCAAAGGGCTGAATATCGCAGCCAGCGGCAGGAAATAAGCGGAACGGGCTGATAGAATGGCTAGCAACAAGAGAACCAGGGAGAATTGAAACAGAAGCAGGGCTGATTTGCGGCTGGCCTGTCGGGCAGATTGCGTGGTGGTAATCTCTCCATACCCCAGAATCGCAAGAACCGGCAACATGGCAAAGGCCTTGCTGTCGGAAAAACCGCTGTAATCTTGCAGTAGCGGCCACCAGACAGGCATTTCCAAGCCCGCATACCCGGGATCGGCCAGCCCCAGGCTCATCAGGGCCACCAGCGGTATAGGCCAGAATAACTGGATATTAAAGCCCCCGCGTAGTCGGCCGGACTTTTTTATATATACTGGCAACGGATTTATGGGGCCGTTAAGCAGTATTAAAAAGCTTTCCACCATATGCAGAATAGCTACCAGGCCCATCAACTGCGGTATGCTTATGGAGGGAAATCCCCACAGCAGATTGCTGATCGCCAGAACCCCGGCAGCATAAGCAAAACACAGAAAACGCGGCTGAATAAACATCAATGCCAGAGCCGTTATCCATAAATAGGTTATACCGATATCGGACAGATCCGTCCCTACCAAAACCAGCAGCAAACTGCCCAATATCCCCCCCAGCACCCCCAGCAAGGTTGAGATAACGGCAGATTTTAAATAATCACCACGGGGCTTAAGCAACAGGCTTTCGGAAACGTTTTGCAGGCGGCGATACTGCCACGCCACCAGCAGAAAAAGCAAAAGATAAAGGAGAAGCAAATGGGGCGCAGTGAAGATATTAAGCAGCACTCGCCCCATCATTAACAGCAACGTTCCCAAAAGTTCCAATCATACACCCCCTCCGGGAAATACGGGGAAATTAATCTTTAGTTTTACATAATTTTCTCTTTTAAGACCTCTATAGCCCGCTGCAGCTGCAAATCAACGTCCTGACCTTCCGGATTTTTGACTACAAAGTCAGGATTGATGCCAATTTCATTGATATCCGTACCCTTCGGGGTAAAATATTTCTGAGTGGTCAGTTTTAAAGCCCCGCCGTCGCGCAGCGGAAAAACAGTCTGCACCAGGCCTTTGCCATAGGTTTTTTCTCCGACTAAAACCGCGCGTTTATTATCCTGCAAAGCCCCGGACAGTATTTCGGCTGCACTGGCACTGTTCCCATTCACCAACACCACCATGGGCAGTTTAAAACTGCCCGGTTCGGATCGGTGGTGCTTTTCCTTGCCGCGGGCATCCTTGGCACTGACGATTTCCTTGTCTTCCAGGAAAATATCGGCAATGGCTATAGAAGCATCGAAATCTCCGCCCCCATTATCCCTTAAATCAAGGATCAGTCCCTTGATATCCTTTTTATTTAAGCGGTTTAAACTATTGGCTATCTCCTGGACTGAATGAGCATGGAACTGGTTTAATTTAATATACCCAATCGGTACGCCGTCACCGATCACCTTATCATCAACGGACGGGACGTTGATAATCTCCCGTACTATTTTAAAATCATGTTCTTGCCCATCGGAAGGGCGAAAAATACTGAGGTTTAGCTGTGTGCCCGGCTCGCCCCGCATCCGGTTAACGGCATCATCCTGGCTCATATTAACCGCACTCTCACCATTGATCCGCACAATAATGTCCCCGTTTTTCAAGCCCTGGCGATATGCCGGGGTTCCTTTGATAGGAGAAACAATGCCTAATTGACCGTCCAGTTCCAATACATAAACACCGATACCGCCAAACTCAGCATTAAGCTGCAGTTTTAATTCCTCCCACTGGGATTTGTTAAGGTATTTTGAATAGGGATCTTTTAGGGAAGATACGATTCCGGAAGTTGCCCCCTGGATCATTTTGCCGGTTTGAGGCTCATATAAGGACTGTGTTTTAAGCAGGCCCACCACCGCGAACAGACTGCTAATAGAACTGCTGTTGGTAATAAAAACAAAAGCCAGTGATAAAAATACCAGCAGGCCTAAAAATGCGAAAAATTTATAAAAGCCCCGGACGATTTTATTATCTTTCAAAATCACACCTACCATACTCTATTTTATTTATATTCTATCCTTATTATGTTACCGCAATCATAAAACGAAAACAAATAAATCCTGGCAAGAAAAAGGCTGGGATTAAATGGACGCGGCTTTTTTTTTTTGACACTTAAACAGAAATTAGGCTTTTATATAAGCAAAAGTGTCATCCTTAGGCAAATACGGCAGCAGATGATATACGACATCGTTGCTGCGGCTTTGCTTCAGGATGACACTCCTAAAAAACTTGCTGCTTGGGAAGCAAACTAATTATACAAAAATCTAAATTATATATAGGATCTTGGGTTTACCGGGGTTCCGTTTACGCGTACTTCAAAATGCAGATGGGCGCCGGTGCTCCAACCGGTACTGCCAACCTTGCCTATCACCTGACCCTTGCTGACAGCCGCCCCATTGCTGACCAGTATGGTAGACTGATGGGCATAAAGTGTCGACATACCAGCTCCATGGTCGATGACTACAACCTGGCCATACCCGCCCATCCAACCGGAGTAAATAACATTTCCCCCATCGGCTGCAACTATGGATGCGCCGGCAGGCGCCCCGATATCGATGCCGGTGTGCAGTTTACGAACCTTTAAGATGGGATGATAACGCATTCCGTAATCCGAAGTAATCGAGGTATAACCCGGGGTAGGCCATCCGTAAACGCCGGTTCCAATACTTTCTTTGCTGCCTTTATTCTGCAGGTTGCGTATCATGGCCTCCAACTGTTTGGAGGTTTGTTCCAGCTCATTTAATGCCCGCTGATATGCCTGTTTTTCTTTTTGGACATCACCTAATATCTGTTTCTTGTCGTCAATCTGCTGATCCAGCAGGGTCTGTTTTTCTATTTGATTGGCTTTAGCAATCTCCAAATCTTTTTTCTGTACCTCCAGGCTGGCCTTTTTTACGTCCAAATCTTTCTTTTGTCGATGTACTGATTCAATCAGGGTGCGATCCTGGTTCAGGATTCTATTTAACATATCATAGCGGGTCAGGAAATCTTTAATATCTTCAGCGGACAATAATACCTCCAGGTAAGAAATATCCCCTTCCTGATAAATAAAGACCAGCCGTTCACTCAATATTTCAGTCTGTTTTTCCAGCTCAGCTTCCAAGACCGCTATCTCTTTTTCAGTAACGCCGATACTCGTTTTTAAAAATTCCATCTTCTCGGATAGACTCTGGATCTGGTCTTCGGTACTTTTCATGTCCTTCTCCAGATTCAAAACCTGACCTACAATCGATTTTTCTTTTTGCTTGGCATTGTTGAGCATTTTGTTTTGTTCATTTTTCTGGCGGGTAATTTCCTGCAGCTGTCTTTGCCTGTCTGATATTTCATCGGCATAAACCGGCATAATAAACCCCATAAAAAGGGCCATCACCACAAATACCGCTATCCCCCGCTGTCTTACACGCATAATTCTCCTCCTCATTCTCAATTTCCGCTCCGCCAATCAAGCTGTAATACGCAGCGGAAACTGCATCTTTAACCTTTTTTAAAATATATTTTGAAATCTGGGGTTCCCAGCCAAAATAAAAGCATCTGCCTTAGCTGTTTCCAACTACACATCTAAAAAGCGATTTAAAGAAATATACGTACCCAAAACACCCAATAATGCTCCGCTGGCAAATAAAGCCACGTAAATCTTGGTTAGCAAACCGGGATTCGTAACCATAGGAATAAAAAACATAGCTGTCTGGATATTATTCAGCAAGGAGCTATACCCCAGAGCCAAAAACAGTATCGCTATCAGCGAACCCAACGAACCCAGTATTATCCCTTCGATAAAGAAAGGCCAGCGGATAAACCAATCGGTCGCTCCAATCAGTTTCATCAGGTAAATCTCCTTGCGCCTGGAGAAAATCGCCAGTCTAATAGTGGTAGCAATGAGGAAAACCGCCCCCAGGGCTAAAAAGACAATTAAGGTTACCGAAATAATCCTGACCCACTGAGTCACCTTAAGGAGGCGCTCAATGATTCCCTGACCGTAGTTTACCTTTTCAACCCCGTTCATTTTCTGAATTTTAGCGGCGATGGCTGTCACATTTTGCGGGTTTTCCGCCTTCACCTCAAAGCTGTCGGGCAAGGGATTTTTACCCACGGTATTTTTTAAGTTATATTCCTGACCGGCAAATTTATCCTGCAGCCTTTTTAAGGCTTGCTCCTTGCTGATAAACGTCACCGACTTGACCCCGTCCAGATCCTTTATCTCTCGTTCCAAGTCAGATATTTGCGAACGATTAAGTGAATTATCAACAAATACCATCATTTCTATATCTGATTCCAAGCGGTTAATAAAATGTCCGGCATTAATAGTCATCAATACGGCCACACCCAGAATCAGGATACAGATAGACACGGTGGTAACAGTAGCAATGCTTAATAAACGGTTGCGCCTTAGGGACTTGAAGGTTTCACCGAAAAAGTAGCCGAAATTTTTGAAACTGCTCATGAAAAAACCTCTCCGTTGCTATTATCGGAGCTGATTTTTCCTGAATCCAGATAAATAATCCGTTTATGGGCATTTCTAACCAGCTCGCGGGCATGGGTAGCCATGATAACCGTTGTCCCTTTGCGATTTATATCATACAGCAAGTCCATGATTTCCAGCGAAGTATCCAAATCCAGGTTACCGGTAGGCTCATCGGCAATCAGCAACAGCGGCCGGTTGGCAATCGCTCGGGCAATGCCTACCCGCTGCTGCTCTCCCCCGGACAACTGACCAGGGAAGGAATCTTCGCGGCCCTTTAAGCCCACCATTTGAATAACCTCCGGCACCCGGGTTCTTATTTCGGCCGCGTCTGCCCCCACCACCTTCATGGCAAAGGCTACATTTTCAGCCACGGTTTTATTCTCCAGAAGTTTAAAATCTTGAAATACAATGCCAATATTTCTGCGCAGCGTGGGTACCTCATTGCGTTTCATCCGTACCACACTGCGGGAAGCCACAAATATCTGCCCGCGGGTGGGCAGTTCTTCGCGGATCATCAGCTTTACCAGAGTTGATTTGCCGGCTCCGCTGGAACCCATTAAAAAAATAAATTCACCCCGGTTCACCTTTAGAGAAATATCATTAAGGGCCTTGACGCCATTATTATAAACTTTGGAGACGTTGTAGAACTGAACCAGCATTTATCTCCCTCACCTTCAACGTCGGAAATGTTGCAAATTCCCTGTTATTGTTACGTACTTTTTTTCCCTTAGCTTACAGAAAAAAACCACCTGCATGAGGTGGTTCTACAATTAGCCTTTAAAACCCTTTAAAAATTATTTATTTTTTAGCAATCGGTGTACATTTTCAATTATTTTGGCAGTGGTCAGCCCATAGTGTTCCATTAATTCCTCCGGGCTGCCGGATTGACCGAAAACATCCTCAATGCCCATTCTATAAACCGGCACCGGACAATTGGCACAAACGACTTCACAGACGGCACTCCCCAGTCCGCCTAGTACACTATGTTCCTCTGCGGTCAGGATGGCCCCGGTTTGGCGCGCCTGCCTGACAATCATGTCCTCATCCAGAGGTTTTATGGTGTGCATATCGACTACGGCTACTTCAATACCTTCCCGACTGAGCAGTTGAGCCGCTTCCAGACATCGGGCAACCATTATCCCACAGGCTATCAAGCTGGCATCCTTACCGGTTCTTAGTTCCTGGGCCCGGCCAATAACAAGTTCCATATCAGGAGGATATATATTAGGAACCGCCGGTCGCCCCAGCCGCAGATAAACCGGCCCTTCCTGGGAGTAAAGGGCTTGTACTGCCCGGCGGGTTGAAGGCCCATCGGCGGGAACCACTACAGACATCCCGGGTATGCTGCGCATAATAGCTATGTCTTCCACCGCTTGATGTGAACCGCCATCCTCACCAACGGTTATTCCGGCGTGGGTCGCACAGACTTTTACGTTTAGATGGGCGTAAGCCAGGGAATTGCGCACCTGTTCAAAAGCTCGTCCGGCGGCAAATATAGCAAAAGAACTGGCATAAACCACCTTGCCGCAAGCAGCCAGCCCGGCGGCCATACCGATCATATTTTGTTCGGCAATGCCGGCATTTATAAATCTGTCTGGAAAGACTTTGGCGAAATCAGCTGTTTTGGTGGATTTGGACAGATCAGCATCAAGCACCACCACATTTTCATATTTCTCCCCCAGTTCCACCAGGGCCTTGCCATAAGCTTCCCTTGTAGCTTGCTTCTCCAATCCATTTCCTCCTTAATCTTTCGATGTTTCTGCCCTGCCCGCAGGTTATAAGTGACTAAATGATAGTTGCACGTTTTTCGGACAGGAGATATTTATTTGCCAACCCCGGCAGCGCAAACTTCTTTTTGCGCCGGTTTCCACCAGGAAAGTAAGGCTTTTCGGCGTTAGTTTGATTTTGCCTCCTCGGGATAGCAACGATGTTTGCGCCTCTGCTATCTCAGTTCGCTGAGGGCTTCCTCCACCTGTTCCCGGTTCGGGGCTACCCCGTGCCATTCGGCGCGATTTTCCATGAATGAGCAGCCCCTGCCTTTAATCGTCCTGGCTACAATAGCCGTAGGCCGGCCTTTGGTTTGCCGGGCGCTGCTCAAAGCCTGCATAATCTCCCGGTAATCATGACCATTTATCTCCAGTGTCTGCCAATTAAAGGCTCTGAATTTATCGGCAATCGGCTCCGGTGACAGAACTTCACCCAGCGGGCCGTCAATCTGCAAACCATTATAATCCACTATAGCCACCAGTTGATCGAGTCTTTGGTGGCCGGCCGCCATAACTGCTTCCCATACCAGGCCTTCCTCCAGTTCTCCATCCCCCAGGAGGGTGTATACCCTATAATCCCTGCTATCTATCCGCGCGGCCAATGCCATGCCGGTTGCCCAGGAAATGCCCTGTCCCAATGATCCGGTAGAGGCTTCTACACCTGATACTTTACGCATATCTGGATGCCCCTGTAAGGGGCTGCCGATTTTCCTGAGCCTGGCAAGTTCCGCTTTGGGGAAAAAACCCTTCTCAGCCAGGGCGGCATACAGTACCGGAGCCGCATGCCCCTTACTGAGTACAAACCGATCCCGTTCTTCCCACTGCGGTCGAGCCGGGTCAATATGCATCTCCCAAAAATACAGACAGGCTACTATATCCGCTGCCGAAAGGGAGCCTCCCGTATGACCAGAACCGGCCTCTCCCAGCATTTTTATAATATCCTGTCTAATTACCTGTGCTTTTTCGGCAACTAATTGTATGGCCTGTTCATTAATCTCTCTCACCTTGTCCTCCTGTCTTCCCGCCGCCAGCTAAAGCACCCGCTGCGGTAGTTTAAATACCTAATTAAACCGCGTATATCCGCGGGAATCCGCGTTATCCGCGTCTATTCCCGGTCTCCCTTAAATGCAGATAAGCCGTTATAAAATCATCTATATCCCCGTCCAGCACCGCCTGTATATTACCGGCTTCCAGGTTGGTGCGGTGGTCTTTGACCAGCGAAAAAGGGTTCATGGTATAGGTTCTAATCTGGCTGCCCCAGGCTATCTCCTTATATTCTCCCTTCAGCTTCTGCATATTATCCTCCATTTCTCTCTGCTTCAATTCATAGAGTTTGGCGGTAAGGATTTTCATGGCCGCCAGGCGATTTGAATGCTGGGAGCGCTCATTTTGACACTGAACCACAATACCGGTGGGCAGATGGGTAATCCGTACAGCCGAATCCGTTTTGTTGATATGCTGTCCGCCCGCACCGCTGGAGCGATACGTGTCTATGCGCAAGTCGTCCGGGTTAATGTTAATTTCGACCTCAGTACTGACCTCCGGCAAGACCCCTAAAGATGCAAAAGAAGTATGCCGCCGTCCGGATGAATCAAAAGGAGATATCCGGATAAGGCGATGCACACCCTCCTCACATTTCAACTTGCCATAGGCGTTCTTGCCTTTGACCAGGAAAGTAACACTCTTAACCCCAGCCTCGTCCCCGGCCAGATAATCCAGGATTTCCGCCTCATACCCGGAATCTTCCGCCCAACGCGTATACATGCGCAAAAGTATCTGCACCCAGTCCTGGGCTTCGGTGCCCCCTGCCCCGGCATGCAGTGATACGATGGCGTCAGCCTGGTCGTGTTCTCCGGAAAAAAGGATCAGCAGTTCATAATCTCTGAACATTTTAAGCAAGCCCTTTAAATCTCGCACTGTCTCAGCAAACATCTGCTCATCCTTTTCGTCTTCAGCTAAGACCAGGACATCCCTTATATAGTTTGCTTCCTTCCACAGGCTTTCCCATTGGCTTACGCTGTCCTCCAAATCGCTTATCTGTTTGGTGACTTGCTGCGCTTTTTGTTTGTCATCCCAAAAATTATCCGCCAGCATCGCTTGCTGTAATAATTCTATCTGTTTTTTCTGGTTATCAATGTCAAAGAGAAGCCCTCATTTCACTCAAAGTGCTGAGGATCTCCTCTATCGTTCCCTGCGGGTCCTCAATCAAAATATTCAACCTCCCTAAATTGGATATGGCTCCTTCCTAAATTAACAGATTTCATCCCCTCCTGGCAAGTAGGGGAGGCCCTGGCTATTTCCCCCGGTAGGGGAGGCTTTAGCCTCCCTGGACAATCTTCTGTCCAACGCAAATTACACCACCGCGGAAGCTAAAGCATCCGCTACCAGACTAATTTTTACCCTGGGTATTTTCCCCGGTGGGGGAGGCTTTAGTTTCCCTGGACAATCTTCTGTCCAGCGTAAATTATACCACCGCGGAAGCTAAAGCATCCGCTACCAGACTAATTTTTACCCTGGCTATTTCCCCCGTAGGGGAGGCTTTAGCCTCCCTGGACAATCTGCTGTCCAGCGTAAATTATACCACCGCGGAAGCTAAAGCATCCGCTACCAGACTAATTTTACCCTGGCTATTTCCCCCGTAGGGGAGGCTTTAGCCTCCCTGGACAATCTTCTGTCCAACGCAAATTACACCACCGCGGAAGCTAAAGCATCCGCTACCAGACTAATTTTTACCCTGG
>NZ_CGIH01000042.1:58283-66845 GCF_000983115.1 Syntrophomonas zehnderi OL-4
ACCACCGCGGAAGCTAAAGCATCCGCTACCAGACTAATTTTTACCCTGGCTATTTTCCCCGGTGGGGGAGGCTTCAGCCTACCTGGACAATCTTCTGTCCAGCGCAAATTACACCACCGCGGAAGCTAAAGCATCCGCTACCAGACTAATTTTTACCCTGGCTATTTTCCCCGGTGGGGGAGGCTTCAGCCTACCTGGACAATCTGCTGTCCAGCGCAAATTATACCACCGCGGAAGCTAAAGCATCAGCTACCAAACTATTTTTTACCCTGGCTATTTCCCCCGTAGGGGAGGCTTTAGCCTCCCTGGACAATCTGCTGTCCAGCGCAAATTACACCACCGCGGAAGCTAAAGCATCCGCTACCAAACTATTTTTTACCCTGGCTATTTCCCCCGTAGGGGAGGCTTTAGCCTCCCTGGACAATCTGCTGTCCATCGTAAATTACACCACCGCGGAAGCTAAAGCATCCGCTACGAGTATAAAAAAAACTGTATCTATTCATGTCCAGGTCTAGGGGTTGAGGGGGTGGTAGGCTCAAAATAGTCATATTTCTTTTTCAGTATGACTACATCAACACGGCGGTTCATGGCCTGGCTGATACTGTTTTCGTTCGGTACCAAAGGACGATATTCCCCGTAACCGATAATCGAAAGGCGCTCGGGTGAGATACCGGCTTCACTCTGGAGCACTTGCACTACATTGGAAGCGCGCAAAACCGATAATTCCCAGTTGGAAGGAAATTTGGCGGTGTGGATAGGCCGGTTGTCGGTATGTCCTTCCACACGGATATAGTTAGGTATGTTAACTAGGGACTTGCCCACCTGGACAATAATCGCCTGAGCCTGGGGCGTAAGATCAGCAGAACCGCTGGCAAAAAGCAGGGTATCTTTAAAACTGATGACCAGGCCTCGCTCCTGCTCAATAATGTTTATATAATTGCTCAGTTTGGTCGTAGTTTGACCACTCCCCGGGTTACTGACCTGCAACTCCTCCGCCTTTATGAAGGCCTCGATCTGTTCCTTGACCGCCTGCAGCTCGCCCTGTTGCACATCAGGAGAACCAGGTGTCTCCGGACGGGCTGTACCGGCCGCACCCTCAATTATGGAGGGGCCCGGGGATTCCAGCAAGGTTTGCGACTGTCCCTTCAGCACAATATTTAATGAACTGGCCATGGCCGCATATTTATCTATATCTACTTTACTCATGGCATACATCATGACAAAAAAGACCATCAAAAGGGTGATGAAGTCCGCGTAGCTGATCAGCCAGCGTTCCATTCCGGCTCCTTTGTCTTCTTCGCCCCCATTGTTCTTCTTGCGCCGGGATCCCGCCATATGATCACATCCTCATCTCTACGTTCTCTTCCTGGGTAATAACATCCCTGATTTCAACGGGCAGGAAGGTCAGCAGTTTTTCTTTAATAACGCGCGGATTTTCGCCTGCCTGTATGGATAGGATCCCTTCCAGGATCATCTCCATCAAGAGGATATCCCGACCGGTTTTAACCTTAATTTTGGTGCCAAATGGTATCCACAGGAGGTTGGCGGAGGCAATACCATACAGGGTGGCCATGAAAGCCACGGCTATCTTGGGCCCCAAGTCATCCGGGTTGGTCAGGTTAGCCAAAACGTTAACCATCCCCATGACCGTTCCGATAATACCCATCGTCGGCGCGAAACCGCCCATGGCATTAAACATATCATAACCGACTTTTTCGCCGTTTTCAAAGGCTTCTATCTCCATTTCCAGCATGCTTCTGGTCAAATCAGGATCAGTTCCGTCAATAACCAGCTGCAGCCCGCGGGCCATAAACTGGTTTTCAATCGTGGAGAGCTGGCTTTCCAGGCTAAGCAATCCTTCCCGGCGGGCTTTATCGGCTGTATCCACCAGTGAATCCAGGACTTCGGCATAATTTACTTTCTTTTCCGCAAAAATAACCTTGCAAAAATAGGGGATTTTCTTCAATTCGTCAACCGTGAAACTAGCGATGGTAGCCCCAAACGTTCCGCCAAATACAATCATGGCCGCAGTTGGGATTAATAGTGCTCCTAACAAACCGCCTTCTTCCAAAAAGGCCAATATCATCATACCTATGCCTAAAACTAGGCCTATTAGAGTAGTTAGATCCATTAACTAACCCCTCTCCCACAACATTTTTTGTATTTCTTCCCGCTCCCGCAGGGACAAGGGTCATTACGGCCGATCTTGTCACCTACCCGAACCGGTTTTTTTTCAGTTCCTTCGCCTTGGTTTACAATCATCTTGCGTTCTTCCGGTTTTTCAATAACCTTCACCCGCAGGATATATCGCACCACATCTTCTTTAATGCTAAAAACCATTCCCTGGAAGGCTTCAAAGGCTTCAAATTTATATTCAATGAGCGGATCCCGCTGGGCATATGCCCGCAGATTAATGCCGTTTCTGAGCTGATCCATCGCATCAATGTGATCCATCCATTTATTGTCGATGATCCTTAACATGATGGCCTTCTCAATTTCCCGCATCGTTTCAAAACCCAGTTCTTTTTCCCGTTCTTCATACAGGGCCCGGGTTTTTTCCTGAAGCAGTTCCTTGACTTCAGGTTTGGTCATCCCTACGAGGGTTTCGCGTTTAAAATCATGTTCAGGCAGAACATTTTGCTCAATATAGACCAGTAAACCTTCCAGATCCCACTCATCCGAATATTTCATTTCCCCGGCAAAGCTGTCTACTACTTGGTCGATGACATCGTCTATCATACTTAAGATAGTATCTTTTAAATCTTCGCCGAACAGAACCTTTTTACGTTCCTCGTAAATAACCGCTCTTTGCTGGTTGATTACGTCATCGTATTCCAGAACGTTTTTACGGATACTAAAGTTTCGGCCTTCAACCTTTTTCTGAGCATTTTCCAAAGCCCGGGAAATCATTTTGTTTTCAATCGGCATATCATCATCCATGCCCAGACGATCCATAAGTCCCTCGATGTTGGAAGAACCAAACAAACGCATCAGATCATCTTCAATAGATACATAGAAACGGGATTCACCGGGATCTCCCTGACGTCCGGAACGTCCCCTAAGCTGGTTGTCAATACGCCGTGATTCGTGTCTTTCCGTGCCTAGCACATACAGCCCGCCCAGATCCCTGACACCGTCTCCCAGCACTATATCAGTTCCGCGGCCGGCCATGTTGGTCGCAATGGTAACCGATTGGGCCTGCCCGGCACCGGCAATAATCTGGGCTTCCTGTTCATGATGCTTGGCATTTAAAACCTGGTGCTTAATACCGCGCTTGGCTAACATGCCGCTTAAAAGCTCGGATTTTTCTATGGAAATGGTACCTACCAGCACCGGCTGCCCGTTTTTATGGCGTTGAACAATGTCCTCCAGTACCGCTTGAAATTTGCCTTCTTCGGTGCGATACACAAAATCAGGGTTGTCCTCTCTAACCATAGGCATATGGGTAGGTATTACCACGACATCCATGCCATAAATATTTCGAAATTCATCTTCCTCGGTTTTGGCCGTACCCGTCATTCCAGCCAGTTTTTTGTACATACGAAAATAGTTTTGGAAGGTAATGGTGGCCAAGGTCTGAGATTCCTTTTCAATCTTGACCCCTTCCTTGGCCTCTATGGCCTGATGCAAACCATCGCTGTAGCGACGTCCGAACATTAGACGTCCGGTAAATTCATCAACAATTATTACCTGGTCATCCTTGACCACATAGTCGCGATCCCGGCGCATTAAAGCGTGAGCCCGCAGACCCTGGTTGACATGATGAGCCAGTTCCATATTATCGGCCAGGTTTTCAATGTTAAAAAACTTTTCTACCCTTTTTACGCCTTCCTCGGTCAGGGTAACTACATGCGCTTTTTCATCCACCTTGTAATCTTGTTCATTTTCCAGGCGGGGAATAAACTTGGCAATCTTGTAATACAAATCGGTAGGTTTATCACCTTCTCCGGAAATGATCAGCGGAGTGCGGGCTTCATCTATGAGAATGGAATCGACCTCATCTATGATGGCATAGTTTAGAGGCCTTTGAACCATATGCTCAGAAGCGACCACCATATTATCACGCAGGTAATCAAATCCTAATTCGTTGTTCGTTGCATAGAGAATATCACACTGGTAAGCAGCCCGGCGTTCATCATAGTTTAAACCATGCACAACCAGGCCTACGCTTAGTCCGCAGAATTCATAAACGGGCCGCATCCATTCAGAGTCTCGAAAAGCCAGGTAATCATTAACGGTTACAATGTGGACTCCCTTGCCTTCCAGCGCATTCAGATAGGCCGGCAACGTAGCCACCAGGGTTTTGCCTTCCCCGGTCTTCATTTCAGATATTCTGCCTTTATGCAAGACCATGCCGCCGATAAGCTGCACATCGAAGTGCCGCATACCCAGGGTTCGGCGTGAAGCCTCGCGAACCAGTGCAAAGGCCTCTGGTAATATATCGTTGAGTCTTTCGCCATTCTTTAATCTTTCGCGAAATTCTTCTGTTTTCAGGGGGAAATCCCCGTCAGCCAGGGCCTGCATCTGAGCTTCCAGCGCGTTAATCTCGTCAACCGTCCCCCGCAGCTTTTTAACCTCTTTTTCATCATTATCCAGCCACGCCTTAACTAAATCTTTAATCATCTCAATACCCTCTTTCTGGAAGCAGAGGAACGTTCTTTTTGCTTCCATTTCCCCGGGAAGCAAAAAGAACGTCCCCTGCTTCATGCTTCCCACGATAAAGAATGAGGAACCATAACGGTCCCTCATAGCAGTTTAAACAATTTAATATTATCATTTTGCCCGCCAGGCTTCAACTAATCAAAGTCCGGCTCGATCAGGCCATAGTTGCCGTCCTTTCTTTTATAAACCACATTGACTTCCTCAGTCTGGGCGTTGTAAAAAACGAAAAAAGTATGCCCCAAGAGGTTCATCTGCATAATGGCTTCTTCTTCATCCATCGGTTTAAGGGCGAAGCGCTTGGTTCTTACAATCTTAAATTTGTCAGGGGTATCGTTTTTTTCGTCCAACTCCCTTTGAATCTCATCGGCTACGGCTTTTTTCAAGCCTGCGCCGCGATGGCTCCTGTATAGTTTGGTTTTATGTTTTTCTATCTGTTTTTCCAGTTTTTCGACCACCAGGTCGATCGATGCATACATATCCTCTCCGGCTACTTCTCCCCGCAGAATAACTCCGTTTAAGGGAATGGTAACTTCTACTTTGTGACGTTCCCCTTCCACCGAAAGGACCACCTGGGCAGTACTGGCGTCATCAATGTATTTTTCTAGCTTGGAAAGTCTCTTGGTTGTATAGTCCTTTAAAGCATCAGTGATTTCGATATTCCTTCCTCTGATATCCATTTTCATACGACCACTCCTTTCCCTTGTGTACTCTTATTATACTCAATTTTAACAGTATTCTGCACATTAATTTAGAGAACGGTTAGAGGCAACAGAGAATATAAGATCTGTCATCCTAAGGAGCCGCAGGCGGTGAAAGTCTATGAAAATCGCTAACGTGATGCGGATAGGGAAGCTTTGCTTACCTGCGGAAGCTAAAGCATCCGCCACGGCTGCTTTACCAAAAGCCTCCATCCTAATTATCAGGTTTTTAAGCATATTTGATGATGCTGCTAATAGCGTCTGATTAATTAAAGATAAAATCCCCTTTCAGGGACTACTGGTGCTCCCTAGCGGTCGCTATTAAGGTTGCGCCCTACGGGCACTACTGATATGAACTTCGTTCATAATTAAGGTTGCTATGTAAATCTGTCTTATCTGTGTAATCTGTGTCTATTAAATCCGCGTCAATTCCTATTTAAAATACAAAACCGGGCCTTTAAGGCCCGGCATAATAATCAATCATTTTAATATGCGGCTTGTTTTTGTCTCTGGAAGCAGTCCAAACAGTAAACCGGTCTTCCTTCTACGGGTTTGAAGGGAACTTCTGTTTCAGTCCCACACTCCGCACAGGTAGCCACAAACATTTCTCGCGGAGCTTTGTTGCCACTGCGGTTACGACGATTCTGTCTGCAATCTTTGCAACGCTTGGGTTCATTTTCGAAGCCCTTTTCACTGTAAAACTCTTGTTCACCAGCCGTAAAAACAAAATCCTGACCACAGTCCTGGCACACTAAAACTTTGTCTTCGAACATTTAAAAAAATCCCTCACTTTTTTGTATATTGCCGGATAATACACCATCTAAAGAACTGACTTCCCGACTATTACAGATAATTATAAACGCTGTAAATAAAAATGGCAAGAACTGTAGCCCGGTAATTGCAACGGGTTAAAAACCCCATTAGTTGCGGCGAGGAGACGAGTGGCCTTGGCGCATGGCTTCCTGGTAGGCATTTTGAACCTTCTTGCTGTCAGGCGAATGCAAACTCCGATTGATCGCGGCCTTATCTTTTAGCAGGCTATGGCTTTGTTCATCCATCTTATTGATATCGCCCAGAAGATCACCCAGCCGGGCCAGGGTGTGCTGCAAGGATTTATAATCTTCTTCATTAAGCCTGGATTTCAGCCTGCTGAGGACAAAATCATCAATGCCCAAGAGTTGCTTGACCTCGGCTTGTATAAGCTGGTTATCATTATTTAAGCGGTCGATTACCCAGGCCATTTGTTGGCGTTTCTTAAGCAAATCGTTAAGATGCTCCGGTTTATTAATCCAATCTTCACCTGCGAGCAGATCCACCTGACGCGCCGCTAGGTCAGCTATAGTATGATAGATCTGTTCCTGAGCCTGAAAGTTTTCAATAATTTTTTGAATCAATAAGGAGACCGACACTTAAACTCATTCCTTCATAATGATTGCCATTGCCAACCAGCATTGCCGCGTGAATCCGCGTTATCCGCGTCTATTAGTTAACTCTTCTGATCGATAAACCAGGCTGAATTCAAAACTTCTCCCTGATCATAAGCCAATTGGGCCTTCTTGTTTTCCCTGGTCTTATTAAGCTTATTCATAATAACCGGCATAGCTTTTTGCATTTTGTCCTGGCAAATAGCGTCATTGGTTTGGATATTTTTAATCAGTGCCTGAATTTCATCCATTATCTGATTATTCATAGCCTGACCGGTTGCCTGGTTTGGGGAAAGGGATTGATCGCTGCTTGGAGTCGGGAGATAATCAAGTTTTTCAATAAGGTTTATTATTTTCTGGCGTTCATCCAGCAATTCCAATATAGTTTCCAGCGGCCATAATTCCTCGTTTTCAGCCTCCAGCAAGGATTTTTGTTTTGCAGAAATCATGTATATATCTTCAAAAAGCCTTCTGGCCTGGAGCAGATTTTCGGTTGTTTCAGCATTAATTTCGCCCGCCATTTTTTCACCCCTTGACATTAATAGTTTTAAGCGGCGGGTCTTCAGCGGCCGTATTTTTTACAGCCGCCGGGGTATTGTTTAACCCTTTCATGGCTTCATTCCAAGTGTTTCGTAAGTCCAGGACAAACCCATTGACCTCATCCAAAATAGTGATATCCTTTTTAATATTGGCTTGGGCCAGTTGATGCAGCAAGTACTCATAGAGGGTGTACAGGCTGGCGGAAATTTCATAATCCATATTAAGGGAAGACATTAATTCTATGATAATATCTTCGGTTTTCATGATATCCTGATGAGCAAGATTCATGTCCTTTTGCACGATGGCATTTTTAGCATTGTTAATATTTTTAAGGGCAGCATCATACAGCATGATCAGCAGCTTTTCCGGCGCTACTGTTTCCACGCTGGTTTTTCTGTACTGATCATATGCTTGCGCGTTCATATTCAATAGTATGGGCCTCCTTAACCTGCTTGGGTAGATTACTAAAACATCTTACATCTAGGCTATTTCATCGACCAGCAGACCCACCATTTTGTCCAGCATGGCGATAATTTCCGTCTGAAATTCCAGCACATCATCCGGCGGAAGTTCCCGGATTACCTGCTGCGATTCAGTATCGACCACTTTCACTTGGTAACGTCCGGTGTCCTTATAGAGTTTAAATTCCAGATGGTAATTAGCCATTTTCATGGCTTGATTGAGCAGTTCGGTGGTCTTCTGCAAACTCTGCTCGTCTGCTTTAGGTGATGATTTCAGATCCTCGATTTTAATCTGCTTCTTCTCGGGTTCTCGAATCTTCTCAGCATTTTTGCCGACTTCAGGGCCGTTGCCAATTAAATCAAAAGTCGATCCAACGCCTTCTACTTTCATAAGCTTTCCTCCCCGTAATCATAGGTTTTTACTTTAGGGATTTATTATTTTATCGTTTATTTGAGCCAAACCCTTTAAATATTTTCCCGGCACTTAATGTTTAATAACCAGGAGCGTCAGTAGTCCCGCTGCTATTAATCACTTAAGAACACTGTTTTTAGGAATCAAACTGAGACTTTTGCATAATTCAAAAAAATATTCGAAAAAAGATAAGTCAAAGCTATCTGTTATAATTAGCAATAACATTTATTACCATGTTGGCTAAGATATAACAGTCAGACTATGACAATTTCCGAAAAAGGACATAGTACCCCCTTCAAAGTATTTTGTTCTTTTAAAACCCGATAGATTTAAGTTATGCAGCCAGCGACTGCGTATTGCTATCT
>NZ_CGIH01000043.1:0-3631 GCF_000983115.1 Syntrophomonas zehnderi OL-4
AAATATGCCATTTACGGGCATGGAAATAACGTATTTTGTCCTATTTTTTACGTTTTAGGGCTTCGGCCATTTTATTATTGTTGCTTTCCTAAATCCATGCAATCCAGGCCCTTATGTGTAGTATTTAGGCCTGGAAATGTAGAATCTAGGATTTTCTATAGAAATTGTATTTTCTAGGGATTATTATAAATGTATCGTACGAATTACAATTGTGATCACAAGGGGTGAGGTGAATGTGAATAAAAACAAAATCAATTGGAGGGGATTCTTTTTGTCTTAGGGAAGAGACTACAGATAATTAAACAGAAGGGTCGTCCAAAAATATTATTTTGCTAAAAGTATAAACTCTGTGGACATTGGTTAAGAAGCAATATCCAGCTTCAAAATATAAAGAGAAAGGGATGTTCGATTTGAATATGATCAGAATTAACCAGATACTAATAGCCGGGTTTTTATTAGTAGGGATTTTATTTGTTACAACAATACCCGCTAGTGCATCAAACAATTTAGATTCCTTTCCACAAAAACAGGTGACATTTAGTAAGGAGCCAATTAGTAACGAAGCGGTTTTGTATGATCGCGCTAAAAATGGCGAAACTGATTTATTTTTTGATCAATCCTTTATGAAAAATTTAACTTTTAATGAAGAATTAGCCAAAGAATTTTATATTAATAATTATGTGACGACAGAAAAAATAAAAGAAATAAAGGAACTGGGACAAAAAGGGGATAGTGCTAAAGAAGAGTCATATGTAACAACTATTTTTACTGATTTATCACCTAAATCCACAACTTCCTCTGGAAGTACCTATTTAGAACAGCCAAGTAAAGACAGTAGTGTTAGTGTTACATGTACTTTAAGAGTGTATTATAGCTACAGGACAGACCTTGTTTATAGCGGGAATATTCCTGTAAATTGGTATTCAGCTAAATTGGATAGGGTTCAATCTAAATGGACTATTAATGACTCTCAAATCAGTATTAGAAATGGATTTGTAAGAGGAACCGCTTATGGTAAGAAAGTAACCAGTTTCGATCCACATAAAGAAGGGGCATTGATAACTCACAGGGGAACGGCCTCGGGTGAATACAGTTTAATAAGCAATCCAAACCCCGGAACAAACTATAATTATTATCCAAATTGGAATGATTGGATAAACGTATATCCTGATGCAACTCACGTTGGCGGACAAGCAGATATAACCATACACAGGAATCCAACAGGTTCAAGCTGGAATTTTTCTTATCCATTGAAAGTAAACTATAATAATTTCCCCAACTAATCTAATTGAGTCGAAACTATATAATTGCAATAGTTTACGACTCAAAGATATTATATACACCGAGGTTTCTTGCTATTACTGAAGTAAAATACATGAAGAGTAAGATTGATTGGGGGAGTAAAAAAGTGTCAAGACGTTCAATGGTTAATTTAGCGTGGGTATCTCTTATGCTTATTGTACTAATTATTTCAGGATCTCCACTTGTATGGCTCCATAAGGTATGTATTGGACAATATGCAGTTATCTCATATTATTTCGCCCTTTTCGGATTTTTTGTATTCCTTGGAGCATTATTAGGGTTCTATGATCGCTTTTATGAAATAGACCAAAAAGGTTCCTGGGAGGTGGATATTCCTAAAATAATAATTTGGGGGATTCCAATAGGTTTGTTCGCTTGTAGCTATTTGATTTATCATGGCATTAATATGCCCGGATTAGCAAATCAATTATTTGCATATATTGTCAATACTGATTCTGGTCAAGTTGTAGCAGCTCAAGTTATTCTTGGTTATGTTTTAATTACATCATGTTATAAAACAAACGGTTAATGGAGTTATGCAATAACTGCTGGAGTGTTACAGCCAACCTAAGCAGTCCAAAAGCTGACGGTATTGCCTGACCGAGAGGTTCTGAACATGCTTTAGTGTAAACGGAATAATCATCCAAACTTTTGTTAATACTCTTATTGTAGCATAAACCGGGCAACGCTGAGGAGCGCCCCACGCTTGCTACGGCTTATACGGTAAAACGGCGAGCTTATTGTTTGCCGTTTTTTTACCGGTAAGCCCAAAGCGTATAAACCTCGGGGGCCTGGGGGCAGAGCCCCCAGGCGGCTTTTAAGCAGCAAATCTATCTGCAAAGAAAATCATAATCTGGCTATACGCCATTGCCCAATCCCGTGCGGGCTTCGTCCATTTTTTTGCTATTTCTTTGACCGATAGGAAAACAACCTTTCTTATCGAGTCATCTGTGGGGAAAATCGCCTTTGCTTTCGTGAATTTTCGCACCATTCTGTGGTACGCTTCTACCGCGTTAGTTGTGTAAATCAAATGCCTAATCTGTTCGGGATAGTTGAAAAATGTAGTAAGTTCAGCCCAATTTGCGTCCCAAGACCGCATAATCGATGGATATTTCTTATCCCATTTTTCCCTAAACTCTTCTTTTGCATACTCTGCGTCGTCAAGGTTTACCGCACCGTAGATTTTTTTGAGATCGGCACAGATTTGTTTTCTGTCCTTGTATTGTACAAACTTGGTAGAATTGCGGATTTGGTGTACTATGCATAATTGTTGTTGGGTCTTTGGAAACACTGCATTTATGGCTTCTCAAAGCCCTTTCAGATATCGTGGCAAGCAATAAAAATGTCTGTAATGCCGCGTTTTTTAAGATCGGAGCAAATACTTGCGTAAAATAATGCACCCTCGTTCTCGCTTATCCAAATACCTAAAATATCCTTCTGACCGTTCATATCAATGCCTAAAACTGAATAGACACACTTGTTGATAATCTGGCTGTCTTTGCGGCTTTTGAACACGATACCGTCAAAATAAACTATCGGGTAAATCGCTTCCAACGGACGGTTTTGCCATTCATTTACTTCTGGCAAAATTTTATCTGTAATCTTTGAAATTAAGGTTTGTGAGATATCTGCTCCGTATATCTCGCGCAGATTATCCTCAATGTCGCGCTGCGACATGCCTTTAGAGTACATCGCCATTATTTTCTGTTCAATTTCATCAGTTCGGGTTTGCCGTTTTCCAAGGATTATTGGTTCAAATTCACCATTACGATCACGGGGTATGACGATTTCGCTTTCGCCGTAATCGCTGATAATGGTCTTGTGATTGTAACCATTGCGCGAATTGCCGCTGTGCCCTCTACAGAATGCTTTTCATAGCCCAAATGTTCCTCCATTTCGGCTTCCAGCATCTGTTCAATTGTACCGGCAAACAAGCGTTTCAACTTTGCCTGAATATCCCCAGTGCTTTGGCAATCTTGCATCAGCAGACTTACCAGTTCCATTTCTTTGTCCGTGAGAATGTTTTTTGACGTTTTCATTTCATAACCTCCATATTGTTTTCTTGCGGAGATTATTACCATTTACACGCATTAACATTCAGACTCAGCAAAACCCAACCGGGGGTGACAAGTATACAGCGGGAAGGAGTTATAATCGGTTACAAATTATCGTACTAACCACTCATAATCCTGCCGACAGTCCACAATATAGTCAACTTACACCGTCTGATCCTTAATCTGATATAGAATCAGATACCTTTTTCCCGCCAACATCCTGTGATATTTGTTGGGAGGAATAAAATCTGCTTCTAAAAACGGAAAACGCTCCG
>NZ_CGIH01000043.1:3776-6471 GCF_000983115.1 Syntrophomonas zehnderi OL-4
GGAGTTATAATCGGTTACAAATTATCGTACTAACCACTCATAATCCTGCCGACAGTCCACAATATAGTCAACTTACACCGTCTGATCCTTAATCTGATATAGAATCAGATACCTTTTTCCCGCCAACATCCTGTGATATTTGTTGGGAGGAATAAAATCTGCTTCTAAAAACGGAAAACGCTCCGGCATTTGATAAAGGGAGTTGATAGCATCCATTAGATCATTTTTTACCTTACGGGTAGCGGGCAGGTTTTTCTGCGCCAAAAAATGAACATGGCCGCCAACATCTGACGAGCCCGGTCGGAGACAATTACCTTATGTTGATGTTTCTTTTCCATGCTCTACCTCATCAAGAATGCTTTCCAAATAGCTGTCCCCTGAAAATATATTACTTTAATATTCGAGAGTTTTGCATATTGATTAGCCTAGAAATATCCGAACTTTACGAGGGCAGAAAAAGGACTTCACCCCCTATTTTGCCGAATAAGTAAGTGACAAAACAAACCATCCGAAGGAGGAGAAGTCACTTATGAATATTCGTCAAGGATACGTATTTTCCTTTGAGGACGCAATAAATTTGCAGCCCCGGTCACGTTTAGAGATAATATTGGCTACCCTCGATTTTAATGACGTAATTACAGCTCTTTGCCAAAATGATAAACAACATAGGGGGCCAACTGGTTACCCGGTTGAGAGCAAACTCAATGCATTAATTGCTATGCGAGTTTACAATATGGCTACATTTACTGAATTGGTGGAGCGTCTTACCCATGACCCGGTGCTCAGATATAACTGCGGCTTTGATGTTTTTGGCAAAATTCCCAGTATTGCTACCTTTAGTCGATTCTATGAACAATTAACCCAATCAGAAGTACTATGTGAACGTTCAAAAAACAAGTGAAAACGGCTGAATCCATGGGTTTGCTTGATACCAGTTCCATTGCCATAGATGCTTCCAAAGTAAATGCCAAAGAGAAGTCAGTTTCACGTAAAAATATTAAAGACGATGGCCAGTCAGCTAACTGGGGCAGCAAGCTGGATACCAACGGTAACCAGATAACCTGGTTTGGCTACAAGCTGCATATCGCAACTGACGTTAAATCTGAACTACCAGTGGCATTGAGCATAACCCCAGCCAGTACCAACGATGGTATAATGGCCGAAAACATCCTTGAACAATGCAGTAATAACTTGAACAGTAAACCACATTATTATCTTATGGATGCAGGTTATGACCAAAAGTCAATATACGAACTAATCCGTAAGGACTACAAGGCACAAGCAATAATACCGTTAAACCACCGCAGAGCCAAAGAACCTCCAGAAGGTCTGGATTGGGATGCAACCCCCATATGCTCAGCGGGTTACCGCATGATTTATTGGGGCGGCAGTAATGGGGTTAACAAATTCCGTTGCCCTCATGTTACGGGTAAATGTGACTGTCCATTTGGTTCCTCCTGGTGCTCAGATAGCAATTATGGGATGGTTGTTAAAACCAGAGCCAGGCAAGATTCCAGATTATTCACAGTGCCTCATCGAGGCACTTCAAACTGGAAGCTTCTATACAACAAGAGAACCAGTGTAGAGCGGTGTTTTGGACGCTTAAAGGAGCATCTGGGATTTGAAACCGGACTTAATGTACGAGGCATTAAAAAGGTCAAAACCCATGCTTACCTGAGTGTTATTACCATGATTGCATCGGTTGTTGCCATAAACAATGACAAATCTTCTGCCGATATATCTGCATAAAGTAAGCAGAATCAAGGTTTTTAAAGGAAAGGGGTTAACCTGCTCATTTTTAGACAAATCCAGTAAACTTGTTGATAATAGAGGCAATATTAACCAAAATTTAAATGGTTAGTATGTTCTACTACCATATTGTAGTTTCAAAGAACGTGATTTTTGCTATTATGCAAAAGTCTCATTCAATATAAACCTATTTTTCCTCCCCTAAAATATAAATATGCCATTTACGGGCATGGAAATAACATATTTTTCCTATTTTTTACATTTTAGGGCTTCGGCCATTTTATTATTGTTGCTTTCCGAAATCCATGCAATTCAGGCCCTTATGTGTAGTATTTAGGCCTGGAAATGTAGAATCTAGGATTTTCTATAGAAATTGTATTTTTTAGGGATTATTATAAATGTATCGTACGAATTACAATTGTGATCACAATGGGTGAGGTGAATAAACAGAAACGAGTGGAAGGGATTCAGGTTTTTGTGCTATGCGGACTAATTCAGCCCTTTTTGCTCTCTGGTCAATAAATGCCCCTGTTGTGATTATCGCTTTGGGCAATTAATTAGTCATGGAAGGAAGTGGATAAAAAGTGTATAATATTAAAAAATATTGGGTAGCTCCTCTAGCGATATTTATGGTGTTCAGTTTCCTGATTATTGCTGCACCGTCGGTACCCGCAATGGCAGAACCTTTATATGTAACGACCACTAGTGTTAATTTGCGCAGCCAACCGAATACGTCTTCATCAGTTCTCTTCACAATGGCGGAAGGAACAGCTTGTGTCTATCTTGGACAAAGCCAAAACGGATTCTTGAAGGTACAGGCGTGGAATCCGAGTAGTAGTGCGTGGAACCAAGGCTGGGTTGCTACTAATTATGTCAATGCCAGCAAAGTGGCCAGTAATCAAAGCGGCTCCGCCAAAGTCATTTATAATTCCAGCTTGGGTGATTC
>NZ_CGIH01000044.1 GCF_000983115.1 Syntrophomonas zehnderi OL-4
TTGTAAAATATTACCATTTTGTTATAATCCTTTTACGATTATATCGGCTGGGAGGTGGATTAAAAATAATTTATAGATCATTTTACGTATGCCTTATTACCCTTGGTATAATTTTGGCTTTTGTGCACCCCTTACGGCTTGAAACTATTTCTGCCCAGGATTACGAAACCCCAAGCGAACAAAGTGAAACGGTTTTCATGTCGGCAGTTAGGAATTTTAGATTGCTGTCATTATTGTTGGGCGACACTGTGTACGTTTCTGATTCGATTTACCCGGTAGTACGTAAGGCGGATACCTACCAGGAGGCCATAGATTACTTAAGTGAAGGATTTACGACTGATTTAGCTGACACTATCGTCAATTTTTATTTTGCCTGGGATGAAGAAATGCAAAAGCTGGTAGTAATCCCCACCGATTCAATCCCTATGATCACCGAAAAAGACCGCCGACAGTGTACCATCGTATTTATAAGTCCGTATCATGCCGTGGTCCAATCCCTGTACCGGGACTGCTATGCACAAGATGACATCTATACTTATACGGTACACTTGCGAAAAATAGGGGTTAAGTGGCAGATCAGTGAGTTAGTACTGGAGGAAAGCGAGCAGAAGTTTTAAACTATTGGTTATTAGCCAGAAAGTCTGCTGCGTACTGTTATAAATTGATGGCAGCTATGATCAAACCCGCTATGATGAGGATAATAATGAGAACCAACAGCAGTTTATTAATACCCTGATAAGAGACGCGCAGAGGCTCGGACTCTGGCTTTTCCTGCCCAGATATCTGTGTAGGGGAGAACACCTGCTCAATCGGTTGATTAGCAATAATCTCCCGCGCTTCTTCTATTTTCGAGGCAGGAACGTATATATTATAGCTGCCGGTTGATTCTCCCATTATAAAGGTAGGTAAGCGGGTATAGGCAGATTCCTTTTTCAGAACCGGTATATCGTATTGTTCCAGCAAGGAACTAAGGATCTCCAATTCATAGCCTAAACCGGTATTTTTAAGAAATATCCATTCTTCAGCGGAGGGTTTTAATCCCATTTATATCCCTCACTTTGTTTCATGCTGCTAATGACAATTAAAATAAGGCGTTTATCCCCATTATCATTACGTTGCTAAGTTTATTTTATCTCTTACATCTATTTATCTCCAGCTAAATTTTTTTCTACAGAAAAAGAGTCAGCCCAAAAAGCCGACTCCAGTTATACTCCTTATCAGCTACTTTGATAGCTAAAACACATACTCTCATGATCCAGGTTGTTTAAATCATCACATGGCCAAACCTGAATGGAGTTTAGTTTACACATATCATTTTGATAATGGATACAGTCATTTACCGAGCAAGCAATTTTTTGATCAGTTTTCATCGTTAAAACCTCCTTAGTTACCGTTTTCAAAATTGGAGCACAAGGTTTTGTGGTCAGACTGAACCCGACTCCCAACATCAGATATTTTAATAGCCTTGAGTTGACAGGAATTTTCATTGCCATTATGTTTGCACTGGGTCACCATACAGTTGATTTTTTGACTATTCAAATAATATCCCTCCAATCATCATATCAGTGATGTTTAATATCTCTAGTTTGTACTTAACGCGTTAAGTATATACCCGGAAATTTCCCAACAACCGAAATAGCTCCTGTCCCTGCGGGTACTACCGATTTAAACTTCGTTCATAGTTTAGGTTGCCCCGTTATCCGCGTCTGTTAAAAAAACAGAAAAAAAATTCCTGACTATATCAGGAATTTTTTTGTATGCATATGGTGGGCGATGACGGGCTCGAACCGCCGACATCCTGCTTGTAAGGCAGGCGCTCTCCCAGCTGAGCTAATCGCCCGATGGTGACCCCTAGGGGACTCGAACCCCTGTTACCGCCGTGAAAGGGCGGTGTCTTGACCGCTTGACCAAGGGGCCGTAATGGAAGTTGGATGTCAGAGGTAAGAGGTCGGAAGGTCTAACATACTTCTCTTTATTATCTCTGATCTCTAACTCCTGTATCAGCAAGCCTTGCATATATCGGGTCAATTTACCCGACTACTAATTCAGGCCTCTGACTTCTGATTTGGTGGGCCTACCAGGACTCGAACCTGGGACCAACCGGTTATGAGCCGGTAGCTCTACCAACTGAGCTATAGGCCCGGGATACTTTAAAACCCCGCAAGAGATAGTATATAAAAATTTGTTGCAAAGGTCAATACTATAACTCATTAGGATTTTCTATCAAGTAAAAAGCGGTAGCCTTTAAGGGTTACCGCAGTAATTTACAATGGCTCCCCGAGTAGGATTCGAACCTACAACCCTCCGGTTAACAGCCGGATGCTCTACCGTTGAGCTATCGAGGAAAGACCCAACGAAAATTATTATATAATCATTTGCAACTGGTGTCAATAACAGAATACAATTAATTTGGGTTTTTGACCAGCTTTTTTTAGGGTTATTCGATATAATCTTTCAGCTTTTTGCTACGCGAAGGATGCCTTAGCTTCCTCAATGCCTTGGCCTCTATCTGTCTTATTCTCTCTCTGGTTACACCGAATTCCTGACCTACTTCCTCCAAGGTTCGCGGACGTCCGTCATCCAAACCGAAACGCAAGCGCAGCACCTTCTCCTCGCGTTCCGTCAGGGTGTTTAAAATGCCATCCATGTGTTCCCGAAGCAAGACAAAGGAAGCTGATTCCTCCGGTGATTCGGCATCTTCATCGGTAATAAAATCTCCCAGATGACTGTCATCCTCCTCGCCGATGGGGGTTTCAAGGGATACTGGTTCCTGGGCAACTTTCATTATCTCTATTACCCGGTCAACCGGTATGTCCATTTCGGCTGCCACTTCAGCCGGAGTGGGTTCCCGGCCCAGAGTCTGTAAAAGACTTCTTTGTACACGGGATAGCTTGTTGATGGTTTCCACCATATGAACAGGAATTCTTATCGTCCTAGCCTGATCAGCAATGGCCCGGGTGATGGCTTGCCTGATCCACCAGGTGGCATAGGTGCTGAATTTAAAGCCTTTACGGTAATCAAACTTCTCCACGGCCTTCATAAGACCCAGATTGCCTTCTTGGATCAGATCCAGGAAAAGCATGCCTCGGCCGACATATCTTTTCGCAATGCTGACTACCAACCTTAGATTCGCCTCTACCAGCTGCCTTTTGGCCTCCTCATCTCCGTTTTCTATCCGGTGGGCCAATTCAATTTCTTCTTCAGCGGTTAACAGGCGTACTCGTCCTATCTCTTTTAAATACATACGCACCGGGTCGTCTATTTCAATACCATCGGGTACAGCAACTTCCTCAGCTTCAACATTCTCAGGCTCAGTATCTTCTGACTCCGGATCTGGCTCCGAGCCTACACTTATGCCCAGAGATTGCAAATGCTCAAAAATATCATCAATATAGTCGGGTTCTAACTGATATGCCTGCAACTCTTCAGTTATTTCCTCATAGGTTAAATGTTTCTTTTTTTTGCCTTTTTCGGCCAGGGCTACTATGGTATCAGCTAATTTACGATCTGCTTTCATGACTATATCCCCCCTTCCCGGGCGCTGTTTATAAATTTATCTAACTTGAGGACAAAGGTTAGTACGTTGTCAAAATCGCCGTTATCTTCAAGCTCATCTACTTTGTTTAAAACATTTTGCCAGATAGCTTCGACTTTTTTTTGCTCAACCCGTTTGATGTATTCTTCCACTTCCCTGGATTCATTAGGATTTATCTCATCCATAATCATAGAGATCCGGGCATATACCGCTTCCAGACCTTCCTCCGTCACCGTGCGGCTCATCGCTTGCATTTTTGGCTCGCTTCCTCCCTGTAGTAATTGATCATATAGATTGGCCAGGGTTTTATAATCCGGATTGGCAAAGAAATTAATACCTATCCTTTCCTTTATGGTATAGAATACATTTTCATCACTAAACATCATTGCCAGGATTTTCTCCTGCATACCATATTTACCGTATCTATTATTATCCCTTATAATTCCAGTTTTATTCCTGCCGGTGCGGGCCTTTTGCATATATGAACCCCGCCTAAATTCTTTTTGTACGAGATTTTCCTCAATGCGCAGCTTCTGAGCCAGCATCTTAATGTAATGGTCTTTTTCAAGTACATTGGCAACGCTGTTGATATCATCTTTCATTTGGTTGATTATATTAATCTTGGCATCCAGATTCAGCACTTGACAGGAATTAATATATCTATCCAACTTAAATTCTATGTGGCTACATTTATTATTCTGTATGTAGTGTAAAAAACCCTCCTTGCCAAGTTTATCCAAATACTCATCGGGGTCTTTCCCCGCTGGAAGAGGTATGACTTCGACTTTTAAGCCCTGCTGCCGGAGCACATCGATGGCTCTTAATGTTTCCCGTTGCCCGGCTTCATCCCCGTCATATAAAATCACTACCTTTTCTGTATATCGGCGTAATAATAAAGCCTGTTCTTCCGTCAAAGCTGTGCCGAGTGAAGCTACCACTTGAATTATCCCAGCCTGGTGGAGTTTTATGCAGTCCATATAGCCTTCTACTAATATAGCTTCGTTGGACAGGCGGATCTTATCCCGGGCCTGGTTTAAGCCATATAAATTCTTTCTTTTGGCAAAGATCTCCGTCTCCGGTGTATTTAAATATTTGGGCTGCACATCCCCCAGGGCACGACCGCCAAAACCAACAACGTCACGGTTATACAGGCTTATTGGAAAAATGATCCGATCACGGAATAAATCGTAATACTTGTCTTGATTGTCACTACGCTTAATCAGTCCTGACAATTTCACATAATCAAGAGAATGTCCTTTTTTCGAAAGAAAATTTTCCAGGTTGTTCCAATCGTCAATAGCATAGCCTAGTCTGAAATTTTGCATACTTTCCCGGGAAATGCCACGTTGTTCAAGATATTCACGGGCTTTTAAGCCCCGGTCACTCATTAAAACCTGGTGAAAATAATCAGCCGCACTATTGTTAACCGCAATAACCTGTTTATGTTTATCGACTGTTTTTTTATCCCGGGTGTGGATAATTTCCACGCCGGCTTTAGCTGCTAATTCTTCCAGGGCTTCTCTGAACTCCAGACTATCCTTTTTCATAATATAGGAAAAGATATTGCCCCCCGTGTGGCAGCCGAAACAATAAAACATTTGTTTATCGCGACTAACACTAAACGATGGTGTCTTTTCCTGGTGAAAAGGACATAGCCCCCAATAGCGATTGCCTCTACGGGTTAAATTAACAGATTCGGAGATAAGTTCAACAATATCAAGCCGGGATTCTATTTCTCTAATAATCTGTTCATCAACGTAATTTACCATTATTCACCTACAATTCTATATCCACCAGAAAAAACCTGCCAAGTTTTCGAAAATTGTCACAAATAGTTCTAGAGGCCCGGTTTTTTGTCGTCCAAATCGCCCCCGGGCGACTGTGGCGTATATGGAACCAGAGATTGGGGAACATATATATCCTCAAACAAGGAAATGCAATAGGCGTCACTCATTCCGGATATATAATCAACCACCGCGGTTTCCAGCCCTTCTTCGTCAGCTATCTGCTGATACAGCGGACTCATTCGTGCGGGGAATTTTTTGTAATAGTTAAAAAGATGTTCAATAACAAACATTGCCCGCCGTCTTTCTGCCTGACAAACAGATCCCCGATAAATAGTTTCAAACATAAACTCGCGTAAACCCCGTAAGGCCTGTTCAACTTGCGGGCCAGGTTCCACCCTTATCGGCCCGTCCTTTTGCATAGCCTGGCGGGTATGATAAATCGTGTCGGTTACCAAAGTAGCTATCCTCTTGCTGTGGGTCTCACCTAGAACTTTCAGATATTCTTGGGGAATCTGCTCAAGGGTCAGTAGCCCGGCCCGAATAGAATCATCAATATCATGCTGAACATAAGCGATTTTATCGCTCAGACGTATAACCTGACCCTCCAAGGTATAGGCAAGATTTTCGTCTCCATATCCGCTATGATGCAAAACTCCGTCCAAAACCTCAGGACTTAGATTCAGCCCGCTTTTACCTTTATGCTGCTCCACCCGGGTCAATACCCGAATGCTGTTTTCATTATGGCGAAAGTGTCCTGTGACCAGCTCATTTAAAATCTGTTCGCCGGCATGAGCAAATGGGGTATGACCGACATCATGACCCATCGCCACCGCTTCAATTAAATCCAGGTTGAGGTTTAATCCGGCTCCAATCGTCTTGGCGATCTGGTTGACTTCCAGGGTATGGGTAAGCCGGGTTCGATAATGGTCTCCCGGAGGGGCTATAAAAACCTGGGTTTTATGTTTAAGACGGCGAAAAGATTTGGAATGAATAATCCGGTCCCGATCCAACATGAAGCAGGTTCGGATGGGGTCAGGTTCTTCCTCGACAGCCCTGGGTCGGGCGGTAGCAGAGAAGGCAGCCAGCGGATGCAGGATACTGTTTTCACGTTTTTCAATCTCTTCCCGGATGTTCATTTCTTTTCGCCTCACCCTTTAGACAAAAAAACCTTAGCCCCAAAGGTTAAGGATTTTTAAATATAAAAAGCAAAATCCCCTTTTGCCGCTTGGAAACCAAGAGCTTTGTTATGTTTGCTGTGATTAGTTAAACGCAGGACTTAGATCAGCTTGACTCGCGGAAAATAACTGTTCCGGAATCACGCAACCGGTGGTATCTGCGCTTCCTTTTGCCTTGAGGACATTCGTAAGCTAATTCTTAAAAAAAGCCCCAAATGGATTAATCAATCTGTCAAGCAAACATCAGTTCACTCCGATATCTTTCTTAATACTACACGCTCTACCTGAAATCCTTTATTTATACTTTTTTTTGCACTAACATAATTTAGCATAAAAAAGGGGCTGACCTTTACCTCGCCCCGGTCAGCCCTTTTTTCTAAAATCTTTTAAAAAAATTTATTTGTTCTTCAAAGCGGCCTGAGCGGCTGCCAGGCGAGCAATAGGAATACGATAGGGAGAACAGCTTACATAGTCTAAACCCAGCAGATGACAAAACTCTATGGAACTTGGTTCACCGCCGTGTTCACCACAGATACCCATAATTAAATCATCGCGGGTACTGCGGGCTTTTTCGACTGCAATCTTCATTAAGGCCCCCACACCTTTTCGATCCAGAACGGCAAAGGGATTATCCTTAATAATCTTCTTTTCCAGATAAACGGGAATGTATTTACCCTCAGCATCATCCCGGCTAAAACCTAAAGCGGTTTGGGTCAGGTCATTAGTTCCAAATGAGAAAAACTCTGCTTCCTGGGCTATTTCATCGGCTACTAAACAGGCCCGGGGCAACTCCAGCATTGTTCCCAAGGTAAAATTCAACTCGGTCTCTTTTTCCTGCTTAATCGATTCATATTCTGCCATAATTTCCTTCTTTAAAAAGAGAAATTCGGCTTGATCCATAACCAGGGGAATTTCGATTTCTACCAAGGTTTCGATACCTTCCTGTTTAAGCAGTACCATGGCTTCAAAAATAGCCCGGCTCTGCATGATATATATTTCCGGGTAAGTCAGACCCAGCCGACAACCGCGATGTCCCAGCATAGGATTTACTTCAGCCAGCTTATGAACCTGTTTGAGCAGTTCTTCTTGGGCAAATATTTCTGAGGCGGGGGCATGGTTATGTTTCATTTCAACAAGTCCCAACGCCAATGATTCATGACTAGGCAAAAATTCGTGCAGGGGCGGATCCAAGAGGCGGATACAAACCGGGAACGGTGACATGGCCTTTAGAATGCCGTAGAAATCTTCCCGTTGGAAGGGCAGCAACTTGCCTAAAGCGGCTTCCCGATCCCTTAAGTTTTCCGACAAGATCATTTCCTGAACCGCCGGCAGACGCTCCTGGGCCATAAACATATGTTCAGTCCGGCAAAGTCCTATTCCCTCGGCTCCAAATTCCCTAGCCCTTCTGGCATCCTCCGGGGTATCAGCATTAGCTCTAATCGCTAAACGCTTGTTCTCATTCGCCCAGTTTAAAAGCGTGGCAAATTCATCGGATAAAGTGGGTTCGATCATGGACACTTCACCCAGCATTACATTGCCGGTGGCTCCATCAACCGTAATGATATCCCCTTCCCTTACCACCTGATTGCCAACGGCAAACTGATTGGCGATGGCATCTATTTTGATGGTTTCACAACCACAGACACAGGGTTTTCCCATGCCCCGGGCAACGACTGCCGCATGAGAAGTCATTCCCCCGCGGGAGGTTAAAACCCCCTGGGCATAAACGATTCCATGAATATCGTCCGGAGTCGTTTCATTGCGAACCAGAACTACCTTTTCACCGGCTTCACCCATTTTTTCAGCTAAATCGGCATCAAAAACCACTTTACCGCAAGCGGCACCGGGGGAAGCAGGCAAACCTTGGGCAATAGCTTCCAGCTTTACTGAAGTGTCTATCTGTCTATGTAAGAGTTGATTAATCTGTTCAGGATCTATCCGCATAAGTGCTTCATCGATCGTAATTAAGCCCTCATTTACCATATCCACTGCTATTTTTACTGCAGCCCGGGTATTCCTTTTGCCGCTGCGGGTCTGCAGCATATACAGTTTGCCCTTTTCCACCGTGAATTCAATATCCTGCATATCACGGTAGTGTTGCTCCAGTTTTACGCAGGTATCCACAAATTGATCATATACGCCGGGAAGTTCTTCCTGGAGTTTGGATATAGGCATCGGAGTGCGGATACCAGCCACAACGTCTTCACCCTGGGCATTAATCAGGAATTCTCCATATAGCAGCTTTTCTCCCGTGGAAGGACTTCTGGTAAAGGCGACCCCGGTTCCGCAATCATCGCCCATATTACCAAATGCCATACATTGAATATTAACAGCCGTACCTATATCATCAGGTATTTTGTTAATCCGCCGGTAGACAATGGCTCGCTGATTATTCCAGGAATCAAACACGGCTTTAATCGCGCGGTATAACTGATCCCTGACATCCTGAGGAAACTCATAGCCCTTTTCTTTTAAAACGATAGCTTTATACTCTTTAATGATTTCCTTCATCTCCGGAGCGGGTATTTCATAATCAAATATAAGGCTTAATTTGCGTTTATACTTCTCCACGACTTCCTCGAAGAGGACATGATTGATTTCCAGTACAACATCAGAAAACATCTGAATAAAACGCCGATAGCAGTCGTAAGCAAATCTTTCATCACCTGTTAGGTCGGCTAGTCCCTGTACTGATTCATCATTTAAACCCAGGTTAAGTATGGTATCCATCATACCGGGCATGGAAACAGCGGCTCCGGAACGAACCGATACCAGCAGGGGGTTTTCCTTGCTGCCAAAATGCTTGCCGGTTTTTTGTTCCAGCACAGTAAGTGCTGCGAATGCATCCTCCATTAAACCGGACGGGAAGCTGCCCTTAAGATTCTGATATTCGTTGCAGGCCTCAGTGGTTATGGTGAAGCCCGGCGGCACCGGCAGCCCGATACGGGTCATTTCAGCCAGATTGGCACCTTTCCCCCCTAAGACATTTTTCATATCTGATTTTCCTTCTTCAAACAGGTAGATGAATTTCTTGCTAGACATTGCTTAACCTCCTATAGTATATTTCGAGTATTTTGCTGGCAGTTTCCTCTACCGCCCGGTTGGTAACATCGATAACCGGGCAGCCCAATTTTTTCATGATCCGGTCGGAAAATTCCAGTTCTTCCAAGATCCTATCTTCATTGGCGTAGCTGGCCTGTCCCGTCAGCCCCAGGGTTTTTAATCTCTCGGTGCGGATATTGTTTAACTGTTCGGGATTAATGACCAAACCGATCAATTTGCCCCTTTCTACCTTGTACAGTTCTTCCGGCGGTGCTACTTCCGGCACCAACGGTACGTTAGCCACCTTGATACGCTTATGGGCCAGGTACATGGAAAGGGGGGTCTTTGAGGTTCTGGATACGCCTACCAGGACAATGTCTGCCAGATTGATGCCCCGAGGATCCTTGCCGTCATCGTAGCGTACGGCGAACTCAACTGCTTCTATCCGCCGGTAATACATTTCATCCACCTTGCGTAAAAGACCCGGTTCCAGTTTGGGTTCCATATGGCTTGCCTGTTTAAAGGCATCAATAATCGGACCCAAAATATCAATACAGACTACCCCGGCTTTGCTAGCCTCAATTTCGAGAAATTCGGCCAGTTCTTTTACAACCAGGGTATAGGCAATCATAAAATGATGCTGGGCTGCCTGATGAACGATTTCTAGTAAAATGCTCTCATCAGAAATATTAGGTATGCGCCTGATTTCCATATTTCCGGAGTTAAACTGGCTGGCGGCCGCTCTGACTACCATTTCGGCGGTTTCCCCAATGGAGTCGGAAACTATGAAAACCCCGGGCAGATGTTCTGTCAATATCGAAACCCCCTCATTATTTACACGCCAGATCGAGTAATAGCCTGGCGATATTGGTTTTCGTCACCCGTCCAACTACTTCATATTTTTCCTCATTGTTGGTTCCAATAAAACACTTGACCACCGGCAGACTATCCACTTCATGTTCTACGATTTTTTTAGTTACCTCCACGACCATATCATCCACTGTGGCGGTAATAATATTAGGCATACGGGTCATAATTACACTTACCGGCACTTTATGAATATCCGCCTGTCCCAGAGTGGTTTTTAACAGGTCTTTGCGGGATACTATACCGTTTAGATAACCCTCGTTATCCAACACAAAAATACTGCCCGTATCCTCTACAAAAAGTGTAACAATGGCATCGTAAATACTGCATTTTTCTTTCACGACTACCGCCATGGACATAATGTCTTTTACCCGGTATTGCCTTAATAACTTGTCAATTTTATTGGCCATCCCATCGGATTTATATGTATAACCTACCCGGGGTTTGGCATCCAAATAGCCGGACATGGTCAGAACCGCCAGGTCGGGTCGTAACGCAGCACGGGTTACATCCAGCATTTCGGCAATATTTTCGCCGGTTATGGGTCCATGCTTTTTAACAATATCCAGTATTTTCCCTTGTCGCTCATTTAGTTCGATTAGATTCACCACCCAATTATGCTATACTTTTTGGGTCAATCAGAATTAATTATATACACTATTGTCGCTAATAATATCATATTTGCCAATACCCTTTTTAATTAATTTAACTTAGAAAAATCAGCCACCGAATTGCAGAGTTCGGCAATACCTCTTAGCATCCCCAAACGGGCGGCTTTAAGTTTTTCATCTTCCACCATAACCATAACCGCAGTGAAAAATTGATCAATATCAGCCCTTAATTCCGTTAAAGTTGTCAGGGCGGCCGGATAGTCTCTTTTAATTATATTATCGTTTACACTTTCTTTTACCTCAAAATAATGTTGATAAAGTTTTTTCTCACTTTCATCAATCATTACCTCCGGGTCTACTTCGGTGCTGTCCCATTTTTTAGTAAGATTGTGGGTGCGATTATATACGACCATAAAATCTTCATACCGATCAGAAGCCTTAAATTCCTGGATCACCCGCATGCGTAGCTGCACATCGCCCAGATCTGACACCGGCAAAGCCAATACGGCATCAGCCACATCATGCGAAAACCCTCTTTCCAGCATAACCCCTCGTAAACGCTGCCAGATAAAATCCATTAACTCATTACTGATCTCATCTCGACTGCCTTCGGTTTCAATATCTGTTAAACCCTTAAAGGCCTGATCGATTAACTTTTTTAAATCGATCTTTAAATTAAGATCCAATATAATATTAACGACTCCCAGGGCCTGACGGCGAAGTGCATAAGGATCTTGAGATCCGCTTGGTCTAATGCCGATGGCAAAACAAGCCGTCAGGTTATCAATCCTTTCAGCCAGAGCCAGAACGATGCCTATCGCCGTAGTCGGCAAACGATCTCCGGCAAAACGGGGCAGATAATGCTCCAGGATAGCTTCTGCAACCTCGGATTTTTCCCCACTGTGCAGCGCATAATAACGCCCCATTATGCCTTGCAATTCCGGGAATTCATAGACCATATTGCTTAACAGGTCAGCTTTGCACAGCCGGGCTGCCCTATCGATAAGATCCACTGAACCTAGATTTAATTCCTGGCCAATATAAATAGCCAATTTCTTTAAGCGTTCTACTTTGTCGGCCACACTGCCAAGTTTTTCATGGAACATGACGTTGGCCAGACCTGTTGTCATATCTGCCAGGGGATTTTTAGTATCTTCCTCCCAGAAAAACAAGGCATCCTCCAAACGGGCCTTCAGTACTCTTTCATTACCGGCCCTGACAATATCCAAACTGTCTTTATTTCCATTTCTTACTCCTATAAAGAAAGGCAACAACTGCTTGTTTTCATCAAAAACCGGAAAATATCTTTGGTGCTCTATCATACTGGTGGTCAGAACTTCGGGCGGAATATTAAGATATGATTCAGAAAAACTACCTCGAAACGCACTGGGATACTCAATCAGGAATGATACTTCCTCCAGCAATTCTTCATTTTCCATGGCGATACCTCCCGCCTGCTGAGCCACTTCCTGTACCTGTTGCCATATTATGCTGCTTCTTTCGTTTTGATCCACGATAACATACTGTTTTTTAAGCAGTTTAAAATAATCAGCGACACTGTTTACCGTTATGGCTTCTGGGGCCAGAAAACGGTGCCCATAAGTGATGCGGTCACTTTTAACGTTTTCCACCTGGATACTGATTATATCTTTTCCATAGAGCGCCAAAAGCCATCTAATCGGTCGGGCAAAACGGGTTTGGTAATATCCCCAGCGCATAGATTTAGGGAAAGACAGGGAATGGATAATATCTAGCAGAATTTCCGGGAGAATAGCTTCACTGCTGACCCCAACGACCTTTTTAACGGCAAATACATATTCCACTCCGTCAACAGCCTGGATTTGCAAATCATCTACCTCTATTCCCTGGGCGCGCGCAAATCCCAGAGCGGCTTTAGTGGGTTTATTATCCTTATCAAAAGCGCTGGTCTTTTTAGGACCTCGGTTTTCAACTGTGGTATCGGGTTGTTTTTCTTTAAGACCCTTAATGTTTAGCACTAAACGCCGGGGGGTTCCCAGGGTATAAACCGCACTATAGTTTATTCTATTTTCAGTCAGTTTTTGTTCGGCTAATTTTTTAAAGTCATCCAGGGCTTTGCTCATAAAAGCCGAAGGCATTTCTTCCACGCCTATTTCCAGTAATAAATCACGGCTCATTAACCCTCTACCTCCTCGTTCTTTAATAGTTCCTGTCTGAGTTTTTCATCTTTTATAAGGGGGTAGCCCAGACGCTTTCGCTGTTGCAGATATTCCTTAGCCACAATGCGAGCCAGATTACGCACCCGGGCAATGTATCCGGTCCGCTCGGTGACACTGATAGCTCCCCGGGCATCCAAGAGATTAAATAAATGCGAACATTTTAAAACATAATCGTAGGCCGGCTGGGGCAGATGCTCCTCAGCCACCCGGCGGGCTTCTGCTTCACAAAGATTAAACATGGTCGTCAGGGTGGATACATCTGCTACCTTAAAATTATAATGCGAGTAGTCTACCTCGGACTGGTGGTGAACATCTCCGTAAGTAATTCCTTCCACCCATTCCACATCAAAAACGCTGTCCCGGTTTTGAATATACATGGCAATACGCTCAATACCGTACGTTATTTCCGCACAGACCGGATGGCAATCTAAACCACCGAATTGTTGGAAATAGGTAAACTGGGTAATTTCCATCCCATCCAGCCACACTTCCCACCCCAGCCCCCAAGCTCCCAGGGTAGGCGACTCCCAGTTGTCTTCCACCAGGCGGATATCATGTTTTTCAGGCTCAATCCCCAACTGGCGCAGACTTTCCATATATAGTTCAATGACATTATCAGGAGAAGGCTTTAAGATTACCTGGAACTGATAATAATGCTGTAAACGGTTGGGGTTTTCACCATAACGGCCATCGGTGGGCCGCCGGGACGGTTCCACATATGCCACATTCCAGGGTTCCGGCCCCAGAGATCGCAAGGCGGTAGCCGGATTCATGGTACCGGCTCCTTTCTCCATATCATATGGCTGCTGAATGATACAGCCCTGTTTGCTCCAGTATTCCTGAAGCCTCATAATCATTTCCTGAAATGTCAAAATTGTTTCCTCCTTTTAAAGGTTTTATAGCATCAGATAACACGGCACATTTAATTATGAACGATGTTCATATCAGTAGTACCCGCAGGTTTTTTAAGCGGAAGCTTTAGCTTCTGGTGGGAAGAAGAGCTTCTCCAACCGTATCCCGCCAGATTTTCACGCATGGTTGTAGCCTTGGGCCGGGTTATATGGAAAATAAAAAGGCCCGTATCCAAACAGGGACGGGATCAACCCGCGGTTCCACCCTGATTGGCACGAAGCCCACCTTAAAAAACCAGGTTTTACTCACCTTAAGACTTGTCAGTCTAAACGGTTTTCCTCCTGACACTCCAAAGCGCCTTCAAAAAAGCCCTTTACCGGTTTTCAGCTGCCCCGGCTCTCTTTGTAAGGGTTGTTTCTCTACTACTCTTTTTCATTGTATTTATATTAAATTTATAATAGTTTAACAAGCCGATAAGTCCTTGTCAATTTGGAAAAACCATGTTTTTTTTCATTAGACTTATCGTGTTTTTAGTTTTAAATCGTCTGTCCAGATGGTATTCAAGATATTTTTCCAAGAATAGCTCGAGTTGTTTGAGTCCGGCCGGGCTGGCTTTAATGCGGTTGACTGCCTGCAGGTTTCCTTCCGTCATAAAACGCAGAAGACCTAGGGTTTCTCCGCTAAAGACCATCTGATACTCATTTTCCCGGCTGCAGGACAAACAGGTTAAACCACCCTCGGCCAGGTCAAAAAATATCTTTTTGTCAAGCTGCTGACCACACTTAACACAATGCCTAAGTACCGGTTGGTAGCCCAAATGAACCAGCAGCTGGGTTTCAAAATATCTTATATAAAGGGGATTTAATTCCTGCTCATTAATTGCCTTTAGAACATTTATTAAGGTATGATATAAACCCGGCAGCGGTACGTGTTCCAAAAGGCTTTTATCCAAAAGTTCCATTAAATATAGGCAATGCAAGGCCCGCTCCAGATCCTGCCGGGAGTTGCCGTAAAAATCAAGCAGTCTGCCCTGAGTAATTAAATCCATTTCTCGGCCGCGATTTAGGTACAAAAAGGAATGACAAAAAGGCTGCACACAGGAACGCAAGCTACTCTTGGGCTTTTTTACCCCTTTGGCTATAGCTTTTACCTTGCCGTCTTTCTCGGTAAAGATGCTAAGCAGCTTGTCACTATCCTTAAAGTCCCTCGATTTTAAAATAACTCCCCGACTCTGGTAATACAAATAATCCCCCCTTTTAATAGACGCAGATTACGCGGCAGGATATATACACCAAGGGGAAAAAATATAGTAATTCCAACCCTACCTATCAATGATTATATCCTTTGGGTACAACATTAGGTTAGCTAAAATTGCTTATTAACCTTTTGACCTGCTGACAGGGGCCGTAATTTAGAAATTTACTTCTAATAACTGTGTTAATCCTAAAAACCTTATTATCTATGTCTTTTTGCACCGCGAAGATCCGTGTATATCTGCGTTATCCGCGTCTATAATTTCCATATTAGATTACTGGTTTTTACGGGTTCGTTTACCCTTTCCGCGGGGCGGGATAGTTTTTTTTGCAGGGTTTGAATAAATCTGTCTGCTTTCTCGGTGGTAATGCAGCCATAATCAAAGGCTACATTTATTTTTTCTATTTCCTCAAGCCCCAGTTGGCGGCAGTTTTTTATCAATATATCTAGGTTTTGGACATTAGCCTTATTAACGTAGATAAACATTTGGGAATTACATTTACTGATGTGCGGTCTGGCCGCTGGAGTAATATTTTCGGGGCGGGCGGGGGAAAAATCTAAATGGGACAAAACCTGCTCGGTAATACCTTTTAAAGAAGACTCGGTTTTAACCAGCCGCCAGCGCGATACGGTTACTAATACGGCTGGAGAATGGCTCTTCTCTAAGAGCTGCCGCAATTTGGACACCTTTATACCATCCCGCATATAGCCATGGGTCGCATAGCCCTTATAAACAGGAACAATAATCAGATCCGGAGCCAGACCCAGGGTTGGCAGGTGATGACCGCCATCAAATATGACTGCCCGGTAAGCTTGCTTGCGCAGGCGGGGCAGGGTTTGAATGCCCTCCGGGCTGCTATGCCAGTTGTCCAGGCCGGAACATTCTACCAACACCTGATTATCCGTACGCAAAAAATTTTCTATCTGTTGGGCATAGCTGTTACTTTGATGGGGCAGGATCACCGTTATACGTGCCTGTTTTAAATCGATGTTCATTTTCCTAAGGCCTGGGTTATACAAAACCCTAGTATCATCATGACCCAGTTGGTATTTGCCATAAATATTTACCAGATGGTTATAACCCATTTTTTTTATTACTTCCGAAGGGTTATTCAATAACAATAACCCATAAATGCCCAAACAAGCCAATACTATTATAACGATTTTTTTCTTCATCAAAAAGGACGCCCCTTTAATACGACAAAACCAGGTTTTTGAGCATGTACGCTGCTGCAGATTGCGTATTGTTAATGAAAAATTTAATTTCCCCGGTGGGGACTACTGCTGCTCCCTAACGGTCGCAATTAAGGTTGCCCCTTTCCGGGACTACTGGTGCTCCCTAACGGTCGCAATTAAGGTTGCCCCTTTTCGGGACTACTGGTGCTCCCTAACGGTCGCAATTAAGGTTGCCCTGTAAAACTGTGTTTCATTAATCCGCTTTATCTGCGTCTGTTAAGAACTGTTTTCCTGCTAACGTCCTCCCCTTAAACTCTCCTCCACGATAGCGGCTGCGCTGCTACTGCCCAGCCGGTCTGCTCCGGCTGCAATAAACTGCCGGGCTTGCTCCAAATTCTTAATACCTCCTGATGCCTTGATTTTTAAATGGGGCGGGCGACAGGACATAATGGTTTCAATATCCTTAAGACTGGCCCCTCGGTAGGCAAAACCGGTTGAGGTCTTGATAAAATCCGCTCCCGATGCCCCTATCAGGTGCGTCAGGCTGATCAACTCTGGGGTTTGAAGGAGGGCCGTTTCTACGATGACCTTTAAAACAAAATCCTTTTGCCTTTTTAGTCGAACCAGGGCCTGGATTTCTTCTTCTACACATCTTAAATCACCATCTTTTAAGGCGCCCAGGTTAATCACCATGTCCAGTTCATCCGCCCCCTTTTCCAGAGCTGCAGATGCCATATACTGTTTGACTTTAAGACCCTCGGCGCCTAGCGGAAAACCGATTACAGTACATAGTTTGACCCCGCTGCCCTCCAACCATTCACGAGCTTTACCAACCCGGTAGGGCAATACGCAGACAGCCGCCATTTTATACTTGGCGGCTGTTAAACATAAATCTTTTATTTCGCCGACAGTTGCCTCCGGCTTCAGATTGGTGCTATCCATATAGAGCGCGATATCCATTTTTTCTCCTTTAAATATGAACTATAGGCCGGTAGTCAAAAATATAATCATATTAATGGTGCCGGTTAGAGCCGGTAGCCCAACTGGTTGAGGTTGTTTTCGTTGTCGCGCCAGTTCTTTTTGACCTTCACCCACAGATCCAAATAAACCGATGATTGCAACATCTTTTCTATTTCCAGGCGGGCCTGTTCCCCAATTTTTTTCAGCATTTGTCCGTCTTTGCCTATAACAATGCCTTTTTGGGAATCACGCTCAGTATGAATAACGGCCCGGATATAGACCTTGTCCTGAGCCTGGGTTTTAAACTCCTCAACATTAACGGCCAAGGAGTGCGGTACTTCATCACGCGTTAAGAACAGGGCTTTTTCCCTAATCAATTCGGCCACTATAAAAGAAACCGGTTGGTCGGTCAGGTCGTCTGCGGGATAATAGAGTGGTCCTTCTGGCAGATACGCAAATGTTTTCTCCAGTAACAGGGAAACATTCATTTTCTGGCAGGCGGAAATAGGTATACATTCGGAGAATTTAAACTCACTTAAAAAAGCCTGGGAGAATTCCTTGATTCTCTCCTCATCAGCCAGATCAATCTTGTTTATCAGCAGAAAAATCGGCACCCGGGCGGACTTTAACTCATTAATTATATACTGTTCACCGGCTCCAAAAGGACGTGTTACATCAGTCATGTAATAAATTAGATCCACCTCATCCAGGCTACGGGTAGACACCTGCATCATATACTCCCCCAACAAATGTCTGGGTTTGTGTATGCCTGGCGTATCTACATAGATAACCTGACCTTGCGGGCAGGTATATACACCCTGAATCCTGGTCCGAGTAGTTTGAGGTTTATCTGATACGATGGCAATTTTTTCACCTACTATAGTATTTAAAAGGGTAGATTTGCCTACATTGGGTCGACCCACTATGCTTACAAAGCCTGATCTCACTATACAATTCTCCTTAAGATGGATACGTATTTTTTCTCAAACCAAGTCAACCCCTAACACGCATCCGTTAATTCTGCTTTCCAGGACTTTCAGCTTATTGTTTTATGACCTGACGGTATCTGCGATTATTTACTGCCTGGAGCTGTCTCCTCTAAAGGGTGAATATCTGTGGAAACAGGTCTTTCAGGTCATATATCTTATAATTATCTGCCGCATTGGTGCAGATTACCTTAATATCCGCAGAAAACTCAGCCAATACCTGCAGGCAAGCTCCGCAGGGAAAAATATAGTCTTTTTGGCTTGCGCTGATAGCTATACTGCTAAATTCTTTCTCACCGGCTGTGACCGCTTTAAAAACCGCGATACGTTCTGCACAAACGGTTAATCCGTAAGACGAATTTTCCACATTGGCACCGGTATAAATCTCCCCGTTTTTGGTCAACAAAGCCGCTCCTACCTTAAAATTAGAATAGGGGGCATAAGCATTTTGTGAAGCTTGCCGGGCCGCACTTATTAATTCTGCCGTTTCCATAATAATTCCCTTCCGGTGTTGACACACGCCTTAAAACTTCTTCAGTAGATAAGGCCCAAATACCAATATACCAACGATAACAGCATTCACTGCGGTAAACAGCACCGCGCCAGCCGCCATATTCTTTGCATGTTTGGCCAGGGGATGATACTTACTGGTTATTAGATCAACGGTTTTTTCCAAGGCAGAATTTATCGTTTCAACCGTTAAAACCATAAATACACATATAAATATCATAACCCATTCGTGCCGATTTATCCCCAGCCAAACCCCCGTTAATATTGCTAAAACTGCTGCCAGCAGGTGAATTCTCATGTTTCTTCCGCTGACTACAGCATAACCTATGCCGTCTAGGGCATTTGAAAAACTATCCTTAAGACTGCGTCTGCCCATCTATTGATTCTACCTCTCTAGTTTAGCTGCTTGCAAGATCTTTTTCTCCAATTGTCGCATTACTTTTTCTTCCTCTTCGTTTTCATGGTCATATCCCAGCAGATGCAACATGCCATGGGCCACCAGGAAGCCTAATTCCCGCTCAAAACTATGACCGTACTCCTTCCTTTGTTCATCCGCCTTTTCCAGGGAAATGACGATATCCCCCAGTACATTTAATTCATCGTTGAAGGCAATATTGGGCTCACCTTCAGATAACTCATTCATTGCAAATGAAAGTACATCGGTAGGCTCATTTAGTTGCCTGTAAATAAAATTTAGTTCTTTAATATAGTTGTTATCAACCAGCAATATACTTAACTCGGTATTAGGAGGAATACTGCTCAATTTGGTAAAGCTCTTAACAACCCTTAGAATAACCTGCTGCATTTCTCTGTTATAATTAATCTTATCCTGCTGGTTAATTATCATCGTTTCCATAGTGTTCTCTCCTTTTTGTCAACTCGTCAACTATTACCTCCGGATATTCGATACGTTTATGGTAAACGCCTTCCAAAACCTTGCAGAAGGTTCTGGAGATCACATCCAGATCTTTAAAGGTCAGATCACACTCTTCCAGTTGACCATCATCCAGCTTGTCCTTAATAATTTTACGTACCATTTCCCGGATTTTTTCAGTATTTAAATCCTGCATGGAGCGAACCGCCGCCTCAACCGAATCAGCCAGCATTACCAAGGCTACTTCCTTGGTTTGAGGTTTAGGCCCCTCATAACGAAAACTATTTTCATTAATTTGTCCTTCGCCATCATCCTCCAGGGCTTTGTTATAAAAATATTTAGCTAAACTGGTGCCGTGATGTCCAGTTATAAAATCAGTGATTAGACTGGGCAGATGTCCCTCCCGAGCCAATTCCAGACCATCTTTTACATGCGAAGTAATAATTAAGGCACTTAAAGCCGGGGCAATCTTGGCATGAGGATCAACATTGCCCCGCTGGTTTTCAACAAAGTACTCGGGACGCTTGATCTTTCCTATATCATGATAATAAGCTCCGGCTCTCACCAGCAAAGGATTGGCCCCTACCGATTCAGCGGAAGCCTCTGCCAGATTACCTACCATCAGACTATGATGATATGTACCCGGGGCCTCTAAGAGTAAACGTTTTAAAAGATCATTATTGGGATTGGACAGTTCCAGCAATCTTATCATACTGGTTATAGAAAAAGCCGATTCCAGATAAGGAATTGCTCCAATCATTAATATAGCCGATAACAGACCACTGATAGTACCGATGATTATGCTCAGCAGAGCCAGATTTAAAGAAAAGTTGCCGGTTATAATAAACAATGTCAAAATACTAACTATGTTGGCTACTGCCAAGTGCAGGCCTGATTTGGCCAAGTCGGAAGTCTGGCTCAGCCTTGATACCCTGTAGACACCGACCGTCCCGCTCACAAAAGCGACAATGGCAAAAGACAGTTGGTTGCCTCCGGTCAGCATGCCCACATAAATAGCCATTATCATAGTCAAAAAATAAGCCAATTTATCATCGAGCAATATCGCGATCAACATGGCGCCGGCGGCGACCGGAGCCAAATAACCGGTCATGGCATTTACGCCGGGTCGATTGCCAATTTCAATAATCGTCAGAAAACGGGTTAATAAAATCGTAATGATAAAAATTAAACCAATCAAAAGCATCTGCTTTTCATTGTTATAGATGTCGGCATTGTATCGTTTTAAATACTCCACAACCAGATAAAAGCTCAGCAGAATAAAGAAAACCAGCCCCAATAAGGTAAACGGATAACTTTTGCTACGCTGAATCCCCAATTGTTCAAGGACAGAGATCTGCTCGGCAGTCACCCTTTCCCCTTCGCGGACGATTATTTCCCCGGCCTTGACATTTTTTTGTACCGGTTTTACGCTATCCTCAGCTTCCTTGCGAGCTTTTTCGGTTGCCTCCTGATTATAAATCATATTGGGCCTAAGTACATTTATACTCAGCAGTTTTACTATTTCCTGGGCCTGCGGGGCAAACCCCAACTGGTTTGACTGCTGGGCTATCTCTTCATAAACTGAATCCAAAGCCTCCTCGGTAACGGGTTTGTCCATCGCCATAGCAAGCATGTCGTTAGTCGCCTGCTCCATCTGCTGCAGATCATTCGCATTGGCATTCAGCAGGTATCGGCTAAGTTCGGAGGGATTCATATTACTAAACTGTGAGCCGGTAACAAAGATCCCTTTGAGCAGTTCTTTTAAGCGCTGTTGCCCGTCAGGAGGAGCATTGTTTAGAATATCGTTGACATTGATGAAAAAACTTTTGGCATCGTTGCGGGCATTCGTAAGGGCGTATTTATCTTCCTGATAAGCCTTTTGAACCCGAGACACTGCCTGCTGTTTAAGTTCCGCAGTCTGTTTTTCATCGACTACAACCGCATTAATATCTGACACGATATCCCGTTTGGCTACCTCATCGGTATGCAGCATAACCTGCTGGGGACTAAAATTACTAAAGAGTATGAGGAGTACCATGGTAAAAAAGCAAAATAAGTACACCCCTTTTCTGATCCGGGGGTTCTTCCAGAGCTGGCCTGGGTTGTCGAAAAAATACTTGAAGAAACTGGATGGCTTCATAGTTTATAAACGCTCCTTAAAACTCCCGTATAATCTGGGGCAAAGGGAAGGCATATAACCTTCACCTTCCTGCACTTTTTTGGGCATTTTTACTCATAAGCCTCATAAGCATTGACAATCCTTTGTACCAGGGGATGCCTGACGACATCTTCATTGGTTAAATATTCAAAGGAAATACCTTTTACCTGGGAGAGGATATTTTGTATTTCAATCAAGCCGGAATGATCATCCCGGGGCAGGTCTACCTGTGTTATATCACCGGTAATAACCATTTGGGAACCAAACCCCAGACGGGTTAAGAACATTTTCATCTGCGGAGGGGTAGTGTTTTGAGCCTCATCCAGAATAATGAAGGCATTATTTAAAGTACGCCCCCGCATATAAGCCAGTGGTGCAATTTCAATTACATTTTTCTCCAAGTAGCGCTGGGCCACCTCTACTCCCAGGATATCAAACAGCCCATCATAGAGAGGACGTAGATAAGGGTTTACTTTTTCAATCAGATCCCCCGGCAAAAATCCCAGCTTTTCTCCGGCCTCAACTGCAGGTCTAACCAGGATGATGCGCTCCACTTCTTTATTGCGCAGGGCTCTGACGGCCATAACGACTGATAGATAGGTCTTGCCTGTCCCAGCCGGGCCAATCCCAAATACTACATCATCCCGCAGAATCGCCTGTATGTAGCGTTTTTGGCCAACGGTTCTGGCTTTTATTGCTCTGCCCCGGGCAGTGGTTATTATCGTTCCGGATACAATGTCCTGATGTTTGGGTTTATCCCCCTTGGTCAGCAGACTGCTGATATAGGTTATATCATTAATATTCAGGCTTTGTTCATTTTCAACGATGCCAACCAAACTGTTGATCAAATCCAGCGCATAATCAACCTCTTTTTTATCACCGCGGATGTATATTTCTGAACCTCGGGCAACAATATCGGCTGAACATATTTCGGTCAGGAAACGAAAGTTTTCATCACCGGTTCCAAAGAAAATGGCAGCTTGCTGGTTGTCCTGAATTACGACTTTTGCTTCCTTGTCGGCCAAACAATAATCCTCCTGCAACAATTATTTTCTGATAATTATAGCATACCGAGGTCTTGATTACTAACCTGGCACTCAGCTAAATCCTATAAAACTTAAGGCCAGTCACAACCGGTCTGTTTTTGTATTTTTTTAAAAAACCACACAGACCACCTTGCGGGTACTACTGCTACTCCCCTTCAATCAACATTGCCGGGTGATATAAGGATGCCGCACAAATCCACGTTACCCGCATCTATTAAGATTCAATTCTTCGCATTCATTTCGGCCAGGTTAAACGGCTGAGCTTTTGATATATCTTCAATACCTTCCACAGATACTTTTACCCTGGCTATTGAGTCACTAGGGGAGGACAATATTTGTACATGCGAATCAGTGATTTTTACACCGGCTTGCATTTGCCGGCTTAGTTTTTTCACTCCTAACTCCCGCGCTACTTCTACGGCCTCTTCAGCACTGTAGCTTACTACCTTAATTTTTTGTTCCAAATAATCGCGTTTATCATACCCCCATTTACCAAGCGGCGTAGATAACAACTTTTGCTTTTCTTTCTTTTTAAAAAGGGCAAATTGGGTGGGATCATGCCTTTTTAGGCAGATTTCCTTCCAGGGGGTTATAAAAAACAGTGCACTTTGTTTGCGCCCGGTGTAAACTTTGCTCTCCTGCTTTAAGTAACATTCACCGTAGCCTTCATACCATATACGGGCTTTAACGGTTCCTCGGGCGCGCACCGGATATGGTTCCAGGTTAGGCAAAGGAGTATTTTCATCCATGCTATAGGGGGCGGGAGGAAATACGATGCCTGATATAAGGATATCCCCCTTGCCGACAACTTGACCAGCCTGGACATTAGCCTGACCTTCCAGCACCAAAACATCGTCTATAACGCCATCCTTGGCAGCTATTATATGGCAGGGACCGGTAATATCTTCTTGGGGCAGAATCTTCTCCACTACTTTAATATGCACTTTTACCCCGCGAACTTCGCACTGGACATAGGATAGCTGAGGCAGATCCCGCAACATGGATTGTTCAACATTGTTACAGACAAAATTCCATTTGGCAGCACCGCGATACATTCCATGCCGGGCTGCAGAAGTCAAAATCTTTTGGGCATTAACCTCTTTATTTCCGCTTAGTTGAATAAACCAGACAAAAGAAGACATCAGATATAGAGTTATAAAAAAGAAAGCTGCTCCGCCTAGAAAGCCCAGACGACCCTTAATAATTCTTTTATAAAACGGCCAACCTTCCTGAGATACAACCTCTATGATAAATTCATTCTCCTCAGCCAGGCTTTGCAAGGCCTTAAATCCACTGGTTCTAACCCTAAGCTGCAGATTCTCGGTGCGCCATTTAATATCCCAGATATATATTCCCCGACTTAATGCCATATTAATAAGCCTCTCCGGGTTTTTCCCTTTTAGCCGCAGAGTCATTACTCCCCCAATTTGGTCAAAGAACCTATTAGCCATATTCACCTCCGCTATAAATCCCGGTATTAATGGGAAAATAGATACTAATAAAGCAGATTAAAAGGATTTGCCATAAACGCCGATAAAAAAGTCCGCGTAATCTTGATTATCTTAACGTTGAACAGCATCTGAAAACCTTTTGGGGGTAAAGGCATTATTCCCCTAACCCCCTTTTACAGGTGGCTATTCCCTGGTCTAGGGGGTTAATCCAGAAAATTAATGGTGCGCATTTCCCCCCATACTTTCATCTCATCCGGCATGAGTGCTTTTATTTCCAGCCTGTCACCCTGGATCTCCAAAAATCCCCGGCTCAAGTTAATCCGCAGTAACTGGGGTGAATATTCAATAATACCGCGATGGTTTTCCAAGTATAGCTCATTTCTGCCGATAACCGTTATCTTAGGTAAATCCAGCACCAGGTCTTTGGGAATCTCTAAAAAATCTGCCACTACCGTACTTAATGCCTCCCTGCGTTTGTTCATCGCGCCCTCCTGCTCATCTCTTTAAAACTCAAATAAATGACTATCAATGCAAATATATGCTCAGGCAGGTTTGTCCATGCTTATAACCTGTAGTGTCAAAGGGACGGTTCGAGATCACTGAAAAAGTCCATTTAAAGCACAAAAAGCATACCCTCCTGTGGTATAATTTGGTTAGCGAAAACAAAATTAACTAAGGGAGGTATGCTTTTTATGTTAGTTAATAACGTCTTTAGACAAAACAGCTTCTATACCGCATTATACCAAATGATTCCGGATAATCACATACTTAAACAAATAGATTCCGCCATAGATCTTAGCTTTGTTAATGATTTATTAGCAGATAGATAT
>NZ_CGIH01000045.1 GCF_000983115.1 Syntrophomonas zehnderi OL-4
CCAGAGTTATATGAATACAGCCAAAGAGCTAAAACCCCGGAATTCATTCAAGAATTCCGCAAGCGAGCTAAAATCGAACCCAAGAATGCAGAACTAAAACGATTCCACGGACTAGATCGAGCCAAAGGCTATGGTCTACGAAGCATCCGCATTCAGGCCAAACTAACAGCCCTGGCGGTAAACTTAAAGCGGATAGCTAAACTGGTATCCGCTTCAAAAGGGTTATCTTCGTTTATTTTGAGGTTTTTATTCTGTCGGGTACAGATTAACCTACCTGATGGGCTGTGGGTAACCGCCAGGGCGGCTTAAAAGGGTTGCTTTTTCAGTGATCTCGAACCGTCCCCTCGACACGCCCTTGATTGGTGATATTGAAATTTCCGCATGGTTATAGATCCATAATCGGTCCGCCGTTGTTGTAGAAGTAGTACAGCTTTTCGTTCAGATAGTCGTTCGTGATAATTCTCTCTCCTTTTCCGCCTTTGCTCCAGTCGTTTTGATAAGCTCCCTGTACATTGACTATAGGTTCGGATTGATTAAATTCCTTTTCAAACCTGACTTGAAAATTGATTGGCCTGCGTGTAGTTGTTGCGTTGTTAGTCATGGTGATCCCTCCTTTATTTAACCTTATGGAATGTCTTTGAACTATTTAACACTATACTGATGCAATTCACGTGCCAAGTTGTAAACCCTTAAATAAAAGCCTGTAATACCTGCCTCAAACAGCGGAAAAAGTATTTGAATAAAGCAAAAACATTAAGATGGTGCACCAAAAATGTCACCCCATGTTTAAAATGTGATCAACTGCAACAACTTTGGTACAACAGTAGCCGTGTAGAATTTTGGCAGGGCATCGTATCAGTTGTATTAATTAAATAAGGATGGCTGCACAAAAGGCAGATTCGATGTGGTTTGAGTGCCGGGTTTAGGGCTCCCTGATCTGCGGGTTTGGTTTGGAGCGCTTGGCTGAGGTGTGCACTGGTGTTGGCTAACGGGTAGGGCTTCGCTATGCCATTTAGCCAGGTTATTTAAAGCTTGAAGCTGTTCTCGCCGACCGGCCCGGGCTTTGCTAAGGGCTCTATTTAAAACCGTGTAGCTGTTTTCAATATCGGCTTCATTGACCGGGAAGGGGAACCCATCTTTACCGCCATGGGCAAAGGAATAACGCACCGGATCAGCATAGCTGGCTTCAACCCCGTAGGCTACTTCAGCCACCAAACATAATGCGCGCAATGTACCAGGTCCCAGACCTGGAACCTGCAGCAGTTGTTCAAAATCTTGCGGCTGTTGTTCATAGGCAGCATATAGGGCTTTGTTTAAATAAGAGGTTCTAGGGATGGTATGTCGTCCGGGCAAATGCAACTCCGGTTTGGGTTCTGAAATTTTACTGATTTCGGCTAGCAATCTGTCTGGCGGGATATGAACCATTTCATAACTAATTTGGCGCAGCGGCTGATTGTCATGGGAAACCAGATTTAACGTATCAGACGTATGATCGCAGCAGATCGCTGCCTGGGGTTCGGCAGTAAAATTTTTTACTGCCGAACTTAGCCAATGATAACGGCGTGCCTGGGCAGTGCCCTCATTCATACCTTGCTGGATAACGGCCCAATGGCCTGTGCCGGTAAAGACAAAGCAATGATGATATAGTTGATACCCATCCTGGACAGCTGTGCTATCAACTTTGGCTGACATCTTACTGGCATAGATCAGTTTTTCTGCATTAATGGCTAAGGGATACTTATCGGCATAGGATTTTATTTCAAAAGGCGTATTACGGGAACTTCTGCCTTTGCCCCCGGCTATATATAGCCCGGCCTGCGGCCCAATATCGGCCAGACCTTCCTTCAAAGCACCGCAGACAGTCGTTGTAACCCCGGATGAATGCCAATCAAACCCAACTACGCAACCCAGGGCCTGAAACCAGTAAGGATCGCTAAGGCGCTGCAAAACTTCTTCAGGGCCGGATTCCTCAAGTATTACTTCTATAATAGCCGCACTCAGGGTTTTCATGTGGGCAAAAAGCCAAGCCGGGCATTTTCCTCCATGCAGAGGCAGATTAGCGGTGCCGGTTTTCAAAATAATCACTGCTTTCTTTTTGTGCAAGTATAGCATAATTATAAACCACAAAACAAACGTTCTGCAACCAACCCTTAAAAAACCATTTTTTCTGGTTTTTTATACGTTATCCAAAGTCCTATATAAAAGCTTCTTTTTAACAGGTTTGGATAGTTAACATTTTGAGTATAATCAGCATATGTTATAACAGACTGCCAAGGAAGTGTGCTGATGAATGAAATGCAAATAAAAACATGGTTTGGGGATAATAGGCAAAGCGCGCTAATACTGCCGCTATGCAACATTTGTGGGCAGGTGCCCAGCGAAGGTATCAGAGGCGTTATTAAAGTGGGCAAGGCTTGGATATGCCGGGAATGTGAACAGGAAATAGCGACCCTTGAGGTGGGTTCTTCGCAATATGGACTGATTATGAATAAAATTAAGAAAGTCTGGAAGTAAGATAAGAGCAGTAAAACTGTGACCTTGAATACACTGCTATCTTTGGTGGACACTGATTTTTTGTTAATCAGTGTCTTTTAGTGTCAATAAAGCCGGTTTGTTTCGTATAAAAAGGGATGTTTTTGATTTAGGCATGAGGGGTAAATGGCAAATAATTATTTTAAAAGGCCAGGGTGCCTTTTTTATTTGGGGAGAGGGAAAATTTGAGATAGAATAGAGTAGTAAACAACTTTACAGATGGCAGGGATAAGGAAGCAGATGCTGGAACGTGCGCCCATTTATGAGGCTCTTAATCAATATGCACAGGCAAACAATCTACGCTTGCATATGCCGGGACATATCGGCGGACAAGCAATGCCCGTGGAGTGGGGAGGTCTGGCTTGCCTGGATTTGACGGAAGTGGCGGGAATGGATGATTTGCACCTGCCCCAGGGGATTATAGAAAAATCCCGCCGTCTGCTGGCTCAGGCAGCCGGAGCCAGGGAAAGTTTTTTCCTGGTAAACGGAGCCAGCTGCGGGGTTCAGGCTATGCTGATGAGTATGGCTGGAGATGGCGAACAAATTATTATTCCCAGAAATGCGCATCGCTCTTTTTATGCGGGGATGGTACTATCCGGTGCTTGGCCAGTATATTTACCCGGTGAGATCCATGCTGAACTAGGAGAAATCCTGTCAGTAAGCTGTGCGGAAGTCCAAAAAGCCCTGGCGCAAAATCCTGCCTCCCAGGCCCTTTTTATAACCAGTCCCAGTTATTACGGAACCTGCTCTGATATCAGCACTATCGTTCAGGTAGCTGCAGATTATGGCAAGCAGGTTCTGGTAGATGAAGCCCACGGTGGACATTTTCCTTTTCATTCGGGGTATCCTCCCACGGCTTTGAGTCAGGGAGCCGTTGCGGCAGTTAATGGACTGCACAAGACCTGGCCGGTTTTAAACCCGGGGGCAGCTTTGCATATTGGTCGTGGGTTTTTTGAGCGGGAGCGCCTTTACCAGGCGGTCAGTTTATTGACCACTACCAGTCCATCGTATCCGCTTTTGGCTTCCATTGAAACCGCCCGGCTGTTTATGGAGGAGCAAGGTTATGAATACCTGGAAAAAGCCCGCAGTTTGGCGGTTGAATATCGGATAAAAATAAACCGGATTAAAGGTGTGCATTGTTATGGAGAAGAATTAATTGATAACCGTAATATTATAGGCCTGGATCCTTTGAAAATAATCATATCAACTCGGCAATTAAGCTTAAGCGGGTATCAACTGAGTAGGATTTTGCGCGAAAAATACCGCATTCAACTGGAATTGGAAAGCCAGCATATGGTTGTGGCAATGTTTTCCCTGCTCCACCAAAGAGAGGACTGGGAGAGGCTATACATTGCTCTTGAGGAGATTGCCTCCGTTTATGCAGGTAATGGCAAAAAACTGTCCAGGCATGAAACTTTGCCGGGGACAAAAACTATCCTCAGCCCGCGCCAGGCATTTCTGGCGGCAAAAGAGGATGTAAGTTTAGAAGATAGTCTAGGCAGGATTGCCGGGGAAATGATCGCGGTATACCCGCCGGGGATACCCTGCCTGGTTCCGGGCGAATTAATAAGCCCGGAAATCTTGGAGTATCTTCAGTACCTGAAAAACAGCCCCGTTCGAATACAGGGGGTGCAAGACGCACGCTTGGAAAAAATAAAAGTAGTAACCCAGGTTTGACCTGGCATAGGCCACAGTAACTTTTGAAAATGGAACGGTGATATGGATGGGGAAGCGTTACCATCGCCGGTATTCGGTTCGACCTTAACCGGGTTAGTGGAATTTGCCCCTGCTGAGTGCCGGATCGCTGCTAAGGTTGCCGCATTTATTAAAAGCTGTTTTTAGATTAAACTTAGGTGGTGGGTCGGTGTACAAAGGAAAATTTATCAGCCTGGAGGGGATTGACGGTTCTGGTAAAACCACCCTGAAAGAGCAGTTACGTATACAATTGGAGGGAAAATATGAATTATTGATGGTCAGGGAACCGGGTGGAACCGATATTTCCGAAAAAGTCCGGGAACTATTGTTAGATGTTCGCAATGAAGGCATATTGCCCCGCGCCGAGGCTTTGCTCTATGCTGCAGCCCGTGCGCAAGTAGTAGAGGAAATTATTCGTCCCGCATTAAATTCCGGCAAACTGGTGATTGCTGACCGCTACCTGGATTCCACTATTGCCTACCAGGGTTATGGCCGGGGACTTGACATAGGATTTCTAAAGCAGCTTAATAGCTTATGCACAGACGGTTTAAAACCCGACCTGACCCTTTTACTGGACATTGAGCCTGCCGAAGGACACAGACGCAGGCAAAAGGGTACTTTGGATCGTTTGGAAAAAGAGGGATTAGAGTTTCAGACCCGGGTCAGAAATGGATACTTAAAGATTCAAGAAGAAGAGCCCGCCAGAATTAAACTGTTAAACGGTCATCTAAGCGTGGAGAAACTCAGCCGGGAAGCACTTCAACATATGAAGCCCCTTTTGCCGACCGAATCCAGCCGGTTGTAAAAAAACTGACTGCACCAGGAAAGAGGCAGATATTATGAAGGTAGAACGAAACAAAAAAGAACTGGAAAGCTATACCCCGGTCGGAAAATCCGGACTGCCTCAGGTGAAAAGAGGCAACGAAAGCAGTTTTGAGCAGGAGTTGGGGCAGCGTCAAGAGGCTTATGCGCAGCTCAAAATGCAGGAGATATTGGCAGAAATTGATAAGCTCAATGAGAAATTAAACCGCAATATTAATCTAAATGATCTCATGCTTTATAGAAAACTGGTTAAAAATTTTCTAAAAGAAGCTACCGGCGAGGCCTACCAGATTTCCCGCAAAAGAGGGCGGAATCGCAGCGGACGTACGGTGCTGGTTACCGTTAATACGATCGATAAAGAAATTGATCAATTAATAGATGAATTCTCAAGCCACAGGACCGAGCCTATAGAGATATTGGCAACCCTGGATAAAATCCGGGGAATGTTGGTAGATCTCTTGATTTAAAGGTGATGAAAATGAAGTATTTTAAGGATATAGTCGGACATGACAAAATTATAGCCGTCTTAGAAAAAGCTCTGCAAAAAGGGCGCCTAAGCCATGCCTATCTTTTTCTAGGTCCGGCCGGAGTGGGCAAATTTACCACTGCCTTGGCTATGGCTCAAGCCGTTATTTTAACCGGTGATCCCCAGGGCGAAGCTTATTGGCGGGAAGGGGTACATCCGGATTTTAAACTGGTAAAAAAGATGGACAGCAAAACCCTGCTGGGTATAGAACAGATTACCCAGGAAATTGAGCCTTGGCTTGCCTTAAAGCCTTATCGTGCCGACCAAAGGGTGGTTATTATAAAGGACGCCCATCTGCTTAGCCTGCCGGCCGCCAATGCCCTATTAAAGACTTTGGAGGAACCGCCTGATTATGCCGTAATAATACTGGCAGCAGATGAAAACAATCTTCTGGAGACTATCGTCTCCCGCTGCCAGATAATGAATTTTTCTTCACTTAGCGAACAGGATATAAAAAACCATTTTTTAACCCAGGGAATGGATGAGGAAAAGGCACTTAACCTGGCTCGGCTAGGACAGGGAAGTATTGCGGATGCCCTGCTTTTTGCCGAGGAGGAATGGGAAGAATACTGGTTCATAGCGGAAAACATATTAACGTCCCTGGCAGACGGCTCCACATATCAGGTATTTGCGGCAGCGGAGAAAATGGAAAAACACCCGGAAATTATGGTATCTTTACTAGAGACCATTTTAAGAGATATATTAATCTTTCAGCAGACTCATGACCCTGACCGCCTGTTGATGGATAGGAATCTGTCGTTATGTCAAAACTTTAAATTACTCGATCCTTATAGATTAAGACCGGCCATGAGCAGCATAAACAGCTTAAAAAAGCATTATAAAGGAGCAGTTAATTCATTATTGTTAAATATTAATATTTCCTATGAGTTGCTGGATGCGCTAAGATAATTTAAATTTTGGATTATGCGAAACTGGCGAACAGCTATGGGATTAGTATTGGAGGGATAATGTTGGTATGGGTAGCAGGGGTAAGGTTTAAATCTGCCGGTAAGATATACTACTTTGACAGCGAAGACCTGGATCTTAAAGCAGGTGATGCAGTTATTGTCGAAACGATCAGAGGCATTGAATATGGTGAGGTGGCACTGGGCAAAAGGGATGTTCCTGAGGATCAACTGGTGCTGCCGCTTAAAAAGGTTATTCGCGTAGCCAGTGAGGAAGACCGCAATACGTATAAAAACAATAAGCAAAAAGAAAAAGAAGCCCTGGAGCTTTGCAAAGAAAAAGTACGATTGCATAATCTCCCCATGCGGCTGATTGATGTCGAATACACTTTCGACATGGGTAAAATTATATTTTATTTTACCGCCGAAAGCCGGGTGGACTTTCGGGAGTTGGTCAAAGACCTGGCAGCAATTTTTAAGACCCGAATTGAATTAAGACAGATCGGGGTACGCGATGAGGCCAAAATGCTGGGAGGTATTGGTACTTGCGGACGTGTACTCTGTTGTAATAATTTTCTGGGAGATTTCGAGCCGGTTTCAATTCGTATGGCCAAAGAACAGAATCTATCGCTTAATCCTACCAAAATATCAGGAATTTGCGGACGTTTGATGTGCTGCCTTAAATATGAATCGGAGCTATATGAGTGCAAGCGAACTGAGGGGGATAAAAATGGAGGACACTGCGAAATCTGTCCAGGAGCTGAAAGTATTGATCCGGGAGCTGATTCTTGAGATCGGGGAATTAAAAGAACGGGTAACGATCCTGGAAAGAGAAAAAACTCCTCCGGCAGCTTATAATGAAAAACACGATAAACTTGATATAATCAAGCTCCAAGGCGAAGGCTATGAGCGGCTGGGACAGCTGTATAATGATGGTTACCATGTATGTCCGGCTAATTTTGGTTATAGCCGCGAGGGGGATTGTCTGTTTTGCCTGGCTCTGATTTTGAAGGAGTAAGGGGTAATAGCCGCGGTTTTAATAGACACAGATAACACAGACCCTGCGGGCACAGATTTACACGGATTTCATCTTAATTAATAAGACGCTATCTGCAGCATCATCACATATGCTCAAAAAACCCGGTTGAATTTGTAGGGTATTCAGCCGGAAAAAGGCTACCGGGGGATTGTCTGTTTTGCCTGGCTCTGATTTTGAAGGAGTAAGGGGTAATAGCCGCGGTTTTAATGGACACAGATAACACAGACCCTGCGGGCACAGATTTACACGGATTTCATCTTAATTAATAAGACGCTATCTGCAGCATCATCACATATGCTCAAAAAACCCGGTTGAATTTGTAGGGTATTCAGCCGGAAAAAGGCTACCGGGGGATTGTCTGTTTTGCCTGGCTCTGATTTTGAAGGAGTAAGGGGTAATAGCCGCGGTTTTAATGGACACAGATAACACAGACCCTGCGGGCACAGATTTACACGGATTTCATCTTAATTAATAAGACGCTATCTGCAGCATCATCACATATGCTCAAAAAACCCGGTTGAATTTGTAGGGAACGACCTCTCGTCGTTCCGCATTTCCATGGGTGGTTGTGGCCTGCGGGCATGGAGGTTAATTAGAAATTTTAATGAAAATGTATGATGAGAAGGTTCCCATATATGCCGGGGAGACCGTGGATGATTTGATATTAGGCGATATGCGTATTATTCAGCCGGAAAAAGGCTACCGGTTTTCCCTGGATGCGGTTCTTCTGGCCCATTTTCCGGAACCTCCCTGGCAGCATGTGATCGAACTGGGAGCAGGCAGCGGGGTAATCTCCTTGCTTATGGCCTATCGTGACCCCCAGGCCCGTTTTACATCCCTGGAGATACAACCGGCGGTGGCCGAGCGGGCGGCACGCAGTGTTGCCTTAAATGGAATTGAAGATCGGATAGAAATCCTAAATGCCGATATCAGAGAAGCGGAAAATCTATTGCCGACCGGGGAGGCTGAACTGGTTGTTAGCAATCCGCCTTTTTGGCGCCGGGGTGAGGGCAAAGTAAGCACAAATCCAGAAGAAGCTCTGGCACGCCATGAAATAAGCCTGACCCTAAATGAGCTGATTCAAAAGGGTGCCTATCTTTTGCGCCCGGGAGGCAAAATGGCTATTATTCACCAGTCCAAACGACTGGATGAGGCCCTGGAAATATTCCGCCGCTATAACGTTCCGGCGCGCAGGATAAGAACGGTGCATTCGTTTATAAATCAACCCGCCCGCCTGGTATTAATCGAAGCAGTTAAAAACCGCCCCGGCCCGCTGGCAGTCATGCCTCCACTGATTATCTACACCCATCCCGGCTTATACAGCCCGGAAATAAAAAGCATATACGCTGATGGATAAATATATAAAGGAGTATGTGATGGCTGCAGGAACTTTGTATGTATGTGCAACCCCCATAGGTAATCTGGAAGATGTAAGCATACGGCTTTTAAAAACCCTGCGGGCGGTAGATATTATAGCCTGTGAAGATACCCGCCATACGCGCAAACTTTTAACCCGTTATAAGATCAAGAAGCGTCTGCTCAGTTATCATGAGCATAGCGGCAGTGCCAGGGAAGATTATCTGTTGGAAGAACTTAAAAAAGGCGTAAATATTGCCTTGGTGTCCGATGCAGGGATGCCAGGTATTTCTGATCCCGGGGAAAAGTTGGTTAAAAAGGCTATTGCAGCAGGGATCAAAGTGGATGTTGTCCCCGGCCCGTCAGCCTGTACCACCGCTTTGGCCATTTCCGGACTGGACAGCAGGGCTTTTGTTTTTGCCGGTTTTCTGCCTAATCGGCGTCAGGCACGTCTGCAGGCACTGCGCGAACTTAAAAACGAGTCCCGGACGGTAATTATTTATGAAGCCCCACATCGTCTGCTCGATACCCTTGCAGACTTTGAGGAAGTAAGCGGCCCGGATCAAAACCTGGTAATCGCCCGGGAATTGACTAAGCAGCATCAGCAAATGCAGCGCGGTACAGTCAAGGAACTGCGGGAATATTATGAAGTCCACCGCCCCCGGGGAGAATTTTGCCTGCTTTTTCCCGGGCAGACTCAGGAAACTGAAACAGCCGATCTGGAGCAGATTATCAGCGAAACCGCAGAACTTATCAAAGCAGGTATGGAAAAAAAAGAAGCCTTCAAAATGAAGGCTCATGAGTACGGAATAAAAAAATCCATACTTTATAAATACTTTGTCGACAATCCGCTATAAAATTATGTATTAGCCGATTTGTTTCATTAATTCAGTTAGACAGCCCTTACATAGATTTTTGCCTTTGTAGTTGACAACTTCTTCCGCATTGCCGCAAAATATACAAGCAGGTTCATACTTCTTGAGGATAATTTTGTCGTTGTCCACATAGATTTCCAAGGCATCTTTTTCCTCAATTCCCATAGTACGTCTTAACTCAATGGGGATTACTATACGACCTAACTCATCTACTTTCCTTACTACTCCAGTTGATTTCATCATAAACGATAATCCTCCTCTTCAACACGATTCGACCTTCTAATCAAGACGATACCAAAGTTGGCAGAAAAAGTCAAGATATTGTCAATAAATAGTGTTGAAAAAATAACTAATGAAGTATATTCTTGTTGTTTATGAAATTATTAACTCGAACTATAGTATATTCCTAATTTATTTAAAAATAAAATTATTAAAAATAAATATTACTTTAAC
>NZ_CGIH01000046.1 GCF_000983115.1 Syntrophomonas zehnderi OL-4
AATTGTATCATTTGTATTCCCTTGAAAAAAGCTTCTCTGGTTTTTCGTGGAACATGCGAGTTTTTTTTCCTGAATAGCTTTCAAGAAGCTGCGCATAATATACTCAAGAAACGAAAGCGGTTCTTTGCAAAGGATATACCAGGGCATTCATATTAAGCTCCTTGCGGGGATAAAGCTAATTTGATGCTACTCTTACTCCTTTAAAAAACTACCGCGATTGTTTCTACCAAGAATCCGTTGGTCATATTAATTGTTTTCAAACATTAGTTTGCATCGTTGCCGGTCGTGCCGGTTTCCGATGAACAATTAAGCCAACGGATTCATTTTTTTGTCATCCCGGCCTAATAACGACCCTTTATAGGCCGGGGCTGTATAAAATAGTATCATCAGCGGCCCCGCCACAAGTAATAAGTAGTAATAAAAGGGTCTGGCATTAATAATCCAGGTCGGCACTAAACTGATAAAAGGCAAAATTGGAGTTTGCCAGATTTGCATTATAAAAATTAAATAATAGGATAAATTCAGGGATAGATCCCACTCCCAAATTACCGCTAAAACTAATAGAACACTAGGTAATTGCCATAAAAAACCGCTCACTGCCTGCTCCAGAGGACTCAATACATGGTTAACGCGTAAACCCTCTAACCATATAAGGAAAAGATATAGCAGGGCCAATAATAAATCCAGGCCAGGAAAATACATGCTGAAGGCAATTGCCGGAATAGCCGACAAATGTATAATATATAGGCGTACGATAGCCTTAAACATTATTCCGTTCCCCTCCTGTAAATTATTGAGACTGACGGAGCATCCAGAAAACTTTCCGGGGAGATCCAGAGGTCTTGTCTGCTATCTAAATCGATTCCCTGGTCAGCATAGAGCTTCCATATAATTTTGGTGCAGTTCCAATAACGCTGGCCTGCCTTGAAGGCCAGCGGATAAAATAGTTGGCCTTCATATTTTTCTACCTGGCGAACTATTTTTGCTTTCAAGTCTGAGCCGGCTTTGACCCTTAGCAGACATAGTTCGGTATATTGACTGTAATGATTCACTGACTGGATACACACACCACAGTCCACATACGATTCCAGGACTTTACCATCGCCCAGATAAAGCCCCGCGTGAGAATACCTACCATAAGCGCAATTTGGCCATCCGCCTAGCATAATATCACCCGGTTCCAATTTTTCCCAGGGATCATCCGGCCATTTGGCACTGCCATATCCTGAACCTATATGCCCTTTTAATAAACTATTGGCATATGTACGAAGCAGCGAATCTTGCCGATTCAAAACATTTAAGTTATCCAAACCAATCATAGCGATTATTAAAAGGAGAATGCCGGGGAAAAACCATATCCTAAGTTTATTGTCCACAGGAACCACATCCCCTTTTTGGATGTACTGTATTATTTTTTATTATCCCTTTTTATGGTCATGTTTACAAAAAATATAGCTCCTACGCGAAAATAAAATAAATATGAAATTGCAACCTAAGTAAATAAATTAATATAGTACAATAGAAATATATAATGGAAGAAGTTGCAGAATAATATCAGTTATACTACCTCAGGCTTTAGTTTCCGCTGGGAATTATCAGATGCCATAGAACTGCCCTGGCAGCGGAAGCTTACGCGGGGAAAATCAAGTTTCCAATCCGTAAATTACGCATCTATTTGCTAGGCTGGTTGTGTCCCGTGCTCCAGGCACAAAAAAATTGAAATTTTAATTAGGAAGGGACAAGTCATGAAGAAGCATTTATTATTGCCTATACTTATTATTGCCATAATGCTGGCAGCCGGCTGTCATAACGAGAAAACCTCTGGGACTAATAACAATAATATTACCGTCAATCCTCCTGCGGAAAACAGGCCGCAACCTGCGGTAAACCCTGCCCCGGCTCCAACTCCCCCGCCCGCAGACAGCAGCCAGCAAACTACATCAACCGCACCTAAACGCTCCTGGTATTTTATGCGTAACAGCCAGCACGCAGCCCCAGCCGTCAGCCAGGATATACAGAAGATACTTTCAGATAACCAGGCAAAGTATGTGTTACCCAATAATGACCATAAAATCTATTTGACCTTTGATTGTGGCTACGAGTTGGGATATACTCCGACTATCCTGGATACCCTGCAAAGCCAGCAGGTTAAGGCCGCTTTTTTTATTACCGGACATTTTATTCAAAGTAAGCCGGAATTGGTGAAAAGGATGCAATCCGAAGGTCACTTAGTATGCAACCACACCTTTAATCATCCTGATCTGGCTGCAGTAAAGCAGGAAAAGCTGCAGCAAGAAATAACTTCTCTGGAAAATCGTTATCAGGAATTAACCGGCGTTCCTATGGATAAGTATTTAAGACCTCCCATGGGTAACTATTCAGCAGACAGCCTGAAGTGGACTCAGGAACTTGGGTACACCACCATTTTTTGGAGCATGGCCTGGAAGGATTGGGATCCTCGGCAACAACCCGGGGCTGACTTTGTCTATCGCCACGTCATCGATAACATACATCCTGGAGCAATTATTCTAATGCATAACGTCTCCAGCAGCGACACGGAGGCCCTAGCCAGGATCATCACCGATCTTAAATCCCAGGGCTATGTATTCAGCCAGTTTTAATATTTATCTGCATTGACTGCTGGTGCTTCTTGGCACTCAGCCTGCCTTGAACCGGTAAGCGGCAATTGTCCGGCTTAAGTGTCGTTTTTAAAGTAGCTATGTAAATACTATAATTCTGTGTTATTTATGTTATTCCTACCCACGGAGGTGAAGTGTCATAAGGTATATATTACGCAAAGTACAGCAAAAGAAAGAGCTTACTGAGGCAGAATTTGCTCACCTTATGGCCTATGCACAAGGATTACGCGTAAATGACGCTGCATCTTATTCACTCTTTTATAAATTATACGCCGACCTGCTCTTTAAGGATTATAATGCTTTATTACCGCAATTTTGTTATGGCCGGGATGATTTTTATGATTTCCTTCTGCAAAATCCCCAACTGGTCAAAGACCTCTCTGAGGATGGTTTGCCAATCGAAATATTTCCAGACTATCTGCGTGATTATCTTTATTCTACGTATGGCGAAGTCGTATATCTGCCCCATATTAACTCCTGGTCAAACTTCTTTGCCGGGGATAATAATGATCTGGATTTACCGACTCCCCGTGAGAAGGATCCGGTTTACAAATATGAAGAAGCCAACCCTTACAAAGAACCGGGTTTGAAGCAGCACTTTGAAAGAATTGGCCGTTATAGTTTCGTCAGCCGTATTCAGAGTTATCGTTATCTGCGGGGCAGCAAATCCAATGTTGATAAGATTGAAGTGCTGACCCCGGATTGTCTGGGAGGTATTTTTACTAATAAGGAGAAATCAATCTATTATTACATCTTTCTGACTGAAGCAAACTATCCCAAAGCCAAAAATGCCTGCCGGATATTAAATGCCAGTATATATGGCAAATAACGATGGGAGAATACCCGATGCAAACTATCTTGGAGAAGTTAAAAGCCTTACCCCAGGAAAACCTGTTCCTGTACTGGCAAAAAGAACTGGAATTAAAAAAAGAGTTGCGTCAACACCTCTGTGAATACAGGCAGGTACAGATTGAAGATGGGGTTCAGTATAATTTTCTGAAACATAGTCTGGCATATACCGGGTGTAAGCAAACTTTTTTCAGCATCGTTTTCCTGAACATGAACAGTTTGCAGGTACAATCCGCCCTGCTGGCCGAATCCCAGGGGCTGGTAGAGGATTTTTGGCATTCTCTGCCCGGGCTGATTAAACAGGAGAAACCAGCACCCAGCCATTTGCAGTTTCTAATTAACATTTTCCGGGAAGATTTTATACCTGACTATACGGATGTTTTGCAGACCCTTGAATTGGAAGATTGTGAATACCTGTTGGCAAGAACCGCCAATAAATCATTGCGAAAGCTATTAAAAGACCGTCAAACCGAGCTCTTAACGTTGTCTCATCAGGACGCAAACTATGGTTTAAATAACTTACCAGATAGAAATTCGCCATATCCGGGACTGTATGGTGACAAGATCGTTACCATCAAACAGGCCCTGGCCAATATTCAAACCTGCTCCCCCCAAAATAACGTAAACCCAAATGAAACTGAACGCAGCGAAACTTTAATCGAAACTGCCCAGCTTTTGTTTTCGGCCGGATTATTAGGAGACTCCTTGGCGCTGCTTAGGGCAATTTATGAAAAGGAGCAGACCCGGAAATATATAGAACCTCAGAACCGTGTTTTAATAACCAGAAATTTAAGCCGGGTACTGCATAAAACCTTGTCCATGTATGCACTGCTGGCCTATCCTGTGGAAGCATTCCGTAAAGCAGGCAATATCTATCAGGTATTTTTCCCGGGCCTTATTCCCGATAAAAAAACGCTCTTATTTTTGGAACTATATCAGAACTTAATTGCCCATCACTCAGGAAATCTTCAATATACCCTGCTTGAACTTGCAGATACTTGCCGTAATTTTAATCAGGCGGATGATGATATCGATATTATGCTAAAAATGATGCTGCAGCCGTTTGAAGTATCATCGGAAGAACTAACCCGTCTGCTTAACAATATGCAGCTGCAATTAAGTCCGCACGAAGCCTATGTTACCATGGAAATATTGCGTTACCTGGAGAAGAATCAGCTGCTGGACTTTTCACGGGAAAACTATACCCTTATCTTAAACAACTATATGCAATTATTTGCTTGGATTCCCAGTCCGCTTTTTTTAAACCGAGAGATTATTAACCAAATGACACCGGGGATCGATGAACAGAACAGACAAGAAGCAAATAGGATATGGCAAACCAGGAACAGCTATTCTCCGGCAGGGCTTTATAATCTCAATGGTACCAACCCGGCCGCCTCCCTGAGCGGAAAAGATAATTGCCATTATGGGCATCCGTTGGATCTACGCTTATTTTTGGGGGTGTTTTAATTGGTATTTCCAGAACCGGATGTGCGGGTATATTACAATGAATTATATTCCTTGCTAAACCTAATAAAAGAAGAAATACAGTCTCAAAGTCATAAATACGAGGTATCCGGTCTGGAACCGGATGCCTTGGAAGCTTATCTTTTAGACATAAATACGTATTACTACCAGAGTTTTCACGATCGTATCTTCCCCCTATACAAGTCCCAGCTGGAAAATGAAATTAAGGCCCTGTACCGAATTGGCCGCGAGGAAGCCCGATTAAAAGAGGATATAATTCTAAACCTTAAGCGGGTCGCTATAATATATAACCGTATCAAAAGCGGCAGTAAACTGCTTAAATCCAATCGGGAATCTATCAATGAACTGCTGCTTGCTTCCAAGCGCGGGCGGGATCAACGTACCGTGGAACTACTGTATGCCTTAAAAGATCTGCAGCTTAATCTGCTTGGCTTTGCAAACCTCTTGGACGGCTGCCTGCACCATCTAAACGACCGGCAGTTGTTAAATAGCCTTAACGAATATCCCTTTCAGGCAGCCTGGCATAGCCTGTTACGCATCTGGGAACCGGATAATAACCGTTTTGTCAGGGACTATAAGCGTTTCTTGATCAATCTGGAGCTGATAATAAGACTGCTGGTCAACCTGCAGCAAAACGACGACCCCTGCCTGGCGGCCAACAGTAACATCCTTAAGGAACTGGAAAAACTGCAGGCCGGTCTGGCCAACAAAAAAACTTCGACAGGTCTTATGAATTGGTATAAACAGCATCTTCACAACCAACTGAACCTCTATTTTAAACTGTTAAACGTTTACGCAGAAAAAAACGACCGCAAAAACACCCTGCAAACCTGTAAAATGTGCGAAAACTGGCTGCAATCACTGCTTTATATTTTAGAAAAATCGATTCCCGATTCAGGAAACTGCAAACAGGTTATATTTGACCTGCCCGAGCTAATAGAGGTGCAGGCCGAACCAGCAATTAAACAATTACGCGATCTGTCCAGCCATACGGCTCAGTCTTTACAGGATCTGATCAAAAACCTGAGTGAATCTGCACAACCTAGCTTTGAGAATTTCTATACCTCAGCATCCCTTACTTTAGCAAAGGCACAGCCCGGCTTTAAAGAAGTATTAGAATCAGGCCACATACCTCCGGGAACCTTTTTAGCAGCGGAACTAATTCGTTTGTACAAACAACTCTCATTATTTGAGGAACAGTTAGATTTTCTGCAGGCCAAAGAAGAGCATGCGGTCAGGCTAAAGCAGCAATACGAAATTATGCTGGAAAATATGGATTCCTATCTGCAGCTTTTGCAGGATATTAAAAATGAATTGGCTCGTACCCTGGCACCTCGCAACATAAAACGTAATTTTAAAGATATGGATGTACGGGTTGAACATATTCCTATTAATCAGGGTGAACTATTCCCGGCTCGTTATATCCACCTTTTGGATAGCTCGAAAATTATGGGAAATGAATCTCTTGAGCAGGATTATATTATTAGCGAAGAAGATGGCGACATATTTATATTTAAACTGGATGAACTCTATGAGGAGCTTATCCCGCACCTACTTGTCACCCGGAAAGGATCATAAACCGTATGCACAAGTTTTTGGATCTGGGTTTAACTCAAAACCCGAAGGGCAAATCGCCATATATGTTGGCAAATCATCTTTATACTGCCGATATGATCAGGGATTACTGGCAGAATCTATTTCAAAAATTGGACTTAACCAAGGGTGACTATAACAATATCAGCCTAGCCACCCCCTTTTGCTATGATTGCTTTACCAGGTCAACCATAATAGATATACTTCTCCATCAATACGGCATTGCGCAATGTAATATTATTCCCCGGTCACTGTCTCTGGTCATGGGCTATCTGGCACTTAACCCCCAGTTTGAAATACCAGGAGATCTGCTCTTGGTAAGCGGAAATAATAAACAACTGGACTACTCCTTTATATCCATGAATGAATCGTTTGCTACCCTGGAATTTCAGGGCTGGGGTAGCATTAAAGACTTGCAGGATACCGCCAAACGACTGGGTCTATACTCCAACCACGGATGGGGTTTTAACCATATTTTATACGAAAATAATTTAAGGAATGACGGCCAATTTCTGTCTGAGTTTCAATCATGCCCGGGGCTGCAACCCCTTAGTCCCCAAGATATCTCCGACATGGTTTTAAAAGGTTTGCGTTATAGCGGGCCGGATTTTGGACCGCTAAGACCCCGAAATCTGCGCATTGTATACCCCTATGATTTTTACCTGCAGAAATTTGATCCCTTAATAAACCGCCCGGTGCTGACAAAAATACCTTTTGATACCGCTAATCTGGAACTTGATCTAAACGGTTCCTATAAAATAGCTCGCCTAGCTAATCACGATCTTCATCCTGAACCAGATTTTCACAATGTGTCACTAGCCATCTATGAAAAATACCGATATGCACCCCGGCCCGAAAACTTTAACTGGCCTGCAGCCATGGTTTTTCAGGCGTTGCCAGGAAATCTTCCGCTCATATCCGAATTATGGCTAAACATGTTAACCGCTAGGATTACCCTGCGTTCTCCTGCAGACACCGCCATTTTTAATAGTTTTGAGACAGTCGAATTTTTAAATGGCTGGCAGAACAGCCCGCAGTATCTTTATAGGCTGCTCAAAAACAGCCCTAATCAAGAACTAAAAGAAAATATCCAGCATTTTATTTCCTCTCCTTCAGATCCGGACAACCTGGACAAATGTCTGGATGCCATCCAACTAAAGCTCTACACGCTTTTACAATTATGGTCAAACGGATAAATACCCTTTTCTGAGTGGAAATTACTGATAGGGATCAATGTTCTTGCCGTTCCTGCTTGAGTAGTGATTATATGACAGCTCAAAATATTATTACATCTAAATATTTCTGTCGATGGTTGCAGGAAACAACTTTAATTTGTCAAATTTATTATAGTAATAATATTTTAATTGCTATATGGCAAACCGTTATAAATATACAGGGGGGAGGGAGCAAATATAAGGCTTGCCATAAACCGCTTACTTCTAGAACTAGCCTGCACCACAAATAAAGGCAGTTTAACAGCGTAATAATTGATATACAATAACGGAGGTGATAGGAATGGTCAGTAAATACGAAGAACTATACCGCCAGAAATTACGTAGTGCAGATGATTGCGCCCGGTTGGTTCAGGACGGGGATGGCATCACAGCCCCGCTCGGCAACGGTCAGCCTGAGGCATTTATGAATGCCGTTGCCAAAAGGGTGAGGGCCAATGAACTAAAAGATATTTTTTATACGGCCGGGATAGATGCAAAATGGCTGGATATTCTTAGTCCCGATATACAAGACCGGATGACTTTGAATAGCAGCTTTGTGGGCGTAGCTGTACGCCAAGGAGTCCATAACGGCATATATTCATATATGTCCAACCGTCTGGGCCAAGCTGTCAGAATTACCACCGAACTCATACCATACGTGAATAAATCTATAGTCACAGCCGTAGTATCACCTATGGATGAACACGGCTTCTTCAGTTCAGGCTCCCATGCAGATCTAAGCTGGGGAGCCTGGAGAAGCGGCAATTTCCGCGACCTTATCCTGGAAGTTAATGAGAATATGCCTACCACATATGGTAATCACCATTATCATATCAGCGAGGTAACCGCACTAACCGAACACAACACCCCGCTGGTGGAGCTTCCTCATATACCAGTCAACAAGGATGATGAAATTATCGGTCAGTTGATTGCAGATCGGGTACCGAACGGAGCCTGCATACAAATAGGCATCGGCGGAGTACCCAATGCAGTTGCCAAATATTTAAGCAACAAAAAAAATTTAGGTGTTCATTCGGAAATGATTACAGATTCCATGGTTGATCTTTATGAAGCGGGAGTAATCACCTGTGCTAAAAAGAATTTTCATAAGAATACGATGATCGGCTCCTTTGCTATGGGCTCCAAGAAGCTTTATGATTTCATTGATAGAAATCCTTTTGTAGAAATGTATAGTGCTGATTATGTCAACGATCCATACATCATAGGCAAAAATGACAATCTGATATCGGTTAACGCTACCCTGGAGGTTGATTTGACAGGACAATGCTGTTCCGAATCGATTGGCTACAAGCAATATTCCGCGGTAGGGGGTCAGCTCGATTTTATACAAGGTGCCTGGCGCTCCAAAGGCGGCCAATCATATTTAACCCTTTATTCTACCTTCACCGATAAGGATGGCAAAATGCACTCGCGTATAAATCCCATCTTAACCCCGGGAGCAGTTGTAACTACACCTCGCAGTGAGGTCGACAATATTGTGACTGAATACGGTATCGCATCTATAAAAGGCTGTGATATGAGCTATCGTGCCAAAGCATTGATAGCCATAGCCCATCCCGATTTCAGAGATCAACTGACCTTTGAAGCCAAAAAGATGCATCTGCTCTAAAAACGCTACACCCGGCATTCAGATTGAGTGCCGGGCAGCTATTTAGTTTGACGTATAATCCGCGTACTTTAATTCTGCGGAATCGCTCAATATATATCCAAATATAAATCTAGCCAATACTTAATATAATCTAATAGTCAAAGGCTCCAATCGGTATATCAAGCGCCGAACAATCCCCATCTTTAATAATATCCGCTACTGCCCATACGTTTGGCACAACGTTGCGCAGATAATATTTGGCCGACATGATCTTGCCGATATAAAAATTATAATCATAATGATCCGGGCCTAATTCCTGAGCCTTTCTACTGGCCAACACGGCTTGATCCAAGATGCACCTGCCCGCGTACAATTGGGAAGTAGCAGTAAGAATACGGCGGGCATACAGAGGTAGCATACCCACTTTTTTCTGGCCCATGTATCCGCCGATTGCCATCTGCAGTTGGGAATAAGATTCCAAGGCCCTTTCCAGGATTGCAAACTCCTTGCCTAGGCTTAAATCCGGCAGTCCTGCTTCTCCGCCGGCAGCTGCCTCCACCGTTGCTTTATGGGCTTCACAAAAATCTCTCATCTCCTGGAGGAACTCTGCGAATACCGCCCCTTTCCCCATCATCCATTTACGTCCCACCAGATCCATGGACTGTATAAAGTTGGTTCCTTCCCAAATAGAATAAATCTTAACATCCCGGGCGATCTGGGCTACCGGGTATTCTTCACAATAACCGTATCCGCCATAGGCTTGAATCGCTTCACCGATCAGCCACCAGGCTTCATCACTGGGATAAGCCTTGCATAAAGGCGTGGTTACCTCAATAAGATTGCTGGCCTTTTGGCGTTTTTCCGGATCAAGGTCATTATGCTTAATGTCAAAAGCAAAATAGGTTCGGTACATCATAGCCCGCATGGCCTCAATGTGGGCCTTGCCCATCAAAAGGGTGCGTTTGATATCCTCATGGTTAATAATCGTTACCCGACCCGACTTGGGATCGGTTATTAAACGGCCCTGAATCCTGTCTTTGCAATAATCGCGGGCATTATAATAGGCATTGGCTATACAGGCCAAAGCCGAATGTCCGGTTTCCATACGCGCACCGTTCATCATTTGGAACATCTGAGCCATACCTTCGCCTACCCCGTCATTCTCCATGGAATTAGCACCCAACAGCCACCCCCGGCAGCCATTGTTTTCCCCGAAACTTAAGGAAGCTGTAACCGACCCATACATCCCCAGCTTATGTTCAATACCGGTAGTTTGAACATCGTTATCCGACAGGCTGCCATCCTCATTGACCCAGTATTTCGGGACTACAAATAATGAAATCCCCTTGGTTCCCGGCTTGGCACCCTCGATACGCGCCAGGTAAAGATGGACAATGTTTTCGGTAAAATCATTGTCTCCGCCGGTAATAAACATCTTGGATCCCTTTATTCTAAAAATGCGCGGATTATCGGTAGGATAAGCCTTGGAAAGGATATCCCCTACATCGGAACCGGCACTGGGTTCAGTCAAACACATGGTTCCCGACCAGCTTCCATCCATCATCTTAGGCAGAAACATTTCCTTGACTTCCTCAGTGGCAAAATCACGAATAAGCTCGGCAGCTCCGCAGGTTAATATTATATAAGGGAGAAAGGTTGGATTGGCCGCCAAAAACATTTCCCAGACAGCCGAAAGCAATACCTTGGGCAAAACCATGGCATCTTCTGAATCATCTATGTTGCTGGTGCCCCAGCCTTCTTCCTGCAGCTTATGAAACAGCGGCCCAAAAGTAGGCGGCGTAATAACCTTGCCATTTGCAAATTGGCAGGGATGACTATCGCCATCTTCGTTGCTTGGCTCTATTAATTCCTTGGCCATTTTCAAACAGGGATCCAGAACTGAATCGAGATCTTCTTTGGAGTAATAATCAGCATACTGCGGATACGCAAATATCTCCTCGGTAGGTAACCATTCTTTTAAGATAAATTTAAGATCCCTGGCATTTAAATAGGCAAAGTTAGCTGACATGTTTTACATTCCCCCCATTATGTTTAACTTACCCGGATTGCTAATGCAATCCCTCCCATAGCACTAAATTAGAAATAGACACTGAATAAAGTGTCTACCACCCCCCCTTAATTACAGGATAGGTTCATTTTCAAAAGTTGTTGTTCTAAGTTTTATTTTTCTTTTATATTGTGTTTACCAATAGTGTTGGATTTATAGTTTATTTTGCTCCCACTAGCCTATAGCCATTATTTCACAGATGAGAATCTACAAAGTATTTTCTAGGTTAATTTAGCGATTCCTCCTTTTTTGCAGATATTTTCAAATAATTCAAAATGATTTTTTAATTCGATATTTATTTCATAAATTCATTTCGTCTATCTATTACTTATTTTGGGATTTGTTTTTTCTTTAATAATTTTGCTGGTTAATCACCGTAAATTGGTTAAATATTTTGTTAATTATCCAATTCTTAACACAATTTGCTTAAAAAACAGGATTTATTAAACTTTTGTTGAATTTTAATTATGTAGTTTAGGGGGGAAAGGAGGAGACAAATAGCCGGAATACGAATGGAAAAAGTCGGCGCTTATAAAAAGACACAGACGATTTATTTTTCATTCGTGTTATTCAGTAATCGATTGGTGAAAATGGGTAGACAAACCAAAAATATGTTATGTGGAGGGAATTATGTCTAAAACAAATGCAAATTCAGTTTCCGAGATCAAGGTTACGGGTCATGTCCAAGAATTAGTAGCCAATCCTTCGCCTTTAGGCTTATTTGGACTGGCTATTATCACTCTGGTAGCTTCTACGCAGAAATTAGGCATTACGGAAGGTACTGCACTGCTTATACCCTGGGCTCTTTTCCTGGGAGCTACAGCCCAATTTGTAGCCGGCATTCTTGATTACAAACATAATAATACTTTTGGAGCCACAGCATTTTGTGGTTATGGTTTCTTTTGGTTTGGAGTAGCTATGACCTGGATGATCAATAACGGCATGTTTGGCATGCAGGCCGCTGGTGCAACATTGGATATCCACCAATTAGGTTTTGCGTTTTTGGGCTATTTTATTTTTACTATGTACATGACTATAGGTGCCATGGGGGCAAGCAAAGTCCTGTTTATTATTTTCGCACTGATTGATTTGCTCTTCCTGGGTCTGTTTATGTCCACCCTGGGCTGGGGCGGCGAATTCTGGCATATGCTGGCGGCTTTCTCGGAGCTGGGAATAGCGATAGTATCTTTCTATGGTTCAGCGGCGGCAGTTTTAAATAGTCACTACGGTATTACCGTACTGCCAGTAGGCTCACCCTTTGGTCCCTTGACCAAAGCCGCTAATGCTGCCAAATAACAATTTTTAATAAAAGGGATAAATAAAAGAAACAGTTGCCAAATGGCAACTGTTTCTTATTTCTAATACTATAACGACACCATGCCTGGGGAGGAATTAAGACAGACTGCACTTAATCCCTTACTCCTTATTTGAGGCAGCGCAGTTTAGGTCTGCCGTGCCAATTATCGGGCGGCTTTGCACCAATAATCATAAATGATGCTTTGTCCGTACGTAGTTCCCGGGACGGCCCAGCGGGCATTAAGTCCCAGCCAGGTTGGCGCTATGCCTTTGTTTACCAAAACAAAGCGCGGGTCTACCAAAACCTTGCCGGCCGGCAAGGGGCTTTTGGTGGCATATGCATAAAGATGCTGAATATGAGCTTCAACTCCCGCCTCCGGAGTTGCAAAGATAGCTCCGTGAATGCCTTTTTCTAAGCGTATCTGATTCGGGTCGCACCTATTTAGTGAATCCAGCTCCGCCTTTTTCAGGGTATCCATGCCGCCAAAGGGGCTACCGGTTGCCCATAATCCGCAATAGTTATTCTGCCACGGCTGCACATCCCCGGTATACTGCCAATAACCGGTTTCCTTGGCGGCTTGACAGAAGGCCAAATCTCCCCTAATACCGTATTCGGCTCCGATTTTTATGTATAAATCGGCTAGGTCTGGAATTTCATTGAATTGCAGGCCGTTAGCGGCAGCTTTATCCTTCAGCCGGGGAGTTTCGGCCGCAATCCAGCTTCTTAGTTGATCGGCAGTCAGGTAGGAATTGCCCATTATACTAATATCGGCTGCATTTGTCGTCTGACCATTGGGAAGCAGCAGGGTTGAACCGTACTTGCTTAATTGTTCCCGATAGGTTCTAAAAATCGACAATTGCTCCGCCGTATAGTTGCCAGGCTCTTTTGTCGAAAGGATAGCTGAATTGATTACCGATCCATCCATTAGTTTAAGATTAGTTCTATAGTCTGCCAGATCCTTTAAGAGTTGACTGTCAGCCGGATCAATCGGTGGTTTGACTGGTTCTGGCGATTCTACTGGCCGCGGCTCTTCTACCGGTGCAATAATATCATCCGAAAGCGGTTTTGTTATGTTTACAGCCAGCCCGTTTAGGTTGTTCCACTCTATTTGACAGCTTAAGGCTTCCCCAACAGCCCGCAGGGGTATCATAGTCCGTCCGGATGATTTAATTATGTAAGGTTGGCCATAACCTGCAGGGATATTTAACAGACGCCCGTCAATTATTATTTGCACCTCTCCGCTCGGTGATGGCGTAATTAAACTGGGGGTGTTTTCTTTTTTCCAATTAATCAGCACCTGCCGGGTACTCTCAACCCAATCTACCTTGGCACCCAGGTCTTCACCTATTACCCTAAGCGGGACATAGATTCTGCCATCAATATTTACCGGATATTGATCCGTAAATACAACCGGCTGGTCATTTATGTTTATCCTGATATCATTTGAGGATTCGTTGGCTGAGACTGCTTTTTCGGCAGGACTAACAGCCATACAGGTAGCCAGGGCAAATGCGCAAACGGCTGCAGTCATTTTCCTGGTTTTGTGTTTAGGCATGCACTGCTTCCTCCTTATACTAAAACTGATAATTTAAATACTAAAATTTCGCCCCCTTCATTTTAATTCAGGGTTTTTCACCCATCAGGGCGGCTGCCTGTGAGCAAAAATAGGCAGCCCTACTTCGGTGGCCGAAAACGATAAGGCCTCCTTATCGGTGGTTTAACTGCCTGTTTAATTAACTACGCAGCCGGTCAGGATTTTCTTGCATTAACCAGACAAGTTTTTAGGTTTAATACTATTTTAGGGCTAAAATCTATTTATTACTAGCACCACCCATATCCCCAAGGCACGATCAACTATCAAAATAGTAGCGTGATACGAAACGGCCGGAGGACATTTCCTGCAAATTGCCGGGTCCTATTAAGGTTGCCCCCTTCAGGGACTACTGATAGGAATATCAAAATAAAAATAATCTGTGTAAATCTGTCTGATCTGTGTTATCTGGGTCTATTAAAACAGCGAAATCCGCCTCTATTTTTAGTTAAGCTCACAAATAGTATCACATATCCTTTTTTTAGCGAATAATTTTAATTTACACACCTGTGCAAACGTTATATTTAAGACCGATTTTTCCTCATATCGCCTAATTGGTAATTATACCCCTACAATTCGCCAGTAAAACTCAAAAATATTAAGTATTTTATAACACAAGGGGACAAGTTTTTTGCTGCAAATATTGTATCCTGATCTTGGCTTTAATAATATATTGTATTTATTTAACATAATATGGAGGGCTTTAATATGATCATAAACGATATTAAAAATTCCATACCTTATTTCATAACTGCTATTATCGTATTAGTCTGGGTCAAAGCTTTATCCGCTTTGCCCTGGCTGCCCAGCATCCCACTGTTAAATAATACCTTCCTGGCTGTCATTATTACCTTGCTGGCCGCCTGTGTCCTGATCATTATTCATTTCCATAGCCGCCGTATCACCCACGACTCAGGATTATTAAGCCATGTGGTTCAGGCTTCGCCGCGCTTCCTTGAGAAAATCGACAACCTGCTGGAGAATAATTGTCAGGAAGGTATTTTGATCATTTATCTGAACGGCAAAATCCTATACTCTAACGGATATGCCCGCAGTATTTTTTCCTTGTCACAGTCGGCCGATTGTATTTTCAAAAATGAAGCCTTCCCGATTAAGCGATACAGACTGGAGAAAATAAAAAACAGTCTTTTATCAGGCCAGATCCTGGAAGAACAATCCCTGATTAAAATTAACGGACAGGACAAAACTTTCCTGCATAGGTATTATCCCCTCTCATCGGAGGATGAGCCTTTTCAGATAGCGGTAGTATCGACTGACATTACAGAACTGATCGAAGCCCGTCATAATGCTGACCTGGCTAACCTGTCCAAGAACCAGTTCCTGACTAATATGACCCATGAACTGCGTACTCCCATGATCGGCATCTTAGGTTCGAGTGATCTGCTGAGCAATACCGACCTTAATTTTGATCAGCATCAGCATCTTAATACTATAAAGGAATGCGGGGAACAACTCTTAAACCTTATTAATGATATTTTGGACTTATCCAAGATCGATTTAGGCGCCGATACCTTGAAACTAAATCCGGTAAACCTGCCCCAAGTGATTAGGAAAACTGTGGCTGTTCTGGACAGTAACTTAAAGGTTAAAAATCTAAACCTGGATCTATATATAGATCCAGCTTTTCCACCCCTGGTTTGCGTTGATGAATTAAAACTACGTCAGGTGATAACTAATCTGCTTATCAATGCGATTAAATTTACCCCCTCGGGATTGATTGATGTAAAAGCGATTATGGAGACGAACCTTCAGGGTGATTTTCTGTTGTTTTCTGTGCAAGACACCGGCGTTGGTATTCCGGCAGACAAGCTAAACAGCATTTTTAACTGTTTTACTCAGGCAGATAGCTCCTCCTGTCGGGAATTCGGAGGTATTGGAATGGGTTTGTATATATGCGAAAGACTGATTGGCCTGATGGATGGTGAAATATGGGTAAACAGCGTAGAGAACCAGGGTACTACTTTTGCTTTTCGTATTCCTGTAAATACTTATGCCGGGGAAGAAAAAGCCGGTAATACCATATATCCTATGGATAGTGACGATAATCTGCATAATTTTTTCCTGCCCATCAGGATTCTGGTGGTAGAAGATAATGAGTTGAACCAAAAACTGATAGTACAGATGCTTTTTAGTTATGGATTTGAAGTGGAGTGCGTCAATAATGGTTTGGAATGTCTCAATATCCTTCAGCAAAGTAATTTTGATCTTATCCTAATGGACATGCAGATGCCTATTATGGATGGGTATGAAGCAACCGGTTTCATACGAGCCAATCAGCTCTGGCAGCATATTCCCATCATTGCCATAACCGCCAATGCTTTAAGCAGTGACCGCGAAAAATGCCTGGCCTGCGGTTGTAACTCTTACTTGGCTAAACCTTTTAAATCGGCCGAACTGGTTCAGGAGATCAAAAATCAATTAAATACAGAATTTGTGCAAAGACCCAGTGAGGCAAGCATATCCAATCAGCTGATAGAGGATCTGATTCCCGAGTTCATGGAATTGTTGAAAGAAATGCTGGATGAACTGCAGGAAGCAATCACTAGGCATGATCTGAAAAACATCCAGTATATAAGCCATTCCATCAAGGGTACAGCCGGTATGTACGGTTTTTTACAGATATCCGAAATAGCCGCCTTAATCGAGCAGGCCAGCCAGAATCAGCAACATCATAAAATCTCGCAATTGTTTAACCAAATCGCGGCTTCTTATCAACAAATCAATACCCGTCTGAATTCGGAAATTGTAGGCTAGATATCTTGGGTTGAATTTATTAAACAGGCTCAATACTTCTGTATTGGGCGTTTAATTCCTGTTTATGTATAGGCTTGCCATGGCCGGGGTAAAATTCTGTAACCCCCATATTTAGCAGTCTGCGCATACTGGCGGAGTATTTCCGGGCATCATGCATGAAGGGCGGTTTGACAGGCTGTCCAAAGAAAAAATACCTATGAACCAACAAGTCCCCCACTAGGGCTTCTCCCGTATTTAAGACGACTGAAGATGAGCCCAGGGTATGACCGGGCGTTGCCAAGGCTTTGGCATCCACTCCATAATCATTTAAATCCAGTTCATCATCAAACACCACGTCTGCTTTCAGTCCATATCGTTTTTTGACCTGCATATCCTGGCCAACTGCTTTGATGAAACCGGCCAGGGCATTCTGAGGATATAAAGGAGCTTGCGTACCGTTGGTCAGATACGGTTCATCAATGGTTTGAATGGCCACTGGAACATCCAAATGTTTTTTTAATTCGTAGACACTGCCAAAATGATCAATGTGCCCATGGGTTAAAAATATCAAACTGACATCGGATTGTTTTAGACCCTGGGATTGAAGGGCATTTAATATGTGGCGGTCAAAACCGGGATCTCCTGTATCGATGATAATTGTTTTCTCACCGATTAAGAGGTAGCTGTTAGCAAACCGCAAAGGCACTCTGACGATTCTGTTTTTAGCCATAACATATGCCTCCCTGTAATCATGTTGACTGCATTAAAAAAGCCGGGCTCTTTAGGACAACCAAGTATTATATTCCACCCGTCCTCGTTCTTACCCGCAAGGCCTGCCTAAGCCGCTATTGAACGAATTTAATTTACCGATGCCTGGGAACTGTTTAAAAAAGAACCCGATGTATATTCATACATCAGGCCCTGGAAGTTTTTTTGTTTTTTAGGTCAGATTCTTAATAAGTTCATCGGCAAACTGAGAACATTTTACTTCGGTAGCCCCCTCGGTCAGCCTGGCGAAATCATAGGTTACTACCTTGCTGGCAATGGTTTTTTCCATGGAGGAGATGATAAGATCGGCCGCTTCGTTCCATTTAAGATGGCGTAACATCATCTCTCCGGACAAGAGCACAGAGGATGGATTTACCTTGTCGAGTCCGGCATACTTGGGTGCCGTACCATGGGTAGCTTCAAAAATGGCATGGCCGGTCTCGTAGTTAATATTGGCCCCGGGGGCAATACCTATGCCTCCCACCTGTGCTGCCAGGGCATCTGATATGTAATCGCCATTCAGGTTAAGGGTGGCCACCACCTCAAATTCAGCGGGGCGGGTTAAGATTTGCTGCAGGAAGATGTCGGCAATGGCATCCTTAATAATTATTTTACCCGCTGCTTCAGCCTGACTCTGAGCTGCTTCTGCTGCCTGGGCGCCCTCGCGCTCCTTGATCTGATCATATTGATTCCAGGTAAACACCTGGTCGCCATATTCCTGTTCGGCCAGTTCATAGCCCCACTGTTTGAAAGCACCTTCGGTATACTTCATGATATTTCCCTTATGAACCAAGGTCACACTTTTGCGGCCCTGGGTAAGCGCATATTCAATGGCGGCTCTGACCAGACGTCTGGTCCCTTCTTTAGAAACCGGTTTAATACCCAGGCCTGATGTCTGCGGAAAACGAATTTTATCAACCCCCAGCTCCTCCTGCAGAAATCGTAATAGTTTCTTGGCTTCCGGACTTCCCTGGGGATACTCAATTCCGGCATATATATCTTCCGTGTTCTCGCGGAAGATCACCATATCGACATCCTGTGGCCGTTTAACCGGAGAAGGAACCCCTTTAAACCAGCGCACCGGCCGCAGGCAGGTATATAAGTCCAGTTTTTGTCGCAGGGCAACATTCAGGGAGCGAATCCCACCCCCGATGGGTGTTGTCAGAGGTCCTTTGATGGCAATAATATATTCATTGATTACATCCAGGGTTTCCTGGGGTAACCATTCGCCTGTCATATCATATGCCTTCTCACCGGCGAGAACTTCTTTCCATACTATGGATTTTTTACCTCCATAGGCTTTTTCTACTGCCGCATCGATTACTCGGGAAGCAGCCGCCCATATATCGGGACCGGTTCCGTCTCCAATAATAAAAGGAATAATAGGATTATCCGGAACATTTAATACACCGTCTACTACACTTATTTTCTCACCTTTAACCAATTACTTATTACCTCCCCCATAATATTAAGCGATTAAGGATCTAGGCAAACTGCTTTTCTTAAGCCTTGTATAATGATTATGATGATTGCTTTTGGGCCTGTATATATTCTTCATAGATATACATAAGTTCTTTGTCAAAAAGCGATCTTTTCTTGTCGATCGACATCTGCCGTACCAAAGCTAAAATATCCGCAGCTTCCTGATCGCTTAGTGTTATCATGTACTCCCGGAATTTGGAGCGGATGGAAGCCGATCCGGAATGTTTTCCGATAATGATCTGCCTCTCCAAACCTACTTCTTCCGGTTTAAAGACTTCATAAGTTAAGGGGTTTTTTAATACCCCGTCACCATGGATGCCTGATTCATGAGCAAATATATTGGAACCTACAATAGGTTTGCTGACCGGCAAGGCCCTTCCGGAGGCTTCCGCAACATATTGGGCCACTTCGCGAAATATAGTGGTGTTATAGCCAACATTAATTCCCATTAAATACTTAAGGCCCATAATCACTTCCTGCAGGCAGGAGTTGCCCGCCCTCTCACCTAAACCGTTGACAGTTACACCAACATGATTAGCCCCGGCGTAGACACCTGCCAAAGAATTAGCCGTAGCCATGCCAAAATCGTTGTGGGTATGCATTTCAATATCCAAACCCACCGCATCACGAAGTGTTTTGACATACCTGAATGTGGTCAGCGGATCAAGAGTGCCTACCGTATCACAAAAACGCAAACGATTAGCTCCCGCATGCTTGGCAATCAAAGCAAATTCAGTCAGGTATTCAATATCAGAACGGGAGGCGTCCTCTGCATTAACTGATACATATAGGTTTTGGTCTTTGGCAAACTTAACCGCATCTGACATCCGGCGCAGAACGTCCTCCCGCGTAGTTTGCAGCTTATGTTCTATATGAATATCCGAAGTGGAAATAGAAATAGCCACAGCATCTACATTACATTCCAGGGATGCCTTTATATCTGATATTACTGCCCGATTCCAAGCCATAATACTGGAATTAAGACCCATTCCGGCTATCTCCTGAATACATTTTTTTTCATCGCCGCCCATAACCGGTATTCCTACTTCGATTTGATCAACGCCGATCTGGTCCAGGTAACGCGCAATCTGGATCTTTTCTTCATTGGAAAAAACCACCCCAGCCGTTTGTTCTCCATCCCTTAGGGTAGTATCCACTATAAATACCTTGGCATCTTTCTCCTTAAACCAGTCTTTGTTTTTCAAAGTCCAGGTCATCTTAATCACTCCTTATTCAATCGTTTCCTGAGCAATTGATTGACCAGCTCAGGATTGGCTTGGCCGCGGGTAGCCTTCATAATCTGGCCTATAAAGAAACCGAAGGCTTTCTCTTTCCCGTTTTTAAAATCCTGTACGACTTTGGGGTTTTTTTCTACAATTTCATCGATTAGGGGAGCCAGAGAGTCGATATCGGATATCTGGGCCATCCCTTTTTCCTTGACGATCTCAGCCGGATCCCGGCCGGTTAAAAACATCTCCTCAAAAACAGTTTTGGCCATCTTACCGCTGATGGTTCCGTTTTTAACTAATTTAAGCATTTCTGCCAGCGCGGCTGGCCTGACCAGGCATTCCTCTATCTCTATATTCTGTTGCTTGAGTAAACGGTTTAAATCCCCCATCATCCAGTTGGAAACGGTTTTAGCATCCGGGAAAAGAGCGACTGACTGATCAAAAAAATCCAGACTTTGAGGACTAATAGTAATCTGAGCAGCGTCATACTCTGACAAACCGTATTCTTCTATCAATCTTTGGCCGGCCTGATCGGGCAATTCCGGCAGGGAAGCCTTTATTTGTTCAATCCATTCCTTACTGATACGCAAAGGCGTCAGATCAGGATCAGGGAAATATCTATAGTCATGAGCTTCTTCCTTGGAGCGCATCGATCTGGTTACGCCTTTTTCCTCATCCCAGGTTCTAGTTTCCTGGATGATTGTTTCTCCATCTTCCAGGGCATCCATTTGCCTCTTGGCTTCATATTCAATAGCCCTTTCCAGTGCCCGGAAGGAATTTAAGTTTTTAATTTCCGTGCGGGTTCCCAATTCCTTTTGTCCCCAGGGACGGACAGATACATTGGCATCACAGCGCAGGGAGCCTTCCTGCATCTTACAATCCGATACACCTGCAAAGAGGAGAATTGAACGTAGTTTTTCCATATATGCCCGGGCCTGCTGGGCATTGCGCATATCCGGTTCGGAAACTATCTCCAGCAAAGGTACACCGGAACGATTCAAATCCACCAGGGAAAAAGGGGTCGTGGTTATATCCCCCTGATGCACTAATTTGCCAGCATCTTCCTCGAGATGCGCCCTGGTAATTCCGATTCTGGTTTTTTCCCCGTCTAAATCAATTTCGAGATAGCCCCCCTTACAAATCGGCAGATCGTACTGCGATATTTGATAGGCCTTGGGCAGATCCGGATAAAAATAATTTTTACGGTCAAATTTACAGAACTGTGCTATCTCGCAATTTAAGGCTAAACCGGTTTTAATAGCCAAATCAACGACTTTTTCGTTGAGCACCGGCAGGGTGCCAGGAAATCCTGAGCAGACCGGACATACCTGGGTATTAGGCTCAGCACCGAAGGCAGTTGAGCAAGCACAAAATATCTTGCTGGCGGTCTTTAATTCTGCATGTACTTCCAAACCTACCACAATTTCGTAGTCTCTACTCATCATTTCACCTCCAGAACCGGTCTTAAAGAATTAAAATCGGTGTTTTGTTCAAAGGCATGCGCCGCTCTAAATAGAGTCCCCTCACTAAATGCTTTAGCGATTAATTGCATTCCTATCGGCAGACCCTCATGATGTCCACAGGGTATGGAAATAGCCGGTAATCCCGCCATATTAACCGGTACGGTTAAAACATCATTCATTAATAAGGTTAAGGGATCATCGACCTGTTCACCAAGCTTAAAAGCCGTAGTCGGCGTAGTCGGCGTAACGATCAGGTCATAATCAGCAAATACCCGGGCAAAATCATCCGCAATCAACCGGCGAGCTTTTAAGGCCTTAAGATAATAAGCATCATAGTAGCCCGAGCTTAAGGCATAAGTGCCCAGCATAATGCGCCTTTTGACTTCAGCACCAAAACCTATAGCGCGTGATTTTGAAAACATATCTATCACATTTTCTGCCTCAGCTTGACGCAAGCCATAGCGAACCCCGTCAAAGCGTGCCAGGTTGGCACTGGCCTCCGCAGTAGCTACCAGGTAATAGGTTGGCAGAGCGTATTCGCAGTGGGGCAGGGAAACTTCCTCGACGCTGGCTCCCATTTCTTCGAATTTTAAGAGGGCATTTTTTACGGCCCGCTCAATATTTTCATCTATACCAGACTGTAATAATTCGCGGGGATAAGCAATCCGCATCCCCTGTATGTCCTTGTCAAGAAATTCTGTATAATCTGGAACGGGCAGGTCAACACTCGTTGAATCCAGGGAATCCCGTCCAGCAATGATATTCATTATCAACGCACCATCGCGAACGTCTTTGGTAAGCGTTCCCACCTGATCCAAGGAGGAAGCATAAGATATAACTCCCCAACGCGATACTCTGCCATAGGTAGGTTTAAATCCCACCACCCCACAATATGCAGCTGGTTGGCGTATTGATCCTCCCGTATCAGTCCCCAGTGCAAACGGCACTTCATCTGCTGCCACAGCGGCTGCCGAACCACCGGAAGAACCTCCTGGCACACATTCCCGATTCCAGGGATTACGGGTAGCAAAAAATGCCGATTGCTCGGTAGACGATCCCATGGCAAACTCATCCATATTAAGCTTGCCCACCAGTACAGCTTGTTCTGCCGACAGTTTGCGGACAACTGTACAATCATAGGCAGGAACAAAATTCTCCAGCATACGCGATGAGCAGGTCGTCCTGATTCCGCGGGTACAGAAAATATCCTTCAGGGCATAAGGAATTCCGGCAAGTTTCCCGGACAGATCTTTGCCATCCAACTCAGCGGACAGCTGTAATGCCTCTTCTTCAGTCACGGTAACAAAGGCCTGAACCTGGTTATCAACCGCCTTGATCCGGGCTAAAACAGCTTTGGTTATTTCTTGCGGGGAAGTTTGCTTGCTCGCAAGCAAATCCTGCAGTTCGTGTACGGTTAGTGTATGTAATTCCAAACTTGCTTCCTCCTCCAGGGGGTTGCCCTTACATTATTTTGGGAACCTTGTATTGACCAATTTCCACCAGAGGAGCATTGGCCAGTATCTCTTCACGGGAAGAGCTCGGTTTGACCTCATCCTTGCGAAAAATATTGTATATGGGCAGAATATGGGCCAGGGGCTCAACCCCGTCCGTGTCCAATTCGTTGAGTTTATCCACATATTCCAGTATGGAGCTTAGCTGTTGGGCAAAGAGCTCCTTTTCAAAATCATCCAATTCAAGCCGAGCCAGTAAAGCCACGTGTTCAACCTCTTTTATGGTAAGGGCCATGAAGCCGCCTCCTTATCACCTAAAACATTTAAACATTATTATACCAAAAAGCAATCCCTACAAGAAACTTTTTTGAGTTTTCTCTGGGTATATAGTGGCACAAATGCTTACAAATAAACCATTTTCATCTCAAAATGCCCAGCAGTGGATTACAGCCATGATTACTGCGGCGTTAAAAAGATCCCGAGCCGATCACAGCTAACAACTCAATATTAATATGAATAGATTATACGCTTATCCCCGACCAGAAGGATAGTCTTTTAAAGTTGGCCGGGGATAAAATCTTTCAATATACAGGATTAGGCTGCCTTACTTTTCGAAAAATACGGAAAAAGTTCCCATACCCACATGGGAGCCGATGATGGGCCCAATCTCACCGATAATTATATCCTGTAAGTCTAAATTCTTCTGTATGCTCTTTTTTAAGCTGTCAGCGATATTGGGAACCGCGCTGTGGCATATGCCCACGGTGGGGGAGGAAGATTTGGCATAGTTTTTCTCCATGATACTGATCAGCTTTTGCTGGGCGCCCTTAAAACCCCGGGCCTTGTCATACAGCATGATATAGCCTCCCTCATCCATATGTAAAACCGGCTTAATATCCAGCACCTCCGCAATCGCTCCTTTTGCCCGGGAAATACGCCCCCCTTTGATTAAACAATCCAGCCTGCCGACTACAAATATGCATTGCATTCGAGCTTGCATCTCCTGCAGCCGTTGAAGTATAGCAGCTACGGTTTCTCCCCTCTCGGCCATACGGGCGGCTTCCAGTACCAGCAGTCCCAATCCTACCGAGGCTTTACGGGAATCAAAAACATGCAGGCGCGGATTGTTCAACATATTTTTCACCATTACCCCACCCTGGTAGGTTCCGGAAAGGCCGGAGGACATATGGATGGCGATAACTTCCGAACCGTCTGCCAAAGCATCTGTATAGACCTGGTTGATCTCCTCCACAGTGGGCTGGCTGGTGTAGGGAAGGGTCGGGGAAGTATTCATTTTTTCATAAAAACTTGCATTGGTCAGTTCTCCAGGTTGGTACACACGATCACCAAATCTTACCGTTAAATGCGTAAGGCAAATATTATGTTTCTTAAGGAGTTCCGTATCCAAATCGCAACAATTATCACTGACAATTTTAATTCCCATCAACATTCTCCTCACTTTTTGCTAGTTGCTCCCCCACGGCTAAACAATTATAGCCATACCGGACAGCGCAACAAATAATTATCCATTCTATTTATATGCGCATATGCTTTTTGTTTCCATAAAATTTATGCCATCCCCCTGGGCAACTAAAAACATGGCTAATCCACGTTTTACATCGTTACTCCCCCCCAAATGATGCCACTTAGTTTTTAGCGGAAAGCTCCAGGCGGGCAACTGATTTCTCTTTTCGCAGTGTTTCATAATACCAGGCGTTTTCCCTATCCCACTTTCGCGCTACATACCAACCGGCAGCCTTAAAAAGAAAGGAACGCTTGCCGGTCAAAAACAAATTCCGGCCTAGGCTGAACAAGGTGTAGAATTTTCGGTATGCACGCATCGTTTCTTTCTGCAAGGTATAGGCAGACATAAGTGCTGGTTCAAAGACAACGTGATGGGCATCGTATAAACTCCAGTCGCGGGTCAGAAGCCGCCCGGCTTTTTCCATATCCTGATACGTCCGGGTACCTGGCAAGGGGGTTAAAACCATGAACTGCACCGTGTCAATTCTGTTTTTACGTGCGAATTTAACCGTATCGCGAATAGTCTGCGGGGTATCTTCATCAGCGCCGAAGACAAACATGCCATGCACCATAATTCCAAACTTGTGAAACTGTTTGACGCAAAATTCAATGTCGGCGATGTCCTGTTTTTTCTTATAACTCTGCAAGGTCTGGGGGTTAATGGATTCCATTCCCACAAAAACCAGGCCGCATCCTGCCTCTTTCATCAAGCTCAAAAGCTCTTCATCGCGAGCCGCCTCCGTTCGCACCTGGGCACACCACCATTGCGGACAGAGCTTCCGGATGATCATTTCCAGTAGCAAGGTCTTGACTCTATAAGGATTGGCGGCAAAATTGTCATCGCAAAAAAACACTTGTTTCCCGGCATACTGTTTCAGTTCCTCCAGAACCATATTATAATCCCGCGTCCGTACTTTATGACCGAACATGGCGGTTACACTGCAAAAGGTGCAGTCAAAAGGACAACCCCTTGAGGTCATAACCGGATAGGTAGTCATTTTGTTAAAATCATCAAAGATAGACAGATCCGGAATCGGCAGCCGGTTCAGTTCGGCAGGCGCAGCATCAGAATTATGAATCGGTTTCCCTGCCTGCCACCAGGATAATCCAGCCACATGGGCTGGCATCACGTTTTTCTCCAGGCATCTGACCAATTCTGGAAACGATTCCTCAGCTTCTCCGCGACAGACATAGTCGCAGTGCGCCAGCGCTTCCTCCGGCAGGAAAGTTACATGCGGTCCGCCCATCACTACCGGTATCCCCTTTTTTTTGAACATATCAGCCAGATGGTAAGCTTCTGGCACCGTAGAGGTGGTAGCAGATATGCCGACCATCTCAAACTCGTCCAGATCAGAAAAACAGATATCTGTTCTGGATCCATAGATAAATCTGACTTCATGTCCTATGGCTTTTAGCTCGGTTCCCAGCAGCGGCAGTCCTAGCCTGGGCATGGTTACCGTGCTGTACACATGACGTCCGGGGGCCTTAGGTTCAATAAGCAGTATTTTCATTTATACATAACCTCCTTAGTAAAAAATAGGGCTTGGTTGTAGCGGTTTTTTCACATTTAAAACACTATTTAGTATGTTCAACAACATACTAGTCTATGCATATTGGTATATGTAGTATTAAAAACCTTATGTAGCATTTATACTACAGACGTTTAGTTTTTACAATAACCACTTGAAATTTTTTTTAAAAATTAATAAAATAGTTTCGTAAACAATCATTGGACAAAAAATATAACATTTCTGCAAGGAGGGGAAAAATGAAAATAGATGAACATGAATTATTGACATTGGTGCAAAGCCTGTACGCTTACGAAGATATCCAGTTGATTGATATCCCGGATATTGATTTATATATGGATCAGGTTACGACATTTATGGAAAAGAAACTCAGTGCGACCAAACGCAATCGGAAAGATAAGATCCTGACCAAAACCATGATCAACAACTACACCAAAGACGGGATCCTTTTGCCGCCTAAAAACAAAAAGTATTCCCGTCAGCATATCATCTTGCTAATATTGATTTACAATTTGAAACAGATTTTATCTATTAAGGATATAGACATCCTGCTGGCGCCTTTGCTGAAAGCCAGCAGTGAAACAGATTGTGATCCGCAGTTATGGGATAAAATTTACCTGGCTTATCTCGATTTGAAGCAGGATGATTTCGATTTAAGCGGTGACCGGCAGGGAGAACAACTGAAGAAAATCAGAGAAAAAACAGGAGACTTTGGCAAGCTGCAGCAGGACATCGAATTGTTGTTGATCGTACTCTTGCTGGTAAATCAGGCTATCGTTCGGAAACGACTGACAGAAAAAATAATCGATGAGTATTTTGATTTATAATTTTGGTGAGAGAATAGACGCAGGTCACACGGATTTACGCGGCTACCTTAATAGCGACCGTTAGGGAGCACCAGTAGTACCCGAAGGGTGCTACCTTAATAGCGACCGTTAGGGAACACCAGTAGTACCCGAAGGGTGCTACCTTAACAGTGAACCGGAATTTGTAGGGGCGACCTTTGATCGCTCCGCATCATTCTTTAATTAACAATACGCTATCTGCAGCATCATCACATATGCTTAGAAAACCCGGAATTTGGATTAGGGGCTTTAGCCGAAATAACCGTAGCGATGCTTTATCTTCCGCAGGTAAATCCATTATCGTAAGGTGTATGGGAACAAAACAACTTACGAATATCTGCCCCGGTAGCGGAAGCTTCAGCTTCCGGTGGGAAGCAAAGCTTCCCCATCCGCATCACACAGCAATCACTATCTATACCCCTTCCGTCCCATTATCATCGCTGATCTCCCGCAGCATTTTTAGGAATTCGTCTTCCTCTAAAATAGCTACGCCCAGTTGGACGGCTTTGTCATATTTGCTGCCCGGGTCAGCGCCTAACAGGAGATAATCGGTTTTTTGGCTGACACTGCTGCTGGTCTTGCCGCCCAGGGCTTCAATTTTCTCAGCGGCTTCCTGACGGGTCATGCCTTTTAGAGTTCCGGTTAATACAAAATTTCTTCCGGCCAAAGGCTGCTTGGCAGGGGCAGTTTCCGTCTCCTGGGTGTTTACACCAGCCTCCTTCAGGCGCTCCAATGTTGCCAGGTTGTTTTCCTCGGCGAAGAAATTTACCAGGCTGGCGGCCATTTTAGGCCCTATTTCAGGAATAGCGGTTAGTTGTTCAATTGATAGCTGTCCCAGCTCATCGATATTATTGATTTCCCGCGTCAGCAGACGAGCCGTCTTGGCTCCGATGTGGCGAATACCCAAAGCGGTAACTAATCGATGCAAGGGCCTGGTTTTGCTGTTTTCAATGGCATTAAGCAGATTCTTTGCCGATTTGACCCCCATCCGCTCCAAACCAGTCAGCTTGTCAATATCTAAGTCGTACAGGTCAGCGAGATTTAAAACCAGTCCCTTTTCTACCAACTGCTCAATCACAGCCGGTCCCAGCCCGTCAATATCCATAGCGTTGCGGGAAGCAAAAAAGATCAGGCTTTCTTTGAGTTGCGCCGGGCAGTTGATGTTGTCACAACGATAGGCCACCTCGCCTTCTATACGCAAGGCTCGACTGTTGCAGGCCGGGCAGACTTCCGGCACGGGGATTTCCTTTTCCTTTCCGCTGCGCTTTTCAATAACCGGCTTAATAATCTCGGGGATAATATCACCGGCCTTATGAAGTAAAACCAGATCCCCGATCCGGATATCCTTTTCCTTGATCAAATCAAAATTATGCAAACTGGCTCGACTGACTGTAGTACCTGCCAGACTTACCGGCTCCATGATAGCTGTAGGTGCGATAATACCGGTTCGACCCACGTTCAATTCTATATCTAGCAAGCGGGTTTCCTTTTCCTCGGCGGCAAATTTGTAAGCCACAGCCCAGCGAGGGCTTTTGGCGGTTTGACCTAATTGCTGGCGGGGGGAGATCAAGTTAAGTTTAATCACTACTCCGTCAATATCATAGGGCAAGCTGTGCCTTTGCTCCTCAAAATACCGGCAAAACTCGTATACTTCCTCGATATTACGGCAACAACGGGCTGCATTATTTACCGGCAAACCTTGTTTTTGCAAAAATTCCAAGGCTTCTTCCTGGGTATGGATCTCCTGCCCCTCCAAATAAAGGATATCGTAAATAAAAGCCGCCAAGGATCTTTGAGCCGTAACACCCGGATTCAACTGACGCAGCGAACCTGCGGCTGCATTACGGGGATTGGCAAAAATACGCTCTTCGCGTTCCTCCCGTTCCTGGTTTAACCTGACAAATTCATTTTTGGGCAGATAGATTTCCCCCCGAACCTCCAGGCGGGGCAAATCACTCTTCAGCTTCAGCGGGATGTTTCTTATGGTGCGGACGTTTAAAGTAACGTCTTCGCCCACCACACCATCGCCCCGGGTTGCCGCATTAACCAAGCTGCCATTTTCATACACCAGAGCAATGGACACCCCGTCAATTTTTAGTTCAGCCATATAATCAAAAGGCTGCCCAATTTTTCGGATACGACGGTCAAAATCCAGTAAATCTGCCCATGAAAAGGCATTGTCCAAGCTAAGTAATGGCATACGATGTCGTACCGGGCTCAAACCTTCCATCGCTTTCCCTCCTACCCGCTGGGTAGGGGAATCCATACTTAAAAATTCCGGATAGTCTTTTTCCAGTTTGACAAGTTCACTCAGCAAGGCATCATATTCGGCATCAGTAATCAGGGGAGCATCCAAAACATAATACTGGTATTCATGCTGGCGAAGCTCTTCCCGCAGTTTTTCAATTTGCGCCTTTATACCCGTCAATATTAAGGCCTCCTTAGGAAGGATTATTCATACATATATTTTGTAAGCTATACAGCCTATTTTATAATCTTTTTATAATTCCTGTCTAAAACTTTTTCAAAAAAAAGACGGGCCTCCCCGTCTTGCCAAATTAGCCAACTGTTGCATGCTGCAGGCCTTTAGCTTATTTTCTCCAGGGGGGCGATATCCAACCGCAAAGTTCGGGTTCCGGCCCGCTCAAAATCCACCACCGCGATTTCGTCATCTTCAATACTTATTACCACACCCATCCCGAATTTTTTGTGCACTACCGTATCCCCTTCGTTAAGGATACTGCTAACCATCTTTTTAACAAGTGGAGGGGTCAGCAAATCTGCAGGTATTTCCTTTATAAAGCGTGACGGTGGATTGTTGCGCTCATAACCGTAGAGCAATCTGGATACGGCATTAGTAAGATAGAGCCTTTCGCAGGCACGTGTTATCCCCACATAACACAGCCTTCTTTCTTCCTCCATATCCTCCGGAGTTTCGGTGCGGTAGGATGGAAACACCCCTTCCTCCATCCCGGTCATGAATACGATTGGAAATTCCAATCCCTTGGCTCCATGGTAAGTCATCATCATTACGGCATCGGCATAGTCCAGGTCATCGGTATCCTGTACCAGGGCAACGCGGGCTAAGAAATCATCTAGCCCTTCTATACCCTCCTGAGTATATTCTATAGCCAGAGAACGTAATTCCTGCAGATTCTCAATCCGGGTCTGAGCATCTGCCGGGTTGTTCTTATTAATATCTTCAATATACCCGCTCATTTCCATCAGTTGATGCAAAATATCTTGGACAGGGACCTGGGATTTATTCAGGTCTTGGAGGAACGTGATCATCCCATAAAAATCTTCCAAAGTTGCCGCCATCTTTTTACTGATCCCTTCCACGACTGTAGCATCCGCTAATACGTCCATAATCATGATCCCCTGCTGGTCAGCGTAATCCTCAAGTTTTTCCAAGGTTTTATCCCCTATCCCCCGGCGCGGTACGTTTATAACGCGCTTAAAGCTCAGGCGATCATTGGGATTGCAGATCAGTTTTAAATAGGCCAAAATATCCTTTATTTCTTTTCTTTCATAGAACTTACGGGCACCTATGATCTGATAGGGAATATAGCGGTGCAGGAGGGCTTCTTCCACGATACGCGACTGGGCGTGAGTACGGTAAAATATCGCACAATCACTGTAGCGTTTCCCTTCCCGGTCTATCAAATCAGCTATGGTTCCGGCAACGAACCTGCCTTCCTGGAAGCTGTCTCCGGCACAATAATAGATAATCTTATCCCCTCGCGGGTTATCCGTATATAGATTTTTTTCTTCCCGGTCACTATTATTCTTTATAACCGCATTGGCAGCTTGGAGAATATATTGGCTGGAACGATAGTTTTTCTCCAGCTTTATTAGCTGGGCATCGGGATAGTCCTTTAAAAACTTCTTGACATTATACGGTTCAGCACCTCGCCAACTGTAGACCGACTGATCGGGATCACCCACCACGAAAATGTTGCGGTGGCGGGCGGCCAATAGGTTGGCCCATATATACTGGGCATAATTGGTGTCCTGATATTCATCAATCATTATATAGCGAAACCAGTGCTGATATTTCTCCAAGACCTCCGGATAATCCCGGAACAGTTTAATACAAAGAATTATTAAATCTTCAAAATCCAGGGCGTTGTACTCCTTGAGTCGGGCATTATAGCTTCTGAAAACCCGATAGTACTTGTCCTTAATATGCAGCGGCAAGCTCAGATTCTGAAAGTATTTCTCGGGATTTAACAAACTATTTTTGGCCTGTTTAATACTGTAGAGCACTTCTTCCGGCTTCGTCTCGTAATCGTGTTCTTCTTTTAGGATTTCTTTGATCAGGGTCTTGCCTTCCGTATCATCGATAATGGCAAAGCTGCGTTCATAACCCAGATGGTGAATATCCATGCGCAGTATTTTGTAGCAGGCGGCATGAAAGGTTTGTATCCACCGCCCTTGATAATCAGGCTGCATTTGACCTACCCGGGTTCTCATCTCCTGAGCCGCCTTATTCGTAAACGTAATCGCTAAAATGGAATCGGGCGCAATCCCATTTTCAATCAGATAACCGATCCGGCTGGTCAGCACCCTGGTCTTGCCGCTGCCGGCTCCGGCCAGTACCATACAAGGTCCATCTATATGTAATATGGCCTGTTTCTGTTGTTCATTCAGCCCTTCCAAAATATATGTCATATGTTAAACCTGCCTTTTTTCTGCTTCACAGCGTAAGTATAGTAGGAAATGGGCATAGATAGCACTTCTTATTAGGACTGGCATAATTTTTCTTATAAAAATAAAACCAGGTGGGGCGATTAATCTGGGTAAATCCGCTGGTTCAGTGCTGAATAATCGAATGTCCATCTCCTGTGGTCTGCCGTGAGATCTTGATTATTATACTATCATAACACAAAGATAGATTCTCATCAGTAGTAGAGAAAAGCATTGCCAATAGCCGCTGCAACATCCAGCGCTGTTAGATACAACTTAGCAGATCCGCGGGAGAACAAAATGCCAGACGTATGGATATGTATTAGAACGAAATAACCTGTGATTATCTACCCAGGCAGCCAAAGCAGCCCTCAAGGCAGTTATTATCATAGATTGCCGCAATCCAGGTCAACTTATTGCTTTATTCCAAGTTTTTTCTAATTTGTCCCTTGACAAGCATTTTTTACACATATAATATTTATATACTACATATGTAGTTTAAATATTTGGAGGTGGTTGAGCTGGAAAAAAAGCCTGAAATAACTGATGCCGAGTTTGAGATTATGAAAGTCCTGTGGGCCAAAGAACAACCTTTGTCTGTGCAGGACATCTGTGATGAATTGTTGCACAAAAATTGGAAATATTCTACGGTAGCAACCCTGCTGGGGCGGATGAAAAAAAAAGGAATTGTTGAGGGGGTAAAAAGCGGATATGCGTATTACTATACCCCTTTGACAGATGAAAAAGAATATAAAAAATCTCAAACCAGAAAGTTAATCAGCAAACTCTATGACGGTTCCGCCAAAAAGCTGATAGCTTCCTTATATTCAGACAATGAAATGTCTGCCGAAGATATTGCCGAACTGAAAAATTATTTTGATTTGAATTAAGGAAACCTGTTATGATGTTACAACTATTTGAAACCGTTTTGATATTGTCTGCAGTCGGCGCAATCCTAACCCTGGGACTGTTGTTGCTAAAACCGGTGACTATAAGGTTGTTTGGCAATCGCTGGCAGTATTATATGTGGATATGTGTCCTAGTATTGATTGTCTTGCCTCCAATAACGATATGGTTACCAGAAAAATCTGTTATTCCTGCTGCGCCATTACCTTACATTGAATTGGAAAATCCCCAGGTAATAACTGACATATTGCCAACCCCAACAGCCTATGAGGATACCCCTAGTTATACGAAGCTCAGGTTTATACCATCATACACGTTCAACCTATCCACACTGCTTTTTATTATCTGGCTGGCTGGAGCGGTTTTGTTTTTACTTAAGATCATCTTAAATTATGCCCAGTTCCTTAGAATCATCAGCCATCATTCTCTGCCTGTAAAATGCCCGCTGCTAGATGAAGTAAAAGCTGAGCATAAAATTACAGGTAACATCCCGGTTTTAATTACCCCATTCTTCGACATACCATTTATATCCGGACTATTTCGCCCTAAACTTATACTCCCAAATACCGATGTTTCTGATGAAATTCTGCGGCATATTCTGCGGCATGAATTGACCCATTATAAAAGACATGACCTTTGGTTTAAATGGCTATCCATGCTTGCAAATGCAATCCACTGGTTTAACCCCTTAATTTATCTGGCGGTGCGGCAAATGAACGAGGAATGCGAAATATCCTGTGATCTCGCAGTAGTGCGGAATATGGATAAAGAAGAACGCAAAAGTTATATGAATACAATTTTATTCATGATAGCCCAAAATAAAATACCTCCTATAATGGTTTCCGCCATGGCAAATAGCAAAAAACAAATAAGGAGAAGATTTAATATGATTAGCAGAGAAAAACCAATTAGCAAAATAATGTCGGCAGCAGCTTATATTATTGCAGCTGCAATCGTAAGTACGACCCTTTTTACGTGCAATGCCCTGGCCGAGAACACAAAAAATGGCCTTGAAACCTGGACAAAAAACGAATTTTATCTCCAAGACGGAATTCAATTTTCGGTAAATGTTTCAGGCAAAAACGTCCCTGCCTGGGTTTTTGAAGATATAGCTGGCCAGGACGGAAATATTAACGTAACGGTAAAACGGTGGCAGATAAGGGATTTAAAGGGGGAAGTTGAAGATTACGCAATTGTTGAACTGCAAGGTGCGAAAGGGATAACCAGGTTATCAAATATCAGTGCAACCAGTTTCCGTGCCATCGATAAAAATTCTGGTTCAATGCAGAGAATCCCTGAATTACTAAATGATGTTTACACAAGCAATTACAGTTTTTGTGAATTTAATAACATTGGCTACGAAGGATATCGAAATTCCGCAGTCGCTGACTTGGTTACGAAAAATTCGGGTAAACATAAATACGTGAAAGTAGATTTTGCTTTTAATAAAAACGCCGCCTTATCTGCCGTGTATGTTGATTTTTTGGTGGCAAACGAATTCGATAATGTAGATGTTTCCGTAGAACTGAAATATGCACCCGTCAAGGCAGACCCTGACTCCCTAAAGTTTATCGGCAATTTTGAAAAGGATTATGTTTTTTGGGCTAAAGAACTTACCCTGCCCAGGTACTTTACCTTTTGGGAAGATAGCTTTGTGAATAAAAGGGTTCCCGGTATTGATATTAGCGTTGATTATGCAAATACTGAGGGAATTGCCCTCAGTACATCTGTATCACATCCGCAGGTTAGTTCTTATGAAATAAATGTCTATGACCAATATAACCGGCTAATATCTTCGGCAAGAGATAAAAAAGCTCCCGTCGGATGCATTACTTTAAAACCCAATCCCATTATATACCTTTATGGAAAGGACACTGGTAAGGGTGCCCCTGAAAAGCAATTCGTAAGCGGTCAAACGTATCGAATAGATATCGTGCTTTTTGGCAAAGAAAATAAAGTAGTGTATCGTCAACGCGAAAATGTTAAACTGCCCTAATGTTTGCAAACGGTTACATACCAAAAACTGAATAAAACAGGTCAACGGCGGTTTTGAATTTCATCAAAACCGCCGTCTTCTTATTTCTTTTAAAAAGCCTTGACTATTATATACTACAACTGTAGTATATACTGTACTACAATTGTAATATAAATGCATGGCTACAT
>NZ_CGIH01000047.1 GCF_000983115.1 Syntrophomonas zehnderi OL-4
CCGGAATTCATTCAAGAATTCCGCAAGCGAGCTAAAATCGAACCCAAGAATGCAGAACTAAAACGATTCCACGGACTAGACCGAGCCAAAGGCTATGGTCTACGAAGCATCCGCATTCAGGCCAAACTAACAGCCCTGGCGGTAAACTTAAAGCGGATAGCCAAACTGATATCCGCTTCAAAAGGGTTATCTTCGTTTATTTTGAGGTTTTTATTCTGTCGGGTACAGATTAACCTACCTGATGGGCTGTGGGTAGCCGCCAGGGCGGCTTAAAAGGGTTGCTTTTTCAGTGATCTCGAACCGTCCCCTTGACACCCCTTGACAATCTCCCCGATCCGTTTATTCCACTACTATTTCCCTTTGCCTGTACATAGGTATAGGAAGGAAGGGGAGATGGTTATTAAAAAATATGCTTTGGGCGAGGAGCGGGTGGGCAGGCTGATCGTAAGATTATCATTCCCTGCGATGGCCGGCATGTTGTTATCAGCTTTGTTAGGATTGATAGACACCTTCTTCGTTTCTCGCCTGGGTTCGGCTGCCCTGGCCGCCTTGACCATCTGTATCCCTATTGAAATACTTCTGGTATCAATGGGATCGGCTACAGGAGTGGGAATAACTTCGCTGCTATCCCGTACCCTGGGGAAAAACGAACTGGCAATGGCCGATAATATTGCCTGGCACGGAATAGCCATCGGAGTATTTTATGGAATATTTTTTTCCTGGCTGGGAGTAACTAATCTGGATATGCTCTTAATCCTTTTTGGCTGCACCCCGGAGATTTTTTCTCTGTGCCGGGACTACCTATACATTGTATTGATGGGCAGCGTATTTACCTTTATCCCCTTGATCGCCGGCCATATTCTTCAAGGCGAGGGAAATACCTACTTACCAATGCTCACCTCCATTATAGCCATATCGTTAAATGTGATGCTAGATCCGCTTTTCATATTCGGTCTAGGGCCGCTGCCGGCTATGAATCTGACAGGTGCGGCCGTTGCCATGGTACTAGCCCAAATAATCACTACCTTATTTATTCTGTTTAAAATGTATCACAGCCGGGTTATGCTCACCTGGTCGATTCGCCATTTTCATCCCAGCCCGACTGTAATAGCCAAGATTTATCAGGTAGGACTGCCCACCTTGGTAATGGAACTCTTGACAGTTATCATTATGACCAGCCTTAATAAGATTTTGGCCGGATTCGGATATACGGCGGTGGCAGCTTTGGGGGTCTTTTTCAGAATAAGATCCTTGTTTTTTATGCCTATTTATGGCTTGGCCCAAGGAGCCATGCCAATCGCCGGATTTGCCTATGGTGCCCGGCAAAATGACCGGGTTAAGGAGACCATAATTAAAGCATCGATGATCGCTGCCGGGATTCTGCTGGTCGCCTGGTTGGTAATGCATAATTATGCACTGGAAATAATACAGCTGTTTTCCCAAGATCCTAAAATGACTGTATTAGGAGTAAACTGCCTGAAACTAGCGACATTTTTTCTGCCAATTATGGGGCCCATCATCATCCTAAACACTGTGTTGCAGGGAATCGGCAAGGGTACATCAGCCATGTGGCTTTCACTTATCCGGCAAATTGGATTCTTCTGGCCGGCCTTGGTGTTACTGCCGCGTTTTTTCGGTCTGAACGGGGTATGGCTGGCTTTTTCGATTAGCGAATTGTTGTCGGGATTTTTAGCCGTCTTTTTTTTCATAAGGCTTTGGATACAACTACAGGAATACAAGCATTATACCATTATGTTCCTTTTTAAAAAGGGATATATATTAAATCGTTTTTTTGCTTGGTTAAAGTGGTAATCCTCTATTTTTAAAAATGGAAGTGTTTATCAGGTTAAAGATATCATTAATTTTTTTGCTACGGGTGCTGCGCATTAAAATATGCATGTATTTTATCAAACTATCCGGGTAAAACTACTTTATATCAAAACATATAATTTTTTGAAGGAGGTAATCCAATGGTTCAAACTATCGTAAGATTTGTTGTATCAGCCATTGTCTTATTACTGATTAGTTATCTCTTGCCCGGAATCAAGGTATCAGGCTTTTGGGGTGCATTGCTGGCAGCAGCGGTTATAGCTATTTTAGGATATCTGGTCGAGCTGGTGTTAGGAGAGAGAGTATCGCCGCGCAGCAGAGGAATTGTTGGTTTTGTGGTGGCAGCTATAGTAATATACCTGGCCCAGTTCATCATTCCCAATTATCTAAGCGTAACTCTGCTGGGAAGCTTGCTGGCAGCCCTGGTAATCGGTCTGGTGGATGCATTTATACCCACCGAGTTAAGATAAATCAGGCAGACAAAAGGACAGTCCAGGGGATAGCAGACTGGGAAAGAAAAACAGTCAGTCGCACCCAATAATTGCTAATCCATTTTCCGCATAATAAATTCGAGTAAATTAATATTTTTTAAAAAAGAGATTGCTTTTGGCATTTATGCTGGTAGCAATCTCTTTGATATTTGCTTTACTTGGATATCCCTCCTAATGAGATTGTATTTCGGTAAACTATTGCCGAAAAAATTTAAAAAAATTTACTTTAAACCTGTAACATAGTTGCCTTATAATAAGTAAAAAAATTTCAGGAGGTATGAAATGCAAGACCAAATTACTGTGGAAGAAAAGGCGGCTCAGCCTACTATATCCATACGTACCCGGACAGCGGTGGAAAATCTGCCCCAGGTTTTGGGGAAAGCCTATGGAACCATTATGAACTTTCTTTTTGAAATAGGTGTACAGCCTGCCGGGGCATCTTATGTGGGCTACTTTAACATGGATATGCAGGATATGGATATAGAGATAGGATTCCCCGTGGGGCAGGCTATATTGGGCAGGGATGATCTTCAAGCCAGCGAGATTCCAGCAGGCAAGCAGGCATCCTGCCTATATACCGGTCCCTATAATAAAATCGATTCTGCTTATAATGCCCTTATGGAGTGGATACCTGCCAATGGGTACGAAGCAACCGGTGTCTGTTATGAGTTTTATCTTAATGATCCCGCCCAAACGCCGGAAAGTGAACTGTTAACCCAAATAGTATTTCTTCTCAAGTAAGGAAGAAAAGGAGCTTTGTACAATGGTGCATAATGATTTAATTTTAGATGCCGATCATAAACCGTCCTACGAGGAAATACTAACCTATATGGCAGAACCGGCTTTAACCTGGTGGAAGACGCTTAATACTTTTATTCAGGAAAAGTACCATATAAAGCCAAAAACCACTTACAGTAATTGCTCGATGCAAAAGGGCTGGAACGTGAAATATCAAAAGTCCGGCAAATCGCTGTGCACACTTTATCCTGAACAACATTTCTTTACTATTCTGATTGTGGTTAAGTTGGAATTAGCTCACATTATAAGCGCCATGACTGAAGTATTTGAGCCTGTGGTTTTAGACATCGTTGCATCCGCTCGTCCTTTTAATGGCACCAAATGGCTATCAATCCCGGTGAAAAGCGAAGCTATTTTAAAGAATGTCCAGGAACTGCTGGTCATGAAGCAAGAGAGAAGTTCCGCCCAATAGAACGTTTCGCTCTTTTTAACCGACATCGTTTAGAATATCCCGGGCGGCTATCACCCCGGAAACGCTGGCCTGGATCAAGCCGCGGGTTATGCCAGCTCCGTCACCGCTGGCCCACAAGCCGTCAATACAGGTTTTAAGGTGATTGCTTAATTGTGGCCGGGCTGAATAAAATTTGGCTTCAATCCCGTAAAGAAGGGTATGATCTGAAGCCATCCCCGGAATGACCTGATCCAAAGCTTCCAGACATTCTTTGATTCCCACCATGTAACGGTGGGGAAGTACCAGAGATAAATCACCGGGAACCGCTGCTTTTAGGGTAGGTTCTACCAGACCTTTGGAGATTCTTCTTGCGGTGGAGCGTCGGCCCCGTTTCAAATCTCCATAACGTTGCACAATAATGCCTCCGCTTAGCATATTGGCCAGGCTGGCAATACAACGTCCATATACAATTGGCTGGTTAAAAGGTTCCGTAAATTCCTGGCTTAAAAGCAGGGCGAAGTTGCTGTTATTGCTCTTACTTTCCGCGAAAGAATGCCCATTTACGGTAATAATTCCATTAGTGTTTTCCATTACCACATGGCCGTTAGGGTTAACACAGAAGGTGCGTACCAGATCATCGAACTCTCTGGTGTTATAAACGATTTTAGGTTCATAGATCTTATCGGTAAAGTTCTGTAAGGTTACCGCCGGCAGCTCAACCCGCACCCCGATATCCACCTGGTTATTACTTAAGGGGATATTTAGTTTACGGGCTTGCTCTGAAAACCAGTGGGCACCTTCCCGTCCCGGAGCGCAGATCACCCGGGGAGCATAATAAGTGGCTTTATTGGTTTTGACCCCTTGCACCCTCGCACCGTCAATTAGGATATCCTCCACGATTTCGCTGGTTTTTATTTCTATGCTTTTATCCAGGTTATTTTTCAGGTTTTGGAGAACCTTAAGGGTATTGTCCGTTCCCATATGCCTGATATGGGCCGGCAGCAGTTTGAGGCCGACATGAGCCATGTGCTGGCGCAGCCGCTCAAATTCCTCGTCATTATTGCCGTATAACTTCTCCGGGGCTCCGTTGGCAAGATATATCTGGTCTACATAATCGATTAATTCGGACAGTTTTTCTTTGCCGATATAATCATTTAACCAGCCTCCGAATTCTGTGGTCAAGGTAAGCTTGCCGTCTGAAAACGCTCCCGCGCCGCCCCAGCCGCTCATAATGGAACAAGGTTGGCAATTTAAGCAGGTGCTGGCTCCGTCATTTACCGGGCAACTGCGTTTATCAACGGTTTTGCCTTTTTCAAGCAGCACAACCTTTAAAGAGCTATGCAGGCTGAGTTCACGGGCGGCAAAAATACCGGCTGGGCCTGCTCCGATAATTATTACGTCATAATTATTTGACAAAAAGCTTCCCCCTTTTTGAAACAGTGTTGCACCGATGTCTGATTAAGCGGTGGAATGATGATATACTTGAGTACGGTTTGATTATATCATAGTATAGAATTAGAATCGCTTGCCCCCCACCCAGATGTTTGGTGGGGGGGTAAATACAAGGGGTATACATTATGGAAGCAAAACGCGTATATTACCTCTGGGGTGCAGAATCATATTTGATTGACCAGGAAATAAAAGGTCTGGCAGCCCGGATGCATGAGGACACCGGCGAAGAACCTGAGCTGGTTTTAGTGGATGCAGATGAGTTAAGCCCTTTGGAATTGGGTGAAACCCTGCAGCACAGCGCTTTATTTGCCTTAAGCCGGATCGTTGTTATTAAAAACCCTGCCTGGCTAGGCAAAAACGCTCGCCAGGTTAAAAAGGCAGAGGAAATTGCCCGGGTATTCAAAGATTATTTATCCCGAAATCAAGCTGGACAACTGCTCGTAATTTGCAGCCCGGAGCATCATAGTACAAACCCGCTGGTTAAAATGCTGGACAAGGAAGCCCAAACAAAGAATATTAAACCCCTGACCCCCAAGGCATTAGGGGAGTGGCTTAAAAAGGAGTCTGAGCGCAGGGATCTGAAGCTGGATTCGGCCACCCAAAATCTCCTGGTAAACAGCGGTCAGGATATGTATTACCTTATAAACCTTTTGGAGAAGCTATCTCTGATGAAAACAGGGCGGATTGATCCAGCTGAAATAGAGGCGGAGTTGGATCGCAAACAGGAAATAAAGGTATTTAAATTAACGGATGCACTGCTTAGCCGTAATCTGGCCGCATCACTGGAAGCTTTTTATCAACTGCAGGAACAGGGCATGCATTATTTGCTTATGTTGCATATGATTAGCAACCAGCTGGTTGTCATGAGCAAAATAAAGTTTTATCAGGAGGCGGGTTACTCACCGGAGCAGATTGCCGGTTTAAGCAAGCAGAAGGATTTTGTTATCCGTAAGATGATGGAAAAAGGCAGACGTTTTTCAGACAGTGATATTCGTGTCCTTTTTAAAAGATTGTTGGAGGTTGATATCAGTCTTAAAGGAGAGAGCAAAAACCCCCAGCTACTGATGGAGACCTTGATTGTAGAGTTTTGTAATAGCGGGGCTTTTTAAACCCCGCTTGTTTTATGGGTAAGCTATTCAAGTTGTCGGGTTATATTGTTTTGCATCAACAAGGGGGTAATCCACGTTAGAGAAAATGCCCTATTTCCAATTAATATCGCTGTTTTCTTGTATTCCGCAGATTTTTTCAGCCAGTTCCTTTTTATGTTCCAGATCAACCAGGCGGGAAATCATTATTCTTTGAGCCTGGGGTGAACCTGCTCCATGCATGGATTCAGTCAGGTAAGCAACTGCACCGCATCCCATCGTAATGTTTTCAATTAGTCTTAATAACCGTTGCCTTTTCTCGCTGGTGTTATCGCCGGCTGCTTGAGTATATTTTTTTACTAGCGGCCCAATTTCTGGATGATCAAAATCTTCTGCCGAGGGTAAGGTAACCAGTAGACCTCCGGCTAGATCTTGAGCAATGCGGGCTATTTCATATGGAAAACGAGTTACATTTTGCTTACAAATGTTTGCCAGCAACAGATCTATCATATAGTTGCCGGACTGTGTTTTGCGCCCCTCAGCTGAGCAGGCTATTCCACAGGCATATAGGGTCTCGTTAAGATGGCACATCTCCACTATTTTGTCTTTTACGTGGGAAGCCTTATAGACACCATTATAATCAGTAATGGCTTTGGCAGCGCCAATCAGCGTATCACCTGTTCCAACTTTACAGCCCCCATAACTCTGGCGATGATATCCTGCAAAGCGTTCTACCAACATAGTGGAAAAATCAGTTTCGCCATTCATAAAAACCCGCTCCCAGGGTACAAACACGTCATCAAATATAGTCATTATTTCCTGACCGCCAAAATTGATGTTGCCGGTATCGATTTTGTTTGCTTCCAATTTACGGGTGTCGGAGGACTGCCGACCATATACATAGATAATACCTGGGGTCTCAGTAGGAACGGCAAAGCAAACCGCCCAGTCTTTTTCATCATTTTTCATTGAGTTGTTAGGCATAACCAGTATTTCATGGGAGTTAACCATACCGGTTTGGTGCAATTTACAGCCCCTTACTACTATCCCATCCTCCCGCCTCTCTACAACACGCAAGTAAGCATCGGGATCGGGTTGTTGTCCCGGTGATTTAGATCTATCACCACGTGCATCAGTCATACATCCATCTACAACCAGATCATTTTGCTGTACATATATTAGGTATTTTGTGAAGCGTTCATGATAATTGGTACCATATTTAGCGTCTATCTCGAAGGTGGTACTGAAAACTGCATTGAAGGCGTCCATACCTACACAACGTTGAAAACAGCAACCGGTTTTCTGCCCCAGCAGGCGCTGCATCTTAACCTTATTCATCAAATCGGTTGTACTCTGATGCAAGTGGGTAAAACGATTAATCTTTTCCCCGGTAAGACTGGAGGTAACCGTCATTAAGTCTTCATATTCAGGCTCCTCGGCCAGTTTATAGGTCATGGCCATAGCATTAATTGATGGTCTAATAATTGGATTGTCTACATAATTGTCAACTTTTTCCCCAAACATATATAGATTTAGCTTTCTGGTGCGCAAGCTATCAATATACTCTTGGGCTGTCTTTAAAGACATAGTTGTCCCACCTTTCTCTAATACTTCTACAACTTGGTTAGTGCACTGCAATACATACTATCTTTGCGTATGCTGTACTACCAATACTAATGTGATGCAATTTCTATGCCATGGGCAGGAACCAACCTGGATAGGAGGCTGCCTGCTGTTGGGAATATCAACACTAAAACAACTTGCTACCGATTAATTATTAAATAAGCGATCTAACCAAAGCATAGATCTACTCGCACTTAAGTTAAGGAGCAGGCCTAATATAAATGAGTGCTGAATCAAGCAGCTTTAAGGCCGGGTTTGAGGGGATCTGCGGCGAAGTTTAAAACGTTTATAGCAAGATCTAACCTGAACCATTTATAAATCACCCTGTTTTCAATTGAACCGAAAACGAATCACAGGCTGTTTGTAGCTAAAAACGTAGGTTCCGACAGTTGTTGTTAAATTTTGATGAAACGAATACGATTCACTTTGGTTGCCGATGCAGTTTTTTTAAAAAATAAAAACAGCATTATTCTAGTTAAATTTAATCTAAACAATAAATTATGGTGATTAAAAGCGTATTTTACTGGAACAGCAGGTCTTGTTCTATTGGGTTGGTATGCAAATTGCGTATATAAATATTATCAAGCTACAGAAAGGAGTAGACAAAGGTGTTGGACTGGCAAAATTATTATCGCGATCGTATAAGGACACCTTCTGAAGCTGTAAAATATATCAATTCTGGCCAACGGGTAATACTTGGACATGCTTGTGGAGAACCTCAGGTATTGACCCGGGCTCTGGTAGCGAGAGCTGATGAACTGGAGGATGTCGAAATAGTTCAGAGAGTGGCTATGGGAGAATCATCTTATGTTGACCCAGAAATGCAGGGCCATTTTAAACTAAATTCGTTGTTTGGCAGTGCCCCCACTAGAAAAGCCATAGCTGATGGGCGAGCGGATTTTACCCCTTGTTTTATAAGTGAGATTCCAGATTTGTTTTTAACGGGGAAAATTCCGCTTGATGTAGCCATGATAACGGTAACTCCACCCGATAGCCATGGGTATTGCTCTCTAGGCATATCCATCGATTACACTATTCAGGCCGCTCGGGCGGCAAAAATGGTCATTGCCCAGGTAAATCCGGAGATGCCTCGTACTTATGGAGATACTCTCCTGCATGTAAGTGAAATAGATTACTTTGTACCTGCGGAAGAACCTCTTATTGTACTGGAACCTCCGGTTATTGGGCCGGTAGAAAAACAGATTGGAATGAATGTAGCTTCACTTATCGATGACGGATCTACTTTACAGCTAGGTATAGGATCCATACCGGATGCAATACTAAATTTTTTGCACGAAAAACATGATCTGGGAGTGCATACAGAGTTATTTTCCGATGGAGTCAGAGGCTTGGTGGAAGCAGGAGTTATAAACGGTAAGAAAAAGACACTGCATCAGGGCAAAGTGGTGGCAAACTTTGTGATGGGCACTCCCGAACTGTATAACTGGGTACATGATAATCCCGCCATATGTCTGTATCCGGAAGACTATGTAAATGATCCCTTCGTAGTTGCTCAGAATTATCGCATGGTAGCTATCAATTCGGCTTTGGAAGTTGATGTTTTGGGACAGGTCGCGGCAGATATGCTGGGGCCAAGACAGTTTAGCGGAGTAGGGGGGCAGGTAGACTTCATCCGGGGTGCGGCTCGTTCACCGGGTGGCAAGGCTATAATAGCTTTTCCAGCCACGGCTATGAAAGGCAAAGCGAGCAGAATAGTGTCGGTGTTAAGCAAAGGAGCAGCGGTAACTACTTCCCGGCACGACGTGGAATATGTCGTAACCGAGTATGGTATTGCTTATTTAAAAGCTAAAACGGTAAAAGAGCGAATTGAAGCTCTTATCAGCATTGCTCACCCTGATTTTAGAGCAGAGATAAGAAAAGACGCATATAGTACTTATTTTAAGTTATAAGGATCGGTTTGCGACCATTTGCGTTTGTAGTACTGAAGAGATGAAGTGCAATATAGAAGGCGGGTGATAATTGATTTAATCTGTATAGTTACTGGCCCATTAGGAAGGAATGATGTATTTTTGTAATGGAGGTGTATAGGATGAATAACAAATGTAAAAGGTTTTTAGGCTTATTATTAACAGTTGCTATGTCTTTTACTCTAGTTGTAGGATGTGGAGGACAAAATAGCGGAACCGCTACTAAAGAGGTTAAAATGGGAACTATACTTCCTCTTTCCGGTTCAGCTGCTCCCCTTGGTAAGATAGGTCAGCAAGCCCGCGACATGGCTATAGAAGAGATAAACGAGGCAGGAGGCATTAAGTCTTTGGGCGGTGCCAAAATAAAAATGGTCTATGCGGATAGTAAAGGTGACCCTGCTGTTGGTGTATCTGAAGCAGAACGTTTAATAACCCAGGAAGAAGTATGCTTGATTACTGGTTGCTATCAGAGCGGAGTAGCAATGCCTTCCACTGAAGTAGCAGAACGTTATCAGATTCCGTACTTTGTAGATGTTCCTTCAGAAGATCAGATTACAGAACGTGGTTATAAGTATATCTTCCGTTTGGCGGAAAAAACTAGCTGGCGAAATCTAGCTCAGACTGAATTTGTAACTGAAATGTCCAAGAAATATAATACCCCCGTCAAAACCGTAGGTCTTATATATGAAAATACCGCCTGGGGTCAAGGTGCCGTACGAGCTTGGGAAAAATATTTGCCGGAAGCAGGTTTACAAATCATAATGAAAGAACCCTATCCCACCAATTCTTCAGACCTTACCCCAGTTGTGTTAAAAGCCAAGCAACTTAATCCGGATATTATCATGATGGTATCCTATGTATCTGATGCTGCCCTTTTGACCAAAACATTTGCCGAACATCAGGTTAAACCCCTGGCTTTTATTGGTACCAGTGGAGGCTTTGCTGATCCCACTTATTATAATCTGGCTGGAGATGCCTCTGAATATTACTTTGATATTTTCACCTGGGAACCCGATGTGAATCGGCCATCATCTAAAGAAGTAAATGAGCGTTTCAAGGCCAAATATGGTTACGGCATGAACGCCGAGGCGGTTAAAGCCTATGCGGGTATGTATGTTATTGCTGATGCACTCGAAAGAGCTGGCTCAACTGAACCTGAAAAGATTCGGGAAGCTTTTGCAGCGACCAATATCAATGAAGGTCCGACTCAAATGTATGCATCCCAGACAAAATTTGACAAAACTGGACAGATGATTAATGCGCCTCTAGTAATCTGCCAGTATCAGAAAGTAAATGGCAAAATGGAACGTGTAACGGTATGGCCGGAAAATGAAGCTCGGGTTGGTTCTGAAATAATTTGGCCGTATCCAGGTGTAGCAAAATAAATCACCCGGAAAAGAGTGTAAGAGGTTGACCAGAGTATCTGGTCAATCTCTCCTCCCAATTGAAAGGGGTGTTATTTTAAGTGGGCTTCTTATCAGTAGTTGCTAATGGTCTTAGTATGGGGGCTATCTATGGTCTGATAGCTCTGGGTTTAACTCTAATATTTGGCATAATGAAGATAATTAACTTTGCACAGGGTGCACTGCTTATGTTATCAATGATGATATCTTATTGGCTGTGGGCAGCCACTGGCCTTAGTCCGTACGTTTTAATCATTATAGTTGCCCCAATAATGTTTGTGGTTGGTTATTTATGTGAACGGGTTTTGATAAAACCAGTGCTGGATGCACAAAAAGATGTACGTGAACCGGTAAGTGTACTTTTGCTTACAGCCGCCCTGGCAATAGTCCTGGAAAATTTGGCCTTGATGGTTTTTGGTGCCGATTATGTAATGGCCAAAACTAGTTTTTCAGATGTTACGCTAGCTTTCGGACCAGTTACGGTTAGCGCTGCCCGTTTTTACGGACTAATTATTGCTCTAGTGGTTGCGGGGCTTTTCTACCTATTTCTTATGTATTCCCAAACCGGACGCAATCTTAGGGCTACTGGTCAGGATCGTAATGCAGCATCATTGATGGGCATAGATATTACTAGAACTTATGCCATCGCCTTTGGGATAGGAACCGCCTTGCTATCTGTAGCAGCGGTAGCTCTAATACCCTTTTATTACATACATCCATCAGTGGGACAGGTCTTTATGACCAAAGCTTTTATCGTTGTAGTTTTGGGTGGATTGGGTAGTGTGCCCGGTGCTCTTTTGGGTGGCATAATAATCGGATTGATTGAATCAATAGCTGCGCAGTATATGACTGCTACTTTGACGGTTATATTGGTTTATGCAGTATTCTTGTTGGTTCTTTTCACCAAGCCATCGGGTATATTTGGCTCGCCCTATGAATGGTAGGTGAGATTTGTGACAGGTATTAATATTAATAAGAATTCCGTAATATTAGCTGTTTTGGTAGTACTCTTATTACTACTGCCTATGGTTGTTACCAAGCCTTATTATCTGCACGTTATTATTATATGCCTACTATGGGCTTACCTGGCTTCGTGCTGGAATATAATTGGTGGCTTTGCGGGTCAGCTTTCATTAGGTCATGGCATATATACCGCAATAGGCGCCTATATAACAGTAATTCTTTTTAACACTTTTGGTCTTTCGCCCTGGTTGGGACTATTTGTCGGCGGTGGGGCTGCAATACTGCTTAGCCTGATGATTGGCTATCCAACGTTTGGTTTACGTGGGGCTTATTACGCTCTGGCTACGGTAGCTATTTCCGAGGGAATAGTAGTGTTACTAAATAATACCGGTAGTATTGGAAGATTTACCGTGGGCGGAGCCGAAGGATTAATCGTTAAATCGGTTGGTAGTTCGGCAGCTGCGTTCCAGTTTAATTCCAAAATACCTTATTACTATATAGTTTTGATCATGCTATTTTTAATCATTTTTATTGCAAAATGGATAAAAGAATCAAAACTGGGCTATTATTTGGTGGCTTTACGGGAAGATGAGGACGCAGCTGCGGCTATGGGAATTAATGTACGGCATAACAAGCTTATTGCCGGAGCAATTAGTGCATTTTTTACTGCCTTAGGCGGTGTGTTTTATGCTATGTTGATACGTTACCTGGAACCAAATGCAATTGCTGGTGCCAGTATGTCTACCCAGATGGTGTTTCTGGCTATAGTGGGTGGATCTGGTACAGTATTGGGCCCGGTTATTGGTGGAATACTCCTAGCTTTAATTAGTGAGATAATTCGTTTCTATCTGGGCGGTCAGTTGATGGGATTACACTTATTCATTTATGGAATGATTGTTCTTCTTATGATTATTTATCAACCACGAGGGATTATTGAACTTTTTGAAAAAATCGGTCGGCGCTTTTCACGAAAACATAACGATGAAGGAGGGAGAAGCGGTGCAGAAGACCCTTCTGGAGCTTAGTGATTTAAGCATTAAGTTTGGTGGCCTTACAGCTGTAAACAGGTTAAATTTGAAGATAAATGCTGGCGAAGCAGTAGGATTGATTGGGCCCAACGGAGCGGGTAAAACCACCGCTTTTAACCTTATTGTCGGTGTTCATCAACCAACTGTAGGTAAGGTAATCTTTGACGAAGAGGATATTACTGGTTTAGCTCCCCATGTGGTATGTCGTAAGGGTATCGGTCGTACCTTCCAAGTAGTAAAACCTTTCGGTAAAATGACTGTACTGCAAAATATTATGGTGGGAGCCTTTGTCAATACATCCAAAAAAAGTGAAGCTCGGCTGATAGCTACAGAAATCATGGAAAAAATGAGCCTTCAAGGAAAAAGAGACTACTTGGCCCAAAATCTAACCATCCCTGAAAGAAAAAGATTGGAGATGGCCAAGGCTCTAGCTACTCAACCCAAACTGCTATTATTGGATGAGGTATTGGCTGGATTGAATCAAACGGAAATTGAGGAGGCGGTTCAACTAATTAAAACCATAAATCGTGACGGAATCACGATATTGATGATTGAACATGTATTACAGGCAACCATGGCCATATGCAGCCGCATTGTAGTCTTGGATTATGGTAAAAAAATAGCTGAGGGAAGCCCACAAGAGGTAACTAGTAACAGCGAAGTAATTAAAGCATATTTAGGTGATGAATATGAAAATGCTGACAGTTAAAGGAATAGACTCAGGTTATGGGGACATAACCGTATTAAAGGATATTACCTTAAGTATAGAAGAAGGAGAAGTAATAAGCATTGTTGGTGCCAATGGTGCTGGTAAAACTACGCTACTAAATACCATCTCCGGAATCATCCGTCCAAAAAGTGGAGAGATTTGGCTAGATAATCAGAGAATAGACAAACTTCCTGCACATAAAATAACCGAATTGGGAATTGTTCAGGTTCCTGAGGGGAGAAGGATTTTCCCACTCATGACTGTATATGAAAACCTATTAATAGGCTCTTCCTTGCCGCGGGCAAAAAGTAAACGCGAAGAAAACCTGGAATATGTCTTCGATTTACTACCACGCTTAGCCGAGCGCAAGGATCAGGTAGGTCGCACCATGAGTGGAGGCGAACAGCAAATGCTGGCAATTGGCAGAGCCTTAATGGCTATGCCCAGGCTTTTGATGTTGGATGAACCTTCAATGGGATTATCACCATTATTAGTAAATACAGTATTCGATGTTATCTCTAAAATAGGTGAACAAAATATAACCGTACTGCTGGTGGAACAGAATGTTAAAAAAGCCATGCGCCTGAGCCAGCGAAGTTATGTTCTGGAAAACGGCTATTTTTCCATGGAAGGTTCCTCGGAGGAATTATTAAACAATCCTCATATAAAGAAAGCTTATCTGGGTTTGTAATGTTTATGGTAGCAATTCCCTATCCCTTTGGGCATAACTGCCTGAAGGGATAGCGTTTTTATGATTTCCATAACCTGCAGAATAGTTCGAAATAATTCGACAATAAGTTTGCTGAAACGTGGTTAATTATTATAAGATGAAATTAAGTTAAGATTTAACAACCTGGAACTAACCTCGAAAGTGCTTGTTATTGAAGTTTTATTTCAGGAGGGATATGAATGCAAGTACAGGATATCATGATACCTTTACCTTGGGTATGTAAGCATGAACAAACCTTAAAAGAAGTGGCAAATTTGTTTTTGTTGCACGATGCTGATGGACTTCCAGTTGTTAACAACCTGGAGGAATTTGTTGGATGGGTTGGTAAAAAGCAAATGTATAGCGCCATTGCTAAAGGCATTGATTTTAATACTCCGGTGCATGAATTAATGGTGAGTAACATGTCGGTGGTGGCGCCGGAAACCACGTTAGAGGAAATACTCCCCTTAAGTAATAGTATGGTGCCGGTTATTCAGAATGGCAAAATATTGGGTGTGGTCACCCGGGAAACGGTTGCCAGTTTTAGCAACCTAAATTCCAGTCATTACTCAGTGCAGATGGAAGCTGCCTTTGATGCCGTTTACGATGCTATTATTGGCATAGATGTTAATCAAAACATTCTCATTTTCAATAAAGCTGCTGAAGAGCTACTAGGCATAAGTAGATTATCAATCCTGAACCGGTCTTACCTGGAGATTTTTCCCCAGGGAATCTTGCCTCAAGTGCTGGAAAACAGGCTAGGCGCCTTGAACCAAAAGGTAAGCTATGAGGATAAAACCCTTTTGTCAATAAACTGCCCGATTGTGATCGGAAATAAAGTAATAGGTGCCATTGCGGTTTTGCAGGACATATCAAAATTGGAGAGTATAACACATGAATTGGAATATACTAAAGAGCTTAAAGCAGAAGTAGACGCCATTATTGAAGCTTCGTTTGACAGTATTTTTGTAACTGATGCTAAGGGAAATGTTTTGAGTATTAATGATGCTTATACGAGAATTACGGGTATCAAAGCCGAAGATATTATGGGTAAGAATATGTACGATCTGGTGCAAGAGGGTTTGTATGACCGTTCGGCTACGATAGAGGTTATAGAAACGCATCGGTCGGTTACCTTTACGCAAAACATCAAGACCGGTAAGACTCTCCTGGTTACAGGCAACCCGGTGTTTAATGATAAAGGGGAGTTTGTCAGGGTACTGACCAATGGCCGTGATATTACCGAACTGATGCAACTCAAGCAAGAGGTTGAGCAGGCCCAAAGTTTAAGTAGGCATTTCGAAGAAGAACTGAAAAAGGCCACCATGAATTCCAGGGAAATGGTAATTAACTCTGATAAATCCCGAGAAATTATGGATCTGACCGTACGGCTCGGCAAGGTGGATTCAAGTGTTTTAATCTACGGGGAATCAGGGGTGGGCAAAGAATTGGTTGCCCGGGAACTGCATAAAAATAGCCTTAGAAAAGACCGGCCCCTGATAAGCATAAATTGTGCTGCCATTCCGGAGAGCCTTCTGGAGTCCGAGCTATTTGGTTATGACAGCGGTGCTTTTTCTGGGGCTAAAAAGGGCGGTAAAATGGGGATATTCGAAATTGCCAACGGGGGCACCCTCTTTTTAGATGAAATTGGCGAAATGCCTATTACCCTGCAATCTAAATTATTGCGGGTGATTCAAGAAAAAGAGATCCTGCGAGTTGGAGGAACCACACCGATAAAGATTGATGTACGCTTAATTACCGCCACTAACCGAAATTTATGGGAGATGGCTAAAAAAGGACAATTCAGGCAAGATCTCTATTACCGCTTGAATGTAGTTCCCATCCACGTACCTCCCTTACGGGATAGAAAAGAAGAAATACCTGCGCTGGCGTATCATTTCTTGCGGATTATTAACGAGCAATATGACTTGCAAAAGAAGCTCGATCAAAGACTAATAGCCAGATTAATGGAACATGATTGGCCAGGTAATATTAGGGAATTAAGAAACGTTATTGAACGGGCGGTGGTAACTAGTCCGGATACAGTGATAAAATCCATTAAATTAAACGGCAATATTATCCTGGATGAAAAAGAATATGTTACGGGAACGGAAGATTCGCCCGAAATTGACTTGCGGGAAAAGGTTAATGCTTACGAAAGGGACCTGATAAAGCATTATGTTGAAACTTATAAAAGCAGTCGCAAAGTGGCAAAAGCCCTGGGCGTAAGTCAAACAACTATCATGCGCAAAGTTGCTCTCTATGGAATAAGTCTGGGGGGACAAGAAGAGGTGAACCGAGCATAGTTCACATGAGCCGAAAATGAATCACGATGTTTGGTTGGGAAGATAGCAACATTATGCTAATGCTGAACCGATCTTGAAATGACTGGGCAGTAATTATGGTTGGTTCGGGTTTAGGATTTGACAGGGAGGGGGCACTTGCTAGTTGCATTTGCTAAGACTTTGAGGGTTTGATTACTGGGGTTGGCAAGTTTCTTGCATCATTATATCAGCAAGACAAGGGAATAGGTGCTAAGGGTAGTCTATTCAAGGTATTGGTTGAAACATGGCAAAGGAGGAAGAATAGTGGATTTTAAACTAGGTGAAGAACATGAAATGTTAAGACAGTCAGTCAGGGATTTTGCCGAAGGAGAATTGGCTCCTGGGGTAGCTGACCGGGATGAAAATGAATACTTTGACCGCAGTGTATTCGATAAAATGGGAGAATTAGGGCTGACCGGCATTCCCTTTGAAGAAAAATACGGTGGTGCGGGAATGGATTACTTGGCCTATGCTATAGCAGTAGAAGAACTGGGGAGAGTTGATCCCTCTGCCGCAGATACCCTTTCCGCCCATGTGAGTCTGGGCGCTTGGCCTATCTTGGCCTTTGGCACCGAAGAACAAAAGTCAAAATACCTGATCCCCCTGGCAGAGGGAACTAAATTAGGTGCTTTTGGCCTCACTGAAGCGGGAGCAGGTTCGGACGCTATTGCCATGACCTGTAAGGCGGATTTGGATGGAGAAAGCTATGTCTTGAACGGAAGGAAGATATTTATTACTAATGCAGGTGCAGCTGATACCTATGTAGTATTTGCCCGCACAGGCCCCAAAGAATTGAGGAGCAAAGCATTCAGTGCATTTATCGTGGAAAAAGGCACCCCTGGCTTTTCTTTTGGAAAATTTGAAAAGAAAATGGGGTTAAGGGGCACTCAGAATTGTGATTTGGTTTTTGAAGATTGCCGCATACCTAAAGAAAACCTGTTGGGGAAAGAAGGAGAAGGCTTTAAGATTTCCATGCAGACTTTGGATGGAGGAAGAATAGGAATTGCTGCTCAATCGGTAGGTATCGCCCAGGGTGCATTTGAACTTGCCCGGGACTATGCCAAACAGAGAGTGCAGTTTGGTAAACCTATTTCTGCTTTGCAGGCTATTCAATTCAAATTAGCCGATATGGCATTAGAAATCAAAGCCTCAAGACTTTTGACCTATAATGCCGCCTGGAAAAAGAGTCAAAATATGGACTTTGGAATAGACGCTGCCATGGCAAAGCTGAAAGCATCTGAAACGGCTAATAAGGTAGCTAATCAGGCAGTACAAATTCATGGAGGCTATGGATATACACGGGAGTACCCCGTAGAGAGAATCATGAGGGATGCTAAGATAACGGAGATTTATGAGGGAACAAGCGAAATTCAGAGGGTCGTCATCAGTAACAGTATTTTACGTTAACTTTTTAGGTAACCATCATACTAGGAGGCGCAATTTATGAATTATCAGGACAAAATAAAAACCTGGGAGATGCTAAAGCTGGGTGATGCCGAAACAATGACCAAGACCATGACGGAATCGGATATTATGCTTTGGGTAGGCATTACCGGAGATATGAATCCGGTTCACATCGATCGTGTTTATAGTGAAAATACCCGTTTTAAGGATGTAGTGGTGCCCGGTCTATGTGTGGCCGGCTTGATTTCGGCGGCTGTAACTAAGGTTACTTTTGGTAATGTTTATGCCATGCAGAATTTAAAATTTGTTAAGCCGGTTTACATTGGCGATACCATTACCGCTACCGCTGTAATAAAAGAAAAATTGGAAGACAAACGTATGGTTCAGATTGAAACTACCTGTGTTAACCAGAATAATGAAGTTGTTATTGTTGGTGAAGCCAGGGAATATATATTGGCTTAAGCGTAAGACCGGTCTTGGATTTTTAACAGTAATTTCAGCAGGGGAAAGAGGTATTATCTCTTTCCCCTAAAAATACTGTCATACTAATAGAATTAAGTCTTAGTACTAATACAGGAGTTTTTTGCTTGAAAACCAATAGTATTTTGACGCTATCAAGCAAAATAAGTAAGTCGTGAGCCCTTGGTTTGTATGGTAAAATAAAATTAATGCAATATTCGCAATAATTCTAAACTATACAGGAGTGAGAAAAATGCTCGTAGCTGAAGTCATGACTTCCAACCCAGTAGTTTTAAATCCCACTCATACCTTAAAGGATGTTGCCCGCCTTTTCCTTGAACACCATATTGACGGTGCTCCGGTAGTAGATGATACCAATAAGTTGGTTGGTATTATAACTAAAACCCACTTTTATAAAGCTATAGAAAACAATTTGGATTCTCAGGTATTAGTCGAATCAATCATGACTAAAAATGTTACTACTATAAATAAAGACAATGATGCTGAACGTTTTTATGGTAATGATTTTAGAAGACTGCCGGTAGTTGACGGTGATAAGGTAGTTGGAATGATAACTAAATCTGATATTGCGGCTGCCTATCTCGATCAGATTAAGGATGTTTCTACGGAGTTAAATACCGTTTTAGATTCGGTGTACAATGGTATCTTGAGTATAGATGAAAGTTATCATATAAGAACTTTTAACCGGGCAGCCGAGAAGATTTTTGGTATTCCTAAAGAATTTGCCCTAGGTAGACCATATGATGAGATTTTCCCTCACGGGCCTTTAGCGGAAGTTATTCATTCCGGTTCAACGGAGACTAACCAGAAATTTGAATATCTGGATAAGGTTTTGATTGCTAACCGTACGCCGATACTGGTAGATGGAAAAGTAACCGGAGCTGTAGCTGTGGTGCAAGATATATCTGATTTGGAAAGTATTACGAATGAGCTGCATAATGCCACGCAGTCAAAAGAAGGGATGGAAGCAATTATTGCGGCCTCCTTAGACAGTATATTTGTAACTGATGCTAATGCGAAAGTAGTAAGTGTTAACCAAGCTTATACCCTTATGACGGGAATTAAGGCAGAAGATATATTGGGTAAAAGCATGTATGAATTGATAGAAAAGGGCTATTACAATAGAGCTGCCGCTATAATGGTATTAGAAGAAAAACGTTCGGTTGCGTATACGGAAAGGACTTCTACCGGAAAAACAGCCTTATTCATAGGAACTCCGATTTTTGACCAACAAGGAGAAATAGTAAATGCCTTGGTTAATATTCATGATATAACCGAATTGGAAACGGTCTCAACCGAATTACAATACACAAGACAGCTAAAGGAAGAACTTGATGCAGTTATAGAAGCATCCTTTGACGGGATTTTTATTACAGATAATAAGGCTAATATTTTAAGGGTAAATGAAGCATATCTTAGAATTACAGGATTTACTTTAGAGGAACTCGAAGGCCAAAATATGTATGACCTTATAGATAAGGGTTATTATGATCAAGCTGCTTCGGTGGCCGTTATCGAAAATAAAGAACCAGTTACCTTAACCCAAAAGGTGAAGGAAACCGGAAAAACTATATTGGCTACCGGAAATCCAATTTATGATGAAGAAGGGAACATAGTCAGGGTATTAGTCAATTGCCGTGATTTAACGGAATTAAATAAACTAAAACTTGAAATAGAACAAGCCCAAAGCCTTAACCGTCATTATCAAGAGGAACTAAAAAGAGTGCTTCAGGACGGTTCGCCAACTTATATAGCTAGATCTAGGAAATCTAAAGAGTTGATGGAAATGGTAAGAAGGTTAGGACAAGTTGACTCAACCGTATTAATTCAAGGGGAGTCTGGGGTTGGTAAAGAGATTGTGGCCCAAGAGCTTCAAAAATACAGCCTGCGCAGTGAGGGGCCGTACATTAAGATTAACTGTGCAGCTTTACCCGAATCACTCTTAGAATCCGAACTTTTCGGTTATGAGCCGGGGGCTTTTACCGGAACTTCTAAAAAAGGAAAAGTAGGTATTTTCGAACTGGCTAATAAAGGTACTTTATTTTTAGATGAGATTGGTGAATTCCCTCTAAAACTTCAGGGTAAACTTTTGCGTGTTTTGCAGGAAGGTGAAATTACCAGAATCGGAGGAAGTTACCCAATAAAAATTGATGTGCGGATAATCGCTGCAACTAACCGGAACTTGTATGAAATGGTAGAAAAAAATGCGTTTAGAGACGATTTATATTATAGATTAAATGTAGTGCCCCTGCAGGTTCCTCCCCTAAGGGAGCGGAAGGAAGAAATCCCCGAATTAATAAATTACTTTGTAGATCTGTTTAACAAAAAATATAATTTGGACAAATCATTAGACCATAATCTAATAAAGCATATGATGGAATATAGTTGGCCTGGTAATGTCAGGGAATTAAAAAACCATATTGAGAGAGCCTTAGTTACCTCCAGTGAATCTATAATAAGTGAAATGGAGATACCCGGACTATTAATAACTGAAGAGAATATAGAAAAACCAGGCTTGGATACCAATTTTCATATTACTTTAAAAGAGGCTGTAGAAGCTTACGAGAAAGAGTTGCTAGTGAAATATATAGCTCGTTATAAGTCTACTCGAAAAACTGCGGCTGCCTTAGGAGTAAGCCAAACCACGATTTGGCGTAAAGCCCTCCAGTATGAAATAGACCTGCAAAAAGAATAATAGCGTCACCAAAAAGAAGCGCCCGTCACCAAAAGGTGTCGGGCGCTTCTGCCTTGATTTCGTGAATTTTTTCCTAAACTCTGATAATGCGTAACAAATATGCGTCGCTGGTCTGCGTGTCTTTGAAAGTATAAATGAGAATTCCCCCAAGAAATCAATAGTTTCTCCTAGCCTTAATAATTGGCATGGTTATTGCTACTTATATTATACAAAGTAGTCCCCATATTAAAATGAAAGGAGAGAACATACCTAATACTTTAATTATTTTTTTGGGAGGAATTTTCAAATGTCGAACAACAATTTGCCAACTAGTGTTATTGAAATGTTTGGGAAAAAGTTAAATTTTTTAGATTTGGGTAAGGATGTTGGCCCTGATGTACCTGTCTATCCCGGTCATATGAAAACTTCATTCTGGTGGCATAAGACCCATGAAGAAACTAAATTTAGCTTAGGCGAATCTAGTAATTACCCCTATGGTTTTGGAGTAAAGGGTATAGTTACTTGTGACCATACTTCTACACATGTTGATGCAGTTTACCATTTTGATCCCAGCAAATCGCATCTATCCGTAGATAAAATTACTTTACCGGAATTAATAACCCCGTCCGCATGGATTGACTTATCTTTTGTAACCGGACGTACTCATATAACTTTAGATGCAGTAAAAAAAGGGTTAGATGCGGCTGAAGTAACATTAAAACCAGGTATGAGCTTACTCTACTGGACTGGAATTGAACCATATGGGGAAACCGATGCCCAGTATTATTTAAGCCAATATCCCGGATTAAATAAAGAAGCAACTACCTGGCTTTTAGATCAAGGGCTAGTAAATATTGGCACTGACGCAGCTAGCTTAGATACCCCTGCAGACATTGATTACCCTAACCATACTGTTCATGCGGAAAGAGAAATAATTCATACGGAAAGCTTAGTGAATATTACTAAGATACCTAAAAAGAAAGATTTCTACTTTGCATTATTCCCGCTTAAATTTGTAGGATTAACCGGCAGTCCCGTTAGAGCATTTGCTATCTGGGAAGACTAGGAGGAATGAAAATGTCTGACCTTAAGGTGGATTTGACCGGGAAGGTAGCAGTTGTAACTGGTGGCGGCAATGGTATAGGCCGGGCCTGTGGTATTGCCTTTGCCCAATCTGGTGCAGCGGTTGCCCTTGCTGATTTATCCGAAGAAGCTTTAACTTCAGCTAAACAAGAGATTGAAGCTTTAGGTGGTCAATGCATAACTTATGTTTGTGATGTAACTAATAAAAAGCAGATTGATGACATGATGGATCACATTTATGATACCCAAGGGCATATTGACATCCTGCTTAACTCAGCCGGAATAAATATTCAACAGGTAGCCCATGAGGTTACGGAAGAAGCATGGGACAAGATTATGAATGTCAATGTTAAAGGGACCTTTTTTTGTTGTCAGGCAGCCGGCAAAAAAATGATGGAGCAGAGATATGGCAAAATAATCAACGTTGGCTCAGCCATGTCGGTAGTGGGATACGTAAAAAGGGCAGCTTATTGTGCCAGTAAAGGAGCCGTTGCCCAATTTTCCAAAGTATTAGCCGGAGAATGGGCACCGTATAACATTACGGTTAATACCGTGGCCCCTACTTTTATAAATACACCTTTTACAGAGCCTATGTTTAAAGACGCCGAATTTAAGGCTGATGTTGAAAGCCGAATTTTGCTAAATCGTATCGGTGAGGTACGTGATGTTACTGGTACGGTGTTATATTTAGCTTCCAGTGCCGCTGATTTTGTAACAGGCTCGATGGTTATGGTTGACGGGGGCTGGACGGCCTGGTAATAATGTTCAACCCAGTAATAATCAAATCAAGACAAAAAGCTTCGGATGCTATTGAACGTAGTAAGGAGGAATAAAATGGCAAGGCATACATCGAAACTGATTACTACACTTGACGAATCCCAGCTGACCGGGAATCATATTAGGGTTATTAGTGCCGCTGTCTTAGGAGACATGTTGGAATTTTTTGATTTGGCCCTTATCAGCTTTGTTATTGCATTTATCGCTGTTCCTTGGGGACTTACTTATACCGCGTCTGCCAGTATTTTGCTCGCTGCGGGGTTTGGATCCATTATCGGTGCGATAATGTTCGGCAATATAGCTGACAGAGTAGGACGACGACCAATTTTTATGTTTACCATCATATTTAGCGGGGTAATGACGGGACTCATGTTCTTTACCCCGGAAGGTAATTGGATATATCTGGTGGTACTTCGCTTCTTCGTTGGTCTGGCTTTGGGCGGGTTATATTGTGTTGATATGCCCTTGGTTCAGGAATTCGCACCGGCCAATTACCGTGGCCGGGTAGGTGGGATAGTAACCGCTTTTATTCCGATTGGGACCTTGCTGGCCAGCACCAGTGCCGCCTATTTAAGGCCGTTTATAGGCTGGAGAGGTCTTTTTCTAGTGGGATTGATTCCGGCCCTTCTGGCTCTGCTAATTCGAGTTTGGGTACCAGAGTCCCCCCGTTGGCTTATCCGTAACAAGAAATATGATGAAGCTGCTGCAGCTGTGGATTGGGTTACTAAAGAACACCATGACTTCCGCGATGTCAGAGAAGTGGGCGAAGAATGGATTGACGATCTGCCTGCCCAGCCTCAGGTTAAGTTCAGCGAACTGTTCAAGTATCCCCGTAGTGTTATCATTAGCTGGGGAACCAATATTTGTCAACAGACGGGCTACTCTTTGTTTACCATGTGGGGACCAGCTTTGTTAGCCATGGTTATCGGCAGGACTCCTGCAGAAGCAGCCAAACTATTTATCGTTGTTACTTTAGGTGGTTTTATTGGCAGATGGTTCTGGTCTTTCATGTCTGACCACATTGGTCGCCGTGTTAGTGGAATGATCCTGGGGGTTGGCGCAGCGGTGATGTTGTTATTTGCCATATTTAATACCGGAAACTACATCGGTGGGGTCTCCGTATTTTGGCTATGTATGATCGGTATTTACTTCTTTGCTGATGGCGGCTATGCTTTGGTAGGACCTTATAGTTCCGAAGTTTGGCCTTCCAATTTAAGGGCAACCGGCATGGGTTCTGCATATGGCATGGGTGGTATCGGTAAACTGGTTGGACCGGTTATAGTAGCTTTATTTGCCGGTTCATCCAACCTGGTTAGCCCTAAAGCTACCATTGAAGCTATTACCCCGGTTTACCTGTTCCTGGCAGTATTATTTTTAATCCAGGCAATACTTTTCTTCTTTGCTCTTGAAACTAAAGGCAAAAGCATGGAAGAAATTGACGCTGAATTGGAAGCAGCTAGAATGGCAAAAGCTTAATTATTGGAGTTTTAAAAAGTGCATATCTATTAAACGTCTAAGACGGGCATTATGTCTGAGACTGTCAATGAACCCCTGCTACATTATTTATATAGCAGGGGTTTAATATTAAAGATCAGCCAAGGGGACAGTACGAGACCACTGAAAAAGTATCCTTGGCTGGTGAACGAAAAACGGCATAGCCGTAACATTACAACTATGCCGTATTTTTAATTAAATTTCTTTTGGCCGCTTTAAAAGATAGGTGTTTTACTATTCAGCTATTGTGTTCATAGCGTTAAGTTTTTTGGCTAAAGCGGATTTTTTGCGGGCAGCGGTGTTTTTATGGAGTACACCTTTAGATACGCTTTTATCAATCAGGGAGGTTACTTTAATCAAGTTTTCCCTGGCTGCTTCAACATTATCAGCGGATAAAGAAGCCTCATAAGCTTTGACGGAAGTTTTTAATTTGCTCTTGTAGGCTTTGTTTCTGAGACGATTATCCTCTGCTATACGGGCTCTTTTTGCGGGAGTTTTACTTTTTGCCACCGTTTCACCTCCTTGGATATGTAAAGCTAACAGAAATACTATAGCATTATGTATTTTAAAATGCAATATCAGACTTGATAAAGTCATTTCTACTAAAAGGCACCTCAAGAGACAAAGTAAATGCGACTCAGCCAAGAGCACCCTATGGGGGACTCCTGACGTTGTCGCTACCGTCATTTTAAAATAGCAATTAAATTGATTCAGTGTTATTTATAGTATTTAGTGCCTTCCCGTTTTTCAAAAAACTTTCGGTTAAAGCCCGAGTTATATAGGTCTATTTAAATTTAAAGCAGCACAACCGCATACCCGCTTTAAGTTCTAAGCCCTCCCGGTATGCCATAAGATAAATCAGAAGCAGACATACACTTTTTTTGATGCGCCAGATCTTTGGTACGGGTTAGGGGATAATTGCGGGTGAGGTGAGCAGGATGAGGCGTAGGAATGGGTATTTATTTTTAAAAGGAATTGTATTTATACAGCTTTTTTTATTGACAGTTGTTTTAGGACTTACCGTTGATCTAAATGGCGGCTTTTTAAATTCCTGGAGTAAGGCTCGACCTTTAAATCTGCTGCAGCCTTTGGGTATTATTAATATTAACGAAGATCAGGCGGAACAGCTTGTGCAGGAAAATAGTCTGCTTTTAACTGGTAGTGCGGGGCTGATTAAACAGTTAGGATGGGTTGATCTGAGTTCCGATAATATGGCTCAAAACATGATCGGTTCGCAAATTCAGGTTCTGGCTTATACCGGGTTGCAAGAAAAGAGCCAGGAATATGGAAATGAAGATCCCAGTAAAACCGAGGCTAATAATCCGGTCAGCCAAGATTTCGGACGGGATGGTATCGAAACGGCAGATCCGGTTGATACGACCATTTTTAATGGTAAGACAATCTGCTTATACTGTACCCACAGCGCGGAAACCTATATTCCCGACAGCGGACAGGCACGTGTAGATGGCCAAAGGGGTCTGATAAACTCAGTTGCCCAAAAGATTGAGCAGGAACTTAAAGCTAAAGGTATAGATGCCCAGTATATAAACACCATCCACGATTTTCCGGATTATAACAGTAGTTATACTAACTCGCGGGCTACTGTCAAGAAATTGCTGCAAGATAACAATAATATTATGGCGCTTCTTGATATTCACCGGGACAGTATTCCTGGAGCAAGCACAGCCCCTACTATAGAAATTAAGGGTAAAAAATCTGCCCGCATATTGATTGTGGTAGGAACCGATGAAAGAAAACCACATCCTAACTGGAAAAAGAATTTTCGTTTTGCGCAAAATCTGTATGTGCAAGGTGAAAAAATGTATCCGGGTCTGATCAAAGGTATTACCACCAAAGCGGGAACCTACAACCAAGAATTTCATTCGAGCGCCTTGCTTTTGGAATTCGGTAGCGATTATAATACTCTGGAAGAGGCAAACTATGCGGCTCGCTTGTTTACCGAAGTTCTGATTCAGGTATTAAAGGAGGATTTTTAAGGCGCAATGACGAGACTACTTCGGTCGGTTATGATACTTGTTATAATCATTCTGATAATCGCGGGGTTGAACACGAGTAATCAGGGCAACAATATTTTGACCGCGGAGGCCCGCAAATCAGTTTTTAGTATCAAAATTGTGGACAAGAACCTTGAAGTTGTCGCTTTAGGTGAGGAATATACGTATTCCGGCCGGGAATTAATACAAGATAACCGGCAAGCCATATATAAAGCCCAAAAACTGCTGCACTCAATCAGCAACTACTTTAAAAGGATATGGACGATATTTAAAGTGCTGGTTTTGGAATAGAATCGCAAAAACGGGAGGTCTGCCTCCTGTTTTTTAATTAGCGAGATAATTTTAAACACTCAATAGACCAAAACTACACCGTGGGAACTGATTTTCGCGGCTCATTAGCATGGGGGTATTTAGACTACGCCATTGGGAAAAAACAGTAATACCCGACAACTAACTAAATAAAAAAATGAAATTTTGTGTCAACCGGGTAATCGGCGTCTATAATAAAACCTAACGGCGCACTGGCGGTTTGATATACAAGATGATGAGGTGATAGGTGATGGAGAGAAACAAAGTATTGGTTGCGATGAGTGGCGGAGTGGATAGTTCGGTAGCTGTTAAACTACTGCTTGATGCCGGATATGACGTAAGCGGCGCAACATTGCAGCTAATGCCTGATGATAATCTTAAATCCAAAGCTTTTTCTGCAGTAGAGGATGCACGCCGGGTTGCGCAACAACTAGGTATCAAGCACTATGTTTTCAATTTCCAGGAACGTTTTGAAAAAAAGGTTATTGACTATTTTTGCGCTGAGTATTTGACGGGACGAACACCCAATCCTTGTATAGCCTGTAACCGATTTATTAAATTCGGCGATCTTTTGCAGCAGGCATTATCTATGGGAATGGATTATTTGGCAACCGGTCATTATGCCCGCGTAGAATATGAAAAGGAGCGGCAGCGTTATGTACTTTACAGAGGCCGGGATCGCCGCAAGGATCAAAGCTATGTCCTGTATAATCTTAAACAAGATCAATTGGCCCATGTGCTATTTCCTTTGGAGGGGTACGAAAAATCTCAGATTAGGCATGTGGCTGATGAATTGAATCTGCCGGTAGCCCAAAAACCTGAGAGTCAGGAGATTTGCTTTGTGGAAGATGATGACTATATTAGGTTTCTTCGCCAGCGCAAGCCCGGCTCAATCCTGCCTGGGCCAATATTAAGTACCCATGGGGAAGTGCTGGGCTATCATGAGGGGATTGCCCATTATACCATAGGTCAGCGCCGCGGTTTAGGCTTGGCCAGGGGCTATCCCATCTATGTTGTAGCCCTGGATGCCGAGCGCAATGCGGTAATAGTTGGTGACCAGGATGACGTTTTTTCCCGGGGATGTACCGCCAGCAATGTTAATTGGGTTGCTTTTGACAGACTTGAGGAAGAACTCGAGGTAGAAGCCCAGATCAGATATACGGCCCAACCGGTGCCGGCAGTCGTGCGCAGCGAAACCAACGGAAATGTGCGGGTGGATTTTAAAGAACCGGTTCGAGCTTTGACACCCGGACAATCCGTAGTGTTTTACAAAGACGCTATGGTTTTAGGCGGAGGAATCATCGAATAGGGGAGGCGCAAAAAGTTTGTAGAAAGCACATCAGACTGCCGCTGCTTTCTTATCATATCTTGACTGCGGAGATCATAGATTGTGGTAAGCCCTTAGAAAGGAGATGCGGTATGTTTAAAAAACCGGTCGTTTTAACCCTGGCCATTATTTTTTTGATGGTTTTTACCTCCGCAGCTCTGGCAGTGCCGGTGGGAGTGATTATAGAAGGCCCCCAGGACGAGTATCCTCGATATCTGGAATTAAAGATACCGGCCAGTATTGAAAACGGACATACCCTAATCCCTTTGCGCACCGTTGCTGAAACACTTGGTTTTAAGGTAAAATGGCACGCCGACAGCCGTAAAATAATAGTTCATGGAAACCAGCAGGTGATTGAAATGCAGATCGGCAATAACCAAGCATTGGTAAACGGTGATTCCATTAAAATTGACCCGGCTCCTTATTTGTTGATGAATACAACCATTGTACCGCTGCGCTTTTTGGCAGAAAGCCTGGGTTATTCAGTTGCCTACAGTGATTTTTGGCATGAAAAACAGGTTGATGTTTATATTACGCCTTATACATTAATTTCCGATGCAGAAATTGCTCAAATAAACCAAACCAATTTTAAAGAAATACCCTGCGTAGAACCCGCCCCCGGAGGCAATACTTACTATATACTTAAAAAAAGCGGCATAACCCCAGGGGGAATCCGCCTAGGAGCATCAATACAGGAAGTTTTGAAAGTATACGGCGTTCCTCGTGCCCCGCAAAGATCATGGCAATATGCCCGGGATTGGTCGGGTGTACTAAACTACTGGGGTACATTCATTCCCCAAAGCGGCAGCGGAACCTGGATCGATTTTGAATTCCGAAAAGGACGCCTGGTGAATATGAGTATTAACCGGTAGGTTTACGTATAAAAAATGATACAGACAACTTAGATAGGTGTGGATTTGCTCCTCCAACCATATAGGAGCGGGGATTTGGCGGTTAAAGATTTTATTATCTATCATTTTACTTGACGGACTCTCCGGGATGTCTTATGATGGTCTTAGACAGGATTCGACAACACAAACACATATAATTGGTTAATTTCGATTGGGTCAGGGGTATGCAGGCAACATACTGCTGACAATTTTTATACCTCAATTTGTGAAAAAAATATCAAGCATAGCTTAAAGCAGCATATTTTTTTCCTTTGAGGGGAAAAATATCTGGACTTAGTCTCAAGGCCACAATTATGTTAGTTTCAAAAATAAACATAAAGGAGCTGGATAGTTATGCGTATTGTAATTATTGGCGGAGCTGGGGAAATGGGTTCGGTTGCGGTCGAATACTTAGCCACAAGACCTGAGTGCAGTGAAATCGTAATTGCTGATTACAACTACGATGCGGCCGTCCAACTTAAAGATCAATTGGCTAACCCCAAAATAACGGCAGCCCAGGTTGATGTGACTGACCGGCCTAAGCTATTGGAAGTAATCAAAGGGGCTTCTGTAGTGATGAACTTTGCCGGGCCTTTTTACAGATTGGCGCATTATGTTGTCGAAGCAGCTATCGAAGCTAAAGTTAATTATGTGGATGTTTGTGATGACTATGATGCCACCCGAAAACTCCTTGGATATGATAAGGCCGCTAAGGAAGCAGGTGTTAGCATCCTTATCTGCACAGGCGCTTCACCTGGAATTACTAATCTGTTTGCCCGTATCGGTTCTGATTGGCTCGATGAAGTAGAAGAAATCCATACCGCTTGGGCAACGGGAGATACGGGAGATGGACAGGGAGAAGGGTCGGAAGAAGGGGCGGCTGTCTTGCTGCACTTGCTGCATGCCTGTGCGGGAACCGTGCCATCCTTCCAGAACTCCGAATTTGTAGAAGTCAGACCTATGAATGATGCCGGGGAATTAACGGTGACATTTCCCGACCCATTAGGAAAAGTAACGTTTTACGATATCGGTCACCCCGAACCTATGACTATCCCATACTTTATCAACGGGGTCAAAACAGTTACCAATAAAGGTTCAGTCATGTCCTATACCAAACTGATTAAGAATATAGTAGATCTGGAATTATGGAGGGAAGAACCAGTTAAAATCGGCAACGCATCGGTATCTCCGGCCGATTTTATCGTAGCATTTCTGATGCAGAATCAACATCTGATGCAGTTTGAAGCCCCAATCGGTGCGGGCGGGATGTATGTCTCGGTAAAAGGCACCAAAAACGGCGCACCTAAAAAATTTGAGCTCATGAGAATCAGCTCCCAATCAATGGGCGAATCAACTGCTATCCCTACCGCGGCCGGCGCATTGTTACTCGGCGCAGGCAAAATCACTCAAAAGGGAGTTATTGCCCCGGAATGTATAGAACCGGCTCTGTTTATTGAAGAACTGGCGAAAAGGCCGGATCCTCCCACCCAGTACAACAGCGGCTTGATTATTAGGGAGGTTTTAGAAAACGGTGAATTAAAAGTAATCAGCTCAGGTAAACCAATGATTGAACTGTTGGATGTAATAAAATCCAGAGACTTATAAAATAGAATTAACTTAGTAAAATGGGAAAAGCTAATATTAAGCTTTTCCCATTTACTTATTGAAGTCAAAATTTGTCTACTTAGAGCTAAAAATATCTTGAAAAAAATGTTTAGGTTAAGTTATGGTTGTGTTATAATGTAACCAATAAAATAATACTAATACGTAATATTGGTATTCATAAATTTGACCTGACTAAAGTTAGAAAGGAGCGATTAGGCAGATGGATTTTGGATTCACTAAAGAGGAAGCGCTGTTACAAAAAATGGCCCGGGAGTTTGCCGAAAAGCATATTGAACCCCTGGCAGAAAAAATTGATCAGGAAAACGAGGTGCCCAAAGAGATTTTGGAAGGTTTGGCGGAACTGGAACTGTTCGGGGTGCCTTTCCCTGAGAAGTATGGAGGAGCGGACGGAGGATATGCAGGCTATGTTTTGGCCGTAGAGCAGATTGCCCGTTGTTCGTCCGGGGTCGGAATGATTATGTCAGCCCACACCTTGTCGGTAGGGGCCATAGGCGTATTTGGAACAGAAGATCAAAAGAAAAAATATATGCCCCCTTGTTGTCAAGGTAAACAGATAGCTTCATTTGCATTTACCGAGCCTGGAACCGGTTCTGATCCCAAACAAATTACTTCTACAGCGGTAAAAGACGGTGATTCCTATATTTTGAATGGAACTAAACGTTTTATATCTAATGCCAACTTCCCGGGGCCGATTGTAATTTTTGCCCGGGAATCTGAGTCCAATGAAATTACGGCTTTTATCGTTGATAAATTCTGTGAAGGCTATTCCATCTCCGAGCCTTGGAAAAAGATGGGCATGCATGGCGGGCCTTTGTTGGATGTATATCTGAAAGATGTCCGCGTCCCGGCTGAGAATGTACTCGGTCAGATTGGCCAGGGTTATCCTATTCTCCAGATGGGTATCTCTTTTGGCAAAGTAGGCGTAAGCTCATGTGCTTTAGGCGGAATGCTGGCAGCTTACGAAGAAGCCTTAAAATACGCCAAGGAGAAAACCCACCGCGGTGCACCCATTGCAAAATTCCAGGCTATTCAGCTAAGAATAGCAGATCTGGCTATGAAATACGAAGCTTCCCGCTGGTTGACCTATCGTCTGGGCTATCTGGCCGATAACGTAAAGAACCCAGCGGTATTTGCTAAAGAAGCGGCTTTGACCAAAACAGTAGTTTGCGAAAATTCGGCGGATGTGGCCCGTATATCCCTGGATGTGCATGGTTCATATGGTGCCATGGAAGACTACAAGATATCCCGGCTGTATCGCGATGCCATCATGGGTCCTCAGATTGAAGGGGTTACAGATATGCAGAAGATGATTATCAGCGGGGTGATTTTGAAGGGTTAAGGTTAAAATAATATAGGAACCCGTAAAGGGTTCCTTTTTTAAAAACCATCTGCCATATGCCATATAGAAAGGTGTGCCGAGGATGGAAAAAGATTTTGATGCCATTGTAGTTGGCGGAGGATTGGCGGGGTTAGCCGCCGCTTATACCATAGCCGATGCCGGATTGGAAGTACTGCTTTTAGAGAGAGGCGACTATTCGGGAGCCAAAAATGTAACCGGCGGTCGCCTGTATTTGAACCCGGTGCGGGAAATGTTTCCAGATTTATGGGAAAAAGCTCCCTTGGAGAGATTTATTGCCCATGAAGAATTAAGCATTATGGATAAGGAACGCAGTATTACCGTGCGCTATGATGGTGCTGAGTTGGTTCAGGCACCATACCAGAGCTATAGTATATTAAGGGGAAAATTTGACCGCTGGTTTGCCAAACAGGCTGAAAAAAAAGGCGTAGCTATTGTCAACAAGAACCGGGTCGATGATTTGATTATTGAAAACGGAAAAGTTGAAGGGGTACGGGCCGGAGGTGAAGATCTGACCGCCCATGTTGTTGTTGCTTGCGATGGGGTTTTGTCTTTGTTGGCTGAAAAGGCCGGCTTGCGCAAACCGGGTGTGCCCCAGGATCATGCGGTGGGATTTAAGGAAATAATTGAGCTGGATCGCACCACTATTGAAGACCGCTTTAACCTGGAAGGGGATGAAGGAGCGGCTCGCCTTTTCATGGGAGAGGTGACCCGGGGTAAATTCGGCGGAGGATTCCTGTATACCAATAAAGAGAGCGTCAGCCTAGGTATCGTGGTGGGTATTAAAGATTTAATGGAAGAACCCATGGTACAAGCCCCTGACTTACTAGATGCTTTTAAACTCAGGCCGGAAATAGCCCGTCTCATCAAAGGGGGCGAAACGAGCGAATATTCAGCCCATGTAATCCCTGAAGGAGGTTACAACAGCCTAAGCAAACTTTACGGATCGGGTATTCTCTTGGCTGGAGATGCGGCCGGTTTTTCGATGAATATCGGGGTTACCGTGCGGGGGATGGAATATGCCCTGGCTTCAGGCTATTATGCTGCCCAGGCAGTTATAAAGGCTAAGGAAGCCGATAACTTCGAGTCAGAAACCCTGGCGGTTTATGAAAAACTGCTTAATGAAAGTTTTGTAATGACTGACTTCAAGAATTTTAAGGATGCTCCCCGGGTAATGGAGAATCCTCGCTTCTTCCAGCATTATCCGCAGCTGGCTGGCAACGTGATGAAAGATCTTTATGAGGTTCCGGCTGGTTCTAAGGCTAGGATTTATCCGACTGTCAAAAAGTATTTGACCTTCGGTGAAATGTGGGCCATGTTCAAGGACTTCAGGGGGGTAAAGAAAATATGAGTGAACTAATGGGATTAAAAGCCAAACTAGGCTTGGATGTTTTTAAACATGATAAGGAAGCTCACATTAAGATTAAGCCAGGCATGGAAAAAGACCCCCGCTTAAAAAGAGCGGTTTGGGTATGCCCGGCCGGCTTATACAGCGAGAATGATCAGGGTGAAGTGGAGCTTACCATAGATGGTTGTCTGGAATGCGGAACCTGTAGGATAGCCTGCGGGATAGAGGTTTTGGAATGGAATTATCCCAACGGCGGCTGCGGCGTTCAGTTTCGCTTTGGTTAAATTCCTATTTAAATAATTTTTAAGGAGGGATGGCATGAATATAGTTGTAGCCATGAAGCAGATACCAGATTTGCAGCAGGTGAGGATTCGTAATCGGCAGCCGGTATTCGAAGATGTGCCCTATACCCTGGGCAACATAGATAAGAATGCCCTGGAGGCAGGTGTCGCTTTAAAAGAAGCCCTTGATGCCAAATTGATTGTAGTATCAGCAGGCAATGAGGAACTGGAAGATACGATAAAAGAGGCTCTGGCCGCAGGTGCCGATGAAGCCTATTTGGTGATTGACGATTCTTTGGACAATATTGCCAGCGATACCAGTGCCACACTTATTGCCGCTGCCATTAAGAAAATAGATGATGTCGGGATAATTCTTTTCGGTGAAGGCAGCGGGGACAACTATTCCGGACAGGTAGCGTCCCGGGTAGCTGAGATCCTGGAACTGCCGGAAGTAGGTTATGCCAAAGAAATTGAATTAAATGGCCAATCACTGCGGGTTACCCGTTCACTGGAAGAAAGTGAAGAATTGGTCGAAGTGGAACTGCCGACTGTTATCACCGTAGTATCGGAAATTAATGAAGCCCGTATTCCGGCTGTAACCCAGATTCTTAAAGCCGGGAAAAAACCAAAAGAGGTAGTATCTCCCCATGAGTTGGAAATTGCAATTGGCTCAGTTCAGGTTACTACCTTAAGCAACCTGGCACCGGAAACCGATCGCAAGCAAATCGTGGTCAAGTCGGTTGATGAACTGGTCAAGGCCCTCACCACTGAAGGCCTAATCGGGAGGTGATAATATGGCAGGAATACTGATATATAGTGATAAAACCCCTTACGCGCTGGAATTAGTAACGGCTGGACAAATAGTTGCCAAAGATCTGGGTTTGCCTCTGCAGGCGGTCAGTATCAATGATGCTGACCAGGCAGTTGAACTGGGTAAACGGGTTGAAGTTTATAAGATTGCAAATGATGACATTAACCTGGCCGATACGGCTGCGGTTGCTTCAGCCCTAAAACAGACTGCCGAACAGGTGTCTGCCAATATTATTTTACTGTCCTCCAACCGGCGGGGCAAAGAAGTTGCCGGAAGATTGGCCCAATCCTTGCAAGCCGGCTGCTTAAGTGATGTAAACAGCTTCACAATCAACAGCGGCAAAATTGAGTGCTCCCGTAATGCGTTAGGTGGAGCAACGGTCGCTGTGCAACAGATTGAAACGGCTAATCAGGTTATTGCGATTATGCCCAAGGCCTTTGAAAAGGCTCCCGAAGGCAGCGGCAGCCTGCATGAGTTGACTGTAGAGGTACGGCCCCGGATTAAAGTACTGGAGGTAAAACCCAAGGCCGGAGACAGTGTGGACATAGAAGCGGCCGACATCCTGGTGGCAGTTGGACAGGGCCTGGAAAACCAAGGAGATCTGGCCAAGGTGGAAGCAATTGCCAAAGCCCTGGGAGGAGAGGTGGCTTGCTCCAAACCAATAGCCACCGATAAAAAATGGCTGTCTGAAGAAAGAATCATCGGCTTGTCCGGAAAGAAGTGCAAGCCTAGTTTGGCTATCGTAATGGGAATATCCGGGCAGGTGCAGTTTACGGTCGGTATTAGGGATGCCAAAACCATTGTGGCCGTCAATAATGATGAAAATGCCGATATCATGCGTATGGCTGATTATATCATGGTGGCCGATTTGGAAGATGTACTGCCGGAGTTGATCCAGGCATTAAGCTAGATTATGACAAGTGCATAAAGTTGATAAAGAGGGAGAAATCCCTCTTTACTTAATGGGAGGAAATAAATGCGGCTGGTGCGCTTATATTTCAGATATAGATAGGCTTTGCAGGCAATGGATTACACTTATTTATGAATTGTAGACTTGGCATCAGGAAAAACCACATTGATTTTTGGCACAGATATGCTTATAATTGTCCCCAAATAATGGGCGAAAGGAAAGTGGCAATGGAAGTAGTTTATACCGGTAAAACCAAGGATGTTTATCGTCAGGAGGATGGCAATTTCCTGCTCAAATTCAAAGATGATGCCACCGGAACCAACGGTGTATTTGATCCTGGTTCCAATACGGTGGGGCTGACTATAGAAGGGGCAGGCCGAGCCGGTCTGCGTTTGACCAAGTTCTTTTTTGAAGTATTGCAAGAGCATAATATTCCCACCCACTACATTGATGCTGATATTGAAAAAGCAACCATGACTGTAAAGCCAGCCGTTCTTTTTGGCGATGGTCTGGAGGTAATTTGTCGGCTAAGAGCGGTTGGTAGCTTCTTGCGGCGTTATGGCGCTTATGCGCAGGAAGGACAGCCCCTGGATTACTTTGTGGAGGTTACTTTAAAAGATGATGCGCGCGAGGATCCGCCTATAACCGAAGATGCACTGGATATGCTGGGAATCCTCTCCAAGGCTGAATATCAGATTCTAAAAGATCTTACCCGGCGGATTACGCAAGTGGTTGAAGCGGAATTGGCTAAAAAAGGCATTGAGCTTTATGATATCAAATTTGAATTTGGACGGGTAGGTCCAGAACAGCAGATTGTACTGATCGATGAGATTTCCGGCGGCAATATGCGGGCTTTCAAGGATGGCAGGCATATTCAGCCCTTGGAACTGGAAGAACTCATGTTGGCGTAGAAAATTAAAACCGGAATCACTACGATTCCGGTTTTAATTAACTCCACCTTAAATTCGGAAATGGACGCCGATAACGCCGATTTTCGCGGTTTTAATAGACACAGATTACACAGATAAAACAGTTTTACACTTATTATGACCGAAGTTCATATCAGTAGTACCCGTAGGGCGCAACCCTGGCCCGTTTCACTGAGCGCCCGTGGTTAAATAATATCTATAAAAACCGCATAAATCCGTGTAAACCTGCGTTATCCGCGTCTATTTAATGAGGGAGGAAATATGTGCCTGATTATTTTTGCCTACGATTATCATCCCCGCTATCGACTGGTGGTAGCTGCTAATCGAGATGAGTTTTACGAGCGTACCGCCCGGCCAGCCGCTTTTTGGCCGGATGAGCCTCTGATCCTGGCCGGCAGGGATCTAAAAGAGGGCGGAACCTGGATGGGGGTTACCAGAGAGGGGCGGTTTGCCGGTCTGACCAATTTCCGAGATCCTTCCAGTTATAAACCAGATGCTCCTTCCCGCGGGCACCTGGTTCAGAACTACCTGACCAGTCGGCTTGATCCTGAATCTTTTATAGCCAATCTGGCAGATAAGGGGGCGGCGTATAACGGTTTTAATCTTTTAATGGGAACGTATGATTCATTATACTGCTTTTCCAACCGTGATAAACAGCTATGCGAAATTGAGCCGGGCATTCATGGCCTAAGCAACGGACGTCTTAATGAGCCCTGGCCCAAAGTACGCCAAGGAATAAAAAAAATGGCCGATTGCCTGCAGCAGGATTCTTGCACAGCGGAACCTTTGTTTAGGATTATGGCCGACCAGGAGCAGCCGCCCGACCAGGACTTACCCCGAACCGGTGTCAGCCTGGAAACTGAGAGGATGCTGTCCCCTGCTTTTGTAACAAGCCCCAGGTACGGTACCAGGGTCTCAACAGTTATACTGGCAGAACGAAGTCAGCGCATACGCTTCTGGGAGCGCAGCTTTGTTCCGGGTAATCCGCATGATTTTAATGAAGTTCATTTCGAATTTTAAGAGGCACCAACTCCCTGCTGGGGTTGTTGACACCCCTGGAAAGCTCTGCTAATATCAAAATATATCGGGTATAATAATATATGAGCACGAAAGTGTGTCTAGGGTTCCGCGTGCAGAAGCATGGGCAGGACCGAGTGACACAGGTGTTTTATAAAGCACTACACCGTATAGGGATAAAAGCCCAGGCGGACAGGTTTCGGTTGCGAAGCCATTCCGCTTGGGTTTTTACATTGGCAAAATAAGCAATTAACAAGGAGCGTGAAGATTAATGGCCCGGATTGGGATAATAATGGGAAGTGATTCGGATTTGCCCATTATGAAAGATGCCTGTGATATACTGGATGAGTTTCAGGTGGATTATGATGTAACGGTTTGTTCAGCCCACCGGCTTCCCCATGAGACTGCCGAGTATGCCACCGGTGCTGAGGATCGGGGGTTGGAAGTAATTATCGCCGGAGCCGGAGGAGCAGCCCACTTGCCTGGGGTAATTGCCGCCTTTACTATTTTGCCGGTAATCGGCGTGCCTATTAAAACCAGTACGCTATCGGGAATTGATTCTTTGTATTCTATCGTCCAAATGCCCAAAGGGATTCCGGTTGCTACGGTAGCCATTAACGGAAGCGCCAATGCTGCTCTCTTGGCTCTGGAAATGCTGGCTTTAAAGGATACCGATATTAAAAACCAACTCCTTAAGTACCGTCAAAAGATGAGTGCTGAGGTTTTGCAAAAAGATCAGCTCTTAAAAGAACTGGGGCATAGCAAATACTTAAAACAGAAGGAGGCCGGTTCATGATAGCAAGGTATACTCTGCCTGAGATGGGGGCTATCTGGTCGGAAGAAGGCAAGTTGAACAACTGGCTTAAAATAGAAGTTGCTGCCTGTGAAGCTTGGGCCAGCCTCGGCAAGATACCTCCTGAAGCAGTTAAAACCATTAAAGAACGGGCATGCTTTGATATTGATCGGGTTCGCGAAATCGAAGCTGAAGTAAGGCATGATGTGATTGCCTTCCTGACCAATGTGGGTGAATATGTAGGGGACGCTTCCAAGTATATTCACTTGGGGCTTACTTCCTCGGATATATTGGACACCGGTATTGCCATGCAGATGAGAGATTCCGCCGATATCATCCTGCTCAAACTGGAAAAACTTAAAGGGGTTATTAAAGAAAAAGCCCTGGAACACAAATATACCATGTGTATTGGCCGAACCCATGGGGTACACGGTGAACCGACTACATTTGGTCTGAAAATGGCTCTGTGGTACACGGAAATGGAGCGCAATATAGAACGCTTAAAACAGGCTCGCGATATTATCTCCTATGGGGCGATATCAGGGGCTGTAGGCAATTTTGCCCACTTGGATCCCCGGGTGGAAGAGTATGTCTGTGAACAACTCAACCTCAAACCCTGTCTTGTTTCAACCCAGATTATTCAACGGGATCGCCACGCTGATTTTTTAACAAATCTGGCGGTTGTAGCCAGCTCGCTGGAAAAAATGGCTACCGAAATACGCAACCTGCAAAGAACCGATATTCTGGAAGCCGAAGAGCCCTTTAAGAAAGGACAAAAAGGCTCCTCAGCCATGCCGCATAAACGCAATCCCATGATGAGTGAAAGAGTCGCTGGTTTATCCCGCATAATCAGAGGAAATGCCTTGGCTTCCCTGGAAAACGTATCTCTCTGGCATGAGCGGGATTTAACCCATTCATCGGTAGAGCGGGTAATAATACCGGATAGCTGTATCCTTCTGGACTATATGCTGGAAAAATTTACCGACATTATGGAAGGCCTGGTGGTATATGAAGCCAATATGGCAAAAAATATTGAGACTACCCTAGGCCTGGTCTTTTCCCAACAGTTATTGCTGGTCTTGGTAGGAAAAGGACTTTTGCGGGAACAGGCATATAGTATGGTGCAGGGAAATGCCATGCGTAGTTGGCAGGAGAAGATCGATTTTAAGCAAATGGTTTTAAACGATAAAGAGATTATGAAGCTGATTTCAGTCGAGGAACTGGAACAGATTTTTGATTATGGGATATATACTGCCAATGTGGATTATATATTTAAACGCTGTGGTTTGAGTTAAAGCCCGGTTTTTTTAATCTGAGGAGGGAATAATATGCAGGTAGGAGAATTTCTTTATGAAGGCAAAGCCAAACAAATCTTTGCCACTGACGATGCAAAGGTTGTTTTGATTAAATACAAAGATGATGCTACGGCTTTTGACGGGCAAAAGAAGGGAACGATTGTAAACAAAGGTATAATCAACAACCGGGTTTCCAACCTGCTTTTTCAGCTCCTGGAAAAGGAGGGTATCGAAACCCATTTCATCAAACAGCTTAATGAGCGCGATACCCTGGTTAAAAAACTGGCTATTATCCCCATAGAAGTGGTGGTCAGAAATGTAATTGCAGGTAGTCTCAGCCAGCGTACTGGCAAAGCTGAAGGCGTTGAATTATCTGAGCCGGTAGTTGAGCTATATTATAAAAACGATGAACTGCATGACCCCATGATTAATGAGTACCATATACGGGTAATGGGCTGGGCAACTACGGAGCAGATTCAGGAAATGGATCGGCTGGCGCATGAAATTAATGCGGTGCTAAAACAATTCTATGATAGCATCGGTATTATTTTGGTAGATTTTAAACTAGAGTTTGGACTTTACGAAGGCCGGGTGGTTCTGGGTGATGAAATTTCCCCGGATACCTGTCGCCTTTGGGACAAAGTGAGTCTGGAAAAACTGGACAAAGATCGTTTTCGCAGGGATATGGGCAAAGAAGCCGAAGCCTACCAGGAAGTCGTTAAAAGAATAGAAGCCGTTTTGGCGTAAAGATGATGCGGTTTAGAGGTTCGGCAATCTAAGGGGAGGCTATAATATGTTTTTTGATCAAAGTGAAATGGTGTCTGGTACCGATAGTAAATGGAAAGATGAATGTGGTGTTTTTGGGATTTTCATGAATAAGCCGCCCGCCAGCACCGATGCCGCCCGCAACACCTTTTACGGGCTGTATGCCTTGCAGCATCGCGGACAGGAGAGTGCTGGCATTGCGGTTTCCGATGGGGACAGTATTAAGCTGCATAAAGGCATGGGGCTGGTTTCCGATGTCTTTAAAACCCGTCATATAGATGAACTGCCCGGGCATATAGCGATTGGCCATGTGCGTTATTCAACGACCGGAGGCAGCGCGGTAGTCAATGCACAACCCCTGGTGTTTCATTACCTGAATGGTATGGTGGCCCTGACCCACAACGGCAACTTAACCAATACCCTTGAACTGAGAAAACGATTGGCAACGTATGGCTCAGTTTTTCAGACAACGACTGATACTGAAGTAATTGCCAATCTCCTCGCCCGTTATTCCCAGGACAAGATGGAGGATGCCTTGGCCAAATGTATGATCGATATTAAAGGGGCTTTTGCGCTTATTATTATGACTGAGGATCGTCTGGTAGGGGTTCGGGATCAAATGGGCATACGTCCTTTGTGTATCGGAAATTTAAATGGTGATTTTATACTGGCTTCGGAATCAGCAGCCTTGGACACCGTAGGAGCGAAGCTGGTTCGGGATGTTAAACCAGGAGAAATTATCGTAATTGACAAGGAGGGAATGCGTTCCCTGCAGGTCGTACATTCCCCCCGGCAAGCCCACTGTATATTTGAATATATTTACTTCGCTCGTCCAGACAGCACCTTAGATGGCATAAATGTAAACCGAGCCCGCCGCGAACTGGGCAAACAATTAGCCCGCGAATGCAAAATTGAGGCAGATATTGTTATTGCCGTACCGGATTCAGGAACAGCGGCTGCTCTGGGATATTCGGAAACTTCCGGTTTGCCTTTTGAAGAAGGGCTTATGAAAAACCGCTATATTGGCCGCACCTTTATTCAGCCTACCCAGCAGATGCGTGAACTGGGAGTAAGGTTGAAACTCAATGCCGTTCCCGAGGTCGTGGCCGGCAAACGGGTCGTAATGGTAGATGATTCCATTGTGCGGGGAACGACCAGCAAAAAAATTGTGCAGATGCTGCGCAATGCTGGTGCAGCTGAAGTGCACATGGTGGTGGCATCGCCTCCCACCAAGTTTTCCTGTTATTACGGAATAGATACTTCCCGTCAGGAAGAACTTATTGCCAACATCATGAGTAATGAGCAGATAAAAGAGTTTATCGGGGCGGATAGCCTGCACTATATCAGCATGGAGGGGATGTTTGCCGCCCTAAAAAATGATGCCGACAATTATTGTGCAGCCTGTTTCAGCGGGAAATATCCAGCCGGCATAGAAGCGACTCGGATAAACAATTAAATTGATATGCCTGGCATATTAACCCAGCAGGGCGCAAGGAAACAACCATCCTGAAAATCGTTACGTTATACGGATGGAAAAGCTCTGCTTTTCACCGGAAGCTATAGTTTCCGCAAACTTACGAGGCAGATAATCGCAAGTTGTCCTGTCTTTAACATAACCGATAATGGGTTTCCCAGCGGAAGCTGAAACATCACCCTACGGGCACTACTGATATGTTTTATAATTAAGGTTGCCGAGTTAATACGCGTTATCCGCGTCTGTAAAAAACATTAATGTTAAAACCAGGAGGTTCTATATGGAAAACGAAGGATTGACTTATAAAAAAGCCGGGGTAGATATCGATGCCGCCAATTACTCCGTGGATTTGATCAAGAAGTGGGTAGGCCGTACCAAAAGGCCGGAAGTGCTGGCGGATATAGGTTCCTTCGGGGGTTTTTTTGCTCTAAATAATCAAAAGTATAGGGAACCGGTGCTGGTATCAGGCACCGATGGGGTAGGGACTAAATTGCGGATTGCCCAAATGATGGGGATTCATCACACAGTGGGTATAGATCTGGTGGCAATGTGTGTCAATGATATTCTGGTTCATGGGGCAGAGCCTCTGTTTTTTCTGGATTATATTGCGATAGGCAAGCTCCAGCCTGAACTGGTGGAAGCTTTAGTACAGGGCGTCAGCGAAGGTTGTGTGCAGGCCGGGTGTGCCCTAATTGGGGGGGAAACCGCTGAAATGCCCGGCTTTTATAAAGAGGATGAATATGACCTGGCCGGCTTTACAGTCGGGGTGGTTGATAAAGGCAAGTTGATTAACGGGGACGCCATTGAAGAGGGGGACGTCCTGATCGGTCTGCCTTCTTCCGGCATCCACTCTAACGGATACTCCCTGGCGCGCCAAGCCTTGCTGGGAGAAGCCGGATTAAAGCTTGATGATCAGCTTGACGAACTGGAAAAGAGTCTGGGCGAAGAACTGCTGACACCTACCCGTATTTATGTTCCCTCCGTATTGGCTTTGCTGGAAGAGACAAATGTGAAAGGAATGGCTCATATCACCGGAGGCGGCATTGCTGAAAACCTGCAAAGAAGCATTCCGCCGGGATTGGGGGCAGAAATCGATTCTGCCGCCATTAATACCCCGGCGATTTTTAAACTCATCCAAGCCCGAGGACGGGTACCACGTGAGGAGATGTTTAAGACATTTAATATGGGAATAGGCTTTATTATCGCCCTTGCTCCACAGCAACTTGATAAAGCGTTAAATTGCTTGCGCGTTAAAGGAGAAAAGCCTATAATGATTGGAAAGATTACTGCCCAATCTGCGGAGGTCGTGATTAGATAATGGAAAGAATCATAGAACCACAATGTTTGCAGTTGGCAGTTATGGCTTCAGGGCGTGGCAGCAATTTTGCAGCTATACAGGAAGCCATTGAAAATGGCCAACTAAACGCCCAAATCAAAATATTAATCAGTGACAAGGAATATGCGCAAGCACTCAAAATAGCTGAGCAGGCTGGTATTACCGCTTGTTTTATTGATCCACGGAAGTTTAATGATAAAGCCGCCTATGAAACGGAAATCGTAAAAAAACTTCATGAAAACAATGTTGACATTTTAGTTCTGGCCGGCTTTATGCGCTTAGTGGGGCCGGTGTTGCTAAATGCCTTCCCCCGGAGAATACTAAATATTCATCCGGCTCTGTTGCCTTCGTTCCCGGGTTTGCATGCCCAGCGACAGGCAGTCGATTATGGGGTGAAATTCAGCGGTTGCACCGTTCATTTGGTAGATGATGGGGTTGATACAGGCCTAATTATTGCTCAGGCAGTCGTGCCGGTTTTACCGGATGATAACGAGGATACCTTGGCAGAACGTATCCTCGTTGAAGAACACAGATTATACCCGCAGGTATTGCAATGGATCGCGGCAGGCAAGGTGTTTATTGACGGATCAAGATCTATTGTTAAGGACTGTTAAGCAAAGGTACTGCTTGAAACCCGTAACATACATATTGCAGACATACAGCTATGAACAACAAGCAGAAGGGGTTGACAATTATGAAAAGAGCACTAATCAGTGTTTCTAACAAAGAAGGCGTAGTCGATTTTGCCAAAGGACTGGAGAAACTGGGTTATGAGATTATTTCCACCGGCGGCACTTATAATACGCTCAAGGATGCCGGGGTTAGGGTAATAAAAGTGGCTGATATCACCGGCTTTCCAGAAATTCTTGATGGCCGGGTAAAAACCTTGCATCCCAGAATTCATGGCGGCATTCTTGCCCGAAGGATTCCTGCGCACATGGAGCAACTGGAAGCCAACCAGATTGATACTATTGATATCGTGGCTGTTAATCTTTATCCTTTCCGGGAAACGATCAGCAAGGCCGGAGTTACAGTTGAGGAAGCGATAGAGAATATTGATATCGGCGGCCCCAGCATGGTGCGTTCGGCTGCCAAAAACTACGAAGATGTGATTGTAGTCGTAAAACCGGAATTCTACTGGCCGGTATTAAAGGAACTGGAAACGGAGGGCAATATAAGCAAAACAATGCGTTTGCAACTGGCCCTGGAAGCTTTTTCTCATACGGCTGCTTACGATGCCATGATTTCCGCTTATCTGGCCGGTTTAACCAACGATACCTTCCTTGACAACATGGTAGTTGCCGGTGAAAAGGTTTATGATCTCCGCTATGGGGAAAACCCTCATCAAAAAGCCTGTTTTTATCGCAACATGACACCAGGAACCAGCTTGGCAGATGCCCAGCAGCTGAATGGGAAAGAACTGTCGTACAACAATATTATTGATACCCAGGCGGCTTGGGCACTGGTCAAAGAATTTGACCAAACCGCCTGTGTCATTATTAAACATACCAATCCTTGTGGTACAGCTACTGCTGATACATTGGTTGAAGCTTATGACAAAGCGTTCGCTGCCGATCCGGTATCTGCTTTTGGCGGTATTATAGCCTTCAACCGCCAAGTAGATTTAGCTACAGCCCGTAAAGCGGCGGAACCTTTCATGGAGTGTATTATAGCTCCTGGTTATGATGACGATGCCCTGGAATGCTTGCAGACTAAAAAGAATCTGCGCGTCTTGGCCTTGGAAATAAATACAGAACCGGAACTGCAAATCAGATCGGTTGAAGGCGGTTTTGTGGTCCAGGAGGCTGATCAGGCCGAAGTCACCGCGGCTGACTTGCAGGTGGTAACCGAGACTGCACCTAGTGCAGAAGAAGTAAAAGATTTGTTATTTGCCTGGAAGATTGTCAAACACGTAAAATCTAACGCTATCGTTGTCGCCAAGGATGGTGTCAGCATTGGGGTGGGGGCCGGACAGATGAACCGGGTAGGTTCGGCTGCGATTGCCTTGCAGGATGCGGAAAAATGTCGGGGGGCAGTTATGGCCTCAGATGCTTTTTTCCCTTTTAAAGATACCGTTGAACTGGCTGCCGCCCAAGGTATCAAAGCCATCATCCAGCCCGGAGGCTCGGTGCGTGACCAGGAAAGTATCGATGCCTGCAACCAGCACGGTATAGCCATGGTATTCACCGGTATTCGCCACTTTAAGCATTAATTGTATAAAAGGTTTTTTAGGTGCAGGAGGACGATGAAGCTTCTTATGTGCGCTGCAATTCTAAAAGCGGCCCGGCACCGAACCTGAGTGCTAACCGTTGGGGGTTATTAGATTACGGAACATCGAGGGGAGATATATATGGGCAAGAAAATACTGGTTATTGGTTCTGGGGGTCGGGAACATGCCCTGGTCTGGAAGCTGGCTCAGAGTCCGCAGGTTAATAAAATCTATGCTGCACCCGGCAACCCGGGAATGGCTGACTTGGCCGAATGTCTCGAAATTGCGGTTACAGATGTTGAGGCCCTGGTTGAGTTTGCCCAAAACCAGGCTATTGACCTGACTGTGGTCGGGCCGGAAGCGCCTTTAACCCTGGGAATTGTGGATCGTTTTCAGGCGGCTAACCTGAAAATATTTGGACCTAATGCTACTGCAGCGCGTTTGGAGGGCAGCAAGGTATTCTCCAAAAACCTGTTTAAAAAATATGGAATTCCAACGGCCCGTTTTGAAGTTTTTGAGGAAGCTCAAAAGGCAAAAGATTTTGCCCGCCATTTAACTGAAAACGGTGCCGGAGCAGTCGTAAAAGCTGATGGACTAGCCGCCGGCAAAGGTGTGGTGGTGGCAGCTGATTATGCTGAGGCTGCTGCCGCCATTGACAGCATATTGACTGACAAGGCCTTCGGTGCAGCCGGTGACAAGGTTTTGGTAGAAGAATGTCTGCAGGGAGAAGAGTTAAGTTTTTTTGCCATCAGTGACGGCCAAAACTATGTATCTCTGCTGGCCGCTCAGGATCACAAAAGGATTTATGATAATGATAAAGGCCCTAATACTGGCGGTATGGGGGCGTATACCAATCCTCCTCTTTATAATGAAGAATTAAAGCAAGAGATCTTAACCAAGATCATCGAACCTACTATTAAAGCCATGCAAATGGAGGGCTGTCCGTATCGAGGGGTATTATACGCCGGATTGATGATAACCCCGCAAGGCCCCCGGATTTTGGAATACAATGCCCGCTTTGGTGACCCGGAAGCTCAGGTGCTGATGCCCATGATTAAGGGAGACCTGCTCCCTATACTGGAAGCTGCGGCAGACGGCAACCTGGGAAACGAAAGCCCGGAAATTAATGAAGGCGCCTGCGTCGCTGTGGTTTTGGCTTCCGGCGGCTATCCGGGAGAATATCAGAAAGGATATGTTATTCAGGGCCTGGATAAGTTAAACCCTGATACGATCGTTTTCCAAGCGGGTACGGCCCTAAAAGACGGCCGGCTTGTAACAGACGGCGGTCGGGTTCTGGCGGTGGTCGCGCAGGCCGTATCCATCCCGGCAGCACAAAAGAAAGTCTATCAAGAGATCGAGAAAATTCATTTTAAGGATATGCACTACCGGCGTGATATTGCCAGCAAGGCACGGATTTAATGAGAAAATAGACGCGGATAACGCGGATTTACGCGGCTACCTTAACAGCGACCGTTAGGGAGCACCAGTAGTACCCGCAGGGTGCTACCTTAATAGCGATCCGGCAATTTGTAGGGGCGACCTCTATTCGCCCGATGTAGCGGATGCTTTAGCTTCCGCTAGGAAACGAAGTTTCCAATCCGTAACACACGAAGCTATTTTGTTGGAGATTGCGGTCGGCACTCAACTTGAGTGCCAGGCTATACTTTTTTTGCTTTAATGATGTGTATAGCTAAAGGGAGGGATGGGAGTGGACGCGGCCAATTCACCAATTAAACCTTTCATAAGGGTTTTCTTATTTGTTACGGTGTTGACGATGCTGTTTTTCGCTCCTACCCGGGAGTTTTTAAAAATTACTTTTATAATGGGTATTCCTGGTTTGCTGTTTTATTCTCTTATGGGCCGTCAGACTCGCTATTCTCCGCTTTGGATAATATGCGGCCTTTTGGTTTTGGGTGTTTTACTGTTTTATGGGTATCTGCTGCTGCATCTGCCCGAACGTATTGAATCCCGCGAAATTATCAGCCAGGGCGGAACCCTGGTGGCTGAAGGCAAATATGACCAGGCGATTGATAAATATAAGCAGCTGGAAAAACTGGGGCAGAAAGCCAAAATGGAAGATAAGATAAGTCAGGCCCGCCTGGAAAAAAGTGCTCAACAGCAATTGGAGCAGGCCAGACAGAAATTGGCCGCCGGTGATAAGCAAGGAGCCCGGGAGATAATTGAAAAGATTCCTCCCGGTACACGGGCAGCATCCCAGGCTCGCGAATTGCGCTCCCAGCTAAAACCGTAGACTGCTCGAATTGGTTGGCAGGCCTTTAAAAATAATAACACAGGATGATATTTGCAAATGGAGGTGTAGGGCAATGGTAACCCTTGAAATGGTTAAAAACAACCCTATTATTCAGGAATTTATGGACTCCGGGAATGCTTTTTTGGGCAATATCGGAGCCATAGAACATAATTTGCATCATGCTGAATTAACCGCCCGTCTGGCCTCGGGTATCCTGGATGAACTGGATTTTCCTCCCCGGGAGGCGGAATTAGCAGCCATAGCCGGTTACCTGCATGATATTGGCAACCTGATTAATCGCTATGGACACGGGATGTCAGGAGCCTTAATTGCTTTTTCGGTACTGATGGAGATGGACATGGATGCCGATGAAATTGCCATCATCATGGGAGCTATCGGCAATCACGAAGAACATGCCCAAGGCTGTGCCGTTAACAACGTGGCGGCTGCACTTACCCTGGCAGACAAGTCTGATGTTAATCGCTCCCGAGTCCGCAAAACAGATCAGACTACTTTTACACCCCGCGACCGGGTAAATTATGCCGCTACTCATTCCGAAATTATCATCCAGGCAGAAGAGCGCATTATAACAATGAAGCTTGAAATAGACACCAACGTATGTTCAGTTATGGAGTTTTTTGAGATATTTCTTACTAAAATGATGATGTGCCGACATTCAGCAGAATTCCTAGGCTGTGAATTCAAATTAGTAATAAACAACACCCGTCTATTATAGTCAGTCGGGGACAGTCCTCCTAGACGCTCGGCGGGGATTGTCCCTCTCCACTCAACAAAGGAGGGATATATTGAGTTTCACACCGCATTGGAAGGATAAAAACTCCGAGTTGCTGGTCAAAGCTTTACTGAGTCTTAAAACCGAAGAAGAAGTCTGGCGTTTATTGGATGATCTTTGCACGATTGCGGAGGTAAAGGCTATGACCCAGCGCATACATGTAGCCAAGCTGCTCTTTGAAGATACTACCTATAATATTATTGCCCGGGAGACAGGAGCCAGCACAGCTACCATCAGCAGGGTAAACCGCTGTCTAAACTACGGTGCCGATGGTTACCGCACGGTACTTGACAGGCTGAAAAAGGAGGCCGAAGATGAAAAACAGACAAATACCTAAAGGTCTGCGCGATTTTTTGCCTAATGAAGTTAAAAACCGCAGGAAGCTTGAGCAAAAGGCCATCGAAGTATTTACTGCTTTTGGGTATAAAGAAGTTCTCACACCTACCTTTGAGTTTTTGGAGGTAGTGGAAACTGGTGCGGGCAAAAACCGGGAGAAACTCTTTTTATTTATGGATCGGGAAGGCGGCATACTATCCCTGCGTCCGGAAATGACCGTATCGATTGCCCGCTTGGCAGCCATGCATTTAAAAGATAGCAGTTTTCCACAGCGTTTTTTCTATTCGGCTAACGTTTTCCGTCATGTTCAGCCTCATTTGGCTCAATACCGGGAATTCTGGCAAATCGGTATTGAAATGCTGGGGGCCTCAGGTCCCTGGGCTGATGCCGAAGTTATAAACCTGGCGGTAAAAATACTTAAGGCCATGGGACTGGATAATTTTAAAATCAGCATCAACCAGATCGGAATATTTAACAGTCTTTTGGCAGACTGTCCGGTTAGTCCTGATGAAAAAGACAACATCCGCAATCTGGTGGAGATAAAGGATCTGGTGGAACTGTCCCGGTGTCTTGATACCTTGCCGGTGCCAGATTTATTAAAAGAAACGATTGCTCGTTTGCCTATCCTGCATGGGGGCTTGGAAGTATTAAACCGGATTCCCTATGTTGAAAAAAATAAAGCCGCCAACGAGGCTGTGGAGGAATTGCTGCGGGTCTATGAGGCGTTGCAAGCCTTTGGGGTGGAAGAACATATAGTTGTTGATATGGGTGTCTTGCGGGATCTGGAAATGGATTATTATACCGGCATCATTTTTGAAGGTTATTCCCCTGAACTAGGTTATGGATTGCTGGGGGGAGGACGTTACGATAATCTCTTAGGGCAGTTCGGTTTCCCCTGTCCGGCGACCGGTTTTGCCCTGGGAATGGATCGCCTGGCTCTGGTATTGACCAATCAGGAGCAGGAACCCCCGCATTATATTCTGGGGGGCAAAAATCTGCAGGTTTTAGCGGCGCGGGCAGATCAACTGCGGCATGAAGGCAAAATCGTTGAATTAGATGTAGAAGCAGCCAGTCGGGAAGTACTGGAGGAAAAAATCCGGGACCGCGATGATTTAATTATGATCTATCTGGATGATGAGTAAAAATGGGGAGGTAAGCGAATATGGACAGCTGTTTAACGATTGCCCTGTCCAAGGGAACCTTGTTAAAACCTACAGTTGAACTGCTTGAGCAGGCTAATCTTCCCTGTGCCGGCATCACAGCCGATAGCCGCAACATGGTTTTTAGCTTTACCGGCGACCCGGAGATAAGGTATATTATCTGCCGTCCTACTGACGTACCTGCGTATGTTGAACATGGTGCGGCAGATCTGGGTTTTGTCGGCAAGGATGTCATTGTTGAACAGGGTAAGGATTTATTTGAAATGGTGGATCTCAAATACGGTTACTGCCGGTTTGTAGTAGCGGTGCCGGCTGAAGACAAAGATTTAAAACTCCAGGATCTTAACTATAAAAGGGTTGCTACCAAGTTTCCAGCCGTAGCGGAACGCTTTTTTCGCGCCAACGGGCTGCAGGTGGAGATCATTACCCTGCATGGAAATATTGAATTAGCTCCCCTGATGGGGTTGTCAGATGTGATTGTAGATATCGTGTCTTCAGGCCGAACCCTTAAAGAGAATAATCTAGTCGAATTAGTCAGTATAATGGACTCTACTACGCGCTTAGTTGCCAACCGGGTCAGTTACAGGACCAAACACCAGGAAATTCAGCCCTTGGTAGAGAAAATACAAATGATTGTGAAAGGTGGAATAATAACATGAAAATTCGCAGACTGAGCCCCCGGGACGATCTAACCGCTTTTTTGGCCGCTCATCAAACCGACATGAAAAAGTATGAACAAAGTGTGCAGGAGATAGCAGCCGCAGTAAAAACACAGGGCAATCAGGCCGTTTTCGAATTCACCTTACGCTTTGACGGCGTTGCAATCAATGCAGATAACTTTATGGCCAGCGAACAGGAAATTGAAGAAGCCTATGATCTGGTAGATGACGATTATATTTTTGCCCTACGCAAAGCGATTGACAACATTGATTTTTTCCATGGTAAACAGTTGCGCAATTCCTGGATGGAACCTGATGAGAAAGGCAATATCCTGGGACAGGTTTATCGTCCCCTGGAAAGGGTGGGAATCTATGTGCCCGGCGGAACCGCAGCTTACCCGTCTTCGGTCTTGATGAATGCCATTCCCGCCCAGGTTGCGGGAGTGGAAGAAATAGCCATGGTCAGCCCTCCGGATCGCGATGGCAAAATGAACCCTTATACCCTGGTGGCGGCAGCCGAATTAGGCATCAGTGAAATTTACAAAATGGGAGGCGCCCAGGCTGTGTTTGCCTTGGCCTGGGGAACCCAGACAATTAAAAAAGTTGATCTGATCACTGGACCCGGCAATATTTACGTAACCCTGGCCAAGAAAATGGTCTATGGAGATGTCAATATCGATATGCTGGCTGGCCCTAGTGAAATTCTGATAATCGCCGACTCTACTGCCCGCCCCGACTATCTGGCTGCGGATATGATGTCCCAGGCGGAACATGATGTTTTGGCACGCAGTATTCTGGTGACTGACGATAAAAAGCTGTTGGATAAGGTTGAAGAGGAGATTAATAAGCAAATAGCCGGTCTGTCCCGGCGGGAGATTATTGAAAAATCACTGGCTGATTATGGAGCCTTTATACTGGTTGAAGACATAAACCAGGCCTGTCAGGTATCCAATCTCGTGGCACCTGAACATCTGGAATTGATGGTAGATAAACCTTTTGAAATTATAAGCAGAATTCATAATGCCGGGGCTATATTTATGGGCAGTTATACCCCGGAGCCGGTGGGTGATTATCTGGCGGGTCCCAACCATATTCTTCCCACCGGCGGAACCGCCCGGTTTTATTCTCCGGTAACCGTAGATACATTTATGAAAGCCTCCAGCATAATCTGCTATTCCCGGGAAGGATTGCAGGATGATGCTGATGACATTATTAAACTGGCGGAAGTAGAAGGGCTGACGGCTCATGCCAACAGCCTGCGGGTCAGGAAGGAGAATTAGAATGGGGGAGAATCGTATTGCCAGGGTCGTGCGCAAAACGACTGAAACCGATATCGTACTGGAGCTTAATTTAGATGGAGATGGAAGCCATCAAATCGATACCCCGATACCCTTTCTAAACCATATGCTGATCTTGTTTTCGGTTCATAGTCGGTGTAATCTAAGTGTTTCAGCCCTGGGCGATGTGGCTGAAGTAGATGATCACCATACCGTTGAAGATATCGGAATCTGTTTGGGCCAGGCCTTAAAAAAAGCCCTGGGAGAAAAACATGGCATTAACCGCTACGGAGAAGTTACCCTGCCGATGGATGAGGCTTTGGTACGGGTAGTTATGGATTTATCAGGCAGGCCTTACCTGGCATATAATGTAGCCGTACCTGTATCAAATATCGGGAATCTGGCTACCGAAAATATCCGGGAGTTTTTTCAGGCAGTCGTTAATCAGGCTGAAATCAACCTGCATATCGATCTATTGCGCGGTGAAAATTCCCATCACATTTTAGAAGCTACCTTCAAGGCTTTTGCCCGGGCCTGGCGGCAGGCAGCCACAATTGTATCCGAGGTTGAAGGCGTTTGGTCCTCCAAAGGCAAGCTGACTTAGTAGTTTAGCGGATAACGCGGACTTACGCGGATTTATACGGCAACCTAAATAGCGACAGTTAAGGGAGGACTAGAAATCCCTGAAGGGGGATTTTATCTTTAATTAACAATACGCTATTGGCAGCACCATCGCATATGCTCAAAAACCTAGTTTTTTTGAGCGGATGCATAGACCCACCACCGTAGCGGAAGCTTTAGCTTCCGCTGGGAAACCCAACTAAAAAACCACTCAACGGGGGAGGTAGTTATTTGATTGCCATTATCGATTATGGTATGGGTAATCTGGCCAGTGTGGGCAATGCTTTTGCCAAACTGGGTTATCAGGCCGTGATTACCCAGGATCCGGAGGAGATTCTGACGGCATCCCAGGTGGTGCTGCCGGGAGTAGGAGCCTTCGCAGATGCCATTAAGAATATTAAAAACCGAGGAATCGATCAGACCATCTTTGAACTTGTAAACCGCCAGACACCTCTGTTGGGGGTATGTCTTGGTTATCAGCTGCTATTTACTGAAAGTCAAGAGGATGGGATTCATAGGGGTTTGGATGTGATTCCCGGAACAGTGGAAAAGATTAAGGCTTCCCCAGGTTATAAAGTACCTCATATTGGCTGGAACAGTGTTGCAACCAAGGCGGAAAGCCGTTTGTTCACCGGGATACCCACGGGCAGCTATTTTTATTTCGTTCATTCCTATCATGTTGTGCCCGAGAATCAGGAAGTAATGGCAGCGACTACCGATTATGGGATCAGGATTGTGTGTGCGGTGGAAGAAAACCATATTATGGCAACCCAGTTTCATCCTGAAAAATCAGGTGTTGTAGGTCTTCGAATACTTAGAAATTTTGGAGAGATGTAATTATGATTATCTATCCCGCCATTGATTTAAAAGACGGGCAGTGTGTGCGTCTGGTGCAGGGCAAGGTGGAAAACAAAACCGTTTATTCATCCGATCCGGCAGCTATGGCTGCTTCATTCCAAGCACAGGGCGCCCAGTGGCTGCATATTGTGGATCTGGATGGGGCCTTAAATGGTCAACCCCAAAACCTTAAGGCCATTAAGCAGATCGCCGGCCGTATTGATATACCCTTTCAGGTAGGTGGTGGTATGCGCCGCCTGGAAGATATCGCTGCGGTTCTGGAAATAGGGGCGAGCCGTGTTATTATTGGAACCCGCGCAGTTACCAGCCCGCATTTTATGGAAAAAATATTAAAAGAATTCGGTTCGGATAAGATCATTCTAGGTCTGGATGCCAGGGAAGGGATGGTGGCTATTGAAGGCTGGGTGGAAAAATCCAGTTTGGATGCCCTTGTTTTTGGCAAGCAAATGCATAGTCTGGGGTTTAAAACAGCAGTTTTTACTGATGTCTCCCGCGATGGGCTATTACAAGGGCCTAACCTGGATTTTACCCGTACAATAGCTGAACAAACCGGTTTGAGTATTATTGCTTCCGGAGGTGTATCCAGTGTGGAAAATATAAAAAGCCTCCGGGAAATTGAAAAAAAAGGTGTAAGCGGCGTAATTATCGGCAAGGCCCTCTACGATGGAAAAATCACCATCCAAGAGGCCCTGGATGCAGCGAAGGGAGGTCACTGATGCTGGCGAAAAGAATAATCCCCTGCCTGGATGTCCATGGCGGCAGGGTAGTTAAAGGGGTTAATTTTGTAAATCTGCAGGACGCCGGTGATCCGGTTGAGCTGGCCGCCTATTATGATAAAGAAGGAGCCGATGAACTGGTATTTCTCGATATTTCCGCTTCTTCTGAAGAACGTCAGACTATGATCGAAGTGGTAAAGAATACTGCTAAAGAAGTTTTTATCCCCTTCGCGGTGGGAGGCGGAATCCGCAACCTGGATGATATCCGCAATATTTTAAGGGCAGGGGCCGACAAGGTATCTATTAATTCGGCGGCTGTCAATGATCCCACCCTTATTACCGAGGGGGCGCGCCGCTTCGGTAGTCAATGTATGGTTGTAGCAATAGATGCCCGCCGCAATCCAGTTGGATCTCAGCCTGCGGAACGCCAGACTCCCGAATGGGAAGTCTATATCAACGGAGGGCGTACCCCGACCGGCCTGGATGCGTTGCAATGGGCACAACGGGCAGAAGCCCTCGGAGCCGGGGAGATACTATTAACCAGTATGGACAAAGACGGAACCAAAGACGGTTACGACCTGGAATTAACCGCCGCGGTATCGAGCGGCCTGTCAATTCCGGTAATCGCTTCGGGAGGAGCCGGAAATCTGGAACATTTGCGGGCTGCTTGTGTGGAAGGAAAAGCCGATGCGGTATTATGCGCTTCTATTTTCCACTACCGGGAATACACGATTAGGCAAGCCAAAGAATATTTAGCAGCTAGAGGGGTAGCGGTAAGATTATGATAAAAAATATTAAATTTGATGAACAGGGCTTAGTGCCTGCTATTATACAGGATGTCAACAGCGGCCAGGTATTGATGCTGGCCTATATGAATGAGGATGCCCTAAGCCAAACCATGGCGAGCGGTTTTACCTGTTTTTATTCCCGCAGCCGCACAGCCCTGTGGAGCAAAGGGGAAACCTCCGGCCATGTGCAAAAAGTAAGAGAAATATTATATGACTGCGATGCAGATACGCTCCTTATTAAGGTTGAGCAAACCGGTGCGGCTTGCCATACCGGGCACTACAGCTGTTTTTATCGCAATATCGAAGGCGAGGAAGTAGAACCGGCCAGATTTAATCTGGAGCAGATATATGATGCGCCTGCCGGGCCAGGTATCCTCTATGAACTCTATAATGTCATCATCGAGCGACAGGCCAAGCTGCCGGAAGGCTCCTATACTACCTATCTATTCACCCAAGGACTGGATAAGATCCTCAAAAAGGTAGGCGAAGAAAACGCCGAAGTCATCATCGCAGCCAAAAACCGCAGCCAGGAAGAAGTAATCTATGAAACCGCTGATCTGCTCTATCACCTGCTGGTACTTTTAGTCGAGCAGGGGGTAGAACTAAACGACATTTTTGCCGAACTAAAATCCCGGCATAAGTAAGTTGTTTCTTCTATGACAGCAGGAATAATAATTCTATCCCTTTTAAGGAATACTAACCCCAAAGCATAATGGAGGGATAGTTATATATGGATATTGAAAGGGCCAGAAGTATTTTCAACTCAACGGAGACTATTGGGGTTTTATACCAGGGTACGCCGGTTTGGATTGAAGCTATTCAGGACGAAAAAAACGCTGTCATACTTTTTCCGAGTAACCGGGAACGGTATCGGGTGCCGGTGAAAAACCTTATTGAAAAACACGAGGTATACTAACTATCGTTAGTAAGGGTATAGAATTTTCAAAAGGTGGTTGTGTGCCTGGCAAAAATAGTGGCGAAAAAAATGCAACCAGATAATGATCATATCGCGGTAAATAAGGCAGAACCGCCTGTTAGCCGGGCAAATGGGCGGCAGGTGGTTCTGTTATTAGGAGGGGCTGGAAAATCCCAAAGCGATACGCCTGTTTTACTGTTATCCAACCCGATTGTATTCCAATTTAATTATTAGGGCTTTAAGACTAATTTGGCTTTTTGACCGAGATTGCGCAGCCTTAGCATTCTATTCATTATGAGATGTAAACGGTAAATATTTTTCAATCCCCTATTATTTTGCAGATTACTTTCTAATTTTTTTAATATCGGACGCAAGGCGGGGAACTGAGTCAGGAATATCATACTGGTCCAACAAGTAAGTTCATCAATATTATCTGAGGAAGATACATCCCAGTACCAGCTATTAAACTGTTCTTCCAAACTCCCATACATTTTGGCGTTCATTTCCTCGTAGGTGTAATACCCGGCATCCAAAGCCATCTGTACAATGTCCGTACCGGGGAGAAAATGCAGACCGTGGATTTGCAGTTCAAAAGGAGGTTCCAGCTCTAAACATAGGTAGTAAGTTTCCTTCAGTTCCTCAAGTGATTCAAAGGGATGATGGATCATAAAGTCATAGATTACTTTGGGCACCTTACATTCAGCTAGAACCCGGCTGCAGTTGATAATTTCTTCTTGAGATTCATTGCGTTGGAACACTTCTTTACGGATTCGAGGGGAGCCACTTTGTATTCCCACCACAATCTGATAAAGTCCGGCTTCCACTAGGTTGCTAATAATCCGGTGATTAACCATTAAGGGATGTCCCCAGACTCTAAAAGGAATGCCAATCTCCTGAGCGTAGCGTTGGCTAAATTCTTCCACCCAACCGGGCTCATTAGAAAAAATCTCATCCCAAAAATGGATTACTTTTAAGTTTGGCAGGGCTTTTTTCGCTTGATTTAATTCTGCCAGGACACTGTCTACGCTACGAAAACGCATATATTTACCTTTACCCTTATATATCCTGCGTAAATTAATTGAACTGCAGTAGGAGCATTTATAAGGGCATCCCCGGGAAGCAGTCAATTCATAGGTGAACCCACCCATTTGCGGATCCCCGACCGCAATTTTATCAGCGTTGATAGAGTAAAAGTCCAGATCACCGATGGAGGGAAAACCGAGTTCATCCACATCAACTATGGGCCGAACATCATTAACTACTATTTGTCCACTACTATCCTTATACGCCAGGTTGGCCATTTGCGAAGGATCTTCTCCCTCCCGCAGGGTGTCAAACAACTCCCCTATTGCTTCCTCGCCTTCACCGCGGATGACATAGTCAGCGTATTCCAGTGCGTGATCGGGAAATAAAGTTGCATAAACGCCTCCCCATACCACCGGGAGGTTAAAGTATTTTTTTATGGTGTCATTAACCAGATATACCGACTCCAAATATAGGGAAGACATAACACTTAGGCCTATAAAAGAGGGTTCGGTCTTATTTATAAGTTCAACCAGTAATTGTAATTCTTTTTCCGATACTTTGCTGGGAGAAATACTGTTAAAGTCTTTGAAAAAAACCGCTACCACTTTATAACCGTTTTTTTTGAGGGCTTCAGCCAAGTACCTAACCCCCAGTGCCTTTTGATTATAAAAAGCAATAAGCATAACAGTGTCTTTCACTATAATTTCCTCTCCTTGTAAAGGCTTTGTCCGGGCACATGGCTTTTAATGTAGCCTAAGACAGCCGTGTTTTTTAAATTGGTTTTCTTCATTGCAGATTGCAAAAGCTGATTCAATTGGGCTACATGTAGCCATGCATTTATATTACAATTGTAGTACAGTATATACTACAGTTGTAGTATATAATAG
>NZ_CGIH01000048.1 GCF_000983115.1 Syntrophomonas zehnderi OL-4
ATCTATCTGCTAATAAATCATTAACAAAGCTAAGATCTATGGCGGAATCTATTTGTTTTAGTATGTGATTATCCGGAATCATTTGGTATAATGCGGTATAGAAGCTGTTTTGTCTAAAGACGTTTTTAACTAACATAAAAAGCATACCTCCTTTAGTTAATTTTGTTTTCGCTAACCAAATTATACCACAGGAGGGTATGCTTTTTGTGCTTTAAATGGACTTTTTCAGTGATCTCGAACCGTCCCCTCGACACCCTCGACACCCTCAAATGATGGAAAATGCCTGCGGCAGTGTAAATTACCCGGCCGGAAGGATTGAAGCAGATAGCAAGGTCAGCTACACTTATATCCCGGCAGCAATCCGGTTTAGTTCTTGCATCATTAGGCTTAGCTCCTGAATACTGGCATTCATTTCTTCGGTAGCAGCTGACTGTTCCTGGGTAGCCCCCATAGCTATCTGGGAACTGTCAAAAGCTATAGTTATTTTATTTTCTATGTCCCGGGTAAGCAACCCGATATCATTGGCGGTTTGCTTAGATGTTTCGGATAGTTTGCGGATTTCATCCGCTACCACCCCGAACCCCCGTCCGCTGTCTCCGGCCCGGGCAGCTTCAATAGCGGCATTAAGCCCTAACATTTTAGTTTGATCAGCTATCTCTTTGATACTGTCCAGGATCCTATTGATTTGCTGAGCTGTTTCTTGGATCGAAGTTATTTCATTGCTCAGCTTTATTTCACTGGCGGCAATATCACCGGCCGCATGGGCGGTGTTTTCGATCGCTGTACTGATTTCCGTCATGCTGTGCTGGAAAGTAGCGGCAATATTTCTTAAAGCATGAGCATCATCGCGAGCGATAGCCATTCCGTAAGTTCCAATGATTGTATCGGTTTGCTCATCGTCAAATACCGGTGCAGTTATAACTTTTAGAGCCTTACCATATAAACTCTGATCAATCTCGGTTTCAATTGGCTGGCGGGTCTTGATACACTGATCGGCAGGGCCACCCGCAGCCAGCTTATTGCCAACGTCTGCGAAGGGCACATCAATAAAGCGGGTATCGCCAAAAGTAAATTCAGTCAGGTTAGTCGAGTAAAAAGCAACGTCCTTTTTAGGAAATAACGTTACCAGATATTCAACTACCACCGGAAATTCATCTAAAAACTTACTGCCCATATAAAATACCTCCTTCGTTTAAAACAATGAATCTGACCATAATTGTAAAATAAATGCCCGGTATTGAATATGGTACCAAAGTCTACTTTCGTCAAGTGTCAAGGGGACGGTTCGAGACCACTGAAAAAGTCCATTTAAAGCACAAAAAGCATACCCTCTTATGGTATAATTTGGTTAGCTAAAACAAATTTAACTAAAGGAGGTATGCTTTTTATGTTAGTTAAAAACGTCTTTAGACAAAACAGCTTCTATACCGCATTATACCAAATGATTCCGGATAATCACATACTTAAACAAATAGATTCCGCCATAGATCTTAGCTTTGTTAATGATTTATTAGCAGATAGATATTGTAAAAACTTTGGCAGACCAGCAAAAGAGCCAGAGATGATGCTAAGAATACAAATATTAAAATATCTATACAACCTGTCTGATGAACAGTTAATACAGGATTTGAGCGTAAATCTGGCTTATAAATGGTTTGTAGGACTTAACCCCGAAGACCCCTTGCCTGAAACCAGCCTGCTAACCAAATTCCGTACCCAACGCTTAAAGGATATCAGCATGGATGCCATCATTACCGAAATCGTAGGGCAATGTGTAGAAAGAGGCCTAATCAAAAGCAGCAACGGCATCGTTATAGATACTACCCATATTGAAGCCAACACCATTAAAAAAGTACCCGAACGTATTATGAAGCACTTGGCCAGAAACATATTCAAGGCCATGGGACAGGAACAATATGAAATACCCGATTATACTCAGATAGAAGATCATATTGAAGCCAAACAGGTTATGAAAGATTACCTGGAAGGCCTGATCGAACAAGTTCAGGAAGAAACCTCAGAAGAAGTTATTATAGCAACGAAGGAAGCTCAGGAGGTTTTAGGAAGCGATCTGTTTATCGAGCAAAAAGGCATCCGTTCACTGGTTGACAAAGATGCCCGAGTAGGCCACAAAAGCAAGACTCAAAATTTCTACGGTTATAAAGCAGAAATATGCCAAACCACCGATGGCAGTTTAATAACCAGCATTTTTGTAGAACCAGGTTCATATGTTGATGGCAGCCATTTTAAGAGCCATCTTGAAGAAAGCCAGAAAACTGGATTAAACTTGACCGGGATATATGGCGATAAAGCCTACTTTCGTGCTGACATCCTTAATTTGATCAAGGAAATCCAAGCTGCAGCCTATATACCTGTAAGTGCCAGCGCTTACAAGATTGATGAAGAGTTATACAGCTACAACAAGGACAGTGATCAATGGTTTTGTGTTATGGGAAATGAAACAGTAAAAGTAAAATCCAAAACCCGTGAGCGAAATGGTAAAACGGTGAAATTACTGAACTATAGCTTTGGGAGTGAGATCTGCCGCAACTGTCCTCGACGAATTGAATGTATAGGTAAAAGTAAGCGGATAGGTAAGCTATTAACAATCAGCGTAAATACTCCAGAGTTATATGAATACAGCCAAAGAGCTAAAACCCCGGAATTCATTCAAGAATTCCGCAAGCGAGCTAAAATCGAACCCAAAAATGCAGAACTAAAACGATTCCACGGACTAGACCGAGCCAAAGGCTATGGTCTACGAAGCATCCGCATTCAGGCAAAACTAACAGCCCTGGCGGTAAACTTAAAGCGGATAGCCAAACTGGTATCCGCTTCAAAAGGGTTATCTTCGTTTATTTTGAGGTTTTTATTCTGTCGGTTACAGATTAACCTACCTGATGGGCTGTGGGTAGCCGCCAGGGCGGCTTAAAAGGGTTACTTTTTCAGTGGTCTCGAACCGTCCCCCTGACACTTTTTCAATCATATTGGCAATCAATAAATAAAAACCAGGCGGCATTTATGGGAAAAACAAAGGTATAGATCTGTCGGCGGTTTTCCAGATCTTGATAGGGATCGGATAATACCCCCCTGCCCATTCGATTAGCTTCAGCAACCTTGGGAAAAAAATACGGACGCCAGCACCAATTGCGTCCGATATAGTCTGCCTCCACCAACCATTTCTGATGATCCCGTGTATAATTGGGGGTGAGCTGCTCTCCTCTGCTACTGCATATATAGAATTTTAAGCAATTATTCGGGGCCAGCGGAAGCAGCCTATTGATGTATTCCCGTGGAGAAAACATGGGATCAGTCTCTGCAATATCTGCAGATGCAGCAGCTATAAATTTATTCATATCATCAGCCAATTTATTAAGCTTTTGCTGCAAGCTGCTCTTTCTATCCAGATATTCGTCCAAACCTTGGTGGAGAATCCCAGCACAGCTGGCTTTGTCAAGTATATCCGGTTGAGGAATTGCATACAGGTAACCTTGAAAGTAACGTACTCCTGCATCCAGTCCCATTTGAAACTGTTTCATATCCTCAACTTCTTCAAGCACCAGGTTGACTCCCGACTTTTCACAAAATCCCCCCATTGATTCAAGCAAACTGTAGCTCTTGCTCCGATGTATGAACCCGGCTCCAACTTTAATGAAATCTGGGTTTAGCAGGGCAACTCTTTCTAGATTGCTGAAACCTTCTCCTATATCATCGATAGCGATTTTACAGCCCACAGCACGGTAGCGTTTAATAATTTCCATCAATACATTTACATCGCCACATTTATCCTCAGATATTTCAATAATGATTTGCTCCCCATCAATACTGTATTTAGTCAACTGTTCGATAGTAGGTAGCTCCATGCTTTGGTTTATATAAGGCAGCAGCCATTCGGGTTGGATGTTTATAAACAATTTAGCTTTGGAGTTCCTCATTTTCATCATATCCAGGGCTTTAAAGCGAATCATGCGATCTACTCTGATTTTTTCTTGAGAAGACAAATCAGGATTATGGAAAAAATGCCCCAGACTTTCAAAAAGGTTGTTTTGACGGTATCTGCCTAAAACTTCATAGCCGTATATATTTGCTGTATCTATGCAAACGATGGGCTGAAAAAAGGGCACAACCGATATTTCATTAATTCTGTGCATGAATACCCCCCTTCCTTAATCTACTGTAAGATCAGCTGCGAGCACTCCACAGGGGTTACCTTCCCGATCCAATATGGGAAGCGCAATAGTAATACAGGCATGACGCGTAATGGCAGAAATATATACCGGCGACCTGTATTGGCATCCCTTGATAGCTTCCTGCCACCAAAGCCGGGCTCTGGCATTGGCCAAAGCGGCAGGCGGCTGGCTAAAAATGAAACTGCCATCGGCACGATTGCTGTAAATCGCTTCCATACTGGGATGGCGTTCCAGGACTTCGCTGAGCAGTGATTGATGATGAAAGGGCGATAAGGCCATTATATTATCCATAGCTGAGAGTTCATCTAATTTAGCTATTATTTCTTTCACTGTCTGGCTTTCGATATTCACTGTCCCGGTATTGGGGGCTACAATTTTTTCCAGGCTAAGGTTTAAAGACTCGCTGATTCTTTGCAAGTAATTGGAGCTTTTTAACATATTTTCATTTGCAAATTCCCAAGTCTTAAAATTGTTGGTTACCTGTTTGAGTAAATCGTTAATTTCTTCGCGAACAGAACGGGTATCGATAATAAAACTGCCTATCAGTTTCTGTAACAGTATAAAATTATGGTTGGTTTCCTTTTGTATTCCTGCCAACATGGCTTGAATATCTTTTTCTTTCTGAGATACCCAGAGGTTGGCCTTATTTATTTCGCCTTCTATCATCTTTAAAATCTGCGAACTTGACCTGACTCCCGCGCTGCTCTGGTCGGCCAGTATCTTCATCTCCTGCGCTACTACCGAAAATCCCCGTCCATGCTCAGTTGCGTGGGCGGCTTCAATAGCTGCATTAAAAGACAACAAACGAACCCGCTTGGCAATATTGTCTATTTTGTCAATGATATTCGTTAAATTCAAAATGGCCGGACCAAGTTCCTCTAGTTTTCGACTCGTTTCAGTTACCATGGTTTTGATACTCCCCGTGGAACGCTCGATCATTTGAAATGATTGCCCCACTTCATTTAGAACCTTTTCCGCCGATATCATCCTTCCATCCATTGCTTGGAGCAGAATATCTACCTCAGATGATTGGGTTTTCAAGTCACTAAAAGTATCCGCAAAGGCCTCAGCCCGAACAGATCCATCTTGGATTTGCTCGACTGCAGAGGCCACCTGGGCGTTTGTAACGGTTAATTCCTTTACAAATGCACTCATAAATTGACGCAGCTTCTCCAGCCGCAGTCCCAGCTCTCGAGCAGGCGGACTTAAAAGCTCTGCCTTTACCGCTTCCATTATTTCTCCTCTTCCCAAGCGTTCCATTTCTGCCGATAGCATTAGCATGTCTTCTATGGAGATGGTTTCATAATGATCATTATCCATTACAATCAACCCTTTCAACCTAAGAAAACTTGACTGAAAAAAGGCACCTCTAAATGGTTTTTCCAACGTATAAAAAAAAAGAACCCCCTTGCATCATTAGGAGACTCCTTTATCTCAAGAATTCAGTTCACCGAGTCTGGCAAATGATTTTTAAGGCCAAGCCCATCATTTGCCAGCAATTTAAACTGAAAGTTATTTAGTTTTTTTGAGTATAGCAAACTGAATAAAAGGGCACAAGGCGTATTTATCGGTATTATGTATACTTACCCGCGTGTCAGGGGGACGGTTCGAGACCACTGAAAAAGTCCATTTAAAGCACAAAAAGCATACCCTCCTGTGGTATAATTTGGTTAGCAAAATCAAAATTAACTAAAGGAGGTATGCTTTTTATGTTAGTTAAAAACGTCTTTAGACAAAACAGCTTCTATACCGCATTATACCAAATGATCCCGGATAATCACATACTAAAACAAATAGATTCCGCCATAGATCTTAGCTTTGTTAATGATTTATTAGCAGATAGATATTGTAAAAACTTTGGCAGACCAGCAA
>NZ_CGIH01000049.1:0-51604 GCF_000983115.1 Syntrophomonas zehnderi OL-4
CTAAAATATTTTACCGCAGCTTGGCATTATTTCTCCTACTTGTTTTTGAGTACATTTTTCCTAATCCCTTATTATGCCTTGTTATCCAGGTTTGATTTGCATTTTATCCCAGACGTTGATGAATGGGTATTGCTTTCCAAAACGCTATTAAATCCATCTTCTCCTATTAACTCTGCTGCCGAGAAGATTCCAGCAATACCTGGAGAGAGTTATATAACCTATTCTTACCTTGAATTGCTCCCTTATCTTTTAATGGCCGGGACAGTGATCTTCACATTGATTATTATTGTTCAGAATTATAGGCTAAATCAGCGTATTTTCAGAGCGTGCCGGTTAGCGGATGATAAAGAGATTTTGGAGACATTTGCAAAGTGCAAACAGGAATTAGGGATAGGAAAAGAGATACCGGTATACATTTCCGCTTATATAAACACACCATTTCTCAGTGGTATCCTCAAACCCCGTATTGTATTGCCGAACATCGAATTGCAAGCAGAAGAATTACGCTATGTTTTTCTTCATGAGCTGACCCACTGGAAGAGAAATTAATTTGTTGGAGGTAAATTCCTTGCAGAACTACCATAATTAGCTTTTATGCAAGAAAATTGAATATGCTGTTTCAAGAGATGTGAGGCTCTCAATTCAAAGGACAAGCAGTTGCTTTACCTGAAATATTACGAGGACAAGACCGATTATCAGCTTTCCCTCATATTCGGCGTGACGCAGCAGAGCATCACCGAACGGAAAAACCGGATTTTGAAAAAGCTGAAAAGTCGGTTTCAGATATGAACCACCACTTTCTATTTTATCCACGCTCCTCCTGCTTCCGTAAAGGCTAACCACTTTTACGGAAAGGAGGAAAGGCTATGCCGGAAATACTGGATTTAATCGAAGCCGCCCAGCAAGGAAATGAACGGGCAATGGAAAATCTAAGCGGGACGCCGAAGGCGCACTGACAGGCCGGGCCGGAACTGTTTACGATGTGTTCATTCGATACAAAACCGACGAGGGCTATAAGACCTACGGCAAACGGGGCTTTACCTCCAAAACCGAAGCTATCCAGCATGAAGCTGAAATGCAGGTGAAACACCGGCGGCCCGGCTACCAAGCCATAATGAAAGCGGAAAACAAGAATGGAAGTGCTTGCCCCTTATCACAAGGCGGTACACCAAAGCCACAAGGAACCTTCTCAGCCGGAGAAAAAACGGCGCGGCAGGCCACCGAAAAAGAACAGGGACATGGAACGGTAACACCATGAAAAGTGTTATCGTGTTGCAATATTGTTATCAAACCTTACAAAGCGACCCCGTAAAATCTTATGGGAAGAAGAAAACGGCGAAAAGCCTGATATATAAGGCTTTTCGCCATGTAGTTATAAAACCTTATACGGCTTTGTGAGGGCAAAAGGCTGCGGAAAGTAATTAAAAAATTAATATCCAAAATTAATCTGGTTTATCCGCATCCATTACCTACAACCCCATGCCCGCAGGACACAACCACCTTTTAAAAATAGGTGCGTGATTTTACATTTAGACACTTCGCTTTCCCGCAGAAACTAAAGCAGTACCCTGCGGTTAATATTTATTTGCACTTCGTTCATAATAAAGGTCGTAATCTGGAGTAGTTTTTCTTGTTAATTCCTAATCTATAAGTTTAAGACCGGTTTTACAGCGTTGTGCCAGATCCTGATATAGTTTAACCGAGATTAAATTGTATTGAACCATTTCTTCAGTAGTTTCCCGTATAGCTTTTGCCGGATTCCCCATTGCCAACTGCCAGGCAGGTATGGTACGTCTAGGGGGAAGAACGCTTCCGGCTGCCAGAAAGCTGCCTTCCTCTAAAACACAATGAGTGGAGACGATTGCTCCCATACCGATGACTACACTGTTATGCAGGGTGCAAGGGCCATGAACGATAGCAGCATGTCCAATCAGGACATCCGCTCCAATATCGGCAACAGTTTCCGGTTCGCTGTGCAGGACAGAATTCTCCTGAATATTGGAGCCGTTTCCTATAATAATAGTTCCATAATCTCCGCGTAAGATCGTTCCGGCACCCACATAGCAATGTTGTCCAATGCGGACGTCTCCAATGATGACCGCTTGGGGATGGATAAAGCTGGTCTCATCAATTTGTGGTCTCTTCCCTTCATACTCATACAATGGCATGTTTAATTACCCCCTTATGCTTGATTATAATACATTATATAAAATTGTAATATAATGTATATGATACCACTTCAAGCTTAAACTTGGGAGCTAACGATAAAAAAGTTTTTTCCTCCAACGTGTATGGCTTTGATTTTAATGATATTGTGGGTATAATTACGTTGAAGCCATAGAAAGGAATTTATTATGAATAACCGTGACTATCTGCTAAAGATAATGGATGAAGGGCAAAATATTAGGATTTTTTTAGCCAATACTACGAACCTGGTTGAAGAAGCGCACCAGCGTCATAATACTTCGGCAACTGCTTCCGCAGCTTTAGGGAGGGTGCTAACGGCTGCAGTTATGATGGGCAGTGATTTAAAGGGTCAGGAGGATATACTAACCCTGCGTATAAATGGCAACGGCCCAGCTGGGACTGTCTTGGCCACGGCTGATTCCCAGGGAGGGGTCAGGGGTTTGATTTCGGAACCGCAGGCAGATCTTCCCTCGCATGAAGGTAAACTGGCGGTAGGAGAGCTGATAGGCCAGGAGGGTTTTTTGGAAGTGATTAAAGATTTAGGACTTAAACAGCCCTTCGAAGGCAAAGTTCCGCTTCATAGTGGCGAAATTGCCGAGGATCTGGCCCATTATTATATGCTGTCAGAACAGATACCGGCTTTAGTATCCCTGGGGGTTTTGGTAGCCCCGGATCTACATATTAAAGCGGCCGGAGGCCTGATTGTGCAAGCCTTGCCGGGGGCCAAGGATGAGATTTTAGCTCAGGTTGAGGGGAATATTCTGCAGCTGGGAAATATCAGCCAGCTTATTAACGAGGCCAGCGATCTTGAGCATTTGGCAAAACAGATTATGCAAGGAATTTCTTATACCGTCTTGGCCCAACAGGAACTTGATTTTCGTTGCTCATGCTCCCGTGAAAAGTTAGGGGCGATTCTGTCCACTCTAGGTGAAGAAGAACTGAAAGATGCCGTTGACAAAGATGAGACTATTGAAGTGGTTTGCAACTTCTGCAAAGAAGCCTACCATTTCAGCCCCGGGGAAATAAAGGCCCTGGAAGTCCAAAAGCCTTAGATATAATATCCAAGGCTTAATTTATAAGGATTTATAAAGCTCTTTGAACTTTGCCGGAGCGCAAACAACGGGTACATACATTCATCTTGGTCGGTGTATTGTTTTGAATAACTCTTACCCTCTGAACATTGGGTTTCCACTGACGGTTGGTTCTTATATGGGAATGGCTGTATTTCTTACCAAAGGTAACGCCTTTTCCACAAATTTCACACTTAGCCACAAATTTGCCCCCTCTCTATTGCAGTTGCACTTAAACATTTTATCAAAAGCAAATAGAAAGGGCAAGAAGAAGGAATAAATATTGTACTGTAGAATTAAAATGGTGTTAGATTGGAGGGATTTAGGTTGTACAAAATCAAATCTAATGAAATAGGAGATATCACGGTTGATAAAGAGGTCGTGGAAACTATAGCTGGTTTAGCGGCTTTGGATTGCTACGGATTGGTAGGTATGGTAGCACATAATATTCAAAGCGGGATTACCAATATGCTGGGTATGGAATCAATCCGTAAAGGTGTGGAGGTTAAAAACAGCAGTGAAGGGCTAATCGTAGATGTTCATGTCGTAGTCGGCTATGGCATAAAAATATCGGAAGTAGCATCCAACGTTATCCAGAAAGTAACCTATGTACTGGAAAAGAGCGCAGGAATACCTGTGGCCGGCGTTAACGTCAATGTAAAAGGGGTCAAGGTGGTTAGAGACTTATTATAGGAGGATAAACGAGTTGAGTTTGCATAGTATTACCGGGAATGACCTGGTACGGTGTGTTAAAGCAGGTTGTATTAAACTTGAACATAACCGCGACCAGGTGGATGCCCTTAATGTATTCCCAGTGCCTGACGGCGATACAGGAACAAATATGTATTTGACCCTTTTGTCGGCTGTAAAAGAAGGCGAAAAACATAGTTCAGAACCTCTGGGCAAAGTGGCCAAAGCGATTTCCATGGGTTCTTTGATGGGGGCGCGGGGTAATTCGGGGGTTATTTTGTCCCAGATATTCAGAGGTATTGCCAAGGTATTGGAAGGAAAAGAAGAAGCCAATGCCCAGGATCTGGCACAGGCTTTGAAGGCCGGTTCCGATACTGCTTACAAAGCGGTCATGAAGCCGGTGGAGGGAACTATTTTAACAGTTATTCGTGAGATTGCCCGGGCCTGTGAAAAAGAGGCCGAGGTTGGCCGTGATATTATGGAAACATTGCTGGCAGGCTTGCAGGAAGGGCATAGAACCCTGGAAAAAACGCCTAATATGCTGCCGGTTTTGAAAGAAGCGGGTGTGGTGGATTCAGGCGGTCGGGGACTGCTTTATTTCCTGGAGGGTGCCATTGACGGTCTGGCCCAGGAAAAAGAAATCCAACTGGATACCTATATGGAAAAATTAACGATGAGCCCAGCGGGTTCAATTATTTCAGGTGATATAGACCTGGATTTCCAATACTGTACTGAGCTTTTAATCAAGGGCGAAAATCTTGATCCGGATGATGTTAAGGATCATCTTAAGCCCCTAGGTGATTCGATGCTGGTGGTAGGTGGGGATGAGATCCTTAAGGTGCATATTCATTCCAATCATCCGGGCAAGGTTTTGGAAACTGCCCTGCAATTTGGGCACTTAAGTGATATAAAAATTAACAATATGTTGGAAGAGGTGCACGAGAACCGGCATAATTTCGCTGCTGAAAAGCCTGATTACGCCAAAAAAATAGGTATAGTGGCAGTAGGAGCCGGTGATGGGGTTATCGGTATTTTAAGCAGCTTAGGTGTCGACATCGTGGTTCAGGGGGGACAAACCATGAACCCGAGTACCGAGGATATCTTGATTGCCTGTAACGAGGTTTCTGCTCCGGAGGTCATAGTTTTGCCAAACAATAAAAACATAATTATGGCTGCGCAGCAGGTTAAAGATATCTGCTCCAAAAAAATTAAGATCGTTGCTTCCCGTTCGGTGATGGAGGCAATTAGTGCCCTGATAGCGTACAATCCGGAAGGCGATTTGGAGGAGGTAGCCGCAGCCATGGCTGCGGAAATGCAAAAAACCAGTTATGCTGAGGTGACCCAGGCCGTTAAAGACTCTGCCATCAACGGTCTTAATATTGAGGAAGGCGATATTATCGGCATGGTCGACGGTAAGATCCGCTTAAAGGGTGTTACTGCCGATGATGTAGTTTTAGATCTGCTCAAGGAAATGGCAACCGAGGAGAGCGAATTGATCACTCTGCTTTATGGCAACGGCGTGGAAGAAGCTGCAGCCGAAGCCTTAAAAGATGAAATTTCCAGGTTATATCCGGATTGTGATGTGGAAATGCACTACGGGGGCCAACCCCATTACACCTACCTCCTGTCAGTGGAATAACTGCCAAGAGGATGACTTGTTGACAACTTGGGATATTGCATAGACAGGGGGCGGCCCCTGTCTATGTGTGTAGGTGAGGAATATGGATCGACTTTGGGAGGAAATCCAGTACGTTAAAGGTGTGGGACCGCAGAGAAGCCGGGATTTGCATAGGCTGGGAGTTGAAAATGTTTTCGACCTTTTGTGGCTGATTCCGCGCGCTTACTTTAACCGCTCCCGGATTGATCCTATTGCCAGTCTGCCTCTCGATGTACCAGTCAACATCCGGGGGCGGGTGATTAATACTTCCCAGAACAGAACCGGGCGCGGTTTCCATATATTTAAGGCAGCGGTTGAAGACCAAAGTGGAGTTATAGTAGCCACGTGGTTTAATCAGCCTTACCTGGGAAATGTAATCAAAACTGGTCAGGATATATTCCTTTCCGGCAAGGTTAAGGACAGCTACCGTATTAAGGAATTACACGTTAGCGAATACGAAATTATGGCCGGCGGCGACCTGGATATAAATGTGCTGCCGATCTATCCGCTTACCGGAAGCCTGAACCAAAAAATACTGCGCAAAACCCTGCATGGTGTGCTTGAGCAGTATCTGAGTCATTATCCGGAGCTGTTAAGGCCGCAGATCAGAAATCAATTGGGTTTTATAGGAATTGACCAGGCTTTCCAGAACATACATTTCCCGGAAAACACTGAGGCGTATCTTAAGGCCAAAAAGCGGCTTGCTTTTGAGGAGCTTCTGCTCTTTAGACTCTTATTAAACAAGGAAAAATCCTGGTTAGAACTTAACCAACAATATATCATTCATCAAGAAAAAACCGAATTGGTTAACCAGGTACGTCAAAAATTGGATTTTGCACTAACCTCGGCCCAGGAAAAAGTGTTGCTGGAGATATTTCGGGATATGGAGTCGGCTCAGGTGATGAACCGCTTGCTGCAGGGCGATGTGGGTTCGGGAAAAACAGTGGTGGCGGCATTGGCTATGGCCAAAGCGGTCGGCAGTGGCTACCAATCAACTCTGATGGCGCCCACCGAAATTCTGGCTGAACAGCATTATAATTATTTGCAGCGTTTTTTTGCCGAAACTGATATCGTCATCGCCAGGTTGACAGGAGGAATCAGTCCGGGTGAAAAAAAGTTGGTTTTGGAAGCCGTTTCTTCCGGGGAGATAAATATAGTAGTCGGGACTCATGCCCTTATTCAGGAGGAAGTTAAATTTAACAATTTAGGGTTGGTTATTATCGATGAACAACATCGATTTGGGGTGCGCCAACGGGCGTTACTAAGCCAAAAAGGTCAATCCCCGGATGTACTCGTCATGACCGCCACCCCCATACCACGAACCCTGGCTTTGACGGTGTATGGAGATTTGGATATTTCCATTATTAATGAAATGCCCCCCGGCCGAAAACCGGTAAAAACCCGCTATCTGCCGCGATCATACCGTCAGCGGGCGTATGATTTTGCGCGTCAGCAATTGATTGCCGGTGCACAAGTCTATGTTATTTGTCCGCTGGTGGAAGAATCAGAAAAACAGGATTTGCTGGATGCCGTTTCCCTGTATGAAGAATTATCCACCACGGTTTATCCGAATTTTAGAGTGGGCTTACTGCATGGACGTATGAAATCTACCGAAAAAGAGTATATCATGCAGGCATTTAAGGGTGGACAAATACAGGTTTTGGTTGCCACAACGGTCATTGAAGTAGGTGTGGACGTTTCCAATGCCACGGTAATCATCATTGAACATGCAGAACGTTTCGGCCTTTCGCAGTTGCACCAGTTGCGAGGGCGGGTAGGACGCGGTTTACGCCAATCATATTGCCTGCTCCTGGGAGAAGCTCGAACCAACGAAGCGATAAGGCGATTTAAAGCCATGGAGGATAGTAAAGATGGTTTTGAATTGGCCAATGAGGATCTTAATATCAGAGGGCCAGGTGATTTTTGGGGAGTAAAACAGCATGGACTGGATGAATTAAAGGTAGCCAGTTTAATAAGGGATGGAGATTTAATAGAACTAAGTGCCAAGGTAGCCCAAATGGTGGAGCCTGAGCTACTGGAAAGCAACCTCTTAAGCTCGTATATTGCAAATAAATTCAAAAAAAATCAGGAAATCGCCAGGAACTGAAATCTAAAGCACAATTTCAGATTTTTGTACCACTTAGAATAAAGTTTTTTAATAAAATTACTAAAATTATTTATCCTAATACTGCAAGCCTAAATGAGTTTGCAGTATTTTTTCGTTAATTAATAAAAGGAAAGGAGACAGGATATTGAAGAAGAAAGGCGCCCCAAACAGCCAAGGTAATAAGGTTATTGAAAAAATAAAATACGAAGTCGGTCAAGAAATGGGTATCAGTCCCAAAACAAAAAATAAAAAGTCTTGAAAATACTTCTAGCATATTCATTCTTCTCAGGGAAACAATAAGACTACACCAAGCAAGAAGGAGGTGAAAATAAATGGCAAGTAGAGGCAACCAGATATTAGTTCCTCAGGCAAAAGCTGCAATGGATTCCTTTAAATTTGAAGCTGCCCAGGAAGTAGGGGTTAACCTGAAACAGGGTTATAATGGTGATCTTACTTCTCGTCAGGCTGGAAGCATCGGCGGTCAAATGGTAAAGAAAATGGTTTATGATTACCAGGCTAAACAGGCTGGCGGTTCTGCCCAGAGTATGAACATGACTCAGGATCTGAACACCATTAAGCAGCAAAACCAAAGTTCCAAGTACTAACTGAAATAATAATCAATTACCAATAATAGACAAGCGAAAAATCGCTTGTCTATTTTTTAGGTCGCATAAAGCTCCAGCTGTTCACTCGATATTCCCGGGAAAAGCGATTGGGCAACACCCATAGCTATTATTCGGGACGTGTTTTCAATAATATCATCGATTTCTTTCGGTGTTACCTGTAAGCTGCCGCCAAAAAAGGAAAGCACTTCTTTTACAGAATTACTGGCTTGAGCGTCATTAAAAAAGGCCCCTTCTTCACGACAGTATCTTTGTACGGCCTGATGAGCAATTATTGCGGCATTAACAATGGTAGGACAGCCGATGGCAACAACTGGAATCCCCAGGGAATCTTCATTCAAAGCCTCCCGGGCGTTACCGATACCTGCCCCGGGCTGAATACCGGTGTTAGACATTTGGATGGTGTTGCCAATGCGTTCCACGTTCTGAGCCGCCAGGGCATCAACTACAACCAGCAAGGCCGGTTTTACATTATCAACGATGCCTTTGACTACTTCATAAGTTTCCAAGCCGGTTATCCCCAGAACGCCAGGTGCTATGGCGGATACAGGACGCATCCCTTCTACCAGGGCTTCAGGTGCATATTGAGCGTAATGACGGGTTATGGGACTGTACTCGATAAACTTGGGGCCTAATGCGTCAGCGGTAGCATGCCAGTTGCCTAATCCTATCAACAAAACCGTGTCCTGGGGGGATAGCCGCTTATTGAGTAAAATCTCCATGCTTTTAACGATTGCCTCGATAATCTCATCCTTGACATACGGATCATTGATTTTTAATGGGGGTGATTCGATGGTGACGTATGTTCCGATCGGTTTGCCCATGATCTGGACGGCCTGGGGATCTTTAATCGTAATAGTAGTTATTTTTATATGTTCCATTTGTTCTACCTGTTCTTCTACGCCCTGAATCTCCTGACCCGTATCTCCACGAACCAAATCACGCGCTTCCACAGCCAGATCAACATTAAGATTAAAATGTTTAATTAAATCATTCACAGGCTGACAACCTCCTTTAGGATATATTATCAGCAATATCCATGGATAATATTCCCGCCTGTTAAATCACTTCTCGATTTTCTTCCGCAGATGCAGATAGGGGGATATCAATTTGTTCATCTGTTAAATCCAAATTCAGCTTACTCCACCATTTACCATGTCTTTGCCGTACGTAATCAGCCGATATCCAGCCCGTAAACATACTGGCAACTAAAGGCCGGTTAGCTTTGATTAAAAAGGCACCCAGGTGAGCAATAATTGTCAGCAATAAAATAACCGTGAACAGGTTGTGAATCTGGGCGGTCCAGAAAACCACTTCCGGTGGTAAATAATTACCGGGCAGGTTTTTATATACCTTAATAATACCGGTAACGATTAAAACCAGTATGGATAGTGCGGTTACCACAAAAGCCAAGCGCTGCTCCGCCAAATATTTGTCGCTGTCAGGCTCTTCGGCCAGTCCTAATATTGCTGCAAATATCTGCATTGATTCTCGCAGATCGCCTTTTTTGGGGATGATGTCCCATTTTTTCGTTATGCTTAAGTAAGCCGCGTAATAAAACACTACAAAAATCAGCATGGCGGCTGCCCAATAGTGTATATGCAAGGTGATTAAAAAATCGCTGGACCAGCCCAATCCCGGCAACTGATCTACATAGTACCTTTTATAGATCGGCATTTGGCCAAAACCGCTGAAAAATAAAACCAATATAGACAAGGCCGTTACCCAGTGGGTAAAGCGTATGGCTAAATTATGACGCATTATTTTCATCGCTGTCATCTCCCTTCATGATCTGGTAAGCACTAAGTCCCGCCGCCATTAGCCCTGCCAGGGGAGCTATAACCATCCCTTGGGCAATCCCGGCCGGTTCATCCAGGGGGTTTTTAATATCTGTAGACATATGAATTTTGCCGGGTTTTTGATCCATATCCTGGGACATTATGGCTTTATTAATAGCATCAAAGGAAACTGTGGAAATATAATACGTCAGGGTGCCGCCGTTTTCGGTATCACCATATATATGGCCGTTATTTTTTTGTACCCACTGACGAGCATATCTTAGCATTTCTTCCTTAGGGCCAAATGTTATGGCTCCCCGGGGACAAGCACTGACACAGGCCGGTTCCCGGCCCGATTCCAGCAAGTCGTAGCACATATCGCATTTATACATTACACCGCCTCCCACATAATCGGGAGCCACCTTTCTATATAGGCCTACTCCGGCCTGCCGTTGCGGAATATGCCAGGGACATACATCTCGGCATTTGGCTCCTCCAAAACAGCCCTGGCTGTCTATAACCACTGGCCCGGCCGGAGTTTTGTCGTTTACCCCAAAGGGACACAAAGTAGAACAAGGCGGGTTTTCGCAATGCATACAACGGCGGGGAAGGTGTACCTTTTTTTTCTGCCCGTTATACTCTACTACCAGGTTTTGCACATAAGTCCAGTTATAAGGGGTAAGGCGATTAGTCAAGTTCTTTTGTTCAGACCAATCCTCATGCTTTTTTTGAGGCCAGTAATCAACGATGGGCTTTTCCGGGACAGGAAAATTATGCTCATTTTTAGACCGGCAGGCCAGGGTACATAAGGGGGTATCCAGATGAGTGCATCCATCACATTTATCAACATTTATAACGGTAGCCCATTCTGAATCAGCTGCAGATTGAGCCATAACCTGATTAGTTTTGGTTAGAACTGCTGCGGCTGCGACACCCGACAAGGCAGTTCTTTTTAAAAATGATCGGCGAGTAATCTCCAAACCGTTCTCCTCCTTCAAGAAAAATAGAATACGGGGGTAAGGTATATGATTATTTTATATTTCTATCCTGTTCTTGGCAACTATAATTTTTAAATAGGTTTTTGGGTGCTGCCGCAGGGGGTTAACTTAATAATAGAATTTAATAGACACAGATTAACACAGACTCTGCGGGCACTAACGGTTGCTATTAAAGCTGCTGTGTTAATCCGTCTGTTCTATGTTATCTGTCTCTATTGAAGGCGCGTTAATCCGTGAAAATCCGCGTGATCCGCGTCAATTCCTACTAAAACGCCGGAAAAATAAAATGGCGACTTGCGCCGCCATTTTGGGGAGAGGAGAATTTTGTAAAGTTGTTGGGGAGGGTTTGTTTACCAGGTTTTAACCTGGTACTTATATCATTGCCGATATTAGATATAATATACATTAATCAGAAAAAAAAATAATAGATTGGTTCAAAATTGTGACTTAAAAAGAAGGTAATTTAAGCCTAGAATCGAAATTGAAAAGGAGAAATGAATTTTGCGAGTTATTGCAGGATCAGCCCGGGGCAAAAGATTAAAGGCTCCGGCAGGCTTACATACCCGTCCAATAACTGATATGATCAAAGAGGCCTTGTTTAATGTATGGGGACAGGAAATAATTGAGGCCAGTGTATTGGATCTATTCGCCGGCAGCGGTAGTGTGGGTATAGAAGCCCTCAGTCGAGGGGCTGGTCGGGTAGTAATGGTTGACAATGATAAAAATGCTATCCAGGTTATCAAGGAAAACCTGGCTAACTGTGGTATTAACGTTGGCTTTGAAATATTTTTCAACGATGTATTCAAAGCGGTCGACCTATTAAACCGTCACCAGGAGAAATTCGATTTTATATATATCGATCCACCTTTTACAAACGATAAAATTTTTGCTCAGATTATGCAGTTATTAGGTGAAATAAAAGTTTTGGCCAGTGATGGCAGTTTGGTTATAAGAACGAAAAAACAAAAGGAAATGGCCGAAAGTTACGGTCATCTGTACAAATACCGCTCAAGAATTTACGGAGAATCATGTTTGCACTACTATACTTGGACAGAGGAGGATTCTAAGATATGATGGAAATTTATCGTATATTAGATGAACTGGAATTATTGCTCAAAGGCAGCCGGAAAATTCCTTTGACCGGTGGCAAATCCTTGGTGGAAACCAATCGTTTTCTCGATCGCTTGGATCGGATACGGGCAGTGCTCCCCGAAGAACTGGATACCGCCCGCTTAATTATGGCCGAAAAAGAGAGAATTGTAAACGAAGCCTGTGCCGAAGCCGATAAATATCTGGAACATTCCAAGGATCATGTTGCCCGTCTGGTGGATGATAATGAAATCACCAAAAATGCCATGAGTGTAGCTGAGGAAATTGTTGCCCGGGGTGAGGAACTTGCCCTGCAAATGCGCCAGGATGCCAATGAGTATGCCGATGGAGTATTGTCCCATATGGAAATTGTATTACGCAAAGGTCTGGAAACTATTGAGCAGGGGCGGGAAGAAATCAGACAGATTTTGGAAAAAGATGATGTGTAGCCGCGCGTATCGCTAAGAAGATTTGCTGGTTCGCAATGCAGCCGCTAACAGCATTAGCGCAAGAATAATGCCTGCTACGCCTATGGAGATTAACGAGAATGTCCAGGCATTGAAGGCATACAGTATTTTATAATAGGGAATAGAGTTAACCCCAAGACTGCCTATGCCATGGATTAAAGCAATTTTGTAGGCCAGCACGGTAATAAGACAGGATAAGACCACCTGGATCAAGCGGGATAATATATAAAATGATAAGCGTACGGGCATACCTGCCATGATGCTCATAATTTGGGCAATAATTGACAGACCACTAAAAGCCAGTATAGCACTAATGACGATTAAGACTGCCAGCATCTGGTGCTCCGTAATGCTGCTGACAGCAGTCTTGATCCCCAAAGTCATTTCCATGATACCCATACATAGACCGTATGCCTGAGGATAACCAAGGCCAAATGTTCCCAACAGTCTCATAACCGAGGCTGCCATTAAATCGATAACCCCCCCATTGGAAAGCATACGGGTCACTACGGAAAACACCACGATAAAACCACCTACCGCCATAACGTTGCCCAGACTGGATCTGACGGCATCCCCCAGCATTTTGCCTATACTCTCCGGCGGAGCTGGAGAATCTGGGGTTAAAGACCTATATGCTTGACTAAACCTTAACCCGAGTGGCATACCTTTATCTGGGCCTGGTTTTCCCCTGAATCTCCATAAAAACCCCACCATTAGATTGGAAATATAATGAGCCAGGGCTAATAAATATCCTGCGGCCGGATTGCCGAGCATACCTACGCCTACCGCTCCTAGAATAAAGAGGGGACTTGCATTGTTGGTAAATGAAAACAGGCGCTCGGCCTCTTCGCTGCTTAGCATATCCTGTTCATATAATTTCCTGGTCAGCACAGCTCCGACCGGGAATCCCGAAGTAAATCCCATGACCACTACCAGGGAACTGCATCCCGGCAATCTGAAAAGAGGACGCATTATGGGTTCCAACAAAACACCCAGAAAATGAACCAGACGTATTTTTACTAATAATTCTGCCACAATAAAAAAGGGGAAAAGTGCTGGAAGAACGGTCGCATACCATAAAATTATACCTTGTGAAGCGGCCTGTACTGTTGCCTCGGGGTTTATCAGCATAAAAAGTGACACCAAAAGTATTATAATGATAGTTAAGGGTATGGATAACCTGCCCGCCATACGATACTCCAATCCAGAAAATTCAATGAGGGCCATTGTCTTTCCTGTATGTATATGAAAGGGGTTGGGGTTCTTAGAACAAGGAGGTATGCGATTGCTTGAGCAGGATAAACCGGTTGTTGCCCTGGTTTTGGGGGCCGGGAGTGCCCGGGGGTTGGCTCATATTGGGGTGCTTCAGGTATTAGCGGAGGAAAAAATACCCCTTGATTTCATCGTAGGAAGCAGTATGGGAGCTATGGTAGGGGCTATTTATGGCAGCGGTGCGGATATCTATTTACTAGATAAGATGGCCGAATATTTAAATACCAGTAGTATGCTGGATGTTCAGGTACCGCACTATGGATTTATAGCCGGCAAAAGGATAAACGCATTTTTACAACTCTTAACCAAGAATAAAAACTTTGACCAATTAAATCCGCCGGTTTTAGTCGTAGCTACCGATCTGATTTCCGGAGAACGGATTGTATTTGACGAAGGTCCGGTAGCTGAAGCAGTAAGGGCGAGTATTTCTATCCCTGGTGTTTTTACCCCGGTACGCAAAGAGCAGATGGTGCTGGTGGATGGCGCGGTTATTGATCGGCTTCCGGTGGAAGTGGCCCAATCAAGAGGAGCCGATATCGTAATAGCTGTGGATGTGACTTTTGGCCCGGGGCGCAAGGTGGCTATTAATAATACCCTGGATGTTATCCTGACATCCCTGGATATTATGCAAAAATATCATTTTGACATGATCGGCTGTCAGGCTGATATTCTCATACAACCAGCCGTAGGACAATATGCTTCCCAGGATTTCGAATATGCTCGGGAAATAATTGACTTAGGGCGGAAGGCGGCTTTGGATAAAATCGCCTCTATACAAGAACTGCTTAAGGAACGTAAGGGTTAGCCGGGCAGCTCAAAATATAGGTGAAAATCTACGGGATTCGCACCGGTGAAGTGGTAAAATCCTGCCCTCCCCTTCGTTCTCGAGGGTTAGGGTAGAGCAGAGTGTAGATATCCGTGGATCTAATATCCAGATCCAGCATGGCCTGAGTTAACGGGTCACTTTTATCCTGATGTAGTTTTTTAACGTTACTGCCGCGATTTAATACCGGTAGATTAGTTTTGTCTTTTATTTCTTGCAGGATTTTTTGTCCCTGTGTCGAAAAGCCTAAGATATGTAAATAATTGGGGCCCAACTCATCAAATGCAGCTATCTGTCTGGCCTGTACGTCCAGCAATATGTAAAGGAGGGTGCGGTTGATACGGGCCAGGGAATAACGCTTTGACTTTATGTAGTGCTTTAGTTCTTCCAATGTACCATATAAATTTGCTCCCTGTAGGATGCGATTTTCCAGGCCTTCAGTAACTTCATAAATCTCTGCTAGTTCCTGAGCTGAGGAACAGCGTAGTTTTAGCAAGATGGATTGCTCCAGTGCATTCATACTTATTGGCGCGCGTCCTGCCAGAATTTCATGTTCCAGACGGTGCAGACTGGTAAGGGGCATCGTTTCCACCAAATATTCCCTGTCTGCCTTATCCAGCAGGCATGACCTTATAGCACTGGCACTGGCCAGCGGTCCCAGCTCGGTAGAATGATATCCTGTTCCTTGACGCATAATGGTTATTGGTTTGATTGCCGACTGCTCCTCAGCGAGTACATGCAGGTATTCCAGGGCCAGAATGTTGTTGGGCATAAGGAGCAGATGTTTTAATTTGGGATCCGGCAGGAGTGATTGCAGAGCCAGGGAGCGGGCACTCGCGAAACTGATTCCCGTTGCCAAGTGTTTTCTTAAGCATTCCTGATATGCCGGGCTCTCATCCACCAGGTAGTCAGCCAGATTCTGCAGTTCTTCCAGGTTGCCGCTTTCGCTGCCGAAGGCCAGGTGGCTTACCACCCCGGTACGCTGCAGCAATTGGATGGCACCCCGGGCAAAATAATAGGCACTGCGTACCGCAAAGCAAAAAGGCAGCTCAATCACCAGGTCGGCCCCAGCCTTAAGAGCCATTGCCGTTCGCGACCATTTGTTACATAGAGCCGCTTCACCCCGTTGCAGGAAATTACCGCTCATCACTATTACAGTGGCTGAAAAGTGTTCCTGCTGATGGGCTCGTTGTATAAGATGCAGATGTCCGTTATGAAAAGGGTTGAATTCGGCGATTATTCCCAGGACGGCCATAACAAGCTCCTTTATTGGTATTCTAATATCATAAGCGTATTTCGCAAAAATTACCACCTAATGCATTCATTTATGCAATACTTTATGTTAAAATCTAGCTGGAGAAATAACGTTAAAAGAACGGTTTATTAAATTAGGGAGGCTGAAGGATGAGTTTATTAGCAGAGATTAAAGAAAAAGCATCGCAAAAGGGTAAAACGGTGGTTCTTCCTGAGGGAACCGAAGAAAGAACCCTGATGGCCGTCAAGGAAATCGTTGACGCCAAAATAGCCCGCCCGATCCTATTAGGCAATGAGGGCGAAATAAAGGATCTGGCAGGAAAAGTAGGAGCCGATCTGTCCGGCGCAGAAATAATCGATCCGGTTAAAGCTCCTTTTTTTGATGACTTTGTACAGGCATTTTATGAAATGCGCAAAAGCAAAGGCGTTGATCTGGATAAGGCTAAAGCCGCCATGCTGGATCCACTCTTCTTTGCATCCATGATGGTACAAATGGGTAAAGCAGACGGTGAAGTAGCTGGCGCGGAAAACACCACCGGCAATGTTTTAAGACCTGCCCTGCAGATTATAAAAACAGCACCTGGTATTTCTGCTGTTTCCGGTTCATTTATTATGATCGTTCCTAACTGCGAATTCGGAGAACAAGGCATATTTGTATTTGCTGACTGTGCAGTTACCCCCATGCCTACGGCTGCTCAGCTAGCTGAGTTTGCAAAGACATCTTCTGAGACCGCTATTAAACTTTGCGGAATTAAGGAGCCCAAAGTTGGAATGCTGTCTTTCTCAACCAAAGGCAGTGCGAGTCATGAAGTCGTTGATAAAGTCGTTGAAGCAACCAATATTGCCAAAGAGAGATTCCCGGAACTGGCAGTAGATGGTGAGTTACAGGCAGATGCTGCGATGGTGCCCAAAGTTGGTTCTTCCAAAGCTCCCGGCAGCCTGGTGGCTGGTCAATGTAATGTCCTGGTATTCCCTGACTTACAAGCTGGTAATATTGGTTATAAACTGGTGCAAAGACTGGCCAAGGCAGAAGCGATTGGACCTATCCTCCAGGGCATGGCCAAACCTGTTAATGACCTGTCCAGAGGCTGCAGTGTAGAAGATATTGTAAATACTGTAGCCATGGTAGTTATGCAAGCCTAAGACGAAGTTCGTGAATTTTAATTATTTAAATAATAAGGAGGCATATAATTAATGAAGGTTTTAGTAGTTAACGCCGGGAGTTCATCAATTAAATACCAGGTATTTAACATGGAAGATGAATCCGTTCTGGCCAAAGGTTTAGTAGACAGAGTAGGCATACCTGGAACGACCCTGGAACACAAGCCCATCGGCAAAGACGAAGTAATTATAAAAAAGGATCTGCCTGATCATACGGCTGGCATGAAACTCGTATTGGAAGTTTTGACCAATAGCGAATACGGTGTAATTAAAAACATGGATGAAATATCTGCTGTAGGCCATCGGGTTGTTCATGGCGGTGAATCATTTGCTGAATCCGTAGTAATCGATGATAAGGTAAAAAAAGTCATCAGGGATTGTTTTGATATTGCACCTTTGCATAATCCCCCGAATCTTATGGGAATTGAAGCCTGCCAGGAATTAATGCCTAATGTGCCGCATGTGGCTGTCTTTGACACCGCTTTCCACCAGACCATGAAACCGGAAAATTATCTGTACGCTCTGCCCTATGATGCTTATGAAAAATTCAAAGTCCGCAGATATGGCTTCCATGGAACTTCTCATTTTTATGTAGCTCATCGGGCTGCCGAGATGTTGGGCAAAGCCTACGAAGATTGTAAGATCATTACCTGCCACCTGGGCAATGGCGGCAGCATGGCGGCTATCAAAGATGGTCAGGTTATCGATACCACCATGGGCTTTACCCCTTTGGAAGGACTGGTCATGGGTACCCGTTCTGGTGATATAGATCCGGCTATCGTTTGGTTCCTTATGGACAAGCTGGGCATGAATACCTCCGAAGCCAACAACTACTTTAACAAAAAATCAGGTATGTTAGGACTGTCCGGCGTTTCCAACGATCTGCGCGATGTTTTGGAAGCTGCCAATTCCGGCAACGAAAGAGCCAAAATCGCCCTGCAGGTATACTACAACAAGGTTAAAGGCTATATCGGCAACTATATAGCTAAATTAAACGGCTGTGACTGCATAATCTTTACTGCCGGGGTAGGCGAAAATGGTTATGACGTTCGTGAGGCCATCTGTTCCGACATGGATTATCTGGGTATTAAAATGGATGTTGAAAAGAACAAGGTCAGAGGCAAAGAAGTGGATGTCTCCGCTGCAGATTCCAAAGTTAGAATATTTGTAGTTCCGACCAATGAAGAACTGGTTATAGCCAGAGACACCAAGAGACTGGCTAATTAATCATAATTTAGAAATACAGATACTGTTTGCCAATTTTTAAGCGGGATGCAAATCCCGCTTTTATATTATTATCCAAATAATTGCTTCGCCAAAGTTTAATAGTTTTATGCTTAATCACACCTGTCCGGCAGGACAGCGCGGCATAAATGATAGCAGGAGGAATGAATCTGGTGGATTTACCAGCCCTGTATGAGAAAAGAGAATTACGATTATTTGAAGATAATAGTCTGCAAACTGTTATTGATACGGTGGTTATCGAAACCCATCTGACCATCCTGGTCAATGATAATGAATTTGCCACCTTGGTGTGTTCGCCGCAGGCTTATACGGAATTGGCGGTCGGCTATTTACTCAGTGAAGGTATTTTAGAAACCTATGAGGATCTGCGTTCTATAGACTGTGACCAGGAACAGCGTATAGTAAAAGTATATACTGCCCGACCGCTTGACTTACAGTCTAATCCAGGTTATCGCCAGATTAATAGCTGTGCGGGCCGCGGCCAGTCAGGTTTGCAGATAGACAGCCAGGGTCTTGGGGCGGTCTTCTCCCAGGAAACATTTACCCCTGAGCAGCTTCTGGGTATGTTGCAACTATTGGAAAAGCGGGGAGAAGTTTTCCGACTAACCGGTGGGACGCATAGTGCGGCCCTGGGATGTGGGGGGGATCTTTTGATTTCTTATGAGGATATTGGCCGCCATAATGCGGTTGACAAGGTGCTCGGGGCAGCTTTTTTGCAACAGATTGGGTTTAATGACAAATGTCTGGTTTTAAGCGGGAGGGTTGCCTCCGAAATACTTCTAAAGGCCGCCCGTCAACATATACCCCTGGTCTTGTCCCGGTCTGCAGCGACCAGTTTAACCGTTGAACTGGCCCAAAGTATGGGTATTACCGTAGTGGGATTTGCGCGGGGCACACGTTTTAATATATATTCTTGTCCAGGTAGGATAAAGTTTAATTATTAGCAAACCCTCTGCCCAGGACTTGAATTCCTTTTTTAAAAGCTACTTTTTGGCGGTATGGATCGTTTCTTTGCTGACCGCCAGTATTATTTAATGCCAGCCTCTGTCAAGAAGCTCTCAAAATCCTCTGCCTGATAAAGCTGATGGGCAGCCAGCATAAGTTTGGGGGCATGGGTAGTACGCAAATATTTGGGGTTAAGATCATTTATTCTGACGCGATCCAAACCATCGGCATCCTTAAAGATATGAAAAAGACGGATAGTATCATCGGTCGATTCCAGTTCGTATTTGTCTAGTTGTTTAATAGCGCTTATATCAGCAACCGCATGGTTTTCAATAATGAATCTAAGGTTTTCGGCTCTGGCTTCTTCAATCGGGTTAAGTAGTTTTTTGTCAAGCATTTTGCGGTAGCTGGCCAGGCCGTGTTTTGTATCATAACCATCCGTTTTACGTCCTATATCATGATAGATAGCAGCCTGGCATAATAAGCGGGTATCCATCTGGGAGCACTGCTCAAGATAGGCGAGCATCAAAACTAACAACAAAACCCTTTTACTATGACTGAGGGCGTGAATACCGCGCGGGTTGTGAAACCAATCCGGTTTTATCTGGCGGGCATACAGCTCATATTGCCGGGTAATTCCCGCCGAATGCATCTGGGGAATAAACTCGTTAATTTTTATTAAATCCAGTTTTTCAATATGCTTAACCTGGTAAGGATCTACAAGGGCCTGATTATTAAGCCTGTCATCTACAAAGCTATGGATATACTCCGACTGCACCCGACCTTGATAAATATCTCCGACCGGTTTATTTTTTAATGCATTCTTAACTGCCGTATTTATATCTGTATGCCAGGTATTTACTTTATGGGGGGTCAATTGACCCGCAGCCTGACTGACAAAGACCGCAACATACCCTTTTTCATCGGCTAACGGCACACCGGCCTTGGCCCCCTTGTATTTACCTGCCTTTTTTTTGAATTCCGCCGGGAACACTTTAGAAGCCAGCTCATTCGTTTTTAACAGGTATTCATAGAGAGGGTATTTGTCAGTGTCGGCTATAAAATCGAATACCTCCATAAAAGCATTCGGTGCCAGTTTGGGATTGATCAGGGTTATAAATAATTTAAAATCTCTTTGGGCAACTGCAGCATTCAAACCGTTTTCGATAAGATTGATCTGTTCTTTGAGTTCGGCCGGATTATGGGGGATTCCTTGCAATTCCAGAAAAATGAAATTTTTATAATAACAATAAGGACAGGTGGCGTTCAACGGATTATAATATAAATCATCTGCTGACAGATCTGCCGCCTCGATAGAGGCTTTTATCGGCTGCCAGAAAAAATCATCGGGCCGCACTGGGCTTGATTCCAGCTTACTAATAGGTATAAGCGAATTCCTTAAGATGAAGTCATCAGAGAATTGAATGTCCAAAATACTCACTCCTGCCTGGCCTTGATCCTTGATTATATTGTATTCGGTACCCGCTAATCTTATCCTGCCCTTTAATAGGGGTATATTCAACCAATATTTTAACATAATAGTGTTTTTTATATTAGGCAAGTCGTTTATTGACAATAATAAGACGGTAAGACTATAATTAATCTGGTGTTTTTATGAGGTGTTAAATATGAAGATTAACCTAGCAAGGCTAAAATTTCGGCCCCAGGAGAGTGAAACATTTTTTTTGCATGCTCCCGGGCCAAATGAGATCCTCCAGGATCTGGGGGGGAAGTTTCTTGATCAGGTTACGGTTGAACTGGTAGTAGAGAATACCGGACGATTATTTTTAGCACATGGTAAGGTTCAAACCCGGGTTCAACTGCAGTGTTCACGTTGCTTAAAAGAATGCAGCTACCCTATCTTTACTGATATTGAAATGGAACTGGTAAGAAGCACAAGCACCGCAGCCGAAAATATTAGCGAAGATGAAGATTGCGTTTTTTTTACCGGTGATATAGCTGACATATCAGCTCCGGTATACGAAGCCATTTACTTAGCTATTCCCATAATCCCTTTATGTAAGGAAAATTGCCAGGGACTATGCTCGATCTGTGGAATCGATAAAAACACGGGGGATTGTACCTGTGTCAATGAAGATATTGATCCCAGATGGGAAAAACTCAAGAATTTATAGCCGGAAGGAGGTATAAAGATGGGCGTTCCCAAAAGAAGACATTCACATTCCCGGACGAATAAACGCCGCTCCGAGTGGAGAAAGATAGATGCACCGGGCCTGGTTCAGTGTCCGCAGTGCCACGAGTTAAAAATGCCTCATCATGCATGCTTGAATTGTGGTTACTACAAAGGCAAAAATGTCATAGCAAAATAACTGAAATATCAGAAACCGACAAAAAGTAAGCGACAGCCTACCGGCTAGGAACTTACTTTTTGTTTTTATTAAAACTTTTGCCAACATAGTGCTGGAGGGGTTAATATTAATAGTGCCGTAAGGGTGATTTACTCAGTTTAATTAAACCCGGATTTACATTGAATTATCTTTAATTAACAATACGCTAACTGCGCATCAACGTATATATTCAAAAATCAAGATCATTGTGGGGGAGATTTAGCCCCAATACCGTAGCGGATGCTTTAGCTTCCGCTGGAAAACCCATTATCAGATATGTATTAGAACATACTATTTGCGATCATTTGCCCCGGTAGCCGTAGCTTTAGCTTTCCCATCTGTATCAAGCTATTAAAGTTGCGGCTTGCGGCCATGGGGGGTAATTTAGAAAAATGACCCTAAGCTATGATGAAATCTATTAATAATAAAAAAAATTTGCCTTTTGAGATTATTAAAGATACCCTTTACTAAAGATATATGAGGAGGATAGACGATGAGATTAGCCATTGACGTAATGGGCGGTGATTATGCACCACGGGAAATAGTTGCCGGTGCTTTGCAGTGGGCTGAACAATCAGAGGACACGCTCCTGCTGGTAGGCAATGAATATCTAATTAAAGAAGAACTCCAATTATACCAGTATCCGACCGAACGGTTGGAGATTATACCGGCTTCCCAGGTGGTGGAGATGAATGAATCGCCGGCTTCTGCCCTGCGCAAAAAGAAAGACGCCTCTATTATTGTCGCTACCCGTTTGATCCAAGCAGGTCAGGCTGATGCCGTTGTATCCTGTGGGAGCACCGGCGCCCAGTTGGCTGCTGCGATCTTTATACTAGGCCGCCTGGAGGGCATTGACCGTCCTCCGATTGTGGCCTCTATACCGAACCAGGCAGGAAGCTACTCCCTGGTCGTTGATGTCGGTGCCAATGTGGACTGCAAGGCAACGCAGTTGTTGCAGTTTGCTTTATTGGGTAAAGCTTATGCATCTATTGTGATGCAGCTTGGCAACCCCCGGATAGGCCTTTTGAATAATGGAGAGGAGGAAGGCAAAGGCAATAGTTTGGCTATTGAAGCATACAAATTATTAAAGGATCAAAAGGATCTTAATTTTGTGGGCAATATCGAGGGTAGAGACCTGTTTGCTGATAAATGCGATGTTATTGTCTGTGATGGTTTTATTGGCAATATCGTTCTTAAAAACATGGAAGGGCTGGCAGCCCTGGTAGCTCAGGCCTGTATTGCAGAACTGGGCAGGCTGCCGGCATTTTTCGAACGGTTTGATTATACCCGGGTGGGCGGTGCGCCTCTTTTGGGCGTGAACGGTGTCAGTATCGTTTGTCACGGCAGTTCCAAAAGGGAAGCAGTATTTAATGGTATCAAAACTGCGACTGAATGTGTTAAAAAGGATATAATTAACCAGCAAAAAATAGTACTTCAAACGACTGTATAATATAATCGTATTAGAATCTAAGGAGGTTGTGGCAATGCAGGAGTTTTTTGAAATTGTCAGAAAAATACTAGCTGAACAATTAAGCCGGGATGAATCTGAGATTACGATGGAGAGTACCTTTGAGGAGCTGGAGGCCGATTCCATAGATATAGTGGAAATGATTATGGCCCTGGAAGATATTTATAACTTAGAATTCCCGGAAGACGACCTGGAGGATTATTCGAATCTGGGAGATCTGGTCAAAGCCCTATATGAATATTTGCAACAGGTGCAAAAATGAAAACCAGGAGTGTAATTAAAAAGTTTCTTCTCAATCAGGATATTTCCTACGAAGATGAAGAAATAATGGAGATGGCCTTGATTCATCCGTCTTATGCCCAGGAACAAAACAATCATCATAACAACCAGCGTTTGGAGTTTCTGGGTGATGCGATTTTGGACTTCATCGTGGCCGAATACCTATATAATCATTACCCGGATAAAGCTGAGGGCGACCTGACCCAGATTCGGGCCCGGGTGGTTTGCGAGAAATCACTGGCCGAAGCGGCCGGACGGATTAATCTGGGCCAGTATATACTATTGGGCCGGGGAGAGGAAATGTCAGGCGGACGCCAGAGAAAATCGATTTTGGCTGATACGATGGAAGCTATAATAGGAGCCATATATCTGGATCAGGGAATTGAAGCCGTGCGCATTTTTATACTAAAACACCTGGAAAAAACGATTAAGGCAACAGCGGAGGGAGATTATCAGGATTATAAATCCCGTCTGCAGGAGATTGTTCAGGCCCGCAGCCGTGATAATGTCTATTATCAAATCATCGATGAGGACGGGCCGGCACATGCCAAAGTGTTTGTGGCCGGGGTTTTCCATAATAACAGACTATTAGCCAGCGGACAGGGCAAGAGCAAAAAAGAAGCCGAGCAGAATGCGGCTGAAAAAGTTTTCAAAGATCCTGGTATATTGGATGAACTGCTATAAAAGCGCGACCCTAAAGACGGTATAATCGGCTGGAATAGTGGTTTTTTTAGAAAAAACAGGTTATGTGATGCGTTTTAAACCTTGAAAATGCGGTTGATTAAACAACCCGGACGGTGCTTTTTCCTGTTGGGGATATAAGGCGAAAGAACGTCATGGTATCATAATTTTTCTAAGCGGAGGTTTAAAAAATGAAACACTACAATATCCCCATTTTTATCCCTCACCTGGGCTGCCCCTATGATTGCATATATTGTGACCAGAAGAAAATAGCAGCCCAGGCGCAGATACCCACCGATGATGCGATAATCAGTACTATTAAGCAGTACTTAAGCACCATACCACCCACTGCGGAAGTCGAACTGGCCTTTTTTGGCGGCAGCTTTACGGCCATTCCTATCCCCGAACAGGAAGCATTTTTAAAGCTAATCCAGCCTTATCTGGAGTCAGGCAGAATCCAGGGAATTAGAATTTCTACCCGTCCGGATTGTATAGATGCGGATGGACTTGACCTGCTCAAAGGGTATGGGGTTAAAACCATTGAGCTGGGGGTTCAGTCACTTGATGATGAAGTATTACAGCTATCATCCCGCAGATACAAGGCTCAGGATGTGCGCGTGAGCTCAGCTCTGATTCAGGAAAAAGGTTTTAAACTGGGCATCCAACTGATGATAGGGCTTCCCGGGGATACTTATGAGCGGGATATAAAGACGGTTAAAGAAACGATAGAAATGGCTCCGCAGATGGTTAGAATCTATCCCACCCTGGTGATTGCAGGTACCCAATTAGATAAAATGTGGCAAGAAGGAAAATATCAGGCATTGTCACTGGAAGAGGCTATTGCTGTATGTAAAGATATGCGGCTGCTGTTTTCAGCAGCATCTATCCCCATCATTCGCATGGGCCTCTATCCAGATGAAGAACTGCGCGGCAGCGGAGTCATTAAAGCCGGACCTTTTCATCCAGCTTTTGGCGAACTGGTGGAACAAGCCATTTTTAGAGATCAAGCCGAATCAGCCCTCCGTCAGCATATTAATCGCTATGGTTCGGCCGAAAGATTGTATATTAATATAAACGAGCGCGACCTCTCTAAATTATTAGGCAGAAAAAGATCTAACCTTAATTACCTAAAAGAGCTTTTTGCCTTAAAAGAATTGCAGGTTAGAATGCATCCAGCCCAGGAAAGAAATTGGATCGACATAAGCCGGGAGGAGACTAATTAACGGCCGCAGGGACGGAAAATTTTGCCGGTTAATACCGGCCGGAACCAGCGTCTCTGCGGCTGTCAGAAATCTTTTTAGCTTATTTTATTGGTGCGCCGCCAAATCTTACGTTCTTGGGCGGCTTTAATGAGCTCATCCCTGAAGTCAGGATGGGCGATGGATATAATTTTTTCAGCCCTTGCCCAGGTGGAGGTACCCTTTAAAGATACCCAGCCGTATTCTGTAACGATATAGTTTACCATTTGGCGGGTTACGGTAGTAATAGAACCGGTATCAAAAGCAGGCACGATCCTGGAGACCAGGGTGCCATCCTTGCGGGTATGGGTGGAAGGCAGACAAATAAAACTGCGTCCCCCTCTAGACCAGTAAGCCCCATTAACAAAATCAGACAACCCACCGTTGCCGGAAATCTGTCTAAAGCCAGAGCTCTCTGCATTGACAGAGCTATACAGATCTACCTGCAGTGCCTGATTAATCGAAATCAGGTTATCGATGCTGGTAAGCCGAGCCGGATGGTTGACATATCCAACATTGCATGAAGCCAGGGCAGGATTATGATCTATCCAATCAAAAAGTTGCTTGCTGCCCAGAGTGAAAGTATAATTGATTTTACCAGGGTCGATGGATTTGCGCATGCCGGTCATTTTACCGGATTCCCACATCTCCATATAGGCATCCACCAGCATTTCCGTCCAGCCGCCCAGATCCTTAAGGTCTGTTTCATTAATCATTTTTCCTAATATATTGGGCATAGCTCCGATTCCTAATTGAATACACTGACCGTCCCGCAGATGCTCGAGGACATGCCCGGCAATTTTACGATCGGTATCAGAAACAGGAATTTCTGGTAAATGGGTTAGTTCCGGGTTGTCACCTTCGATTATATAATCTACCTGTGAAATATGCAGGCTTTCGTTGCATCCACCTAACGCAACCGGAAGGTTCTCGTTTATTTCCACGATAGTGTTATAGGCACTAAGTACCTGGGCAAAGGAAGTAGAGTTATGTACGCCCCAGTTAAAATATCCGTTCTTATCCATAGGTGTTACCTGTACGACAAATACCTTGCGTCGGCTGGTACCTACGTTAGGAGGATCTTCATAACCGTCTGCAAAGTATTTTTCGGATTCACCGTAAGCCACTGGGTGGTAGAATACCCCCTGACACTGTTCCTGCATCATTCTGCTGACAATGCTGAAATGCAAGTCCATATAGGTGAATACCTCTCCCTGTGGATCACGGGTTACTACTTCCGGCAGAGGTGGAACGGTGGTGGAAGCCATGATCTTCACATCTTCCAGTTCATCTTTGCGTGCTGCCAAGGCTCGGTCGAAGGCCACCGGTTTGCCGTTAAACATTCCGTAGTCCACCCAGTCACCTGACTCCACAATTTTAGCCGCTTCTTCAGCGGTACGAAGTTTGTCCTTATACATCGCTAAAAAATCCCTCGCCATAAATTATCGCCCCCCAAATTTGTTAATAATTACAATTATATTATAAAGGAAGAAATATAAAATAATTAGCAAATTATGGGATAATTTTGTTAATATAAACAATTCAGATAATTAGAGATTAGAATTTACAATAACGAAAAGAAAGGTCTAAAGTGTCGAGGGGACGGTTCTCTTGACACCCTCCACACCGATACCCTTAATGAATCGGGGTTTGTCGAGGATACTATGGAAGCCATCAAAGGCCGAACTATCCATACCTTTCACACGGAAGGGGCCGGAGGCGGGCACGCGCCGGATATTATCCGCATGGCCTCCCTGCTTAACGTTTTGCCCTCTTCCACCACCCCCACCATGCCCTTTACTGTGAACACCGTAGATGAACACCTGGATATGTTGATGGTCTGCCATCACCTGGACAAACGGCTACCGGAGGACGTAGCCTTTGCCGCTTCCCGCATAAGGCCAGGAACCATCGCTGCGGAAGACATCCTGCACGATATGGGCGTGTTCAGCATGATGAACTCCGACTCCCAGGCCATGGGCCGGGCGGGTGAAGTTATCATCCGTACCTGGCAGACGGCGGACAAGATGAAGAAACAAAGGGGATTTCTGCCTCAAGACAGTTCCCGCAATGATAATTTTCGGGTCAAAAGGTATCTGGCCAAGTATACTATCAACTCGGCCATAACCCATGGCATCTCCTCCTACGTGGGCTCCCTGGAAGCCGGAAAGATGGCGGACATAATCTTGTGGCAGCCAGCCTTATTCGGAGTCAAACCGGAGATGATCATCAAAGGAGGTTTTATTATTGCCAGCAAAATGGGCGATGCCAATGCCTCTATACCCACTCCTCAGCCGATCCTATATCGCCATATGTTCGGAGCCTACGGGCAGGCCAAGTATTCCAGCTGCTTTACTTTCGTATCTAAATCTTCTTTGGAAAAAGGCTTATTGGAAAAGTTGCGCTTGCAAAAGCAGCTGGCTCCCGTTTCCGGATGCCGGGCCATATCCAAAAAAGATATGGTTTTCAATGATGCCACCCCGCGGCTGGAAGTCGATCCCGAAACCTACGAAGTACGAATGGATGGAGAGCATATAAGCTGTACTCCTTGTGCGGTTCTTCCCCTGGCGCAGCGCTATTTTCTCTTTTAATTTAATGATAAGCAAAACATATAAATTCGGCATGGTAGCAAAAATCCTGGGTAATGGAGGCGATTGTTTAGAAAAGACGCTATCAGCTATGAAGAAAATAATCTACAACCCAGTTTTGCCCGATAGGTAAGGGATATGTATATTCACTGCCCGGAGAAATCAAGCGCCGGGCAGTGAAAAAGCATAGTTGGATATAAAACTAGGCTAGCATCTCTATCAGGTCTTCAATCCGGGTCCGCAGTGCTTCACTGTCCTGCTGGCTGTAATCGCTTTCGATATGCAAGGGGAGGCCTTTATTCTGCAACAGCTCTTTCACCAGATAGCTTTTAGGATAGGAATTTGCTTTTTTCAGATCAGTATAGCACAAGATGGAAAATAATGGTTATACATACTCGATCCAAGAAATTGGGTCGAAATTTCGTGATATTGAGGAATGTGCGACCGGTGAGGGAAGGGTATCTAACCGTGATAATAATCAACATAGCATCAACCTGATTTACCTAAAGCTCAGCCGGTATAACCCGATTCCTAAACTCTTTGAACCTTCCGGCACGCAAATTCTATGTCTGGGAAAGAAATGGGCGGCGGATCATGGTTTTTCGTCACCCCCAGATTCAGATGCACTAGTATCTTCTTGATGACAGCTTGGTCTTCGATAATGGATATGATACGCATTCGCCCACAGCATTTTGGACAAAGCAACGGATCACCCTGCGGGCACTACTGATGTTCCCTTTGGTCACCTTAATGTCGCGGTATAATAAACCTTTTGAATCAAACGAGCCCAAATCCTGCGTAGTTCCTTTTTTGTAATATCGGAATCAACCGGCACCGGCGTTTTAATATCAATATCAGTTTTTGTGCGCATTCCCCGTGACTTGTTGGAATAGTATCCGTAATACCTGACTATCTGTTCCCCTTTATTGGGAATATGGGTGACAAGTCTGGCCAGCCAGTCTAACGCAGTAAAGCTTTCCCGAACACTGCTGTTTTTCCCTTTGTAGATTACACGGGCTAGGCCGTCGGGTACTGCGGATGACGGTATATAGAACAGTCTTTCCTGCGAGAGGGGGGCTCTTATAATATATTGGGCCAGTTTCTCCAGCCCTCCCCGCTCCTCGGTCTGATGGCGATTCCACAATATATATTGAAGCCGCTGTGATGCCAGTTCATCATATTCTCAATAATATTGTTGTTTATTTTCCCCGCCTTTTCCGACGTCCATGGATGGACTAGTGCAGCGGTGCCACGGATGGCAAAGAGCTGCCAGCATTCTGAATACTTCCAGGCGAAACAAGTCTATGAGGCTTGAAGCATCCGGTGCAGTCCCTATCATAAATTCTCTATCCCCGGCAAAACATCCGTCTGTTGCTATGATGTGCAGGTGCGGGTTGAAGTTTAAAAAATCCCATACGCCCGCCAGTTCTTCAAAATGTGCTTCTACACACCGGTAATACTGGTTTTTACGAGGGGTTTCCGAAGCCTTAGTTTTTTATCGGGTAAACTTGAGCTATAATAAGTTTAGATTGGCTTAGGCAGCGAAGGGTGTTCATGTCCTTTACTGCCTAAGCGTGGTTTTTCGGACTTCGCCGGCTAGCTTGCATTCAATCTAAGCGTTGCCGGGGCGATGGAATAATACTGGATAAGGGTAAAGGGTATGAAGATAGTTAAACCATCCAGAACATTAGATAAGTATGTAAATGCATACTATATTAATGATGGAAGCAAAGGAGCCTCTAATCCAAGGCGATTTTTCGCCGGGTCTGAAAGCTATTTAAAATTCACTGGAAGTAAAGGAATCCTTTCCGGTCAGACTACTTTGCCCATAGACCTAAATAATCCTGCCGCCGGCTTAGGAGTAGCAATTTCCTTAAAACCAGGAGTTATTTTTGATGTTTTTAATATTCCTTCCAATCATCTGACCAATGAAACAATCGACCTTGAACTCATATCAGGCAGCTCTTATCAAAACATGCTTGAGCAGATATTTAAAAACTTCTCGATATCAAACTGTGTCCAGGCAATAGAATCCTTTTTGACTTCAATCCTCGATGAAAGGATTGAATATAGAAGGAAAAAGACGATCGAGCTGGAGAAACTGCTCATAAACCCTGCCTTTTCAGTTTCTGATATTGCCAGAACGGTTGGTTATAGCAATAGAAATTTGCAGAGAATGGTCAATATGAATTTTGGCATGAATACAAGCACGTTCAGACGTGTTCATAGATTTGAAGGAGCCATGCAAATCATAAGCAATAAGGCAGGCGGGATACCCTGGCAGGATATTATTTTTAGGTGCCATTATAGTGATCAGTCTCATTTCATAAGAGACTTCAAAGCGTTTACAGGATATACTCCCGCTGAATACTTGGCAGGCAATCCGTCCGATTCATTCAATCAATTCACCGGTGCTTCCCTGTATAATCAAAATAAATAAAAATACAGGGGGCAGTTATTATGAATAAGCATAGTGAATGGGTTTCCAAGGAAAGCAACCAGTTAATCTTAAGTAGTTTGAAAAATACCGTCCTAGAATACCTTGCCGGGAAAAATGAGCCAGGCGATCCGGAACTAATCAGCCAGGCCTTCCACACTGAATACAACAGATTATTGTCGGAAAACAGAAACTGGGTTGAAGATGAACAAAGTGAGTTTCATCTCCATTTTATGGCTTTGCTCCTGGCGGGTTATAAAGAAATATTGAAAGTCAGCACACAGGAGGAAGCCTTGGCTGTCCTGAAGAAAGCCGCGATTGATTCGGTTAAAGATGACATCCAACAAGGTGTCAGATATGCACTGGACTATGCCAATGATCCTATGCGTGTGCTGGTTGAGGCCTCAAAAGAACGCGAGGAGATGTTTTTTGGCAGAACATTTACCTTTGCCAGAATTTGCGACGATGAGGAAAGGTACCATCTTCATGTGCAAAAATGTTTCTATCACCGATTTGCGGTTTACCATAGTGTTACCGAGCTCATGAATATTCTTTGTGAATGGGACTGGATATGGGCTGGGGCAATTGATCCGGAAAGGCACGGATTCAGATTCAGCTTACCCACTACCTTGGGATATGGAAATGACGTATGCAGGTTTTATTTTGAAAGGGCCGGTGATTGTCAATGTGGAATGGATCTGCCTTCTGAGCAGGAATAATCCTCTGAGCAGGAATAATCATAAGGAGGAAGGCAATTTTGAAATTCATAATCATCGGTTCAGGCGGGTGTGTAAGTATCCCCAGACCCACCTGTTAATGCCGTATATAAAATTTATATTCAAACGATTGAACGGGAAATTGTAATAGCTCAAAATACAGTCACGATATTGTGCATTTTGTTTTCCCATAGCTCATTCTTGTTTTGCAGATGCCCACATAACTTTGTTTCCGGCACTCCTGATACTTCTAGTGGTAAAGGGGTAGCCAAAAACACACCAATCAATACGGACCTGGCCGGAAACCGGGTGGCCATAGCCATTGCCAGCAACTGGGTTTTATTTGCGGAGACAGCTTTGAAGAGTATGTACTAGACGAGATCAGTGTAAGTGGTCTAGATAATTATGTAACAAAAATTATGATACAGGTAGAAAGACGAAAAATACTTTGAAGTATGACTGCATCCTTAGCCTACCTGAAAAAGCAGGGACATAAACTGGCCATGGTCAACCCGTTTCACGGCGGGATACCCTTTCCCCCAGTTGCACATTCCGCAATATCATAAGGGCCCCGACCCCATTTACCTTATCAAGTATGTATAACCATTATTTTCCATCTCATGGTATACTGATCTGGAAAAAGCAAATTCCTATCCAAAATTTATCTCGTTAAAATTTGTGCATAATAGTTCTTAGGTGTAGTGTTATCCTTATTCAAACTCTTTAAGATTGGGCCATTTGGAGAAGGCAAAATAGAACAATAGTATTAAATTTATCGGTGGTATTCCCATTAGCAAAGTTAACCAAGGAGTAAATCCGGTAAAATAAAACTATCATTTATGATAGTTTTATCGTTATTAGTGGTTTTATCTTTATCTAATTGAGACTTTTGCATAATTCAAAAAATAACTAAGGATGCTTTGGAAAGCACAATATATAGCACTCTCATATTCCTGAGGCTACTATATATTGATCGCCTTTTTGGAAAGAATTAATTATGCAAAAGTCTCAATTAGGTAATGGCAGGATTTTCGGTCTTGGCAGTTAAAATATACAAAGGGGATTACTATACATAACTGGAGGGTAGGCCTTGTACCTAAAACGCTTGGATATTAAAGGGTTTAAGTCTTTTGCTAATGAGACGGAAATTATTCTGGAGCCTGGCATTAATATTATTGTGGGGCCAAACGGATGCGGAAAAAGCAATATTGCTGATGCTGTTCGCTGGGTTCTGGGTGAAGGTAACGTGCGCCAACTGCGGGGTCAAAAAAACGAAGATATAATATTTAACGGTACTGATAAACAGAAGCCGCAGGGAATGGCTATGGTCGATATGACTATCGACAATTCGGATCATATGCTCCCGGTCGAGTATGGGGAAATAACCGTAGGCCGGAAGTTGTTCCGCAGCGGGGAAAGTGAATATTTGCTCAACAAATCACGGGTGCGCATGAAAGATATTGTTAATCTTTTTACTGGAACAGGTTTAGGCAAAAGGGGTTACTCCATCATCGGTCAGGGCGAATTGGAACAGGTATTGAACGGACAAGCCTTTGACCGGCGTTTGATACTGGAGGAAGCATCAGGGAGCATCAGATTCCGGCAGCAAAGAGATGAAGTGAAGCAAAGGATTGCGGCTACGACTCAGGATCTGCAGAGACTGGCAGATATCATTGGCGAGCTGGAGATTCGTATTGTTGAATTAGAACATAAATCTGCCAAAGCCCAAAGCTATCTAAAAATCTGGGAGGAATACTGCCTGGCGGACAAGGAGTTTATGGGTCAGGAGATTAAAAAAATAAGACAAAACCTGGGTATAAAAAAGGAGGAACTGACTAAAAAAACCGCCCACCAGAACACGTTGTCGGGTGACCTGGAAAAATTACAGAAAGAACTTCAAGAGGCGGAACTTTTATTGGAAGAACACCGCAATACTTTGACCGCGCTGGCTGAGCAAAAGCACCAGTTAGAGGCCGAACTGAGCCGCCTGGAATCAGAAGCCAAGTTAGGACAGGAGAGAATACACAACTACTCCGAAAGAATGTTGATCGCCACCCAGGATGAACAAAAATACCAGCAATTGCTCCTGGCATTAAACCAGGATCTGGATAAACAGATTGATGATTATAACAACGAAAGAGAAAAATGGCAGGAACGCCAAGCTGAGCTGGAAGAACTCAACCGTGAGATCCTTGAATTAGAGTCAGCCATCCAGGGCCAGGCAGATTTATTTGAACTGCAGCGGGAGCAAATGTTTGAACGAGCCAAGCGGGAAAGTGAACTAAAAAATAATATATCAGACCAGGAAGAGAAGATAAAAAAAGCCCGCGAAAAAAAAGAACGGCTACAGATGCGGCTGGAGGATAATCAGGCTAAACAGGACTCTGAACAGAAAAAACAGCAAGCCCTGATCGAACAAAGGCAAAAACGCCTTAACCAGCAGGAGCAAATACAGGTTCAGCTAGACAGCTTGACGAGTCAGCAAGCAAAGCTTAATGACGAATTTACTCAGCTGGAAAAAGAACATCAGGAGATTAGCCATAGCATTATAAGTGTTGAAAACAAACTGTTGGGGCTTGAGGATCTTAAACGGAAATATGCAGGATATTCCGAGGGCGTTAGGGCTGTTTTGCAGGCTCATTCCCAGGGAGAGAGAAGCTTAAGAGGAATAAAAGGATTGATGGCGGATATAATTAATGTCCCTTCAGGTATGGAGATGGCCATTGAAACAGCAGCCGGCAAAGGGCTGGAAAACATCGTGGTAGCTAAAGCAGAAGACGCCAGGGAAGCCATAGCTTTTTTAAAAAGACAACGCTTGGGGCGGGTAACCTTTTTGCCCCTGGATGTTTTAAGGGTACAAGCATTTAATCCCCGGGTTTTAGAGGAACTCAATCGCCGGGAAGGGGTATTGGGATTAGCCTCCCAGCTAGTTAAGTATGATCCGCAGTATAAAAAGGCGGTCGATTATCTTCTGGGCAGGGTGCTGCTGGTCAGCGATCTGGACTGTGGCTTGCAGGTGTTTAAAAACAGCCAACCTTCCTTGCGGATTGTAAGCCTGGAGGGTGATTTAATAAATGTGAGTGGTGCCATGACCGGGGGTTCTGCGGCCCGCCACTCCAACAGCCCAATGATGCGTAAAGGGGAGGAAAAGAGTCTTAACCGGCAGCTTGAACAGCTTTTAAGCCAACGTAACTCCAATTACCAGCTCCAAGAACAGATGTCCGAGCAGATTAGGAAGCTGGATGAGGAATTATTAAAGTACAAGAACATTATGGCGGAAAATGATTTTCAAATCCAGTTAATTACGAACGAGCTTAATACGGTTAATAGCCATCTGGAACAGATGGTAAATGAAAATCAAAATAACCTAAAGGAAATTAAGACCCTGCAAATATATGCTCAGGACTTGCAAGAAGAATTGCTGCGGTTTAAACAGGATTATAGCTTAATGTGTACCGACAATGCCAGTTTTGCTGAACAGACAGAAGCCATGAAAGACACCCTGCAAAACGAACGGCGTGATTTTGAAATCAGAAGAGAACGCTCTCTCTCCCGCCAGGATCAATTAAATATGAAAAAAAGGGAACTGGAGAAACTGGAAAAGAACCTGGCACAGTTTCAGGAGGTTCAGCAATCTTACCAGCAGTCTATTGAAGAAGCTCATAAACTCAAAGAGCACCTAATTGCAGAGAGTCGCAAACAGGTAGAAAATCTTGATTTAAACCAGGAACAGTTGCATAACCAAACCGAAGCCTTAAAGCAGTTAAAAATGATAATCATAAGCCATCAGGAAAAACTTCAGTTAGAAGGAGAAGAAAAAGAACAGCTACGACAAAGGCTCAAACCGATGTTAGACGAAAAAGCCGCCCTTGAAGGAGAGATACGTTCTCTGGAAATGCAGATGGTGCGCCTGGAATCAGAACTAAAAGCCGTTCAAGAAAAATGGCAGGAAAAATACCAGTCGGAATCCCCTGACATCTGTGCAAAAGATTTGAGCCCTGTAGAAATGCGAGAACTCAAGCGTGAGATCGAATCCCTGAAAGATAGAATTGATGCCATAGGCCCGGTTGATATAGAATCAATTCAGGAATATGCTGAGTTAAAAGAACGCTATGATTTTCTCCGCCAGCAAAGTGATGATTTAATTGAAGCCCGGCAGTCTTTGGAAAAGCTGCTTACTGAGACTGAAAAGGCCATGGCCAAAAATTTCAGCCAATTTATGCTTTTAGCCAACGAAAGCTTCAAAAGAACATTTACCGAAATATTTGGCGGTGGTGAAGCCAGTTTGGTTCTGGAAGAAGACAGCCATTACCTGTCGGCAGGAGTAGATATCGTACTCAAAATGCCAGGTAAGCGCAGTCAGCCCCTAAACTTATTATCAGGTGGGGAAAAGGCCTTGACCTGTATCGCATTTATCTTTGCATTGCTGCGATTGCGTCCGGTTCCTTTCTGTTTATTGGACGAAATTGATGCGGCCCTGGATGAAACCAATCTTATGCGTTTTACCCAATTTCTGAAAAATATGGCCGATGAAATACAGTTTATAGTCATTACCCATCGCCAGACAACGATTGAGGCGGGCAGCAACATCTATGGCGTAACCATGCCGCAACAAGGGATATCGTCGGTATTATCTATTAACGTTAGCGATAGTATTAGTATGGCGATATAATAAGAGAAGAAAAAGATTATTTTGACCTTGAAGTTTATGCATCGCGCTGATTTTTAAAAGCATTCTTTAATTGAGAAGCGTAACTACTTATGCAAAGCGGCGTCAAAGACCTTTGGCGGGGTTAGGGAGAATTACCCTAACGCCTCACTCCTTACTTTTCAAGAGTGGCTGTGGCTCCCGGCAACGGGGATATTTTAATTATAAAGGTGGTCATGATATGGCGTTTTTTGATAAATTCAAGAAAAAGAAGGAAACCCAGGAGGATTTTGAGCAGACCCATCCGGTAGAGGAAGCGTTGGAGGAGGAAAAAATTGAAGTTGAGGCAGACTGTGCTGAGCAAGATTCTGCTGAGAAGGAAAAAGATTTTACCGCGAAGCCCGAATCTGAATCGGAATTAGTATATATAGAAAAACCACCTGCTGGTTCGGAATCGGTCGGCGAGAAGGAAACGTCTGACGAAATAAAGCTGCCTTCTCCAGAAAAAAACAAAAAAGGTTTCCTGGAACGCTTTAAAGTAGGTTTAACCAGGACTCGCCAGAATATCGGGGGTAAGATCGATACCCTAATCAAAAGCACCCGTAAAATAGATGAAGACTTTTTTGAGGAACTGGAAGATATTCTTATCCAAGCTGATGTGGGTATGAATACGTCTATTGAACTTGTAGATAAAATACGTACGGCGGTTAAAAAGCAAAAAATCAACGATCCGGCTGAAGTGACGGATTTAATAAAAGAAGCTATCAGGGAGATACTGGATACTGAAGAAGTGCCCTTAAACATAGCCGATGAAAAACCTACCGTTATCCTGGTGGTAGGAGTTAATGGGGCTGGCAAGACAACCTCTATTGCTAAGCTGGCTAACCGGTTTAAAAAGCAAGATAAGCGCGTAATCCTGGCCGCAGGCGATACCTTTAGAGCCGCTGCCATTGATCAGTTGCAAATCTGGGCAGATCGGGTGGGGGTGGAGCTGGTTAAACACCAGGAAGGAGCCGACCCGGGGGCGGTAGTATTTGATGCTATTAGTGCCGCTAAGGCCCGTAAAGCTGATATACTGATTATTGATACGGCGGGCAGGCTGCAGAATAAAGCCAACCTGATGAAGGAAATCAGTAAAGTGAGAAAAGTCATTGAGAAAGAAATCCCCGCGGCTCCACATGAGGTTTTGTTGGTATTGGACGCCACTACCGGGCAAAACGCCATAAGTCAGGCCAAAATATTCAAAGAGGCTACCGGGGTAAGCGGTATCATCCTGACTAAGCTGGACGGAACCGCCAAGGGCGGAATCGTCATTGCCGTAGCCCGGGAATTGAGTATTCCCGTCAAAATGGTGGGGATAGGGGAAGGAATCGAAGATTTAAGAGAATTTTCCCCGAGTGTCTTTGCCCAGGCAATTTTCGAAAGTTAGCGACCCCAGACTCAAAGGGAACAATTTTACCACTGACCCGGCACGTGCAGAACTGAATGCCAGAGAGCACCGGCAGTTGCCGGGGGATATTTTTAAATTGTTATATAAAAAATGCAGGCCGCTGATTCTTTAAAATGATTAATAAATTGGAGGTTTTTAAATGCCAAGGATTGCTGTTATAGGCGGAACCGGGGTATATGATCCCGCATTACTGGATGAGGTTAAAAAGGTTACAGAAAAAACCAGATTTGGTGAGGTAGCGGTTATGGTGGGTAAATATCGGGGTGAGGAAATAGCTTTTATTCCCCGGCACGGAGCCGACCACAGTGTGGCTCCCCACCTAATTAATTATCGGGCCAATATTATGGCCCTAAAACAGCTGGGGGTTGATTGCATAATGGCTACGGCTGCGGTCGGGTCTCTGCTGCTGGACTATAAGCCAGGCGAATTTGTTCTGGCCGATCAGTTTCTGGATTTTACCAAGGTGCGCAAGCATACTTTTTATGAAGGCGGGGCAGATGGGGTAGTGCATTGTGATATGACCGTACCTTATTGTCCGGAACTCCGGCAGGCGATTATAAAAGCCGGGCAGGAAAAGGGTCTGACCATTCATAATGGCGGTACTTATGTATGCACGGAAGGGCCGCGCTTTGAAACGGGGGCGGAAATTAAGATGTTTCAACAATTAGGCGGCCATGTGATTGGCATGACCAGTGTGCCGGAAGTATGTTTAGCGCGTGAATTAGGTATCTGCTATGCCAACCTTTCCTTTGTCACCAATTATGCCGCCGGTATATCCCCGGGAATCCTTACCCATGCCGAAGTAGTGGAGATGATGCAGGGAAGTATTAACAATATCCGTTACTTGATAATGGAAAGCGTGGGATTAATAAAAGAAGCCAGATCCTGCGATTGCCGCCGGATACTACAGGAAAAGAGAATGAACCAATGATAGACGCCATATATTGGGAAAACGAAGCAGTCGTTATTCTGGATCAGAATAAACTGCCGGGCCGGGTAGAATATATCCGCTGTGAGGAACACCATGCCTTAGCCCACGCCATTAGAATTTTACAAGTACGCGGAGCCCCTTTGATTGGGGTAACGGCGGCTTACGGTCTGGCCCTGGCGGTAATTAAATACCGGGGTAGCCGCTCGGATTTAAAGGCATATTACGATGAAGCCGAACAACTCTTTGCCTCCACCCGGCCTACCGCAGTCAATCTTTTCTGGGCCATCACAAGGATGCGCGGCGTTTTTGACCGCTTGGCTGACCAAGATGTTGAACAGATCGGCGCGGCCCTGTTAAATGAAGCTCAGGCTATGTTTGTGGAGGATCAAAACATAAACATCAGCATAGGCAATTATGGTCAAACCCTGTTACCGAAAAATGCCCGGGTATTGACGATCTGCAATGCTGGGGCTCTGGCTACCTGCGGTTATGGGACTGCCTTGGGTGTAATCCGTTCTGCCCAGCAGCAGGGTAAGATCAGTCAGGTATGGGCCTGTGAGACCCGTCCGGTTTTGCAGGGAGCCAGGTTGACGGTGTGGGAGCTTATGCAGGATAATATTCCCGTTAAGCTTATTACGGACAGCATGGCCGCCTATGTGATGGGCCAAAAGGAGCTTGATGCAGTTATAGTCGGAGCTGACCGCATTGCCGCTAATGGGGATACGGCCAATAAAATTGGTACTTACGGGCTGGCGGTACTGGCCGCTTATCACCAGATTCCCTTTTATGTTGCCGCACCTATGTCAACGGTTGATCTTAGTATAAGCAGTGGCGAACAAATACCGATTGAGGAGCGCAACCATGACGAAGTTCGCAGGATGCGCGGGGAGTATATCACCGTACCTGAAGTAGAGGTTTTTAATCCCGCCTTTGATGTTACCCCGCAAGCCCTAATTAAAGCCATAATAACGGAAAAAGGAATAGTCACCCCGCCTTTTTTTACTAAATAAAACTAAAATCCAGGGTATAATAAACAAAACCCTTAATACGGCTTGAGAGAAGAGGAATGGAAATGAGATATTTGCAGGATAGAAAAGCAGTGCTGCGTACCGCCCGGGAAATATATGAACAAAAACTGGTTCCAGGTACCTGGGGCAACGTCAGTCAAAAAGTTAAAAATGAATCGTTTTTACTGATAACCCCCAGCGGTATGGATTATCGTTTGATGACGATCGAAGATATTATCCTTTTGGATATGGATGCAAATGTTATCGAAGGGGAACATAAGCCTTCCATTGAAACCCAGCTGCATATCCATATATATAAAAGCCGCCCTGACGTAAGGGGGGTTGTCCATGTGCACAGTACCTATGCCAGTGCTTTTGCGGTAGCCAACAAGAGCATACCGGTAATACTGGAGGAAACCGCTCAGGTAATAGGCCATCCGGTCGAAGTAGCTCCATATGCCCGCTGTGGCTCCCTGGATCTGGCCCATCAAGCTGTTCGCACCTTAGGGGATGGGCAAGCCGTGTTACTGGCTAATCACGGCTTGGTTGGAGTCGGGGTCGATGTTGAGCAGGCTTTAAATGTTTGCAATATCGCTGAAAAAACCGCCATGGTAAGTCTTTATGCCAACACCCTGGGTCAGGTAAAAGAACTGGGTCGGGAAGATATAGATATATTGCGGCAGGAATTTTCCTGTTATGGTCAATCATAGTTGTATTACTTTATTGTAGATTGACGGCCTAGCAACGGAGAACAAGCCATAATAAAGGAGGTACTGTTCTTGAGCATATTAATAAAAAATGCCAATATCATACCCATGACCGAGGCAAACAGCGTAATAGAAAAAGGCTATCTCGTAATTGAAGATGATCGGATTACGGCGGTCGGCAGTCAGGAACCGCCCACCGGCAACTATAACCAGATAATTGATGCTACAAATAATTTGGTGCTGCCTGGTTTTGTAAATGCCCATACCCATGCAGCTATGACCCTCTTAAGGGGCTATGCTGATGATCTGCCTCTGATGGAATGGCTGGAGACCAAGATATGGCCTCTGGAAGCCAAGCTGACCAAAGAAGACGTATATTGGGGTACTATGTTGGCGATTGTGGAGATGATAAAATCAGGTACCACCTGTTTTGCCGATATGTATTTTTTCATGGATCAGGCCGCTCAGGCCGTTGAGGATAGCGGGATCAGGGCTGTCTTATCGAGAGGCATGGTAGGGTTAGGGCCGGAAAACCAACAGGCTCTTAAGGAGAGCCGCGAGTTGGTGAGGGATTGGTCGGGAAAAGCCCAGGGCAGGATTACTTTTAAGCTGGGACCCCATGCCCCTTATACCTGCCCGCCCGATTATTTGCATAAGGTAATGGCATTGGCGGCGGAGCTGAATGTCGGTCTTAATATACATATAGCCGAAACTTTAACTGAATTTGAAGATATCAAGAGAATCTATGGGCGTACGCCGGTGGCGCATTTGGATCATCTGGGCCTTTTTGCTTATCCGACCGTAGGGGCTCACTGTGTGCATATTACTGAGGAGGAAATTCAAATTTTGGCTCAACATAAGGTGGGTGTTGTCCACAACCCGGAAAGCAATATGAAACTGGCCAGCGGTATTGCTCCGGTACCGGCCATGCTAAAGGCGGGTATCCCTGTCGCCCTGGGAACCGATGGAGCTTCCAGTAACAATAACCTGGATATGCTGCAGGAAATGCGCAGTTGCGCCCTGCTCCATAAGGTTAATTCCTGTGACCCCACGGTAATACCTGCCTATAAGGCCCTAGAAATGGCGACAGTAAACGGCGGTCAAGCCCTAGGGCTACCTGAAGTTGGAATTTTAAAGCCAGGGTTTAAGGCAGATCTTATCTTGGTCAGTCTGCAGGAAGCCCATATGATACCGCGCTATGATATTATTGCCAACCTGGTCTATGCCGGCCAGGCTGCAGATGTGCAGACAGTCATAATAAACGGACAGATAGTAATGGAAAACAGAATTATTAAAACCTTTGATGAAGAAAATGTCTTAACCCAGGCCAAACGTGCCGCCGAACGGCTGGTAAAACAGGTATAAAAAAGTCAGTGTCCAACAGCTAGGCGCAGTTTAAATTTTTACATCAGGAGGTGGGGACGCTGATTCCCGTGATTAGTTTTGTGGGCAGGCATAATTCCGGTAAAACCACATTACTATCCCAGGTTATTAATCATTTATCCCAACTGGGTTACAAAACGGCCGTAGTTAAACATGCCCCGCATACCTTAAATATTGAACCACGGAAAGACTCGGAAAGGCTTTATCAGGCAGGAGCGGATTTCGTTATGGCAAGTTCTCCTGAACTTGCCATAACATATTGCCGTCAGGAACAAGAACTTGATTTTAGTGAGATACTAAAGCAGATTCCAGAGGATATTGATTTAATTATTGTGGAGGGGTTTAAAAATGAACCGCTCGATAAAATTGAAGTACTGCGTCAGGAAATTGATCCGGTGCCCATGCTATTGCCAAAGACCCGGGCCTTGATAACTGATATTAATATGCCGGTTGATCTGCCCGTATTTAGCTTCAGCCAATGTGCAGAAATTACCGATTTTATTCTGCGATTTTTAAAGGTTGACCTACCTGGCTAACACATTGGGGCAGTGATCTGCCCCAATGTTACTCAGTCAAATTATCTAAATATTTATTGATTTCGCCCAGCTCAGCCAGAGCACCACCCTTGTCATGGGCAGCGATAAACCCCTTTAGACGCCCCAGGCTCACATCTATACCGGTTATGGCATTCATTTCGGCATGGTATTCAAGCCTAGGAATGAGCTTGTTCCATCTCACTTCCAACTCATCCAAATCAGCTGAGGCATTTGTCCACTTTTCAGCTTCTATATTGCTGGCCAGTAAAGATTTGTAGTGGTAGACCTTATTCTTGTTGTCCTGGGAACCGAGTTTGTAGATTCCCCCCTGCATGATTACGACAAAGACCACTAGTACTAATAAAGGGATCATATAACGAATAATCTTGTTACCGATATTATTTGCCTGCATTATTTTCCCTCCGAGCCTGATCTTTATATAAATCCAGATATAGATTGCCAGCCCCGTCCAGGTAAGCCAGGAATACGTCAGAAATATGTTTTATGTTGTTTTTATTTAATTCCTTGCGCAGCCATTTACGATCCACCTTGGATTTCTGCAGGTTTTCTTCAATTATGACCCCGTCATAAATTAATTCTGTTCCCAAGCCGTTAGGCTGGGTAGGAAGGTTCATATCCTGAGGAGTTACCGGCAAAAATTCAGGTTTAAGTAAAACGGACAGCTTGCCATTAGTCTCAATTACCCCGAAGGCCACCTGTTTCAAGTCAAAAATACCTTTATCCCTTAGTTGTTCCAGAATGTCCGAAGCTGTATAACGGATTCTGCGCAGGGCTTCCTCCATGATCTGACCGTCCATAATAACGACACTGGGCTCACCTAACAGGTAATTAGTAGCGAGCCTTGATTTTAGGGTTATAAGCTGCAGGATTAAAACGGTAGCAGTCCAGGTTAATAGCCCTATCCAGTGGGGCCAGGCCCGGCTGCTCAGATCCACCGATAAGGAAGCGGCGATTGAACCAATCGTTATGCCGAGTACATAATCAAAAAAAGTAAGTTCGCTGATTTGCTGTTTACCAATAACCCGGGCAAAAATCAACAAGCTGAAAAAAGCGATCAGGCTTCTTGCCAGAACCACCAGACCTTCATTCAAAACGATCACCCCATTAATTGATTCCCTGCCAATATTATGACCTTTTCTTTGCCAACTATACAAAAGTGCGAGGGAGGACGGTTCTCACATGTCAAAATGCAAGACCTGGTTGAGAAAATCTTAACAGCCTCTCTAGTTGTTAATAATAAGGAATCAAGTGAATCTGTCCAGTGAGAAAGGAAGGGATAGAGGTTTAAAATAAGCATAAAGTCTGATAAGGCCATATTGGCAATGATTTTCAAAGGTAACAGCAAGTATAACCTGTTCTGGACAGAGAAAGCCCCGTCCAGAACAGGTGAATTTCAGCTAAGCCAGCCCAGGTGGGGTATCTTATTCCTTTAATATATCATTGGCGATAACCAACCTCTGTATCTGGGCGGTTCCTTCAAATATCTGCATTATTTTGGCATCCCGGAAATATTTTTCTACTGGATATTCTTTACTGTAACCATAGCCGCCATAAACCTGAACGGCATCTGTAGCCACTTTCATAGCTGCATCACCGGCCCAGCATTTGGCCAGGGATGACATTTGGGTATAGGGCAAGCCCATATCCTGAAGCGCACAGGCCTTTTGATAAAGAAGTCGAGCGGTTTCAACCTGCATGGCCATATCCGCCAGGATAAACTGGATAGCCTGGAATCTACAAATGGGCTGGCCAAACTGCTGCCTCTCCTTGGAATACTTTACGGCACATTCAAATGCTCCTTGAGCAACCCCTACCGCCATAGCTGCGACAACTGCCCGGGAGAGATCCAGCGTCTTCATGCAGATTTTAAAACCTTCGCCCTCTTTGCCGAGCAGATTTTTGCTGGGCACCCTTACATCTTCAAAGATCACCTGGGTAGTGTTGGAACTGCGTATGCCCAACTTGTCTTCTTTGGGGCCGATAGTTATACCGGGAGTATTTCTATCAACCATGAAAGCACAGTGACCTTTATAACCCAGCTTTTTATCCAGGGTGGCAAAAACGGTATAAAGTCCGGCGACTCCGCCGTTGCTGATAAACTGTTTGGTGCCGTTTAAGATATAATCATCTCCGTCTTTGACGCATTTGGTGGAAAGTCCTCCGGCATCTGAGCCGGCCCCGGGTTCAGTTAAACAAAAAGCAGCCAGATCGCCTTCGTTCATACGGCCATAAAACCATTTCTTTTGTTCATCATTGGCGGCAACATAGACTGGGTCAGCTGCCAGCAAGGTACTGGCGGCCAGGGTGGTAGCCAGCCCGGCATCACCACGGGCTATTTCTTCAACTACAATTCCTTGAGACAGATGATCCAGCCCGGAACCTCCGTATTCTGCCGGTACACCGATCGTCATTAATCCCAGATCATGGAGTTTTTTAACCGTATCATAAGGAAATGTATCTTTAGCATCCCATTCCTGGCAATAGGGGAGAATTTCATTGTCCGCAAAATCACGGGCCATCTTTTTAATCATTATCTGTTCTTCAGTCAAGGTAAAATCCATTTTAATATTTCCCTCCTTATTTTTAAATGCAGTAGCAAACTTAAATATCTCTCGTCCAAAGGGAGGCCATGGCCGGTCCGCCGCCAACACAGAGCGAAGCCCCGCCCAGGGTAAGCCCCAGACGCTCCATTTCATAGTACAAGGAAACAATGATGCGCAGGGCGGTACAGCCTACTGGATGCCCCAGAGCAATACCTGATCCATTGTGATTGCATTTGTCCATGGATAAATCAATATTAAAATCGTTTTTTAGCATCCGGCCTACGCCAATAAACTGGGCCGCGAAGGCCTCATTGATTTCCCAGTATTCAATATCTTCATATTTGAGTCCGGCTAGCTTGAGTGCTTTAGGGATAGCTACAGCCGGACCTAAACCCATAAGCTTGGGTTCTACGCCTTCGGCGGTAATGCTGATCATTTTCATTAAGGGTTTAATTCCTAATTCACCGGCCTTGGATTTAGACATTACTATAACGGCAGCAGCTGCATCATTTATTCCGGAGGCGTTGGCAGCCGTAACGACTCCGCCTTTCTTAAAGGCAGAAGGCAATTTTGCCATTGATTCAAGGTTGGCATCGGGAATCATATGTTCATCGGTAGCATATAGGGTAGTGGCTTTTCTGCTTTTTATTTCTACAGGAACGACCTCCCGCTGAAAAATGCCTTCCTGGACTGCCCGGGTGGCCCGCTGATGGCTCATTAAGGCCAGCTCATCGCACTCTTCACGGGTGATACCGTAGAGTTCAGCTACGTTTTCAGCGGTAATACCCATATGTCCGGGAACCATGCCATCAAACAAACCATCTAGCGTAATTACGTCCTCGATACTGCCGTTGCCCATGCGATATCCACTGCGTGCCTTGGTTAGCAGGTAAGGCGCATTGGTCATGCTCTCTGTTCCGATTACGAGGGCAATATCGGTTTTTCCCAATTGAATATTGTTGCAGGCAATCTCCAGAGCTCGCATTCCCGAAGCACAATTTTGATTTACATTACAAGCATTGCTGCGTACCGGAAGTCCCAACGCCATGGCCACCTGGCGGGAAGGCAAAGAACCCTGGGCGTGTGGGTATACCTGACCCATTACCAGTTCATCAATCATTTCGACCGCAACCCCGGCCCTTTCAATCGCAGCCTTGCCAGCAGTAATGGCTAATTCTTTAGCACTAACATCCTTAAGACTACCCAAAAATTTGCCGATGGCGGTTCGACATGCACTTACGATCACAACTTCTTTCACCTGATCAAACTCTCCTTTCCAAATAAAAAATCCTAAGATTTGAGCAAGACCTAAATGGTTATGCCCGATACTTGAAGCAAATATTGCTTAAATTGCAGCGCCAAAATAAGCAATGTATCCATTTAAATTGCAAGAATTGTGCCAATATTATAAAAAATATTCAGGACTCAAGAAACTGGCTTTTGCAGCTTATAAAGTGGCATAAAAGAAGTGGGGGTATAGCAATTTGAGAATAGGATTGTCAGCTAAATATCCATAAACCCATGACGGTCAATGATGGGGTGATTCTTAAGAATATCTCAATATGCGAATACTTTTGCAAGGTTGCAAGAAGATGTGAGGTTAACAACAAAAGAAGTGTTTTCTATATGCCTTTACTCAGGCAACGTTGTTAGAGTGCATTGCGGCAATGCTTAACTGCACCGAGTTTTAAAGGTTATATTTTTTTAATTTGCGGTAGAGTACGGAAGGGTGAATGTCCAGCATTTTGGCAGCGAGGGTTTTATTATCGTTGCAGTATTTTAAAGAGCGTATTATCATCTGATGCTCCAGGTTTTCCAATGCCTTGTTCAACGGCAGGTTAATATTAGGATCCAGGTTTTGCTCAACGTTATTCTCAATCAGGGTCGGGAAGTGATGTTGCCTGATAGTTGATTCATTATCAATGCAGGCTAGATTAATAGCCCTTTCCAGTAGATTTTCTAATTCACGAATGTTTCCGGGCCATTTATAAGACTTTAAAAGGGATAAGGCGTCACAATCGACTTCGAAGCGCGGGGTATTAAGCTTGCGGCTGAGTTTATCCATAAAATGATTGACCAAAAGAGGAATGTCTTCGCTGCGATCCCGCAGGGGAGGCAACATCAGGGTTACTACATTGAGGCGAAAATACAGGTCTTCCCTAAATTTGCCCTGCAAAACCGCTTCCTCCAGGTTAACGTTGGTAGCGGCGATAACCCGCACATCAGCAGTAATGGTGTGACTTCCGCCTACCCTTTCAAATTCGCGCTCCTGAAGAAATATCAGGAGTTTGCTCTGCATAGCCAGGGGCATCTCACTGATTTCGTCCAGGAAGATAGTACCGTGCGCAGCCATTTCTAATTTACCTTTTTTACCGCCTTTTTTGGCCCCGCTAAAAGCCCCTTCTTCGTAACCAAATAATTCTGATTCCAGTAGGTTTTCTGGTATGCAGGCACAGTTGATGCGTACAAAGGGGGCAATGCGGCGCGTGCCGGCATTGTGAATGGCTTGGGCAAACAATTCCTTCCCGGTTCCGCTTTCACCAATAATTAAAACATTGGAAATGTTGTTGGCAACCTGTTTAGATATGGCCTTTGGTTTGGAAATAGTGGAACTTGAACCAATAATGTTATCCAAGGTGTAACGCGTTTTGTAACCGGAATTTATAGGGTGGATCTCTGCATCCCCGGAATCTGGGGAACTGAAATAAGATGCCATATTTATAGCCGTGGACATATCCAAAAACAGGCTTTTGGACATGGCACCTACAATCTGACCCTTGTCATAAATAGGCGCCCGCATGGCTACCATTTTTCGACCCTTAATGGAACAGATTTCACAGAGGTTGCTTTCACCCGATTTAATGGTTTCAGGTAAGCGGGAGCGAGGCATAATAGCCTCGATTGGTTTTCCAATGCTTTCCGATTTATCAATTTCCAAGATATTGGCTAAGGTCTGATTAAGATATATTACCCGGCAATGGTTGTCTATATAGATAACACCCGTATAAGGGTCTTCAATCATCAACTCTAGCTTTTCCAGATGATATGTAGCATCAGTAACATGTAGCCCTTCCAATGCCATACCCTTCTTTCTAACATGCATTATTAAATAAAATTTTTTCCTAATTATAAATATACCATATCAAATGCAAGAATATTGTCAAAATTATGGCAAATAATCATTCTATTTGGGGTGAGAGGTGAGAATAAAAGGGATTGGAGTATAGAATAGGGGAAGGCAATCCTATCCGAGAGTAGCTTTCAAAGATCTAGGAAAAATAGGTTTATAAAACGCCAAAACCGCCAGTTAAGGCGGTTTTAGCGATGAAACAAGCAAATCTATAAGCGGAGTTCTGTATTTGATAGTCATCTATCTGGGATGTCAGTTACCTGGCACCTCTAGCGACCTAACCCGGGAACAGGCGGGCAACCTTATGTTCCTCTATTCGGTCTTGCTCCAGGTGGGGTTTGCCTAGCCAAACAGTTACCAGTTTGCTGGTGAGCTCTTACCTCACCGTTCCACCCTTACCGTTAACGAAGGTCACAAGCCAGAAGCGCTCTTTTATCCTAACTCCGATCTCTAAGTTCTGTCCTCCGACTTCCGACCTCTGACCTCCGTTACCGGCGGTTTATTTCTGTGGCACTTTCCTTGGAGTCGCCTCCACTGGACGTTATCCAGCACCTTGCCCTACGGAGCTCCGACTTTCCTCGGGTAAAATACCCGCGACTATCTGATTTACTTGCTCAAATATTATACATCAAAACAGGAATTTATGCAAAAACCCCTTTTTAAACTCTGTAAATAGATAGAAATGTGTAATAGTATGCGATAAATAAAAAAAAATTAATGCTTGGCAGGAATATGCTTGCTTTTAGAGAACTAATATTTATAGATAAACGGATATATATATCCGCGCAGAGTTTTTATTTGGCTCAGAATATCCTTGTTTAAGATTAAGCTTAGTAATAGAATAATAAACAAGAGCAATAATTTAAGGGGGGTGAAAAGGTGTTAGCTGACAATCCACTTTTTACCATCTTGCTGGTTGTAGTAGCAATCTACATATTTTTGAAATTTTGCGGATGGGCAAAGGGTTTCCAATTATCCGGTCAATTGCGAAAATGGGTGTTTATCCTAACCGGCTTAGGCATGGTAGTATTTAATTACTTGTATGCCAAGGGAAATGCTCTAATTCATGCTACCGGTGATTGGAGCGGAGCAACCATAGCATTGTTGGCATCCCTAATCTGGGTATTTATATTTGCATTTGCCTTGATGGCGGAAACCAAACCTAACGAATAATAAATCAATAAAGGCGGCATGCGCCGCCTTTTTGCATTTAACAGGTAAATAGACGCGGATCACGCGGATTTACGCAGTTTAATAGACACAGATAACACAGATAAGACAGATTTACACAGCAACCTTAATAGCGACCGTTAGGGAGCATCAGTAGTACCCGTAGGGTGCAACCTTAATTATGAACGAAGTTCATATCAGTAGTCCCCGCAGGGTACAACCTTTGGTCGCTCCGATGTAGCGGAAGCTTTAGCTTCCGGTGGGAAGCAGAGCTTCCCCGTATGTATAGCGAACCATATAGTAAGAAAATAGATTTTTAATAGACGCGGATCACGCGGATTTACGCAGATTTACGCAGTTTAATAGACACAGATAACACAGATAAGACAGATTTACACAGCAACCTTAATTATGAACGAAGTTCATATCAGTAGTCCCCGCAGGGTACAACCTTTGGTCGCTCCGATGTAGCGGAAGCTTTAGCTTCCGGTGGGAAGCAGAGCTTCCCCGTATGTATAGCGAACCATATAGTAAGAAAATAGATTTTTAATAGACGCGGATCACGCGGATTTACGCAGATTTACGCGGTTTTAATAGACACAGATAACACAGATAAGACAGATTTACACAGCAACCTTAATAGCGACCGTTAGGGAGCATCAGTAGTCCCCGCAGGGGGCAACCTTTGGTCGCTCCGATGTAGCGGAAGCTTTAGCTTCCGGTGGGAAGCAGAGCTTTCCCATCTGTATCACGCAACATTTTCAGAGGTGGTTGTGACCTGCGGTTATGGGCGGGTTAGTAAGGAAATAGACGCTGATCACGAGGTAACCTTAATATCAACCCGGCACTCAATAATGGAAGAGGAGATTATAAAGGAAGCGATATCGGTGCCCCGCAAGAAGGCATCCCTTGCTATCCAACCTATTAAGTGCCGGGCTATGTTTCTGCAACGATTTTACCTGTTTCATCCAGAACGTAATCCCCGAGTCCCGCGAGTTCAGATCTAAAGGCAGTCGAGGCTAGTATCTCCATAACTGCTTGAAATTCTGGTTTATGTAGATCCTCTTTTCTCAAAACCAGTTCGTAGCGTTCTTTTTGCAGGGGAATAAATTCAATACCTCTCACCATCATAGCCGCTTTTTCGTTACCCAGGGCAAAATCCGCATCGCCTCGGGCAACTGCGCTGGCCATAGCTTGATGGGAAGTACTTTCTTTTTCATAACCGTTAATCTCGTGCCGGTTGAGTTTCATCTGATATAAATGCTCATCCAGAAGAACCCTGGTACCGCAACCAGGTTCCCGGTTAATAAAACGCAGTTCGGGTCGGGCCAGATCCTCCCAGCCTTTAATATCCAGCGGGTTGCCCTGGGACACATAGAAACCCTGTTGGCGCATGGCCAAGTGAATAATTACGGTTGGGATACCAGGGACGATGCGTCGAACATAAGGAATATTGTAAATGTCTTTGTCACTATCCCAGAGATGAATACCTGCCATATCGGCGTTCCCATGATAAAGCTGTAAAAGGCCTGCAAAACTGCCGGCATTATGCCGAAAAGCCCGGCAGCCTTGAGGATGTGTTTCCAAGTGACGGCAAAGTATGTCTAAAATCAGATCCTGACCGCAGATGACCAGACCCGGGGCATTAAACGGGTATTCCTGGCGGGGAGGTTGCAAATCGGATGGCATGGTTGCTCCTGTTTCTGCCATATTAGATTTCTTGCCTTGCCTTATGTAAGCTTCAATATCTTTCTGTTCTATACGAATCTTGCGGCCTATCCGATAAGCCGGAAGTTCTCCGCGTTTAACCATTTCATAAACGGTTAGCTTGCTTATTTTAAGAATATTGGCAACTTCCTCCGGGGTTAAAGAACTATCTTCCCTCATCATAATGAATTACCTCCAAATCTTAAGTAATTTTAGCACAATTCAAGTAAACTGGAAAGCAATTCAAGGGCAACTCCCAAATTGAGTGCTGACCACAACCAGCCATAAAAAAGCAGTGTAATTTGGCTGCAGATAGCGTGTTGCTAATTTAAGATTAAATCTGTGCCAATCATATTAAAAGTCCCCTGCGGGGACTACTTATGCTCCCTAACGGTCGCTATTAATAAATATGTGTCTGATTAATCCGCCGCATTTATTTTTTAATTAATAATCCCCAGTCTCGCCCCGTGGGGCTAAGACCAGGGATTTAATCAGGAAAGGCAGCTTATAAATATTGGCCGGCGCTAATCATTTTAGGCTTTAACGCCTTTATCCTGAGCAACCTTGGCCGCAGGATCTCTCAGATAAACAAACCAGTAGGCCATACCAACGAAAATAGCTCCGCCAACGATGTTCCCCAGGGTAACCGGGATCAGGTTGGCATTAATAAAGTTGCCGTAGGTGAAAAATTGGGCAACCGCATCAGGTGTCATTTTCATAGCTGTTGCAGTGGCTTGGGGAGCTGCGTTGGCAATGGTAAGGCCCATGGGAATAAAGAACATATTGGCCACGCAGTGCTCAAATCCGCTGGACACGAAAGCCATGATGGGGAAGAAGATGCCAAAGATTTTGCCTACCACATCTTTGGAGGCGAATGCCATCCACACAGCCAGGCACACCAGCCAGTTACAGCAGATACCACGGAAGAAAGCAGCACTCCAAGTCAAAGACATTTTGCCCTGGGCTATTCCTACCGCCTTGGCACCCATGCCGGAAATAGCCAGCGCGCCGGTAGCATCTTTAGTACACCAGTACATACCTGCAAAAATAATATATACGAGTAACAAGGAGCCGGCAAAGTTAGCAAAGTAGACGACTACCCAGTTATAAAAGAGGCCGCCCCAAGTGGCTTTACCGTTTAAAACGGCGGCCATACAGGCCATGTTGTTGCCGGTAAAAAGTTCTGCCCCGGCGATTACGACCAGCATCAGGCCGACCGAGAAGACGGCGCCAAATAAAAATACATTCGC
>NZ_CGIH01000049.1:51614-64935 GCF_000983115.1 Syntrophomonas zehnderi OL-4
GTTTAAAACGGCGGCCATACAGGCCATGTTGTTGCCGGTAAAAAGTTCTGCCCCGGCGATTACGACCAGCATCAGGCCGACCGAGAAGACGGCGCCAAATAAAAATACATTCGCTGATGAACCGGCATCGGTGGCTGCTCCTATCTTGGTTGCCAGGTTGGCTCCAAATCCGATATATACCCCGGCCAGGATGCCTAACATTATTAATTTGCCTAATGCCATTTCGGCTTTAGCTTTACCGGCATTGCATACTGCCACCGCTATTTCAGCAGGTGTTAGAAAATTCATTTATTATTTCCCCTCTCAATTTTAAAATACATTTTATTCAAGTAACCCGTTTCTGAAGCTATCCTAAACCCCCATGGCTGCAAAATCTAGCATTTGTAAAGATGGGAGCAAAGGAATAAGATTCTTGACCCCTGATTTACGCCGACTATTTTATCTACCTATCATCAGCGTAAACTTAACCAAACAGTGTCTAAAAACCAATTTTCTAATTAAACTTAGCTGCATAATCAGTCCGAAAGTGCTTCAGGGTGGTTAAAACCGGAGCCGGAGCTGCCTGACCTAAACCACAGAGACAGGCTACCCCCATAACACCGCCCAGTTTTTCCATCAAATCCAGATCACCAGCTCGAGCTGTTCCCGAATTGACATTATGCATCATTTCATGCATGCGTTTGGTACCCTCCCGGCAGGGGGTACATTTGCCGCAGGATTCATGTTCAAAAAATTTGGCGATGCGTTCAACTACATCCACTATATCCCGGGTTTCATCCATAACAAATACCGCCCCTGAGCCTAATACCGCACCAATTGCGGTCATGGAATCAAAGTCAATCGGAGTATCCAGGAAGGCTTCAGGAATAAAACCGCCTGAAGTACCGCCAATCTGAACCGCCTTAAAATTCTTGCCGCCTATGATACCGCCGCCGAAACCATAAATCACTTCGCGGATAGTCGTGTTAGTGGGCACTTCGACAAAGGTCCGGTTAACAACATCCCCGGTCAGGGTTAAAACCTTGGTTCCGGGATAGGAAGCGGCCCCAATACCTTTGTACCAATCCCCGCCCTTTTCCAAAATAACCGGTATATTGGCAAAGGTTTCCACATTATTTACAATAGTGGGTTTACCCCACAGGCCTTCCACCGGGGGAAACGGTGGTTTAAAACGCGGCTCACCACGGTGTCCTTCGATGGATTCAATTAAAGCACTTTCTTCACCGCAGACGTAAGCTCCGGCTCCCATTCTGACCTCAATGTCAAAGTCGCCCAAAACACCTTTTCCCTTGGCTTGAGCAATTGCCTGGTTGAGTATTTCCACGACATAAGGATACTCGCCCCGGCAATAGATGTAACCCTTATTGGAACCAATCGCATAACCGCAGATAGCCATACCTTCCAATAAGGTTTGAGGATCATTTTCCATTATAATACGGTCTTTGTATGTGCCGGGTTCGCCTTCATCAGCGTTGCAGACTACATATTTTTGATCGCTGTCAATATTATATGAAAAACTCCATTTCATGCCGCAATTGAAGCCAGCTCCGCCGCGTCCGCGCAGACCGGATTTTTTGACTTCTTCAATAACCTCGAGCCGACTCATAGTGCGGGCTTTCTGAAGTGACTTGTAGCCTCCCACAGCCAAATAATCATCAATTTTTAAGGGATCTATTTTGTCCAGGTTACGTAACACGATGCGCATTTCTTCAGCCACAATCTAACCTCCTTTCTTTATTTATTTGTATTCAGCCAGAATAGTTGGTATTTTTTCTGGAGTAACATCAAAATACGGTTTGCAGTTCACGGTAATTACCGGAGTAGCCTGGCATTGACCCACACACTCCGCAAATTCCAGGGCAAAAACTCCATCTGCAGTCGATTCGCCCATTTTTATGCCCAGTTCTTTTTCCAAAGCTGCAACGACCTTGTCAGCTCCGGCAATATGGCAGGGTGCACTCTCACAGATACGAATGACGTTTTTACCACGTTTTCCGACTTTGAGATAGGAATAGAATGTCGCTACCCCGTAGGCCTCTGCCTTCGGGATGTTGAAAGCCTGGGCAGCAGCAAACACTGCTTCCTCAGGTATATAACTATATTCACGCTGAATCGCGTGGTAGGCTTCAATCAGTCCGCCAGGCAGATCCTTATAGGTATCTATAATCTCCTGGTAGTTTGCCATTATCCCGTCACCTCCGTCTTTTAAATAAAGCCAATAAAAGGCCGTAAACTAGGTTATCTGTACCGGTTATAGACAACAGTAAAATATGGCTTCAAAATGTGGAATCAAGCCACAAAATCGATACATTAGAGCCTGCTTCTACCGGCGGACTGCCGGCGGGTAAATCAATTAAGGCATTACAGTTAAATAAAGAGCGTATCATACTAGGCTTCTGGCCTGGCAGGACAGTTACCTGCAGGCCATTCTCGTTCCAATCAGCCTGTCCCCGTACAAATCTGCGCGAACCGGTTTTTTTGGGAAAGCCGTTACTGCATATGGCGGTTAGGTATTTGGGGTAGGGTGATAAACCCTGCATAGCTCGCAGTGCCGGCGCTACAAATAATTGATAGCCTACTGCGCAAGCCGCCGGATTGCCGGAAAGGCCTATAATCAGGCGAGAATCTAATAGTGATGCTCCCGTGTGGCTTCCGGGTTGGATATCAACACCCCAGTAAAGTATCTTGGCGCCTATTTCCTCCATTAACAAACGGGCTTCATTATCCGTTGCGGCGTAAGTTCCCCCGATGACGACCATGACATCAATCTGATCCAAAATGCTTAAAGCCCATCTTTTAAGCTCGAGACGTGTTTTTCCAAAGGAAGTTTGCATGCTTACTACCGTGCCACCATCCTTTTGGATCAGTGCTCCCAGCAAAGGGCCATTGCTATCTCGAATTTGACCGGGCGCAGGAATCATATCCACCGGAACAACATTCCCGCTTAGACTAAGCACAGCTATCTGTGGTTTGCGGTAAACAACTACGTTTTTCTGCCCGTAGGCAGCCAGTAGGCTGAGATGAGCCGGGGTAAGCAGGGATGCGCGGGCAACCAGCTGGTCACCTTGAGCATAGTCTTCGCCGACTTTTTTAATGTTGTTGCCTGCTTTTATTATTTCCGTCACTTGCATATGGTTATTATTGGTAATAGTCCTTTCATGGGGTACTACCGCCCAGGTTTCCAGGGGAATATTCCCTCCGGTGAAAACACCTACAGCCTGTCCCTCTTGAATGGGTACAAGGGTATTATCATTAGCCTTTAAGTATCCGTTTAGCCAATAAGTATCCTTGCCGTTGGCAGGTTTTTCGGCCAATGCGTAACCATCCACCGCTGACTGAGCATAGGGCGGAAGGTTGGTATCAGCAATAATCTCCCTGGAACTGATCCGATTGGCAGCTTCCAGCAAAGGTAATTGTTCTTCGGATAATAAGCGACTGTGGTTGAGAATTTGCTGTTGAGCTTCTTCTGGAGTAATATTAACTAGCAAACTGTAATCCTCCTATCCTAGAACTTACTGGCTTTTCCAAAAGGGCACTGGGGAAAGTGACAAATGGCACATTCTTCACAAAGACCGCCATGTCCCATGGCCACAATATCCGATCGGCTAATAACATCTCCGGCAAATATCCTGGGCAGCAAAAGATCCAGAGTGGTTTTGCGGCTAAATACTGCTCCTGCAGGAATACCGCAAATCGGCACGTGCCCCTGATAAGCCAGCATAAACTGGGAACCAGGCAATATAGGAGCACCATAAAAGACTACTTCGGCTCCGCTGTCTTTTATACCGATAGGACTGGCATCATCAGCATCAACCGACATGCCGCCCGTAACCAATACTAATTGAGCCCCTTCGGTTATAAAGTTCTGGATCTCTTGGGTAATCAAATGGGGATCATCCGGAACAATGACCTGTCCCAGCCAACGTCCGCCAAAGGGAGCTATTTTCTGACGAATGACTTTGCCAAAGCCATCCTGTATGCGTCCGCTGTTAACTTCTGATCCTGTTGTTACCACGCCCGTCCATAATTCCTGAAAGGGTTTGATCATTAATAAGGGAGTTGATTGAGAACACTCGCTTATGGCTTCATCCAAAGTATCGCGCTTAATCGTCAAGGGAACCACCCTTGTACCAGCTACGATCTGACCTTTTACGACTACCCGGTCACTATGCAGGGTCGCAAATACAATATCGTCCAGGTTGTTCAGACGGTTCAGCTGTTCTACATTTACCTTGAGAAGACCATCGTATTCAGCTCTAATGTTGATTCGGCCTTGATTCGGCTGGCTTAAACCCAAACCTACTCCGACTGCGTTTTGAGCTATCAGCAGGGCAGCTTCATCCTCATGTACCAAAGAATCATGGGCTTCCCAGATATATATATGTTCCTTGCCCATATCCTTAAGTTTGGGTACATCTTCAGCAGTTATAACATGTCCCCGGTGAAATGCCCGGTATTTTTTGCTTCCGGGGATTATTTTGGTAATGTCATAACCTAACATCATGCCTACTGATGCCTCTACCGGTACCTTGCGCATAGCGGCCTCCTAAATTTTTTCGATTTTTACTGCAGCTACCTTATATTCTCCGGTTCCGGTGATCGGATCCAGATGATGACTGGTCAGAGCATTAGTCGGGGTCGCGGTATAATGGAATGACATCCAGATTACTCCCGGCAATACCCGATCGGTTACCTTAACAGCGGTAATAGCTTCACCTCGGCGCGAGGAAACTTTTACCTGACTGCCCGTAACTAGTCCTAGTTTTTCCGCATCCAAGGGATTGACCTCAGCCATTTCTTTATCCCAAATACTACTGATACCCTTTGAATAAGGAGTAGTGACGTTATAGTGATATAGTATTCTGCCGGTGGAAAGCAGGAAGGGGTATTCCTCGTCCGGCATTTCACCAGGTGGTATATGTTCAGAGGGCTGGAATAGTCCTAGTCCGCGCGTAAACTTGCCGGCATGCAGGAAAGGAGTGCCGGGATGATCAGTGCTGGGACAAGGCCACTGCAGGCTCTCGTTTTCGAGTCTACCATAGTTTATCCCTTTCATAGAAGGAGTAAGAGATGCCATTTCAGCCCAAATCTCCCGGGGGCTTTCGTAATTCATGGGATAGCCCATGCGGGTAACCATCTGGCAAATAGTTTCCCAGTTAGCCTGGCCGGGTATGGGTTCAATGGCTTTACGGACTCTTTGCACCCGTCGCTCAGTATTGGTAAAGGTGCCATTACATTCAGCAAAACTGGCAGCAGGCAGAACTACATCCGCATATTCTGCTGTTTCTGTCAAAAACAGTTCCTGTACAACCAGGAAATCCAAATTGCTAAGAGCAGCCCGGATGTGGTTGGTATCAGGATCAGTCAATACCGGGTTTTCGCCTAAAATATACATGGATTTTACCTTGCCTTCATGGGCTGCCTCAAACATTTCTGGAATTTTTAAGCCTACTTTGGCTGGAATCTTACCTCCCCAGGCCTTTTCAAATTTCTCCTGATTGGCTTCCACGGTTACGCTTTGATAGCCCGGATAAACGTTGGGCAAAGCTCCCATATCACAGGCACCCTGAACATTGTTCTGACCGCGCATCGGACATACGCCGGTTCCGGGGCGGCCTAAATGCCCGGTTAACATGGCTAAATTTGCAATGCTCATTACGTTGCGGGTTCCGCAAATATGTTCAGTTATTCCCAGGGTATAGAAAATCATAGCCTTGTCAGTGGTAGCATAAAGACGAGCAACCGCATAAAGATCATCGGCTGACACACCAGTAAGTTCTGCAACCCGTTCGGGGGTGTAACTTGCGACAATCTCTTTTAGTTCTTCATAATTCTCGGTACGTTCTGCGATAAATTTCTTATCTTCCAGGCCTTCTTTAATAATGATATGCATTAAACCGTTAAGAAGAGGTATGTCGGTGCCTGGCTTTTGGCGCAGCCAATAATCAGCCTCGTCTACCAGGTCAATGTGGCGGGGATCACAGACAACCATTTTGGCTCCCCGGCGAGCCGCTTGTCTCATTTTGTAACCGATAATCGGGTGAGCTTCAGTTGCGTTGGTTCCGATTAAAAGCATCATTTCGCACTCATCGGTTATTTCGTTTATAGGATTGGTCATAGCACCACTGCCAAAAGTTGTAGCCAGACCGGCTACGGTAGGTGCGTGTCAGGTACGGGCGCAATGGTCTACATTATTAGTACCCATATAGGCGCGGGTAAATTTTTGTACCAGGTAGTTTTCTTCATTGGTACAACGAGCTGAGCTTAAAGCAGCAAAGGAGTCAGGACCATATTTTTCTTTAATTTCATTAAAACGCAGGGCAATTAGATCAAAGGCTTCATCCCATGAAGCTTCCACAAACTGGCCGTTTTTCTTAATCAAGGGTTGGGTGAGCCTTTTTTCATTATAGATAAAGTCCCAGCCAAAGCGACCCTTAACACAAAGAGAACGTCCATTTACTGGCGCTTCAGGGTTGGACAATACACCGATAACCTTACCGTCTTTTACAGCCAGGTCGAAGTTGCAACCTGTACCACAGAAGGGGCATGTGGTTTGTACCCGATCGATATTAAAACGGCGGGCTTTTCCGGCCATAGTCTTTTCGGTTAGAGCTCCGGTAGGACAGACAGCAACACATTGCCCACAGAATACGCAATCTGATTCAATATAAGGCACATCGGCAGCCGTAGTAGCCTTGCGATGAAAACCACGGTGCAAATAGGATAGATTATCCTGTCCGGTCATTTCTTCACAGGCCCTTACGCAGGCTCCGCACAGAATACACTTGTTAAGATCCCGAATAATAAAAGGATTGCTGTTATCGATGGCATAATTATGTTTTTCGCCCACATAAGGGCTTTCTTTGACACCATACTCATAACAATAGTCGGCCAGCTTGCAATCTCCAAGCTTGTCACAGGTAAGACAATCCAGGGGATGATTGGCAATTAATAACTCCAGGATGGTTTTTCGCGCTTCCACCACCGCGGGGGATTCGGTCTGTACTTCCATTCCAGGGGATATTGGGGTCACACAGGAAGCCGGCAGAAGACGGTTTCCTTTTACTTCGACCACGCATAAGCGGCAGGAACCCATTTTGCTTAACTCCGGGTCATAGCAAAGCCTGGGAATTTCAATGCCAGCTAGTTCAGCTGCCTGCAGGATGGTACTGCCTTGCGGAGCTTCAACCTCCTTTCCGTTAATGTTCAGTTTCACTAGGTTCACTTCCATCACTCCCTCTAAAATTTTTAAAGTGACCAGTAAAAAACATCTCCTGCCACTCAGGAGATGTTTTAGAATGACCCTTCAGGTTAAGACGACCTATTTAACCAAAGGCCCACTGGTCTTTATTCGACCCAAACTCCTTTCCAAGCAAGGGAGGCAAAACCGTTTCCGGATTTACCCTATCGGTTAATTTGCCGTGGCGTAAACTTTAGGCAGATCAACTCGGAGTTTTATATGTTTTTTTTAGCGGAGTCCTACATGTATAAAAATACAACATAATGAAAAAATAATGATAATTATAATAAATAACTTATTCTATATCTTCTACACAACTCAAGAAAAACCTGCAAATTATATTAATTTAAGCCGCTTATTCCCATCTAATACAAAAGGTTACATAAACTAATAAAAAGTATAATAATTAAAAGTATAAAAACAAGATAAGTATACAAAACAACAATAAGACTAACAACAGGAGGTAATTTTATTAACGGCAGGTTATGGTATAATAACTTCGGTGCTATTTCCTGTAATGAAATTTCGGAAATAAAAAGCTGTTTCCATCGGGCGAATTTCCTGGATTAGGTATTGTTGGCCCTGGCGTAAGGGTATTTGGAAAACAATCATTTAAGGTGAGATTATGTCGGAACAATGTCGGGTTAAAGTGGTTGAAGCTAATGCGGGTGAACATAGCTTTTGGACCCTGGCAGGCAAAAATGTATATCAGGTTTTAGAAATGATGGGTTATGATGTCGCTGGTTCCTGTGCAGGCAAAGGAAACTGCGGCAAATGCAAAGTCCGGGTGCAAGGTGCGGTCAGCGATATGGAGGCCTTAGAACAGGAATATCTGATGTCGGAAGAAATCAGGCAGGGCGTGCGCTTGGCCTGCTATTCTGTGGTTAAAGGCGATATTACTATTTATCTTGATATAATGCCGACTGGGCATGATGCTAAAAGCAGAGTGCTTAAATATAATCCCAACTCTACTGGTCATAGCGGGGTTGACTATAAATATATTTTTATACCCGGGCGACTCAACGACCAGGCGGTTCCGCTATATGATCGCATACAAACTGCCCTCCCAGAATATATATTAAATCTAAGCCCGGGTAATCTTAATGAACTAAACAAGGTAGATCGTCCCGGCCGGCCGACTTTAGAATTATATGCAGTCCTTTTTGACCGCCGGGAAATACGCCTGGTGGAACGGGAACCGCAGGGTCTTTACGGGTTGGCTCTGGATCTGGGAACAACCAGCCTTTTTGCGGCCCTGTTGGATTTGGAAACCGGGGCGGTGCTTGCAATGGCCTCGCAAACCAATATGCAGAGGATTTATGGTGAAGATATCATCTCGCGCATAACGTATTCCCAAACGGGCAATGAAGCGGCCGAATCTCTGCACACAGTTTTAATAAACAATCTAAATGCCATGATAGATGATATGTTAAAGGAAAGCGGTTTATCTGCGCATAGAATCTTCAAAGTTAGTGCAGTCGGCAACCCCGTTATGTTGCATTTTCTGTTAGGACTTGATGTCTCCGGTTTTGGAACGACTCCGTTTACAGGTTTGTTTACAGGCGGCTTTAGTACCAGGGCTGCTGATCTGGGCTTAAATGTCAGTAATCTGGCAGTAATGCAGATTTTGCCCCAACTGGGAGGTTTCGTTGGAGCAGATACGACCGCATGCTTGCTAACCCTGGGCAATTGTCTGCAGAGTACATTTTTATTGATTGATATCGGTACCAACGGCGAAATAGTATTGGGTCACAAAGGGCAGATGTGGGCCAGTTCGGCTGCGGCCGGCCCGGCTTTTGAGGGCGGAGCCTTAAGCAGCGGTATGCGGGCTGGATCAGGGGCCATAGATCATTTTTACTACCAGGATGGAAAAATTGATTTTACGACTATCGGCGAAGGACGCTCGCGGGGAATCTGCGGATCAGGTATAATTGATTTGCTGTCTGTTTTGCTTGCCACTGACTGTATCAGCCCAGGGGGTAATCTTACCTCCATGTCTTCCCGCTACTTTCCGGTACGGGAAGGAAGCAGGGGACAGGAGATTGTAATTATAACGGCAGAAGAATCGTTAACCGGTACTCCGGTAGTATTAAACCAGGAGGATATTCGACAGGTGCAATTGGCCAAAGGTGCTATTAGAACTGCGATTGATATTCTCCTGCGCCAGGCTCGCCTAAAACCGGCAGATCTGGAGCACATATATATGGCCGGGGCTTTTGGTTCCTATCTGGATGCTGAAAACTTAATCAGGATTGGGCTGCTGCCAACCATAGATTCCTCCAAGGTTAAGAATATAGGCAATGCTGCAGCCCAGGGAGCAATTCTAGCTTTGATGTCCACAGATATTATTAATGAAGCAAGCAAGCTTAAAAACAAAGTAGCGTATATAGAATTAGCCGATCAGGCAGATTTTCAGGACGTTTTTTTAAACAACCTTAACTTCTAGTTTTTGGACCTATAAGTAAAAAACGCGGGTCTAATTAATTAATGAGGGGAGTATAAGTAATGAAATTAAATGGCAAGGTTGCTTTGGTTACCGGCGGTGGAACCGGTATCGGTCAGGGAGCGGCTATTGCTTTGGCTGCAGAAGGGGCCAGAGTAATGGTTTTAGGACGCCGTCCTGATCCTCTGAATGAAACCGTAGCAATTATTGAAGAGGCAGGTGGGGAGGCGTTGGCCTGTCCAACCGATGTTACTGATGTAGACCAGATTCAGCAAGCCGTTGAGCTGTTGCAAAAACGCTGGGGACGGGCCGATATTTTGGTAAATAATGCCGGCTCAGCAATGCGTAAACCTTTCATGAAAACGACCCTGGAGGATCTGGATGAATTGTATCAGGTGGATCTGCGCAGTGTTTTTGCTATGAGCCAGGCTTTGGTGCCTTTGCTGAAAGAAGATGGCGGAGGCAGCATTATTAATATATCATCCATACTGGGGGTTTTGGGAAGTGCTAATTCAACCGCTTACTGTGCCATGAAAGGCGGGGTGGTTCAATTAAGTCGGGCAATGGCTGCCGAACTCGGGCCGGAGATCAGGGTCAACTGTATCTGTCCATCCCATATTATAACACCCATGATGCAAGCTGAAGTCGACCGCTTGGAAGCAGCGGGCAAAATGGATAGGTTAAATCGGCTTTTCCCTATGAAAAGAGTAGGTTATCCTGATGATATGAATGGAACCATAGTATTTTTCGCTTCAGATGATTCAGCTTGGTTAACCGGTAATGTCTTTATGGTAGACGGTGGATTATCCTGCTACGTTTAAGATTATTTAGGGGGACGGGGATATTGACGACAGCTGTGCCGTCAAGCAACCCGTCCCTTGTTGGATAGGAGAAATCAAAATAAATGCTGGTTGATTATCATGTACATGCCCTGGCCCACGGCGAATATACGTATAGTAAGGAATGGCTGAATTCCTTTATCGACCAAGCCTTAGGTAAGGGGATTAGGGAAATGGGCTTCAGCGAACATGATGAGCTTATATCCAAAGTTGACCTGCACACATATGAAGCAGTAAAAATTCAACGATTGCGCGAGATTAATCTTCGTTTGGGAATAGAAGTAGATTATATACCTGGACAGGAATCCCGTTTAAAAGAGCTGGTTAATGGTTTTGAATATGATTACACGATAGGCTCGGTGCATTTTCTGGATGGATGGGCCTTTGATCATCCTGATTACAGGTATGAATATTCCCAACGGGATATAGATGCCGTATATGCCCGTTATACCGAGGTGTTAATCGATATGATCCAGTCCGGGTTGTTTGATATTGTGGGCCATCTTGATCTGGTTAAAATCTGGGGAGACCGCCCCCGCCGAAAAAAGTCCGCCTCGTATATGCAGCCGGTCTTGAATGTAATACATCAAGCTAATATGGCAGTGGAAATAAACAGTGCCGGATTAAGAAAACCTGTGGGAGAGTTATATCCTGCTTTTGATCTTTTAAAAATGATGTTTGCAAGAAATATTCCCATTACTTTCGGTTCGGATGCTCATCACCCCGAGCAAATGGGGGAAGGCTTAAAAGAAGCATATGTGTCAGCCTGGAGCGCGGGGTATAGGTATATGGTTACGTTTATCAGGCATCATAAGACCCTAACGCCAATACAATTCTAGCATAAAGGAGATTATTTACTGCATGAATTCAATTGCTTTTCTATTGATTAGTTTGGGAATAATACTTTTAGCCGCCGAACTGTTCGTTAATGGGGTTGAATGGTTAGGGAAGCTCTTTAATCTTTCGGAAGGTGCGGTAGGCAGTGTTTTGGCCGCGGTGGGTACAGCCCTGCCGGAAACCATAATACCAATCATTGCGCTGCTTTTTAATCGGGAATCAGATGGGCATGCCATTGGCATAGGTGCAATTTTGGGAGCGCCCTTGATGTTGGCTACCCTGGCCATGTTTGTTACTGGGGCAGCGGTAATTATTTTCCGTCGCAAAAGGATTAATGGTACCAAGGTAGTAGCCGATTACTCCACCATGAGCCGCGACCTGGGATTTTTTATTATCGTCTTTACTGCGGCGGTATTAGCCGGAACGCTGCCCCCGGAGTTAAGACATTGGCAATTAATCATAGCTGGGTTTATGGTTTTCTCTTATATATGGTACGTGTATGAAATGCTGACCCAGGAACGTGATCTGGATGAGGAAAGCGAAATGCCGGTTTGTTATTTTGCCAGGAAGTATGAAAATCCTCCGCTCTATCGCGTAACGATTCAGGTATTACTCGCATTGACTCTGATTATAGTGGGTGCCAACCTGTTTGTGAACTCAGTAAGTGATGTGGCTGCGTACTACGGGATACACGCCTTCGTATTATCTATTATTATTACCCCTATTGCAACCGAATTACCGGAAAAGTTCAACAGCGTAATCTGGATATCAAGAAGCAAAGATACCTTGGCCTTGGGAAACATTACTGGTGCCATGGTATTTCAGAGTTCATTGATACCGGCCTTGGGCATCTTTTTGACCGACTGGCAACTAACTTCCTCCGCCCTGGTATCAGCCATTTTAGCAATATCTGCCGCGGCACTTTTATATATAGAATTGGTTGCCAAAAAGCATGTTAGTGCAACCATGCTGCTGATAAGCGGTATCTTTTATATAGTTTTCCTGGTCGCAGTTTTCCAGAAGATCATCGTATAAAAACTATAAAAAAAAGAAAGCCGGAACCAAGTTCCGGTTTTTTCTTTTTCCCTCCCTTTAATTGGATCTACACGGCTTCTTTTAACAGAGCTGGGTTTTCACTGCTGGTACGTTTATTAAAAAGGTCATAGGCAATTTTCCATCTAGCTTGTTCGCTGCTTCTTTGCTGAGCCAGCAGGGCTTTGCATTTAGCATGTTTTATGCGGGCTTGTCGTTCCAGCATAATTAGTACAACATAAAAGCTTAGGAATAGTGCGCCTTTAATTACAAAATACAGGCAGGTGTAAATTAGAAAAAGCTTTTGTAATTCTGTCATAATAACACCTCCATTTGTCTTTTAAAAAGGATCAGACACGGTATTGCCAGTTTTTGATTACGATTCCAACCATACTTTTTTAAAAATATAAACGGTGCTAATCGTGCCGGTAATAAAAGTTGCACCAATAGCCAAGGCAGCCATTAATCCTAACATTAGCTGCGACCCCCTCTCGAATTTGATAACCGTTCAACACAACATATTAACCTAATAGGTTGTTATGATATCATCATAACAACCTGAGATAATAATTGCAAAACGTGATAATGATAGTATGGGAGCAATAATTAAAGATATTCTGGCATATTTTAACCAGACGGCTAAAAACAGGCAACATAAAAACCCGGATGATTTTATCATCCGGGTTTTTATGTTCCGTTCAGGTTTTTTTTATTTGAGACTTTTGCATAATTCAAAAAAATATTCGAAAAAAGATAAGTCAAAGCTATCTGTTATAATTAGCAATAACATTTATTACCATGTTGGCTAAGATATAACAGTCAGACTATGACAATTTCCGAAAAAGGACATAGTACCCCCTTCAAAGTATTTTGTTCTTTTAAAACCCGATAGATTTAAGTTATGCAGCCAGCGACTGCGTATTGCTATCT
>NZ_CGIH01000050.1:0-20735 GCF_000983115.1 Syntrophomonas zehnderi OL-4
GGCTTGTACTGCCTGTGCCCGCCCGATCTCCCCCCCCTCAGGGGTTACCGCAGAATTTAGAGCCATGTTTTGAGCCTTAAAAGGAACGGTGCGCCAACCATCCTGGCTGAAAATCCGACATAAAGCGGTACAAAGTACACTTTTGCCTACATGGGAGGAAGTTCCCTGCAGCATAATGCATTTAGCCATCCACATTCCTCCTTTATTTGAGCTGCAGCGGGATGCCGCACGTCAAAAGATAAAGTTCGTCAGCTTGCTGTGCCAGATACTGGTTGGTTTGGCCGTTTAAATCACGAAAAATCCGGCCTTGTTCATTTTCCGGCACGATCGCCAAGCCTACTTCATCAGCCACCAGAATAACGGTTCCCTTAATAGCTGCCCAGGAATCTATCAGGCTGCGAACCTTTAAAAAGAATTCTTTTTCCCGAGCCAGATCCCAGGAAAAATCGGGGTAGTTATCGTAATACATTAGATTTGCTACCCAGGTGCCGATACCGTCCAGCAAATAAATGCCGGGCTGTTCTCTGTAGCCTAGTAAAACCTCGTCAATATTCCGGGGTTCTTCAACAGTATGCCAGGAGGCCGGACGGCGTTCCTGATGGCTTTTAACCCGTTGGGCAAACTCATCGTCCCAGATAGTAGCCGTGGCCAGGTAATAAACCTCCTGCCCTTCTTGGGCGGCTAATCGGGCAGCTATTTGTTCAGCATAAGCGCTTTTGCCGCTGCGGCTGCCGCCCACCAACATGATTACTTTACTCATCCTCTGTATCTCCCTCATAATAAAGCAAAGCATTAACCATGGCTGCAGCAATAGTACTGCCTCCCCGCGTACCTCGAATAGTCATATAGGGCACTAAGTTTTCTTTTATCATCATTTCCTTGGATTCAGCCGCCCCCACAAAACCTACCGGGGTACCAATAATTAAAGCCGGGCGGGCCACACCTTTATCAATCAGTGCCAGTAATTCAAACAAGGCGGTAGGGGCATTGCCAATAGCCACGATAGCATCATTCAGGCGGCTGCCCCACAAACGCATGGCTGCAGCCGCCCTGGTAATCTGCCACTTTGAAGCGGCTTTTACAACCTCCGGCTCGGCAATGCCACAACTTACCGTTGCCCCATAAGCGGCCAGCTTGGTTGGGTTTATGCCGGTTAAGAGCATATTTACATCGGTAAAAACCGCCGTAGCTTTTCGCAAGGCTTCAATGCCGATTTTACAGGCAGCCGGATGGAAAAAGATATGCTCAATAATGGAAGGATCTCCGGTGGTATGAACCACCCTTTTAACGACCGCCTTTTCCGGGGCATTAAAACTATAACCCTGCAGATAGGGCTCAATTATAGCCATGCTTTGAGTCTCAATAATCTGGGGATCCCAAATAATATCCATGCTCCACCTTCCTCTTTATCACCATTTGCAGCGGGGCCTTTCCGCCCCTCAGACAGCTTTAGCCGACATTTTTGCCCGCGCCTGCACGATACGTTCCTTAACAATCTCGGCAACTCCGGGATCAGGGCCTATGTGGTCGGCTACCAGAAATTCCACATCTGGAAAATCGGATTTCAGCCCTTCAATTTCTTCGGGAATATCCAAGGCTATGTGATTCCCATTGGCTAAGAAAATCGGCGTAATGATAATTTTAACCGCCCCGGCCTGTTTGAGTTTGACAACCGCTTCAGCCAGATTCGGGCTGCAGAAAGATAGAAAAGCGGTTTCATATAATCCCGGATTTAGGTCTGCCACCATGCGACTGATCTGCCTGATTTCCTCATTAGCCTCTGCCCGGCGGCTACCATGGCCAAGTAAAATAACACCTTCAGCCATTATTGATTCCTCCAAATCCTCAAATAATCTATTACTTCTGAAGCAGAATTGACCAGCAATGGATAATCAAGTGTTGGTCTTAACCATACTACTATAGGGATCTCCAAGGCGAGAGCGGCTTGTATTTTACTGTCCAGACCGCCGACCTGCCCACTATCTTTGCTAAGGATTAAATCAGCTCCGCTATGTAAAAACAGATGTTGGTTTAATTCCTGGCTAAAAGGGCCTTTTAACGCAATAATCTGGTCGGGGCTTAAGCCCGCCTCTGCGCATCGCCCGACTACGTCCGCCAACGGCAAAACCCTGGCTATAAGACGAGCCTTTTGCCTTACAGCCATCTTTAACAGCTGCTCCAAATGGTTTGTACCCAGTGTACTGAAAACGCTTTGCCCGGCCTGAAAATATGCTTCCATCTGTTCCAGGCGATCAACGGTTTTAACAAGCGGATGCCGGGGAAGCTCCAACTGCGGTCTTTCTAAACGGATATATGGTATGGACATTTCTGCGGTTACCCGCATCGCCAATTGGCTGATCTGTAGCGCAAAGGGGTGGGTGGCATCGACCACCGCCTGGATGTCTTTTATATTTATCCAACCCTTAAGTCTTTCCCGATCCAAAGGCCCGACTAAGCCATTGCCGTCTTTATGTGGCAATAATTCAGCCCCGTAAGGGCTAAGCACTGCCGTACTAACTGCCATACCCTCTCGTTGCAAAAGTCCGGTCACTTCCCGGCCTTCAGTTGTGCCGGCCAAAACCAAAATCATAATGCATAACCCCGCGGTGTAACCATGCAGCCATTTTCCAGGCGCGTCTCCGAGTTGCCAATTATTACGGTGCTGACCATATCAATCTCTTCCTTCAACAGGTTTTCTAAATCAGTAATAACCACCTGGCAATCAACCCTTCCAGCATTGCGGACGATACCAACCGGAGTATGTGGAGAGCGGTATTCTATCAGTATTTGGCGGGCGGCCTCAATCTGCTGCTGTCTACCCTGGCTGCGGGGGTTGTATATAATGACAACAAAATCACCCTGCCCGGCAGCGTGCAAACGATTGACAATCTTCTCCCAAGGGGTAAGCAGATCACTTAAACTAATCACAGTAAAATCATGCATGATTGGTGCTCCTAGCAAGGCGGCTGCAGCCGTTCCAGCCGTAACCCCGGGTATGATTTCCACCGGGACACTATCCCCGGCTACCTCCAGGATAATTCCCGCCATACCGTAAACCCCTGGATCTCCGCTGCTTACCACCGCTACCAGCTTCCCCTGTTTAGCCATGTCGACCGCCAAGCGAGCCCGCTCGGTCTCTTTACGCATGCCGGAACTAATTACCTGTTTATCGCTTATTAAGTCTTTTATTAAAGCGATATAAGTTTTATAGCCTATTATGACTTCAGCCTGGTGGAGGCTGGCTAAAGCTCGGGGGGTTATTAGGTCACGTTGGCCAGGTCCCAATCCCACCACCAGGATTTTTCCATGGCTACGCTGATCGTAACCGCTCCTATTTTTTGTTTGGGGGCCAGGGTTATTCCCCGCCCCGCCGCTAATTGGGCTGCAGGTTCGCATACCCCACCAACTCCTATTTTTTCTTTTACCCAAGCAGACGGCTCATACGTGCCGTCCAGGCTTCTGATCTCATTTGCATTAAAACTCAAAAATGGTTTGCCAAGTCTTGCTGCCACGTCTAGCAGAGCCGGTTCCTGGGCTTTTAAATCTATGGTTGCCAATTTCTTGACACAGTCTATATCCAGGGAAAATTGCTCCATTACGTACTCCAGGGCCTGCATAACCTCGTTAGAAGAGACATTTCGCCGACATCCCATCCCCACCGCCAAGTTGCGGGGACGCAGCTGCACCCATTGTCGGTTGTTATCCATTTTTATTTTCCAGGGGCTGATTATAACGGCCGGTTCTAATATTTTGTCCGCAGCTTCAGCTGCCCGGGCCGCAGTATATGAGTATAAACCCTGATAAAACAGATATCCCTCCCCGCCCTGCCAGCAAAATCCGGCGGGTATTTTAAGCCAAGGCCAGGGACTATACAGATTTATGGCCTGACCCTCGATAAGATAGCGGTTGAAGGTTTTTATCCTCTGCCATGGTTCTACCACTGCATCTATTTCCTGCGCCACCAGGTCTACCGCCGTTTTTTGCTCTACATCACTGGCCGTAGTTATCACCGCCTGTCCGCCCGTAATACCTGCGGCCGCCCGGGCCAGTTGGTTAGCTCCCCCCAGGTGACCTGACAACAAGCTGATCACATATTCCCCTTTTTCATCCATTACTACTACTGCCGGATCAGTAAACTTGGATACCATCAAGTCTGCCAGGCTGCGTACCACAATCCCCACCGCCATTATGCAAATTAAAGCGGTATTGTTTTTAAAGGCTTCTGCCCAGGCATTCGTCCAATTGCTAACATACACCCGTCCATATTTATTATCCGGGGATGTTGGGGCTGCTCCTGCCAGGCGGCAGGGCATATATACCGTGCTATCAGGGAAAAAACCGGCCAGTTTTTCCGCCAGGCGCAAGCCGTTTTCCGTCAAACATAAAATAGCGGTCTTTTTTTCTCTGACCTTACTGCTGACTTGATCGGTATTCATGACTAAACTCCCTATCATATAGTTGTGATCTGCCGGAATCACTCAGGAAGTTACCCACTAGAATCAGGGCGGTTTTAGTTATACCGGCTTCCTTGACCATTTTCTCTAAATCCTGCAGCTTTCCCCTTAGTATACGTTCTTCCTCCCAGGAGGCTTTTTCCACCACCGCTGTCGGTGTGTCGGGGGGGTATTCCTCTAAAAGTTCTGCAGCTACCCCCTCAATCATACCTGCGGAGAGAAATATTGCCATGGTCGCCCGGTGGACGGCCAAGCTGCTTAACCTTTCGGCGGTAGGCACCGGGGTGCGTCCTTGCTGGCGGGTAATAATCAAGGTCTGGCTGCCGTCCGGAACCGTGTATTCTCTTTTGAGACTTGCCGCCGCAGCCAAAAAAGAACTGACCCCCGGGATAATACTATAAGGTATCCCCTTTTGCTCCAATAAGTCCATTTGTTCACCGATAGCTCCATACAGGCTGGGATCACCGGTATGCAAACGCACTACCAGTTTTCCCTGCGCATAAGCGGCAGTCATCAAAGCCACAATCTCCTCCAGGTTCAGATGGGCACTGTTAATAATTTCCGTTCCCGCAGTACAATGTTCTAATATCTGGGGGTTGACAAGTGATCCGGCATATATGACCAGATCTGCTTTTTTTAGGAGTCTGTAAGCCTTTAATGTAATGAGTTCCGGGTCGCCCGGTCCTGCTCCCACAAAATAAATCAAGGCTATCCCTCCTTCCGGTTTTTCTTAATCAACAGGCTGGTTAGATAGTTAAAATCTTGTTCATCCAGGCTTTTTAAGTCAGTGGTGTAGAAGCCATCCGGAAAGCCGCAGCGGCTGGCGAGATAAACCCGCCCGGAAGTTTGCTGATCTTCCGCCAGCCGCCTTATCTTGTCCACCTCACGGCCTGCCTTTAGCAAAAATATATTATCCACCTGATCAAGCAGCCTGCCGATATCTTCACTTACTCGCCCGGCAGGTATAATCAGCAAGCTTTCATCACCTTCGGCCAAGGGTTGCTGAATCCAGGCCGCAACTGAATTAAGAGAGCTTACCCCCGGTATTATCTTAACGTCAATCTCGGGATTAATCTGCCCTATAGATCTTAAAAGATAGGTTAAACTGCTGTACAGGCTGGGATCACCCAGGGTAATAAAGGCCGCGTCCCGACCGGTGTTAATAACCTCTGTTATCTGCCGGGCTGCCTCTTGCCAATGCTGTTGCAGTATTTCCTGATCTTTGGTCATAGGCAGGAGCAGTTCATAGCATTCCCAGTCTTTGTCAACCGCCTGGGTCACTATGCTTAGGGCTAAGCTACGGGTTTCCTGCTTTGATTTGGGAATAAACAATACCTCTACTTCCTCCAGGATTTTTTTAGCTTTAATCGTTAAAAGCTCAGGATCACCTGGCCCCACTCCTATGCCATATAGTTTGCCTCTGGGCATTCTAGCCACCTCCTTTTCGGGCCGCTATTATCACTACTGGATTTCGCGCCTGCCATAATTCGCTGGATCCCCGGCTGCTACTAACCGCAATACTAACCTGGGTGGCTTCACAGTCATAACCCCGAGATTTCAAAAAGCTATAGGCCTGAGGCCCGGAAGCCAGACTGACTGAATTAACCACCAGCCATCCGCCCGCTTTTAGTTGCAAGTCACAACCTTCTAATATAGCTTCCAGCCGACCGCCGCTCCCCCCTACAAAAATCCTGTCCGCTGGGGGTAAATCCGCCAAACAATCAGGCGCATTTCCGGCCACTATTTCCAAATCGGCCTCCAGACGCTCAGCATTTTGCTTTATTAATTCAACTGCCCGAGGATTTTTTTCAATAGCCAGCACCCGTCCATCTGGCAGCCATAATTTACATTCAATAGCTACCGAGCCGCTGCCGGCTCCCACATCGTAGACCACCGCCTGCGGAAAAAGCCTGAGCTTGGAAAGGCTTAGCACCCTGATCTCGCTTTTGGTCATGGGGACGCCTTCGGCTCGCCCAAAGTATTCATCCGGTATACCGGGGCTGATATACGGCCATTTATTCATTGAAAATCACCATCACAGTATTTTTATAATCGCGGGAATCCCGACACAGCTCCTGCAGACTGCAAAAAACTATTTTTTCCCAGGGATAGGTCAGATCCTGCCCCAATACCAGCTGTAAATCAGGCAACCCCTCCTGCAGCAAGTATTGGGCAATAGCCTGTGGCGTCCAGGGAGTTCCGGTTAAAATAGCGGTCAGAGGGCTATTATTAATTACTTCAGCCAGGTCTGCGCAATTTCTGCCATGCATGCTCAAAATCCGAGCCTCTTGCCAGGGACGTTTGAGTCGGGCCAACATCACCTGGATGGAACTGATTCCGGGAATAAATTCCAATACGTTATTATCCATATGCTTGCCCAGGTAATCGGCTAAGCTGTAAACCCCCGTGTCTCCTGAAACCAGCACCACAATTTTTTGTTGGCATCGTTTTCCTTCGATAAATTCAACTAAACCGGGCAAATCTTTATCCATCGGCACCTGCACTTGATGAGGAGCTGCCAACTGTTGCAACAAGCGCGGAGCACCTACGATTACCTCGGCTTTTTCTATAGCCTGGCAGGCCAACGGGCTTATGTATAATGGGTCACCGGGCCCGGTGCCTACTACCGTTACAATTTCACGCCCGGTAAAATGCCTAACAGCTCCCCAAGCGGCCATACCCGGGGGAGTTACAGAAGTATCATCACGCCCGTCAAACATTTCGGAAGGCTGAGGATATGCTAGGCTGATATCCCGACCGGTCATTTTCCGATATAATTGTGCTGCCGCATCGTCATAGCCTAGAATTTCTCCATCCAGCGCATACAGGATGGTGCCAACATTAAGACCGGTCATTTTACTACCGGTATCAAGCAACTCCCTGATGCGCTGACTGGCCGAAGCGGCAATTGAAAAATAAACGGATAACAGTTTATGTTGTCTTAAAAGTTCAACACCGGCTTCCATGGTATTTAACTCCATAATATCTTTAATAATATCTACCGAGGCCCCTTTTAAGGCAGCATGGGCGGCCAGGGTTTCCCTTCTCGCATCGGCTGTGCGGCTGTGGGTATTAAAAATGCCCGCCGCGACTTTGATAATTTTGCCGATATGACCCATCAGCAGAATGCCTTTCACTTCACGCTCGGTACATTCCTGCACCATTGAACCGATGAAGTTGCTGGTCTGAATAATGCAATCACCTGCTATCCCGAGTGACTTAGCCAGACGTTCTCCCATCTGTCCCGGCGTTAATAGCAGATCATGATAACCCAGGGCCAGAGCTTGATCAATCTGTGGTATCAAGGAGTCGAGAAAGCCTGCCTCAGACATGGGACGCACTATCCCGGAAGTTCCTAATATAGAAATTCCGCCCTCTATTCCCAAACGGGGATTCATCGTTTTGCAGGCTGCTTCCTCCCCACCGGGAACGGATATTACTATTTGCGCCCCTTTACCGGGCGGTATTATCTTTTTAACGGCCGCCCTGATCATAGAACGGGGGCCTGGATTAATAGCGGCTTCCCCTACCGCTACCGCCAGACCAGGCTTTTTTACGCGGCCTACCCCTAAGCCCCCCTCGATTATAATATCCGGCTGATCGAGGATTTTCACCGTAGCCAGAATGCTTAAGCCATCGGTTACATCCGGGTCATCTCCGGCATCCTTGGTAACCTCCGCAGTGGCTTGGTTACCTCGCAGATAAATCTTCTTAACCGGTATAGTAATTAAACCTCCCGCGGGCAGATCAACCTCAACCTCGGCATACTCCTTATTAAAAAGGAGTTTATACAAAGCTGCCTGGGTGGCTGCCGCTGCGCAAGTGCCGGTTGTATATCCGTTTTTGAACGGGGTCGTACTTTTAATCGGTTTGTTCATTATCGTGGCTCCCTTTTTCCTTAAACCTGTAGCATGATTCTAAAAATTTTCTGGCGGCTGCCGGGTTGGAACGAAAATGCAGGTGTGCATACGATGCCAGCAGGTTCCCTTGCGCATAACCATCCCGCCGCCCTTCTTCGCCTTTGCCGCCACTAAGACTATAGGCTGCATCTGCGGGATTTAACCCCGTTACCTGGGAATAACGAAATTCGTGTCCTCTATAAATATCTCCTTGAGAACCTAGAATAGAATCCTTAACCATTTTTGCCTCCACATACCCCAGACCGGCCAGGTTTTTGCCCATCTGGGCCTCAGCGGGTATAATCCCTACCCCGGGCCATCTGCAGCCCTTAAAATCGCTGATATTTTTGCATAAATATATGAAACCACCGCATTCTGCATAAATGGGCAGACCTTTTTTATGGGCGGCACGGATTGAACTTAGCATGGAGGTTTGCTTGGCCAACTGAGACAGGAATACTTCTGGGAAACCCCCGCCCAGGTAAATCCCGTCCGTTTCAGGGATATTATCATCATTTAAAGGACTAAAATAAATAATCTGGGCACCCAATTCCTGCAGATAATCCAGACCATCCTGATAATAAAATGTAAAAGCCGCATCCCGGGCTACCCCAATACGTATACCCCGCCCCGCAGGCGTTTCAATAGGCCAACCATAAGATCCAAAAGCCGGTATTTCTTCGGCCTGACTGGCCAATTGCATAACTGCTTCCACATCAACGTTTTCCTCAATTAAATCCGCCATTTTATTTATTGTGGACTGAAGTTCATGGTTTTCTTCCGCTGGCAACAGACCCAAATGCCGGGCAGGCATGTAAATTTCCTGGTGGCGCGGCAAACAGCCGATAACCTTGATGTTCAAGTCTTCCTCCAGGTGTTCTTTAAGTATGGTTCTATGGTATTTTCCGGTTTTGTTCAAGACGACCGCGGCCAGATTCAGGCGCGGTTCATAATCCATGAAACCTTTGACCAGAGCCACACAGCTTTGCGCCATACCCTCGACATTAACAACCAGAATAACCGGGGCTTTTAAAAGCATGGCCATACTGGCTGTGCTCCCCTTTAGCCGGGCAGTTTTAACCCCGTCATAAAGTCCCATAACCCCTTCAATTATTGCAATATCACAATCGGCAGCATGCTTTGCGAATACTGTCTGAACTACTTTATCATCACCCATCCAGTTATCCAGGTTATGGGAAATATGTCCACAGGCCTGATAATGCAGGCCAGTGTCTATATAATCCGGCCCCACCTTAAAGGGCTGTACCCGTAAACCGCGGTTAGAAAGTGCTTTCATCAAACCCAAACTCACCGTGGTTTTACCGACTCCGCTTTGCACCCCGGCAATAACCAAACGAGGATAAATCACACCCATCCTCCTCAATACAATCCTTTATCTCTGCCGCTGAAACTATTCCAGCGGCGGCCACAGAAAACTATAAAGTAAAAAAGGTTCCTACCTTTTAGAAAGATAGGAACCTGCAATTAACGGCTATAAAAAACAGCCCAATAATTAATGCCAACTTTCCTTCCGCGAGGCGTTCTGCCAACGAACCAGACAGGTCTCCTGGCTTCCGGATCATCCTAACCATATACCTTCCCAATTTCTCAGTGGCATAACTATGGTTCGTAACCGGTTACAGTGGCGGGACCGCTCAGGGCTTGCACCTGATTCCCTTTATCCCTTACGGGTATCTGATTCTGATTATGCAATTATAGTATTTTAATAGACGCGGATCACGCGGATTTACGCGGATTTACGCGGCAACCTTAATTATGAACGAAGTTCATATCAGTAGCGGAAGCTTTAGCTTCCGTTGGGAAGCAAAGCTTCCCCGTCCGTATCGCGAACCACTTAGTAAGAAAATAGATTTCTAATAGACGCGGATTTCCGCGGATTTACGCGGCAACCTTAATTATGAACGAAGTTCATATCAGTAGTCCCCGATAGGGAAGCCTATTAGCGTAAGATGTATTGGAACAAAGCAACTTACGATTCTCGGCCCTGTGCCTTGGTAGCGGAAGCTTTAGCTTCCGGTGGGAAGCTAAAGCTTCCCCTGCGTAATCACGCCTTTATTTTCGAATAATATCTAAATATTATCAGTGGCCTTCGAAAGTATGCAGAATCTAAAAAATATGTCTGTTTTTAATTATACACAAACAGCCGGATAAGTAAAACAACCTAGAAACTAGTGGCCATTGCTTACCCCAGCCTGATCAAAAGTAGCCATATCGTGCATTATTTTTACAGCCGCTTCAATCAGGGGAAAAGCCAGTACTGCACCGGTGCCTTCCCCCAGCCGCAAATCAAGATGCAGCATTGGTTTTAATCCTATCTCCTTAAGCATTATTTGATGGCCGGGTTCCTGCGACAGATGAGAAGCCAGCAGATAAGGTTTAGTTTTCTCGTTCAGTTTACAGGCAATTAAAGCGGCTGCGGTTGAAATAAAACCATCCAGCACCACCGGAGTTCGGTAAGCTGCCGCCCCCAATATTACCCCGGTCAACGCGGCTATTTCCAATCCACCCACCTTGCTTAGAATATCCAACGGACTGTCAGTATCGGGCTGATTAATAGCCAATGATTGCTTGATAATGGCTTGCTTTTTTAATAATACCTGATCATTTAAACCGGTGCCCCGACCGGTAATTTCTTCTATAGCCGCAGTAGAACAGCAGGCTAAAATAGCACTGCTGGCAGTGGTATTGCCAATTCCCATCTCTCCGGTTGCAATCAAGGCAGCCCCGGTTTCAATTTCCCGGCTCACCATTTCAATACCTATTTCTACCGCCGCAACCGCTTCCGCTTTAGTCATAGCTGCTTCCTTAGCCATATTGCGTGTTCCGGGCCTTACTCTCCGGCTGTGTAAATCAGGATGAGACAAAGCAGCGCCGGTTATGCCAACATCGGTAACCACTACCCGCGCCCCGGCCTGTTGGGCCAGTACATTTACAGCGGCCCCGTGATTGAGGAAATTGATAACCATTTGCCGGGTTACTTCCTGGGGAAAGGCGCTGATTCCTTCCACTGCAACCCCATGATCGGCTGCCATAACCATAACGACTTTTTCGCCCAGTTCAGGCCTAGGATGGCCTTGAATTCCGGCTAGCTGTACCGCAATACTCTCCAGCACACCCAGGCTGCCCGGCGGCTTGGTCAGGTTATCCAGACGTCTTTGCGCTTCTTGGCAGGCATTATAATCTACTTCACCGATTCGTTGCAGGGTTCTTTGTAAAAGTTCCATGCCTATCCCCCTTGATTATTAATGTCCATTTTTTCATTATAATTATTCCCGCCCCTATTTGCATCCCAACTGAGGGACTTTGATCTGTAAGATACCGTGATTAGATTCGTATTATAGACATCAACCAGAACAGGGGGTAAAATCGTGTTCAAACGAATAATAGCTTTGACCACCGCAGTGGCAATCTGTTTTATGCCGACAACAGCCATAGGAAGTCCTGACTCAGCAAAATTTGCTGATATTCAGGGACATTGGGCTGAATCAGTGATAGTTGAAGCATCTCAGGCAAATCTGATGCAGGGTACGGGAAAAAACGAACAGGGTAAGATATTATTTGCACCATCCGGGCTGGTCAGCCGGGCTCAGGCAGCCAGTGCCTTGACCGGAGTTTTTAAGATCGATTATGGTAATTTCCGCTTTGTGAAAGAACCGCAAGCCTCGGATTATTTTAATGATGTTGCAAATAATGCCTGGTATGCACCGGCTGCTACCTTATCTGCCCTGCACGACATTTTTGACAATTATCCAGAAGTCAATCAATTCTATCCGGATCTTACGTTAAGCCGTCTAGATATGGCCCGCGCCATTCAACGCTGTTTTACGGTCAAAAATATTAATATACCCATGATCATGTTAATGCCCTCTTTTAATGATACTGCCAACATCTCCGCTCAGGATATGAACGCCATCGTGTTTGTTCATAACACCGGAATAATGAAAGGAAATAACGGCTCTTTCCGCCCCCACGCTCCACTTACCCGGGCCGAACTGGCCCAGATATTAGTTGCCTGTGAAAGAATAATGGATATGCAGACGGAATCTGATCTGCCAGAGGGAATACCTCTGTTTGTCAAGCTGATAAATGAACGTGGCGAGTACATGGATGTAGATCTTCAAATTCCGTTAATTGAAGAAAAAAGCAAAACGCCAGTCCAAGCGCTGCTCAATACCCGTTTTGAGACAGAGGCAAATAAATTTAGGCAGGAAGTAGCTTCTACCCTGGATGATTATGTTAGAGGAAGCAAACTAAGTGGTTACCCTATAAACAAGTATCAAGCCCTCTCCCGTATTCAGGAGGGTTGTAGTAACCAACAGTATTTAAGCCTGTATATAGATTATTACAGTTATACCGGAGGTGCCCACGGCTTTACCGACCGTCGCGCCTACAATTTCGATATGCAAACCGGAAAGGAACTGACTTTGGCGGATTTATTCCAACCCGGTTACGACTATAAAAAGGTAATCAATCAAGCCATTAAAGAACAGATAAGCCGCCATGAGGGCGATTTTTTTGAAGGAGATAGGGGCTTCACCGGGATCAACGAACAGCAGCCATTTTATATTAAGGATGGGCAATTGGTAGTATATTTTGGTCTGTATGAAATCGCTCCTTATGCGGCTGGAATCCAGGAATTTAAAATACCGCTCGGTGAAATGGGGGATAACTTGACTATCTCGTTTTAACCCAGACACCGAGTACTATGCTTTGCGCGACAACCGGGATAAAAAATCGCCTTTCTTAAGCATTATTGGGATTCACAAATGTTCTGAAGGCAGCATACAATGTATTGTAATTATTTTCCTCTGTTGCTCTTATTTACCTAGAAAGGAGGGTGATTTATATGACCTGGTGCAGAAGAAGGCAGCCTTTTTTCAGACAAAATAAACAGTATTGTGCATCCTATAGTCCCGATGAATATAGACAATGTAAATTCTATAATGCATTTTATGATCCAGGTGGTCGAGGGAAAATATTCCGTCAAGATAAATCATATTGCATGAGTTATGGCAACCCTTATTATGGCCGCCAGTTCTGGTATTAATTCCGGGTTAATTGCTCAATCAGCCCTGCGTTTGTGCGGGGCTGGTTGATTAGGAAGTGGTATACTAGTTCAGGAGCTTGATTCCGACCTCATCCATAGTTGCCATTTCGTTTATGATTTTTACTGCTGACTCAATCAAAGGAAACACCAGTACTGCGCCGGTGCCTTCTCCGATGCGCAGACCAAAATCAAGCAAAGGCTCTAGCTTGAGTTCCTCTAAGACAATCCGGTGGCCCGGTTCCTCGGAGAGATGTGAAGCTAATAAATATGACCTGCATTGGGGATTCATCCGGCATGCCAACCAAGCAGCGATGCTGGAAACAAATCCGTCCAGCACCACCGGTATACTGCGGGCAGCAGATCCTACTATCACCCCAGTTAAAGCTCCTATTTCCAACCCACCTACCCTGCTTAATATATCCACCGGATCGATTAAATTCGGGCGGTTAACTTCCAAGGCCTGTGCAATTACCTGTTGTTTTCTGGTTAAGGCGCAATCATCAAGACCGGTTCCCCGGCCCGTTATTTCCCGGATATCTCTTCCACTAAGACAGGCTAGAATTGCGCTGCTTACAGCTGTATTTCCTATACCTAATTCGCCTATTGCCACAATCGTTGCCCCGGCATCTATTTCCTTGTTTATAATTTCAATGCCTAATTCAAGGGCTGCAATAGCTTCCCTTCTGGTCATAGCCTCTTCACGGCATATGTTGCGAGTCCCCGCTCTAATGCGGCGCACAAAAAGGTCAGGATGTGAAACCGCTTCCCCAGATAAACCAACATCGACCAGAACGAACCTGGTTTTGTTATAGTTGGCCAATACATTGACGGCTGCTCCCTGATGCAAAAAGTTTTTAATCATCAAATTTCCGGCCTGCGGAGGGAAAGCAGTAATTCCTTCCCGAGCCACCCCATGATCAGCTGCCATAATTAGGACGACCTTTTTTCCTATTTGGGGAACTGGATTTCCTTTTATACCAGCCAACCAAATCGCTATGGTTTCAAGCCTGCCTAAACTGCCTTGAGGTTTAATCAATGAATTAAGCCTTTGCTGTGCCTGCTCTGCTGAGCAATTATCTATATCTTTAACCATAGATAGTGTTTTTGTTAATAATTCCATATTTCTGCCCCATTAAACTAAGACTCTTATCATTTAATTTTGTCACCGCACCGATTTGAATATACTTCCTTAGTAAAAACAATCAGACAGACAAAAGATATAAGTAAGGTTTATAGGTAAGGGTTTATTTCATATTTCTGCACGGTTTTTTTATAATCAATTGTGTACCAGACCTGTTGCAACAGGCCATACCTTAAACACTTGCGTGACAGTGTTGGTACGGTTTTAAAGAAGTCGCGTTATAATTTAACTTTTAATGGCTGAAATACAGGGGTTTCCTTTTAGTTGAGACAGGTTGGCATAGTATTTGCATCTATTGATGTTAAATAGTTAAAAGATATTGCATAAGGTTTAGATATAAAGGAGGGATCACCATGACTAACAACACAACAACACGCAAACCAATCAAGTTTAAAGTCAATGTTGAAAAAGAATTTAACCAATCCAAAGCACCGAACGAGGAAAAAAGTTCTGATCGAAATGGACAGCCCAATGTGATGACAGAGGAGGAGAAGAAAATGATGAACGACTATCTGAACGAAAAACTGTTCTACTTCTACAACAACGGCGGACCGATTATGGATCTATAACCATGCGTAAATTACGAAATATCACCAATCAAGGGGTCGATTCTACGGTGTCAAAGACACCGTAGAACCGACCCCTTGATTGCCCTTGAGTGTTTTAAACGGCCGGCCGTATCCTAATCTAGACTAAATTGCTTTTATATCTAGACTTAAATTTAATTAAGGGATAAAATAGGAAAAATCTAATGACTTAGAGTACTATTGAGTCTACTCTCTGTTAAGCAAAAAGGGAGGAATTTTTTTAATGCCTAACACGGATTATGGCATATGGAAGGCAACGGAACTAACTGAAAAATATCTTGCGGGTGTACGCGGGGCAATTCCTTTAGCTACGGAACAGATTGATTTAATGCTTAGGATCATAGGCGCATGTGATATTGAGGTTGAAAGTATTCTGGACCTCGGATGTGGAGATGGAATTTTAGCCGCTTCAATTTTACAGCAATATACAAACGCTTCTGGAGTGCTGTTGGATATCTCCGAATCGATGATTCAAGCTGCTAAAGATAAATTTGCCAACCACAATGGTAATCTGGATTTTGTTCTTTTTGACTTCGGCAACAACCAATGGATTGAAAGGGTGCAAGCCCAAGGACCGTTCAGTGTTATTATTTCAGGCTTTTCGATCCATCATCAAACTGATGAAAGAAAGCAGGAAATCTATGCAGAGATTTTTGAACTTTTAACGCCTGGGGGATTATTTTTGAATTTGGAGAATGTATCCTCATCCACTAATTGGGTAAGTAAATTATTTGACGACCTTTTTATTGATTCTTTATACAATATGTATCTGACAAATGGGGTGGAAAAAACAAGACAAGAAGTAAGTGAATATTGGTTTAACAGAGAAGATATAGAAGTAAATAAATTGGCACCAGTTGAAAAACAATGCGACTGGCTACGCCAAATAGGATTTAGCGATGTAGACTGTTACTTTAAAATATTAGAAATTGCCTTGTTTGGCGGAAGAAAACCCAGGTAAGTGAGGATGGCTCATCTGACTATTACAGAATGATAATAATGCCTCTCAGCCACTTCAGCGAAGTAGAGATATTTTTTGCCTATTTTATTCTGTTTTTGAACACGAAATGAGTGATATGAAAATGCTAATTAATTATTCTAACAGATACGGAGATATAATAGATACTTTGACTAATCTTTGGAAAGTGTCGATAAGTGCCAGTCATTTCTTTTTAACAGATGAAGATATAAATAAGCTTATCCCATTTGTCCGAAATGGTATCCGCGACATAGAAACGTTGATTGTTGCCGAAGAAAATGACTTAATAATCGGTTTTATGGGCATTGATGGCAAAAAACTTGAAATGTTGTTTATTGAACCGTCATATTTTGGCAAAGGTCTTGGCAAACAATTAGTTGCGCTGGCTTTGAACGAATACAAAATAAACTATGTAGATGTAAACGAACAAAACCTCAGAGCAGTTGGCTTTTACCAGCGTTTAGGCTTTGAAGTATTTGAACGTACTGAACTTGATGAGCAAGGAAATCCGTTTCCAATTTTAAAAATGAAAATACGATAGACAAAATGAGAATAGTGTCAAAAGAACCGTCCTGGAACACTGAAATAGTACCGGTCCGTTCCGGCTCTTCACCTCATTAATAATCTCTTCCTCCAAAAGATCCTCAGTCATTACTTTCTCGTCAAGTCTGCCGAGCATAGTGCCCTCAATCAACAGTAAATCGGCTTGTTTGGAGGCATTTTGAATAAATACGTCCAGGCATACTGCCTTTCTGCCATGCCCTCTGAAATCCCCGGAGTAGATTAGGGTTTTGCCTTCGCCCTTCAACTCAAACGCAGCTGCATCGAATGCAGAATGATCCATAAGATATGGTTTGACCAAAATATCCCCGATGGAAAAGGGCTCATACATTTTGAACTTATGCGCATTGATAGGGTAGCTATCATAGATTTTAAAGGTTTGGGATAGTTCAATGAGCGTCTCGGTTCCAGCAGAAACATAGATCGGGATGTCGTGATGAATGTATTTTGTTAATCCGTAGTGGTCAATGTGGGCATGAGAGATAATCACGGCATCAAAAGATGGTTTATCCCAGGAATAAAGGCCATCGATAGCCGGTAGTACACCGATCTCCAATAATTTTTCAGGCGATAAAAGGGCTGCTTTAGTCTCTACCGGCATTCCATTAAGAAACAAGGGGTAACCCGCATCAATAAGTAATCTGGTCTTTTCAGTGCTACATTCGATCAAAGTACCGCCTATTTCATGAGTGCCTCGGTAGATGGTTAGTCTCAATTTTTCCTGCCTTCACTGATTTCGAGCAGTATGCGGTTAAGCTTCTCGAATTCTTCTAGGTTGTAGACGCATTCGTTATAGAGTCCATAACCGAACAAATTAGCTGTGGCTATCTTTAGGTCAGCCTTTTGGCAGAATGCGGGGTAAAAATTATTATCTTCTTTTAGTCGAAACAATTCCTTCTCCAAAGCTTTGGAGGCCGGCTGATGGTTTGCCAGTAAAAATATGAACTCGGGCTTTTCGTCGGTGAATAAGAATTCAGGCGGAAGGTTATTCATCAAACCAAGAGTCTGTTTTATTTTCATAATGCCAGTCATTTCGTTTCGCAGAGCATTTTGGGCATGGGTGCAAAGGTAATTGTATGCTTTCTCAACATGATCAAATATTCCCGATTTTCCACCCAGTGCGCTATCAGCATACTTCATCTCGATAATAGCCAGGCGGTATTCCCCTTTGTCCCTGCGCTTGGCTGCAATCATATCGAAACGGGTATCTTTTATCTGGTATTCAATATCACAAATGAAGTAATCTGTCTTATTGGCAATACTACCAGTATTGTTTTCTCGCAGAACAAGCTGTTGAAACTCCCGTTCGGCCTTTTTATGGATGGAAAAATACGTATCCATTTCCACCTTAATATTGGGTAGTACTGTGGCCCATATCTCTACTTGATCTGCAGAAGTTATTGTTTGTGGCATGGTTTGCCGATAATGCGCTGCCTTGGCATCATCTTTCACATAACGCCAATCAAATTCAAAAATATAACCGGTTTTTTTCTCTCGAATGCGCAGAATGTTCCCCCCGCGATAATAAATGTTTATGTAAGCGCTGCGAATTTCTATTGTAAGATTGTCATCCCATTGCACCTGTTCCAGAATACTTGAAAGCATACCGTTTTTTAGGTCATCCTGGAATCCAGCAGATATTGCCCGCGGACGTTTTTGGTAGCCGGTATTTAAATTCACCAATACACCTTCTCTCATTACAATAGGTCTGTTTTCATTAGACTCCCGGAAAATCTATACCTGCTTAATCTCTTAAAACGTAAGCTTTTAAAGTATGATCAAAAACCACCTTTCCATCTTCAATACTATTAATAATTGCGATGTCCCGGTAAAACATCCGTTTGCCAACAACGTCAGGGTAAGTAAGTTCATCCGCTCTTTGCTTGGTCAGCTTCCCTTCCTGCAGCAGGCATTTGTACATAAGCAAAACTCTGTAGATGCGAATGGAGCTTTCGCTGGCCTTTCTCCCCAGGCCCTCGTTATTTTTTATTTCCGACAGGACATTCAGATAAAGCTGATCACGGTCAAAAACAGCCTCGCCTGCAAATTGATGTACGCCCCGTATTTTCGGCAAGATTGTTTTCTCGCTATTAAACAGGTAATAAACCGGTTCACTAAAATCAGTTTCCTTATAGCCTGCTTCCAGCAGAGCAACTGGCAGCGGTTCGGCACATTCTTGCCAAAACCCGATTAACATTTGTAAATCTTTTTCTGTCAGCGCATTTTTGTTTATAAAAGCCATGAAATACGGAACAGTATAGATATCAGATACATCATCAGCAACATAAATTCTAATTTCTTTTTCCATATGTACAACCTGATCATTGGTTTTTCTATTTTTCACAATCTCGTGAAGCATATTTATCTGTTGCTCACTCAAACCAAATGCCAGGATCGTGGAATAAAAAGAGTAGCAAGACATTGATATGTCTTCATTGGTTGCAGGATTTATTATCGTCATCGCTATTCCCCCTATCTTTCGTTAGTATCAGCATTATACTGTTTTCAAAATGAACAGGGGCTGTCTATAGTGCTCCCCATTGTCAAGACACATTTTGATTATGAATAAGCTAAATGTGTCCCTCCTTTGATTAAGATGCCAATTTAACTGAGTTTTTCGTGTAGAATAGATATAGATAGGAATTTGCTTTTTTTGCCTTCTCAGTATATCACTGGGTAACATTATAATACAATCATTGTTCGTATAATATTACGAACGACATTATCATTTGCATAATTAAAGCCCTTACCAAAGTAGATTTATGTGAAATCCAACTTGACCATTGCATCAGATGGAACTGACCGGCAGACCCTTGTCCAAAATATGGGCATGAGTAAATAGACTATAAGAAATTCACTCTTTTACCGTAAAATAATCCTCATAGCCAGCTACTGTCCAGGTAGTCAATATATTATTAATTTTTCAAGCCTGCTGAATCAATCCTCATAAGGTGTCCATTGCGAATACTCATCTTCAAACGGCATTGGTATGACATAATCATCAGAGTATTCATCAAAGCTTAGCTGAGGAAGTTCCTCATAAGACACCGCTTGAGCTTTCACCCTGCTAGTATTTCTGAGGTTTTCATCGTTCGCAATAGAGAGCGGAGCTGCCAGACAGGCAAATTCTATATCAGCGGAAGATGTGAGAGGAGGGTCATGATTCTTAGTTGCGACGTCCAAGGATGGACTAGTGCAGCGATGCCACGGATGGCAAAGAGCTGCCGCACAGATTCAGATGTATCAATATCTTCTTGACGATAGCCAGATCTTCGATAATAGATATAATTCGCATGTGACCACTGCATTTAGGACAAAGTAATGGATCCGTTTGATAAATCTTTTGAATCAAACGAGCCCAGTTCCTGCGTAGTTCCTTTTTTGTAATATCGGAATCAACCGGCGCCGGCGTTTCAATATCAATATCAGTTTTTTTGCGCATTCCCCGTGACTTGTTGGAATAGTATCCGTAATACCTGACCAGCTGTTCCCCTTTATTGGGAATATGGGTGACAAGTCTGGCCAGCCAGTCCAGGGCCGTAAAGCTTTCCCGAACATTGCTGTTTTTCCCTTTGTAGATTACTCGGGCTAGGCCGTCGGGTACTGCCGATGAAGGTATATAGATCAATCTTTCCTGCGAGAGGGGGGCTCTTATAATATATTGGGCCAGTTTCTCCAGACCTCCCCGCTCCCCCGGACTGATGGCGGGTCCGCAATATATATTAAAGCCGCTGTGATGCCAGTTCATCATATTCTCAATAATGTCGTCGTCTATCTTCCCCGCCTTTTCCGACGTCCATGGATGGACTAGTGCAGCGGTGCCACGGATGGCAAAGAGCTGCCAGCATTCTGAATACTTCCAGGCGAAACAAGTCTATGAGGCTTGAAGCATCCGGTGCAATCCCTATCATAAATTCTCCATCCCTGGTAAAACAACCGTCTGTGGCTATGATGTGCAAGTGCGGGTTGAAGTTTAAAAAATCCCCAAAGGTCTGCACGGCTATTACAGCACCTGGTTCAGGGTCATCTAAAGAAACCCCCTGTTT
>NZ_CGIH01000050.1:20745-34642 GCF_000983115.1 Syntrophomonas zehnderi OL-4
CCCCGCCTTTTCCGACGTCCATGGATGGACTAGTGCAGCGGTGCCACGGATGGCAAAGAGCTGCCAGCATTCTGAATACTTCCAGGCGAAACAAGTCTATGAGGCTTGAAGCATCCGGTGCAATCCCTATCATAAATTCTCCATCCCTGGTAAAACAACCGTCTGTGGCTATGATGTGCAAGTGCGGGTTGAAGTTTAAAAAATCCCCAAAGGTCTGCACGGCTATTACAGCACCTGGTTCAGGGTCATCTAAAGAAACCCCCTGTTTAAGGTAAAGCGATAAGACCTTCCAGGCGCACCGGCTTAATTTGGACAGCAGGCTGCGATCATACATAAAATAGCGCCGTAGCCTTTTAGGAATGCTAAAGACCCATTGGCGGTGGGGCACTTGTTTGAGTACTTCTGTATGCAGGAATTCGCCAAATTCGATAACCCGTTTTTGATGGCAGGATGGGCAAAAGTACCGGCGTTTGCAGGAAAATGGCAAGAGGTATTCATGCTGGCAGTCATCACATTTGACCCGGGCAAAACCAAGATGGAGGTCGCCGCAGTCCAGGTATTTATAAATGACGTCCAGTATATAAGGCCGCCAATAACCATAATCCCTTTGATACCTGTCATCCCATACGCCTGCCAGTTCTTCAAAATGTGCTTCTACACACTGGTAATACTGGTTTTTACGAGGGGTTCGGGGATTATATACCTCAGCCTTCACAATACGGGCAGGTATCATGTGTAATCACCCCTAAACAGAACATGTGTTCTATATAGGGTACCGTAATTTACCACAAATATCAAGGACTGTTGTCGGGTGGCTAATGTTAGGTGAGACGAATAGCGACAGCGCTCTAATCAATCTTTTCTGGCATCTCCGGTCCCGCACCTTTTAATCTCGCGCCCGGAGCTCCGGAGGAAACGGCCTGGGTCTTTCACTGGTAATGGTAAAGAAAATCATCGATCTGCATGACGGGCGGGTAACGATCGAGAGCTTGATAATTCAGATGCCAAAGGACTTTCATTGGGATTAGTCCATTTGACGAATAAGTGTAGATGTTTGTTAGGTTACCGCTGCCATCGGTTTCATATAGCACCTGGATGCTGTTGCTGTTATGTAACAACCTCATCGGCAGTAGATTTTGATGCATTTAGACGAACTGTAATTGAGTCATAAATGTAGTGAAAAAAGGTGGACAAACATTGTAACCATGCCTTTGTTCGCCCACCCTTTTCTAAGAAGCCTATAGAGACAATGAACCTATACCTCTAATCTTTAGGAGTTTGCAATTAAAAATAATAATCCTTACCGATGCGGATTACGCTTACGCCCGCGAACTGCACCAACAGTATCCAGATATCCCCATGGTATTGCAGGTGTGCAACGAACCCGGTCAAGACAACTACGAAAGCCTTATGAGCAAATACCGGGCTTTGGTAAACAAGCTAACCCTGGACAGCAGTATAAGCGACAATGTGCGAGCATTACCCCAGCTGCACGTTCTGCCTTGGGGCAACCGCCCCGGCGTATAGATGTTGCTTTTCAAGCTCCAGTAACTTCTTTTTTACTTCCAGGCCACCAGCGTAACCTGCCAGACTTCCGTCCGCAGCAATTACCCGGTGGCAGGGGGTTACGATCATAATGGGATTTCTATGGTTGGCCATGCCCACGGCCCGGGCGGCATTGGGCCTCCCTATCATCTGGGCAATCTGCTTATAACTGCGCGTTTCACCGTAGGGTATCTTGCGCAGAGCTTCCCAGACACTTTTTTGAAATTCCGTTCCTGCGGCTGTGAACGCAAAATCAAATGTCTGGCGTTGTCCTGCCAAGTACTCCTCCAGTTGCCGAATGGCTTTTTTCTGCAGGGGTGTTTCCTGCTTATTATCGTTTCCTGGTACTTGTTCATCTGCCAGGAATATCTCGGTAATAACGCCATCGCTATCCGTTATTCCAATCAGCCCTATGGTGGTTCGGTAAAAAGCTATATGTTGCATACTCTTACCTCCGCTTTAGTCTAGCCTAATAAAGGGTATAATTCATTTTCTTCCCTCTCCACCCGGTTGGCCAGCACCGCAAAGACCTGTTTGGTTTCCTGAATGAATCCCTCCAGATTATTCTCAATCTTGCTGGCTGTATTGTATTTTGATTTATAGTCGGAGTAGGCCTTGGTAACTTCCATCATTTCAGAGATATAAGTTTTGGCAAATGCCTGCAATGATTCATCGGGATGATTCAGCAGGGGCGGGTACAGGTATTCATCTTCATTCATCAAATGTATCCTGAGTTTGCCGGCCATGGCATTCATGGTTTGAACAATCTCCTGAATATTTTGCTGCACTGAAGCATTTTCAATATTGTCAAGTATGTATTTTGCCTGGTTCATTATTTCACTGTGTTGTCTTTTCAAATTTGCAATATCCATCGTCTTGCCTCCCCAATATTTTTAACTTATATACCAAAATGGCGGGTTGGTTGACAACACCTTAAATCTAGGATAGTTTAGAGGTGTCATCAATCCTTCCCCGGCACTTGTACCGGGTTTCAGTTATGTGCAAAATGAAGCTTTCGGTTACCATGGTTACATTTAATTTAACACACTACTACTGGGCTGGATATAACTTCCACCACTTTTACATTATCTGTTTCTAATTATAATATATTTGCGTAAATTATATCCATGTCCATTATATACGGAATCAGGGGGAGAAAACGTGTTCATTGATATAAAACACGAACAAATCTGCTTTTTTAAAGCATGGGAGCAGTTCATTGCAACCGGGGAGCTAAACCCCGGCACGATACGAACGGAAATTGCTGATTCCTGGCAAAGATGTTACACCGCCCAGGTCGACCCCTGGGCTGATATCTGTCATGATATTCTTAACACGCAGCAACTAAAGGATTTGCGCTCCCAAAACCATGAGTTAATTGATATTGCTCATCCCTTCATGGTTCGACTCTATAAATTCGTGGCCGGCTCTCAGTTTATTGTCATTCTGGCAGATAATCGTGGTTTTATTATGGATCTGCTGGGAGATGATGAGACATTATTTAATGCTGCCCAGCTAAATCTGGTTGCCGGGTCAAACTGGATGGAGGAAAAGGTTGGCACCAATGGAGTTGGAACCTCTTTGAAACTTAAAAAGCCGGTACAGATTTCGGGATCGGAGCACTATTGCCGTTATGCACATAGATGGACATGTTCAGCGGCACCTATTTTTAATGATGACGGACAGATTATCGCTGTCCTGCAATTGTCGGGGCCGATGCAGTCAGCCCATTTACATACCCTGGGGATGGTGGTGGCGGCTTCTGAAGCTATCAGTGATCAGATAAGGGTAAAACGCCAGAATGAAGAATTACGACTTTTAAATAGTCGTCTGATTGATATTTTCCAAACCGTTTCGGATGGAGCTATTATTATCGATAACCGGGCTATAATTACCGAAAGTAACCCGACTGCACAACAAATATTAGGCCGGCAGTTGGTTGGTTGCAACATAAATGATGTCTTTGAGCCATCCCGGCAGTTTGACGAATTACTTTGGGCATCCCGGGCGTTTGCAGATTTGGAGCTGCAGGCTTATGGAAGCAGAGGAGCGTTATACTGCTTGGTAAGCGGAAAACCAATAACATATTCAGATGGGAAAAGCAACGGAGCGGTTATTTTTTTTAATCCCATCCACAAAGTAAGGAGTCTGGCTAATAGGTTTAGCGGAGCCGAAGCCACCTTCCATTTTAATGATATAATTGGTCAAAGTGAGGGAATCCGTGCGGCAATCCAGGTTGCAGTCAAGGCCGCTGCTAATACCAGCAATGTTCTTATAAGCGGCGAAAGCGGTACCGGCAAGGAAATTTTTGCCCAGTCGATTCACAATGCCAGCCCGCGGCGTGAGGGGCCGTTTATTGCCATCAATTGTGCTGCCTCGCCGCGTGAATTGATTGCCAGTGAGCTGTTTGGCTATGTAGAGGGAGCCTTTACAGGAGCCAGGCGGGGAGGCAGGCCCGGCAAATTTGAAATGGCCTCCGGGGGAACACTTTTTCTTGACGAAATCGGCGATATGCCTCTTGATCAACAAGCTACCCTGCTCAGGGTTTTGCAAGAAAAAAAGGTAACCCGAATTGGCGGCGATAAAGTTATCCCGGTTGATGTCCGGATAATATGCGCCACCAATAAAAATCTCCTAGAAGAAATAGAGAAACATAATTTTCGCCAGGATCTTTTTTACCGCTTAAATGTTATTTTAGTATCGATACCTCCCCTACGGGAACGTCCCGAAGACATTGATCTGCTGTTTAATTATTTATTACAAAAAATAAGTAAAAGGCTCAATACCCCCGTAGTCTACGTTGAACCTGGGATTAAAGAATACCTGCAAAAGTACAATTGGCCTGGAAATGTCCGGGAATTGGAAAACGTTATCGAGAAAATGGTTATTCTGAATAATAATCAGACCCTGAGTTTAAAAAGCCTGCCATCAGGAATAGCTGCGTTAGGCTCAGCATCAACTGCCAACACGGTTTATACCAATAATTTAAGTAATAATACTAATTCCAGAGCAGAAGGAATGAGCGCACTGCTGGCCGAACGGCAAACAATCATTGATTTATTAAAAAGCCATAACGGCAACATAAGTAAGGTGGCGCGGGAAATGGGACTATCTCGCAACACTGTTTATCGTAAAATGGCTTTCTATGACATTTCCCGAACCCAATCCTTTGATTGATTATACCTTAACAAACACACCCATCCAATCCTCAGCTTTTTTTACCTCACTATAAACCGCAACCACCTGTTAATAAACAGAAATAATACCATCCCCCTTTTGTTCACATCTGTAATTTAATTTTCAACAACTGTTGCAAATTTTGAAACACTTAATGTCGACCCGTTGTCAGCTCTGCCTATTGACAAATTGCCTCAAAAACCTATTTTACGCGGTTGGGGAAATGACAGCTTCGGTTTGGCATAAAAATTGCTTTTAACTAAGACAAGATGTTTTTTCAATCAACAAAAAAAATATGCAACAAGGGGGGAAAACAGCGTTGTTTGATTTAGCCATATTGGCTTGATAAGGGGAGGTATTGCGATGAAGAAACCTATGGACAAGAATTACAAACTATTTATTGATGGCAAATGGGTTGACAGCCAAGAAGGCCAGACCTTTAATGCTTACTGTCCGGCCAACGGTGAACTGCTGGCCACCTGTGTCAATGGTAGTCGGGAAGATGTTGACCTGGCTGTAAAGGCTGCTTGGAAAGCCTTTGCCAGTTGGAAAAATACCAGTGCCGCTGAACGGGCTGCTTACCTTTTAAAGATTGCCGATCTGATTGAAGAACGTTCCGAACTGCTGGCTATGACTGAAACCCTGGATAATGGCAAGCCCATTCGGGAAACCAGAGCTATTGATATCCCTTTTGCCGCTGATCATTTCCGTTATTTCGCCGGTGCCATCAGAGCTGAGGAAGGCCAGGCAGTAATGCTTGATCCGAGCACTATGAGCATTATCCTGCGAGAACCTATCGGGGTCGTGGGACAGATTATTCCCTGGAACTTTCCTTTCTTAATGGCAGCCTGGAAAATAGCCCCGGCTCTGGCCGCCGGCGATACGGTAGTTATTAAACCTTCTTCCGAAACATCACTTAGCTTGTTGGAGCTGGCTAAAATATTTGCCGAGGTATTGCCTCCCGGCGTAGTTAATGTTATTACCGGCAAGGGATCCACCACTGGCAATTACATTTTGGAACACGAAGGCTTCCGCAAACTGGCCTTTACAGGTTCAACCGAGGTTGGCTACAACATCGCTGAGGCTGCTGCTGAAAAGCTAATTCCAGCCACCCTGGAACTGGGGGGAAAATCCGCCAACATTTTCTTCTCGGATTGTAATTGGGAAAGAGCCATAGAAGGGGCTCTGCTGGGAATCCTATTTAACCAGGGGCAGGTATGCTGTGCCGGCTCACGGGTATTTGTCCAAGAAGACATCTACGACAAATTCCTGACCGCCCTGGTAGACAGATTTGAAAAAGTAAAAGTCGGTCTGCCCTGGGAAGATTCTACCCAGATGGGTAGTCAGATCAATAATGGACAGGTAAATATTATCCTAAACTATATAAATATCGGCAAAAATGAGGGTGCCCAAGTACTTACCGGTGGTTATAAGATTACCGACCAGGGTCTGGACAAGGGTAATTTTGTTAAACCGACCATCCTGGCCGATGTAGACAACAAGATGAGGGTAGCCCAGGAAGAAATCTTTGGTCCGGTTGTCAGTGTAATCAAATTTAAAGATGAGCAGGAAGTAATCGCCATGGCCAATGATAATGAATACGGTTTGGGTGGGGCCGTATGGACGCAGGACATCAACCGCGCCCTGCGGGTAGCCAGAGGGATTGAGACCGGGCGTATGTGGATTAACACCTATAATCAGATTGCCGCCCACGCACCCTTCGGCGGTTATAAAAAATCCGGTATTGGCCGCGAGACCCATCTGATGATGCTGTCCCACTATACCCAGTGTAAAAATATTTATTTGAGTATGGATGAGGGCGGGTTCGGCTTATTCTAAAGGGACCAGACATCGATTCACAAGCAATCCTAACCATGCCCGGCACTCAATTAATACAAAGTGCCGGGCATTACTGTTTAACGTTCTAGGCTGGCCGATAGCCTTCTGGATTTTGTCTTTTTAGGGCTGTATTTACCAACAATACCCTGCGCAATCCGCAGTATTTCTTCGCGCAATTCAACCGGCGCCAGCACCTCTACTTCAGTGCCCCACTGCATTAACCAACTCTGCATCTCTAATAATCCACAAACTTCAAACTCCAATATTACCGAACCATCGGCACATTCTTCAGCAATACGCTGGCTGGGATGATAATGCAGATTTTTTACTCTAAAGGCAACTCGGGGAGAAAACTTCAGCCTCACCGTTTCAATCTGATCATTGTTGAAAACACCCCAACTGTAGCCGATGTGCTCGGCCAGTGAAAATTCAGGTGGATATATGAATTTCTCGCTTTCACGCACGTTCAGGCTGGTTATTTGATCTACCCGAAAAGTTCTAACTTCACTGTTTCCTTTCCTACGGGCGAAAAGATACCATACATTCCTTTTGGAGACCAAACCAAGAGGTTCAGCTATCCTTTCAGACTTTTCACCCTCATTGTTTATATAACCGATTTTGATTCTTAGACAATCACCCACCGCCCGGATTAATTTACCCAAAACATTACCGAATTCCTGGGGGTTAGAAAGGGTGTCGCCTAATACGTAAATCCTTTCATTAAGCAGTCGAGAACGTTCGGGAAAATCTTTGAAGAATGCCTTTTCGATTTGCTCCTTAGCCCCCAAGGTGGCTTGATCCAGCAGGGTATCCTGATAGAGCAGCATACTGACATAAACAGCAGCCGCATTATCAGGACTAAGTTTGGGAAGATATTTGTCACGCAGGCAATACTTTTTAGTGTTTTCCGAACGATCTATCCAGATTCTTAACTTTTCAAACTCCTGCATATCCCGGTAAATCATCCGCCGTAATGTGTCTGCTTTAGGTACACGCCCTCCACCATCCATATACAATTCCGTATATACATTCATTATGGCGTCAAATGTCATGCCCCCGTCAGGAATTGCGTTATGCAGACACCAATAAAGATAGAGCAGTCGCTCAGCCAGTTTGGGAGCATCCTTTTGCCGAGCAGGATTATCCCTTAAGAAATCCATAATTTCACTTAAGGTTAACCGTTGACCATCTTTTTGAACCAGGAACTCCCCATTTACGCATATTTCCGAATCATTACTCAAACCCGACAGTAAGCTGTAGAGGCTGGCTTTACCCATATTTATTTCTTCCATCAATTGTTCTTGATCTAAATCAACGTTCTCAAGAATATATTTTCTAAGCCTAATGGTATTGCCCGCCATTGTTGCCGTACGGTTTCTAAGCACTTGCCTCCCCCTTCCGCATACTTACAAAAAAGAACCCTCCCCTTGATTTGCTGTAATTCTGCTGCCTATTACCAACGTCAGCAAAGCCAACAGGGAAATAGTTATCGCACAATAATACCCCATATTAAGACCCCGATCCAGCATAAAACCGCCTAACATCGGGCCAATTGCCCGTCCCAGGCTGTCGTACCCGTTTAATATACCCATAGCAGAGCCCTGCCCGGTTACAGTCCGCTTGGAAACTGCCGCCGATACAGAAGGGCGCATCAGACCAACCCCAGCGGAGAAAACAGCCATGAAAGCAATCGAGGTAGGGATATTATACATAAAAATAAACAGACCAAAGCTGATCCCCATTAGAATGATACCGGTGGCGGCAGTCTTTTCTTCGCCCAAGCGATTAATCAACCTTCCTACCAAAAACCCCTGCACAAGTGCCATGACAATCCCAGCCGCCGTAAATGCCCAGCCGATATCACGCGCAGTAAAGGCTAGCTTCTGCTCAGCAAAAAGCGCAAATGTTCCATGATGGATCGACTCTCCGATGCTACCCAGGCATATAAACAGGAACAGGACTACCAGGGGTGTCTTTAGCCCATCCAGCAAGGAAGCCCTTTCTACTTTACTGATGACCCGGTTTTCATTTGCCAAAGACTCAGGCAGAAGGATATAAACGGAAATCGCATTCGCCAGAGCCAATAAACCGGCAAAAACGAAAGGGAAAGCCAGCGATATGCTGGATAATAGTCCACCGATAGCCGGGCCAAAAACCATTCCAATTCCCATGGATGCACCGATCATTCCCATCGCCGAGCCGCGTTTCTTAAGACTGGTAGTATCTCCAACATACGCCATGGCAGTGGGCATCGTTGCACAGGCCAAGATTCCACCGACAATACGAATCACGTATAGCATCCAAAGCTGCGTGGCAAAACCAAACAGGATAAAAGTAACGGAATAACCTAAAATGCCGAGCAAAAGTACCGGCTTTCTCCCTACTTTGTCAGAATAAGCTCCCCAAACCGGAGCAAAAATGAACTGACAGACTGCGTAAACGGTAATCAACATTCCCAACTGAAAGGCACTGGCCCCCATTGATTCTGCGTAATAGGGTAAAACCGGCATAATAATACTAAAACCTATTCCCACTAAAAAAATAGTGGCAAACAAGACAACCATACGCTTACGATTGTCATTTGCGTTAATCATTTTTGTTCCCCCAAATTGCATTTTTTCTTAAAATTTCATATATATCAGTCTACTCTTTAACCCCCTAATCTGCAATTAGGAAGCAAGGAGGACGTGCTGATTCCTAGATGTCTTCTTTTATCCGGTTGAGAATCTCCTGGCGGGATTTGCCTTCCAGCTGCATTTCAAAGCACTGATCCATTATTTTGCGAAATTCTGGGCCGGGCTTCAGCCCCAAGGCAATTAAATCCCTGCCCTGCACATAAGGGGTAATCCCCTTTTCCGGATCCAATCCCAGACGGGATATCCTGTCATTTAACCATTCCTGTACCGGGGCAAAATCACGTTCCTGGCCTCTGCCCTTAAAATCAGCTTCAGCCAACAGTAATAATTCCCGGACATTTACCCGGTTAACCAATTTACGGATGGCCTTGTCGCTTACCTGATCCCGGCTTTTATAAAGTAAAATCGGGTGCATATGTTCCCGAACCAGTTTGCTGACACCTATAATCAGACTTTTAGAGGCATTCAACTGGTTTAGAAAAATGCGGGCCAGCTTTTCTCCCTCCACGTCATGCCCGTAAGCAGTAATTTTACCGTTGCGGCTGCAGGTAGTGGTAGGTTTGCCCAAATCATGCAGGAGGGCTGCAAACATCAATACTTCCTGATCCTGGGATTTTATTTTCAGGCGGGCACAGATATCTACTACCTGCAAAGTATGTTGCCAAACATCGCCTTCGGGATGGTTAAGGGGGGATTGTTCACAACCTATTAAGCGAAAAAGCATGGGATGCCGACATTTTAGTATCCCCGTTTCCTGCATGTAGCTGAGTCCTAATGAAGGCTTATGAGCTAAGAGCAGTAGTTTGCTTAATTCTGCTAATATTCGCTCCGGTTTAATATCATCCAGATTGGTTTGTTTCATTAATTCCAGGGTAGTAGTCTCTATACTGAAACTAAACCGGGCGGCCAGTTGTACTGCCCGATAAACCCGCAGAGGGTCAACTGCAAATACGTGCTCGGTAGTATGGCGAATAAGCTTATTGTCAAGATCTTTTCGGCCATCAAAAAAATCAAGTATCGCACCGCTTAGAACATCCATCATCATAGCATTAATAGTAAAATCGCGCCGGGCGCAAGCCTCCCGGTAACTGATCTGCGGCGTTTCCGGCAGGGTAAAATCCCATTTGGGATTATGGCGGATTTTTATTACCGGAAAGGACTTGCCTACTACTATAGGTTGTCCATAGGTTGATAAAACGGAAATCAATTCATCCTTATTAAGGCCAAAGACTTCCAGGTCGATGTCCTTGCCAAGTTCAGCTTGGCCTGTTAGCAGGTAGTCACGGACGTAACCGCCGGAATAGAAGACTCTCCCCCCCTGGTTCGCTATATCCCAGGCAATATTGTTGAGCACTAATCCCACTCCTTCTTTGGACTCTGCATCGGCAGGAAAGTTTTGCGGAAACTTTTTTTCCTACAGGTTTGAATTGTATACCGGCTGATTTTTTCTCATATCTCTCTCACCTTTAGGGGGAAAATGGTTTTTTGCTCTGTTATAGTATTTTCCCGCTGCTAACCGGCCTAATCATTTAAACCCTTAGGGACTGTTGAGCAGTTCTGTCTGCCTGTGCAGGCGGATTAGACCATTTTCCATGAATAGTAAGGGATGATTGGCCAGCATATTGGACTAATTCCCTGAAAAAGGCAGGAGGGGTTTTGTCTAACCCGAAGATCTTTATATACGACTGCATATAATTGTATATCAGGTTTGAAGTAATAGGGTGATATATTATAAACTTTTTTATATAGTTTTAAGGGAAAATTTTATATAACTCTTGTCATATCGCTGAGTCTCCGAATTTAATCGGAGAGCGGGGGACCCATTTTTAGGGGTGAATCTGGATTTTCCAGTAGGGCTATCCCTGGCCCGAATCCGTCAGCTAACCTCGTAAGCGTGTAAGGGAGACCAGGGTCAATTATTTTTGATGGCCAAAGGCTTCTTCCTTTGGCCATTTTGTTTTTTGCCTACTTAAAATAATAGTAAAAGCTGGACCCGGGTCTTTCGCAAAATCATATTCCTTCTTAAGGAGTATCTTAACAAAGGAGTGATGAATTAAGGAAAGACCGGATTTTGGAGATTCTAAATTATGACGATAGAATCAGGAGTGATCAGTTATAAAAGCCAACAATAATTTATCATCTGAAATTTACTTAAGGCCTCCGTCCGAAGAGGATGGGAAAAGTATCTGGGATCTGGTTAAGTCTACCCGGGTGCTGGATTTAAATTCTGCCTATAGTTATCTGCTGTTAACTAAATATTATTGTGATACCTGTGTTGTTGCCGAAGCAGATGGCAAAATAGTGGGGTTTGTTTCGGCTTTTCAGCCCCCCCGACAAGCGGAAGTAATTTTTGTCTGGCAGGTAGCAGTAGATGAAGAATTTCGGCGCCGCCGGTTAGGTCTTAATATGTTAAAGCACCTGTTGGCAAGAGAAATCTGCAGTAACTGCCGTTATCTGGAGTTAACAGTCAATCCCTCTAATCATGCCGCATTCAATCTGTATTACCAGCTAGCCCATGATCTTAAGACATCCTGCGTGGAAGAGGAATGCTTCCCTTCCCGGCTGTTCCCAGGAGAAAAACACGAAGAAGAAGTTATGTTGCGCATAGGCCCTTTGATATAAACCTAAACGCGATATGACCCCAGACACGAAAGGAGATGTTTTCGTGAATAATTTAAAAATATTTAATGATTTGGAATCTGAAGTACGAAGTTACTGCCGCAGTTTTCCAACGGTTTTTACTCAGTCAAGCGGCTACCGGCTTCGGGATGATAAGAACAAAGAATATATAGACTTTTTTTCCGGGGCTGGAGCCCTTAATTATGGCCATAATCCTCCCCAAATAAAGAAAAAACTGATAGAGTATCTAAGCAGTGACGGTATAGTACATGGCCTTGACATGGCTACCGAAGCCAAGAAAGAATTTTTAGAGCAATTTAACCAGGTTATTCTAAACCCTCGTAAAATGAAATATAAGATAATGTTCACCGGTCCTACCGGTACAAATGCAGTGGAAAGCTCATTGAAATTAGCCCGTAAGGTTACTGGCAGAGACAGTATTATGTGTTTTACCAACGCTTTTCACGGCATGACTTTGGGTTCTCTGGCCATAACCGGCAACGCTGGTAAACGCCAGGGAGCAGGTATTCCCCTGGGAAATGCAGTTTTCATGCCTTATGACGGATATTGGGGCGACAGTGTTGATACCGTTGATTATATCCGCAAGTTTCTTGATGATAGTTCCAGCGGAGTTTCCTTGCCGGCAGCTATTATTCTGGAAACACTCCAAGGGGAAGGTGGTTTGAATGTAGCTAGTTATGAATGGCTGAGACGTTTAGAGGCTCTCTGCCGGGAAAAAAATATTCTCCTGATTGTCGATGATATTCAAGCAGGCTGCGGCCGCACCGGAACGTTTTTCAGCTTTGAGCCGGCAGGTATTAACCCGGATATTGTTTGCCTCTCCAAATCAATCAGCGGTTATGGGCTGCCTATGGCGATTACCCTGATTAAACCGGAATTGGACATCTGGTCGGCAGGTGAACATAACGGTACCTTTCGGGGACATAACCTGGCCTTTGTAGCTGCCACCGAAGCACTTAATTATTGGAAAGACGATACACTATCTAAACATGTCAAAAATATGGAAAAGGACATACATGATTTCCTGGCCGACTTAGTAGAAGAACACCCGGAAATTAAGGGCGAAGTCCGAGGCAGGGGTTTTATGCAGGGTATAGCCTGCGGAGTTGATGGATTGGCTGTAAAAATCTGCTCATCTTCCTTTACTCGCGGTTTAATTATTGAGACATCAGGTGCCAAAGATGAAGTAATTAAGGTCATGCCTCCTTTGACCATAGACGAGACCGGCCTGATGGAAGGTTTAGATATATTGAAAGACAGTATTGAAGATATAAAGGTGCAGTCATTTATCAACTCTAAAAGGAAAAATATCCCGAAAAAAAGGCATTTGCTGGCTTCAAGTGCTTACTAACCACCCACGGCTTAAGGACATAACCACTTTGAAAATAGTTGCGTGATATGGACGGGGAAACTCATTCCCCAAAATAACTTTAAGGAGAAAGATATTATGATCGTTAAACAGTTGGAGGATATTGTTGGCAGCGAAAGTGATATTGATACTGACACCTGGAGAAGTTTCCGAATCCTTCTAAAAAAGGACGGTATGGGCTTTTCAATGCACCATACGGTTATAAAAGCCGGTACAGAAACTTATATCTGGTACAAAAACCATGTGGAGGCAGTGTACTGCATTCAGGGAAGCGGTGAAATAGAAGTTCTTGATAATAATAAGATCTATCCAATTAAAAATGGCACGCTTTATGCCCTCAACGGACATGAAAAGCATAAACTGCGGGCCAAATCCGATATGCATATGGTTTGTGTCTTCAATCCGCCCCTCACCGGCAGGGAGATCCATCAGGAGGACGGTTCCTATCCGCTGTTAGAAGGGTAGTAAGATTCCAGATAATATATACGCCATAGATTAAATTAAGTCCCATACCCCGCAAAAACCACCAAAATAGTAATACCAAAAAATAATAATAAAACCATCTATTGATAGATTTTTTTCTATCAATAGATGGTAACATGGTAGATATTATGGTGCGGCGGGCGGGACTTGAACCCGCACGCCTCTCAGCATGCGCCCCTCAAACGCACGTGTCTGCCGGTTCCACCAC
>NZ_CGIH01000051.1 GCF_000983115.1 Syntrophomonas zehnderi OL-4
TCTTTTGCTGGTCTGCCAAAGTTTTTACAATATCTATCTGCTAATAAATCATTAACAAAGCTAAGATCTATGGCGGAATCTATTTGTTTTAGTATGTGATTATCCGGAATCATTTGGTATAATGCGGTATAGAAGCTGTTTTGTCTAAAGACGTTTTTAACTAACATAAAAAGCATACCTCCTTTAGTTAAATTTGTTTTCGCTAACCAAATTATACCACAGGAGGGTATGCTTTTTGTGCTTTAAATGGACTTTTTCAGTGATCTCGAACCGTCCCGTTGACACTTTTATTAAGCCAATAGAGTCGGATCAGACATCGCACGATCAAAGTATACTTTTAATTTTCCACTTAATTTATAGCCCAGCTTTTGATAAACATTTAAGAATTGTACATCCCATCCAACAGTCTTTTCTGAATCACTCCAGCGCCAATAATCTCTATCGCGGAAATATGGTTCCATCCAATCATTAAGAGCACCCCAATGTAATAATTTAGAGCCAATATATTTTTCAAATGTATCTTTATACCTTAGCTCTGCGGTTTTAACAACCAGTTCGATATATTGCTCATCCGTATCCAAATTACATGGCAATGAATGATTATTATTAAAATAAGCATTTATGATTCGGTCTAGCTGAGCATTACGAATAGTTTCATCTTTAATAGACTGAGCGATGGAAAGAATAAGCCAAGCGTTGCAGGTTTGTTCACAATCCTTAACTTTTTCAAGCGCATTTATTTGTTCATCATTTGATATTTCCGCTTCATTGCATAGCGTCGCTATACGCTCAATTAACTCAATACATAGTTCCCATGCTTTTGCTTTGTCAGCTTCAGGAGTGTTTGCCTGCAGGATACGAGCATGAAATGCTGCTTCTGATAAGAGATACGCACTTTGCTTTAGTTGCATGCTCGTTTCAATTGAGTCAAGCACCGCATTTATATCTAAATTTTTACTTTTGCAATTCCTCCACACCCATTCTGCACCTAAGTCATGCATCCATTCCCATTTTGATTTTAAAAGCAACTCATGCAAGCCTTGGTCATAGTCGTATAAGGCTATATACTCAATCAAGATTGATAGCATAAGCGGCGATTTAATAGTTTCCAGAGTATGCAGAAATTCTTCAGGGTTGAGTAGCCAGAGCAACTTATAAAGGCACCACCAATATCCCTCTTCCTTGTAGTACACATGGCCTGGATTGTCAACCCAGTGTGAAATCGGTCCAGGCTCCGCATTTCCATTCATGATTGCCCAATAGGCAAATTGCTCACTATGTATTGATTTTTGTCCATGTTTTTGCCGTTCTTCCACATCTTCGACAAGTAACAATATTGTTTCCACATAACGAGGAATTGCATTAGGTATAGATTGTAGAATTTCTTTTGCTTCACATGTACCTTGGTAAGTGTGATATAGTGCCTCGCCTAATGCTATTATTGCGGTTTCAGAGTTTGAATTCCAATGCTGAAATAGCATGGGAATAATCGTTGGTAATACTCCTGGAAGCACAGTAAAACTCTTTGCATTACTACCGTCTTCAAAATAATTTAATTTTACACCGCTATGAACAGCATCTTCAATTTTGCTTTCCCCAGTCAGCAATTGAGGTAGGACACATTTCTTTTCCGGCTCTGTTTCTTCACGGTTTCTTGCTGGACTATATAGCGTCTCAATCTGAACTTGCTCTATTTCAGAAAGCTTGTTTTGGTATGCTGGATTCGTCAAATTCTGCAGGTACTCTGCCACTTCTAAACATACCTCAGACTCAAGCGGAGCTATAACATACGGAAAGTATTGTCCGGCAGAATTAAGTGAATTACTTAGTAAAAAACCATCAATATGCCCATCATCAAAATAGCGAATTAGATACCGGTCATGAAACGCCGGATTATTTCCACGTAATACATTTTGAACTGTCAAATTAGGATGCAGGAGATTTCTGTTCTGGTTAATAAAAATTTTGCATTGTTCTTTTACATCAGTATTTTTTTCGCTTGTGTCTGGATCTGTTGAGGCAAGGGCTGTTATCACATTGAACTCCACGCTGGCCGACGATATACGCCCTAAGAGTTTGGAAGCAGATTTTACCGAAAAGAAAGGGTCTGCCAGAACAGCCTTTTTAATTCCTTTTTCTTCAATGTATTCACGAACCTTTTGGAAACTATCAATCTCTCCTTTTCGATCTGCGGTTTTAGGAACGAACGCCCCTTTTGTTTTTGCCTTTTTATATGATATACATAATTTTTTCCCATCTTGTGTCGCTTTACGCCATGGGACCGGTTGCTCACTGGTCACATTTATCACATCATATCTGGAAGCAACTGTGATCCTTTCGATTTTTTGAATATCATCCTTATGTTTGGATGCATTTTGCTGCAATGTTTGAGTCCATGGATCATGAATTACTTTATGATTTGTTGTTGCCATATCAATATGAATTTCTATCATAAAAGCAGATTCGGAAGCGTAAACCAATACACCGCTTTCTTTTTCCCAGACCTTAATTTTGTAATGTGTCATGGGTTCATCTGCAGAAAAAGCAAGTTCATCAGAATCTGGAGAAAAGGCTTTTACTTCGTTACTAACCCAACGCCCCTCATTTTCTGCTGCACAATTCACAATGAGTTCTTCTGGGATAGCGTACTTTTTCCGAAGAATAATTGTTGTGTAATTATTTCCCTTAACATCAAACGCGTTCATGTATTTGCCTGGCGTATAATATTCGAAATTTCCTAGTCTCTCACCTTCTTGAGAAAAATCAATACCACACTCCTTTTTTAAAACTTCAAAGAGTCGTTGAATATTGTGCCTCAAGTCTCGCCCATTGCATGGAAGAAATGACTGTTCGATTTCATTCATTAGAACAGCCTTATCTAAATTCCAATACTCATCCACAATATGAAATTTTGACACAGGCTTATTGCTTTCCCATTCCAATCCTGATGTGTCTGAAAAAACAGATGGCCGAGATTCTAAGTTAAGAGTCAACATTTCTTTGCCAATATTGAGAGAGGATTTGGTATTTAAAATATTCAAAAGACTATCTTTATCTGTCTGATTTAATATAGCTGTATATTGCAGTATAGAAGGTTTGTTATCAAGTTCTTTTCTCTTCCAAGCATGGGGTGGTTGTTCTGTAGGGGCGCAAAAGCCAAATAGTAAAGCAGGATTCTCTAACCCTAGTAAAAGTAACTTGACAAAGTATTGCATATTTTTCTCCTTTTTTTTACTTCAAATGATCTATCATAACAATCGCATTATAACCATAACTTAAGACAGGCTAGTTTCCTATTATTACTATAATCCATTCTGATTTAACTTCCAATTAGTCGACTAAACCCAGGGAATCTCACCCTGAGCTTCTTCGACTTGCTTTTTATTGGGTATAATATCAGACATAATTGTTTTAAAAAAAATCGAGGTATTTTAGGAAAAAAGGTTAGGGTAGAGTTTGAATAATACCTAGTGTAATGGAAATTTCTCATTTGATAATATTTCTAGTTTATCTCTTACTTTTTTTAGCTTGCTGTCTCTAATTTCAACAATAAAATCATTTCTATCTTCATCAGGTTGTTTTACGGGAAATCTGTAACTTGTTGTCACACCTCTGCAACAGGTAGACTAATTGCGGTTTCCTCCGGCTCAAATTGCTCAAAAGCCAATTATTTTGCCCCTCCTTAATATTGTTTTGCCTTCTACTTAATAAAGCCAATATTCTCAAGACCTTATGGGATCTGCTATCCATCTATCCAACTGTTTCGAAATTATTCTTCAAAATAAAATGGCATTTTTTGTATGAATTCTATGTAATATCCTTCCATTCCTGCATGTAACTCCAATTTCCCCCATTTAGCTAAAATATTGTCGGACTTACACCGTCACTGCCTCTTTCAACACAAACCCGGGCATGGGGTCGTGCATTTTCCAGACAATACTAATAGGGGCAGAGCCGTAATGGCTTACATAATCGGCTAAACCGATACACGTGTAGGGTACCGCTGCCTGTCCGTCCTTTTTATAATCCCTCACAAATATAAGTACCTGGTTGCCGTTATTTTGTTGATTAATGTATCTCTGCCCGGTGGTTGATTCCACACTGGTTATGCTCTGTGATTGCCAATGGAACTTTTCTTCATTTATGGCGTAATCCCGATACATAGTCGATGGCGAGTAGTCTTTATCGGATTTATTCAGGGTAACGAAAAACACATCCAACCCCTTATCCGGCAGATATAGTACCCCTTCCCGGAAATGTTTCCGTTCCCTTTCCGTATGCCGACCTAAGGCAACCAGTATCTGGTCCAGGGTATATTTGCAATACAAGTCCAGAGGGCATGCAAAATCTAAATCCAACGGTTTATCCACGAATTCAATCCGTTCATACTGATACTGCAGTAAGCCCATTAACTCGTTGTACAGCAGGTCGTTTTTTATGGCGTTATAGATGGCTTCTTCTATGCTTGAAAAGACATTGTCCAAATCATCCAGCCCTTTGCCGTAAACCGTATAATGGAACATAGTAAGCATGGTTCGTTCAATACTGGATAATTTATCCTCAATATAGCCATAGTTGGATTTGATCCTGGGCAATACGTCCAATAGGAATGTGATCCAGCGGCGGGAATTGGCGCTGGACAAACGCAGAAAAGCGCTGGCTAACATCCGGTTATTCTGATCATCGGCAGAATCTTTATCAACAAGATCTGCCTCTGCTGCCAGCGAGCTTAAAGTGAAATGTCTGGAATATATCTCTTTGGGCTGGACATGGTAGTCTTCGAAAAATTTCTGGGCATCTATCTTTTTATGTATATCAAAGTAATCTTTCAGTTTCAGTTTAATATTGTGCTTGTTGTTAATGGTGTTTTTGATATTCTCCAATATATATTCCTGGGCTTGTTTTTCCATTTGAATCGAGCATCCCCGGGGCAAATGAATGAAACCGTGTTCTATTTCATACTCTACCGTTCTCCGGGTTCGTGCTAAGAGTGCCCTGAACCGTTCCTCAAAATTGAACTTTCTGCTAGCCTGGCCTACAAAATCAAGCACGGTCAGCGCTTCTTTCCCCTCACACAGCCTTAATCCCCGACCCAGCTGCTGAATGAATACGGTTAAACTTTCCGTAGGCCGTAAGAATAGGACTGTATTTATCTCAGGAATGTCTACGCCTTCGTTATAAAGATCAACAACAAAAATGAATTTTATTTCTTTATTAACCAGCCTTTGTTTTACCGTACTGCGCACCGATTCTTCTGATTCTGCCACCAAGTATTCTGATGCTATACCCGCCTGGTTAAAGCTATCGGCCATATAGCGGGCATGGTCCTTGGAAACGCAAAATCCCAAGCCGATAATATCCGATCTGTCTCCACAATAATTATCGATAGCTTGAATTATGTTGCCAACCCGGCGCTGAGCCTGGGCTGACTCGAAGACATATAAATTGTCCAGTTGTTTTTGATCGTATTTGCCGGCTGTCCATTGTACATTTTTCAGACTTACCGTATCCGTTACACAGAAATAGTGAAACGGGCTCAAGAGTTTGCGTTCTATGGCCTCATTCAGCCGCAGTTCAGCGGAAATGCGTCCATTGAAATAATGGAAAACGTTCTTGCCGTCAGGCCTCTCCGGAGTCGCTGTCAAGCCCAGCAATATACGGGGTTGATAATATGTAAGCAATTCCTCGTAAGAGGGAGCGGCTGCATGATGGAATTCATCAATAATAATAAAATCATAATGATCCGGGTTGGTTATAGAGGTAAGCTCTCTGGAATTGAGTGATTGAATGGATACAAAGAGGTGGTCCAGACTTTCCGGGCTGCTGCCTCCCACCATCAGGGAACCGAAGTTATAGTCCTTCAGTATTGCCCGGAAGCAGTCGCGGCTTTGCTGCAATATTTCTTTCCGGTGGGCCACAAACAGCAAGCGGTTGAGCTTGCCGGGATTCTCCTGCACAAACCTTTTATAATCAAAAGCTGCCACAACCGTTTTCCCGGTACCGGTAGCCGCTGCCACCAGATTTCTATAGGAATTATGAATCTCTCTTTCCGCTTTAAGTTGGTCCAATATTTCTTGTTGAAAATAATAGGGAGTAATATCAAATTTAAATGCAAATTTTTGGTCCTCATCACCGGCATTATATCGCTCCGATTTAAGAGCCCGGCGCAGCTTTTCTCCATCCAATTCCGGGATGAATTTGACAAATTCATGGCTGTTCCAATATGACTCAAAGGTGGCCTGAACTTTCTTTAGTATATCTTTGGAATCGTATTCACTGAGTTTAATATTCCATTCCAATCCGCTGGTCATAGCCGATTCAGATATATTGGAAGACCCTATGTAAGCGCAACTGAATCCGGTATCCCGCCAAAAAACATAGGTTTTGGCATGCAGGCGGGTTCTTTCGGTATCATAGGAAATACGAATTTCCGTATTAGGCAAGCTGGAGAGCTTTTCAATGGCTTTGAAATCGGTAGCACCCATATAGGAGGTGGTAATAACCCGTAAGCTTCCGCCATGGGAGGTGAATTCCTGGAGTTCACTCAAGATCAGCCGCAAGCCGCTCCATTTAATAAATGAGACTAACAGCTCTATCCGGTCACAGGTCCTGATTTCCTTTTTCAATTCTGAAACCATGCTGGGTTCATGAACGGCCCCGGTGAACAGCGAATTTTCGGCAATTGAGGTATCGGGACGAATGAGTGTGGCCTTTTCCGGGTTAAGAGCCATTTTGCTGCCTTTTTTATCAACCAGGGCTAATAATAATTTCGCGTCTTTATGTATGATTTTATTTCTGACCAAATCAGCCAATTGGGGGCTGGCTTTAAAGCCTGATTCACCTTTTTCGATGGTCGCGGCGATATATTCGATTAAATCGTTGCAAAGAGCTATGCGATTATCCAAGGCTCCATTTTCGCCTTCTATATAGTCCAAAACATCTCTTATAACTAATGCCAGGTAAACAGACAAAATCTTGGACGACTCAGCTGAATCAATCAGGCCGGTCTGAACCATGGTCATTTCGTTGCTGATCTGATCCAGGTGCTGCTTCATAATGTTATTTATGACTTGTTCGTACAGTCCGAAAGATAACATAATTTATTACTCCTAATTGTGACAAGTGGGTCTGACCTAATATTTAAATCCAGATATACTTGCAGCGACAAAATTCATTATTTGGATAGGAATTTCCTTTTTTCAGATTAGTATAGCACAAGATAGAAAATACTGGTTACATACTTGATCCAAGAAATGGGGTCGAAATTTCATGATATTGCGGAACGTACAGCCGGTGAGGGCAGGGTATCCTGCCGTGATAATAATCAACATAGCATCAACCTGATTTACCTAAAGCTCAGCCGGTATAACCCAATTCCTAAACTCTTTGAACCTGGCGGCACGCAAATCAAACGAGCCCAGTTCCTGCGTAGTTCCTTTTTTGTAATATCGGAATCAACCGGCACCGGCGTTTTAATATCAATATCAGTTTTTTGCGCATTCCCCGTGACTTGTTGGAATAGTATCCGTAATACCTGACCAGCTGTTCCCCTTTATTGGGAATATGGGTTTACGAGGGGTTCGGGGATTATATACTTCAGCCTTTACAATACGGGCAGGTATCATGTTTAATCACACCTATATAGAACATGGGTTCTATATAGGTTAGCGTAATTTACCATAAATATCAAGAACAGTTTTCAGCTAGCTATGTTAGGTGAGACGAATAGCGACAGACAGAGCGAGCAACGCTATGAAACCGTATACAGCTTTTCCTCCCTCTGTTCCTGCAATGGTAGGTCGTGTGATGAGTTAGATTTCTGGAGAACATTTAGACCCGTCTATTTTAGGGGGTATATTTCTAATTATTAATACAATTATTACATAACATTAATACGTATTTAATGTTCCATCTGTATACTTTTTTTAAATAGTAAATAAATGGAGGTGCTTTTATTATGCAAACAAAAGTACTGTCGTCCAAGAAAGCGTTAGCCGCCCTACTACTAATGGCATTGTCTTTGTGGGCAGTGTGGTCATCGGTTAATAATGCTAACGCAGAATCAACAGGGACAAAGGCAAAGGCGTCCACTACAGCGGTTGCAGCCACCAAAACCCCTAAATACATATTTATGTTCATTGGGGACGGCATGGCAGCAGTTCAGGTGAACTCAGCCCAGATTTATGAGGGAAGCAACAAACACAACAACATCGCTTTAAAAGAACTTAGTTTCCAAGATTTTGAAGCGGCAGGATATCAAACCACCCAAGATGCAACATCCTTTGCCCCCGACTCTGCATCAACGGCTACTTCTTTATCATCTGGATTTAAGACCTGGAGTGGTACCATTGGCTTAAAACCGGTGGGAAACAAATCCGGCAACAAAGCAGAAAATGTCAATAGCTCTGAAGTTCCCCAAACTATTGCCGAAAGACTTAAAAAAGAGAAAGATATGAAGATCGGTATCGTCACAACTGTAACTATCAATCACGCGACGCCTGCAGCATATTATGCCCATATACCTTCAAGAAACGATTATTATGAAATAGCTCTGCAAATGGCAGATTCAGGCTTTGATTATTTTGGCGGCGGCACGATCAATCAACCAACCGGAAAAAATAAAGATCAAAAAGATGCCTATAAGGTTATGGAAGAAAAGGATTATACCATAGCAAGAACCAAGGAAGACATTTTAGCTCTTAACAGCCAATCAGGCAAAGTATATGCAGTGACTCCGGTTACTCAGGATAGCGGCGCTATGCCATATGCCATTGATAACAAACCAGGCGATTTAACTCTGGCTGATTTCGTTAAAAAGGGTATCGACGTACTTGATAATGAAAAAGGGTTTTTTATGATGGTCGAATCAGGAAAAATTGATTGGGCCGGTCATGCAAATGATGCCAAAGCAAATATTGGCGATGTTTTAGCTTTTGATGATGCAATAGAAGTAGCTATTAATTTTGCCAAAGCACACCCCGATGAAACTTTAATTATTGTCACCGGTGACCACGAAACTGGCGGCATGACCATCGGTCAGGCAACCACCGGATATGATACCGCTTTTGATATTTTAGACAGTCAAAAAATATCTTATGTTGCCTTTGATGAGATAATCAATGAAATGAAAACCAAAAATCCTAATTTAAGCTTTGCTGAAGTTATGCCGATTATCACTGAGAATTTTGGTCTTGTTAACAATACAACCGGTGATATCAGCCGCAAAGGTCAACCAAGTTATATGACATTGGAATTATCAGATTGGGAAATGGCTAGACTAGAAACTGCTTTTGCGGAAACCATGTCAGCTAATCCAACGGATAATGAAGAAACCGACCTGTTATATGGTGGTTATAATCCCCTTTCAGTGACCTTGACTCATATTCTCAATAACAAAGCAGGTATAGGCTGGACATCTTATTGGCATACCGGCGTACCGGTACCGGTCTATGCAACAGGTGCCAGGGCAGAGCTATTCAATGGTGCATACGAGAATACAGCAATATACGATAAATTAGTCGAAGCCACAAACCTTAATTAGCGGCTAATTTTTTCAGGAAGCAAGGGGACGATCCTATTGCTTCCTTTTGCCTTTCTTAACTAACAAACTGTCAAAAACCGCCATCTTGGTAAGTTAGACAAAATTGACTGGCGGAGGAGGTAAGGAAAGCCTTCTCAAGCAATGTGCCAACAACTAACAAAACAGCCCCTGGTTGAGAAAAAGGAGTGCAATTTTTGAAAAAATTCTTACTGAATGTGAATAGAAAAGAATTTATTTTTATAACAACTCTTTTAATAATCATCGCTATTGTGGCTACGCTTCCTACCGGGTTTCAGAAGCAAGAATATCGATATACAGAGGGTGTTCGGGCCAAGGTCATTTCCGTCAATAATATGGGGATAAATGGCTCGGGAATTTATAAGCTAGGTGATCAAAGTGCTATCATCGAGATTGAAACCGGTTCTCATAAGGGCGAACAGATTCAAGCGAATAATCTGCTTACCGGAAGATTGTCGGTTGATAAGATTTTCCAGGCAGGAGACAAAGCCTGGGTACTGATTGGATTCGATGAGAATAATAAGATAAACTTTGCCAATATGATAGATCATTATCGGATTGATCAGGAATTGCTTTTAATTGGTCTTTTTGCATTGGTTATAATCCTCTTTTCCGGATTCACAGGAGTACGCACCTTACTTTCCTTTGCTTTTGCCCTGCTCAGTATCTGGAAAATACTCATACCGGCTATGCTCAATGGCTATCATCCCTTATTCGTGGCGCTGATTGTCGGCAATATCCTGACAATTGTTACCCTTCTCTTGGTGGCCGGCTTTTCCAAAAAAGCATATGCTGCCATTATCAGCGCTACCATTTGTTCTTTAGCAACATGCCTGCTGGCAATTGTTTTTGGAAACATATTCAACATCCATGGTGCTGTATTGGAAGGAGCTGAATCACTGTTATATGCAGGATTTTTGAATCTTGATTTAACCTCAATTTTGCAGGCAGGAATATACCTGGCGTGTGCCGGTGCCATCCTTGATTTGGCAATAGACATTTCTTCAGCCCTGGAGGAGCTGGTCAACAACAACCCCCATATTCCCAAGACAGCTCTTATAAAATCAGGACTTAATATTGGAAAATCCGTAGTCGGCACACAAACAACTACTCTCTTGTTTGCTTATCTGGGAAGTTTTATCACGGTTATGATGGTGTATGTGGCTCAGGGAACACCGTTATTGAATATCCTCAATTCCAAGGCAATAGCAGCGGAGATATTACATACCTTTGTCGGCTGTATTGGACTTGTTTTGGTGTCACCTTTGACATCATTTATAAGTGGAGTTATGTTTGCTAGAGAAATACGGAGAGAAACCGGTTAGAGGAGCAAGGGCTTGGTTTGTCCGTTCGCGGAAATAGATCAATATATGATGGGGTTACAATCCCGTTATCTGTGGTGGCAAAGTAACTACCTATTGGTAAAATGCACCACACATAGGCAAATCGTAGTTCGGCCTTTAACCATATTGCCACAGTGTCGGGAGGGGTGATACCTACACTCTCCCTAAACGATGAGGTGCTAAGGGATCGAAGTAATGGGGAAAGCTCAAATGATATGCGGGAAAAGGTTATGGCAACCAGGGATATTCAGAAAAAGCGTTTTTGCTCGTTATAAAATAAGTCTGAACTCGCAAATGCGCCCGTGCGTATGATCGGATTCTTAAGGTTGCCCGGACTATTGCTGATATTGAAGAGAACAGTAATATTAAGCTGCAGCATTTAGCCTAGACCCTTCAATATCGGAGCCTAGACAGAAAGTACTGGAGAAATTAACTGCCAGGGGGACTGCCAGGGAAACCGTCCCCCTGGTTAGCCAGTTAGCAATGTTTAGATTTTATACAGCAGTACTTTTTCTAAAAATGATACCGGCACATAAGTATAATCATTTACAATAACCGGAGGGGCTTCTAGGATATATGGTATCTTATGGTTGGCGATATATATATTATCACCGATTTTCAGTTTTGCGGATGCATTGCCTTTAGTCAGTAGAACACTTCGATCATCACCTTTCCAGGTTACCGTATACCCTAATTTTTCTCCTGTTTGGCGCAGAGGTATCATTACCACTTTATTTTCCCGATCGAAAAATGTCTTAATTTCTAAGCCTTCAATAACTATTTTGCCCTCATCTATTACTGCCAAGCTGTCCTTGAGTTCGGCTAAATTAATTGCAAATTCAGGAATGCCCATTGCCCCAGGTGCTATTTCATATTGGGGAAAAATAATTACAATATCGTTATCTTTTAAATAAAAACCTTGCGAATCGCTAATACTCTTAAAAGCCATATCTCCTTCAAAGAATATTTCTTCTTTATCCTTTGAGCGCATTTCGATCTGTTTGACTATTTCATTATTTATTTTCGTTTTAAAATCTGTTCCTGCCGGAAATAAATCTTTTAATTGTATAGACTTATTAGCTTTTTTATCAATATTGATCGACCCTACAACGGTCATACCATTCGCTCCGCCGGTATATGTATAGTATGTTATGGTCAACGAAAGAAAGTCTTCGTCATTGGTTTTAAGGTCATAATCGATGGAAAGCTGATATGGCCGCACTTCCCAACCATTCTTTTTAGCTTCCCGGGCATATTCCTCTGCTTGCATTTGAATCTCGTCTTTAGCTGTTGTAACCTGTTTTTTTATGTAATCGTTTAATTGTTTCTGAAAATTAACATCGGTTAATCCCGAAATTACCGGATAAGCAATATCGATTTCTAATATACTATTCTTTTTCTGAATTTTCTCCGTGGTTATTAGGACACTCTCCTTAACGGCAACATCGTTCCTGTCAGCATTGGCGGCAATGGCTAAATCCTGCTGTTTAGCAGTTATAGTAGGTTCGGCCAGTGTGGGGGCAGCAAATGCAGTACTGCTGAATAAAAAACAACCCATTATTCCCAATGCAACTGTCTGTTTGATTTTCAAATAAATTACCTCCAATATTTCAGTTTTTCTGTCAGTGACCAGGGGGACGGCAGGCTGGTCTATTCACCCAGCAATGTTAAATTATCGAACAGTTCAGCTACGGTAATTACACCTATGCCGCCTGGTACGGCACTGGCCATTTTGGCTTTTTGTTTGGCTTCTGCGTGGACATCGCCGAACATTTTGCCGTTCTCATCAAAATTTATTCCCGCATCAATTATTACGGTATCTTCCCTGACCATATCAGCCGTGACGAAATTCATCTGGCCCATGGCTGCAACCACTATATCTGCTCTTCTGATTTCGTCTATTAGGTTGCGGGTACGGGTATGACATACGGTGACAGTGGCATTCTCAGCCATAAGCATGAGGGCCAGGGGACTGCCCAGGATACTGCTGCGCCCCAGGATTGTTACCCGGGCACCTTCCAGGGGTACGTTATGGGCCTTAAGCATGCTTATCACCGCTTTAGGAGTGGATGGTCTGACCCCCGCTTCACGATTTATAATCTTGCCCAGATTAAAATTGTGAATCCCTTCCACATCCTTGCGGTAATCCAGGCTGTTAACGACTACGTCATCGCGCATGTGAGCAGGCAGGGGTTTTTGAATCATGATTCCCGTAATTTGCGGGCTCTGATTTAATTTTTTTATTTCCCGGATTAATTCAGCTTCACTGATGGTGGCCGGATAGTTAAAAACCGTAACCGGAATCCCGATATCTTGGCCGAAATTTTTCATGCCATTGATATATGCGCCCGAGGCAGCTTCATCCCCTACTTGTACGACCGCCAGACTAAGCGGTTTGTTTTGGGCAATTCTTTTTACTTTTTCTTTGGTTGCTTCTCTTACTTCCTTGCCATAGATTAACATACCTGTCCTCCAACTCGATTTTTGTTAGTTTTTTCCCTTCCGCGCGGGATTATTTTGCAGTTTTAAGGATAATTTTGGATCAAAGCGTTAGCCATGCTTTTTACATATTAGCAGATAATAAAAACATACAAAGACAATTTGCATTAATTTCTTAGAAAGCGGCCTTTATATGATTTAAGCGGTAATCCGGTTCTAACATCAATATGCTGACGACATCGAAGCGAATCTCTTTATATTTAAAATGACAGTCCGCCAGATAATGCAAGCTGACTTTTTTGATATGTTCAATCTTTTTAGGGGTAACGGCTTCTTCAGCTGATCCATACCTATTGCTACGGCGGGTTTTTACTTCCACAAAAACCAACACCTCTTTTTTTATGCATATTACATCCAGTTCTCCGTAACGGTTTCTGTAGTTGCGGGCTAAAATTTTATAGCCCTCCTTTTCTAAATACCGGACAGCTATTTCTTCGCCTAAACGTCCCAGCTGTTTTTTCATTAGCGGCTCCTTTAACGATACCTTTTATCCAGGCTGTAAATGTAGGCCAGTACCTCGGCAACTACTGCATACAACTGGGGGGGGATCTCCTCATGAAGATCAAGGGCCATCAGGTAGTCAACCAGTTGCGGATCTTCCTGAATCGGCACTCCGCTTTCCTGGGCCAGTTCCTTGATCCGTTCGGCCAGAAGCCCGCGTCCTTTGGCTACAACGACCGGAACCTCATCCTCACCCTCGTGATATCGCAATGCTACCGCCCGATCCAAAATAGGCTTTTTCTCCATAAAACTCTCCTTATACCGTAACATCGATACCTAATCGCAAAGGTTTAGTTATCTCCTGCAACATCGGTTTAAGGCTGTGGACTTCCTCAGGGGAACGACTCATCCTTACCCCTTTATGATTAACCTGGTATCCCAGGGCCTCCAGGCTTTCAACCAACTGCTGGGCGTTTTGATTAAGGTAGTTGCATGTGGCCTGATTTTCCACTACCCCTTGCAGTTCCAGCTGGCCCTTTTTCTGCCACCGGATATGAAAAAGCACTACCCCTAGTTTATTTGTATCTAGCGATACCACCAGGCTAAGATCATCCACATCCCTTAACCTCTGACGGCCGTCTTTGCTTATTTTTAGCTGGCAGAGACCATAACCCTGATCCAAGGGAACCGGAAAAGAGAAATAGAAACTGGATATATTTTCGCTGGAATGTTTGTTGCTTACGTTATACAGTTGTTGACCGGTGATTTCTTTTTCCAAGCTGTTCAGTCGCTGAGTAAATTCCTTTAACTGAGGCAATTTTGCAACGATTTCTTTATTATCGCTTATTTCCTTCAGGAGATTAAAAGCCCTTAAAATATCTTTTTCTCCTAATACTGATGCCTGGATTTTAAGGGCTATTTTATCGGGCGGATCATCAGGATTAATTTCCAGCACGCTGCGTAGAGTATCCAGCAGATTAATGATACTGCGGCTTAGGGGGTTGCGGGGAAACATGACTTCGCTGCCTTCTTCCGGCAGCAGCCCGGCTGCAGTTATCCTTTGGGCACCTTGGATTTCTTCATCTGTACCCGGAATTCCGGATGGTACCGGATTGCCCTCACCCATAGTCATCTGCGCCTGATTCAATGGCACTCTGGGGGTTGATTCACCGGTTTTTGAAGCCGATACAACCTGGGACGTTTTAACACTCGTTTCCGGGCTAACCGACCCCATCGGTTTACTTTGGGTCAGGTTTTCCCGGGTATCATTTTCCGGCTTCTGGATAAAAGTTGGGGTACCGGTTTGAATTTTGGGTTCATGGCTTGAATCTGCCTTGCCTATAACTGTTTGCTCTGTACTGGGATCAGTTTTAATTTGATTATTTGCTGCATTGGCTGATAGGCTCGGATTCTGGACAGTCTGTGACTGTTGCCCCTTTATCGTTCCGCTGGCATTATCTGCGAGGGACTGCGGAGGTGAACCAGGCAGGCCAGCGATTTTGCCCAGCGTGTCTAAGGGGGTTTTAAGAGCGGCTGCTCCACCCTCCCCGGTTTGCTTTGTAGTCCGGGAGAGCGCGTCACTGCCTGCTTCTGCCTGATCTGCTTTTATGACAGCCAAAGACTCCAAGATACTACTTAATATGGGTAACAGTTTTGCCATATCAGTTGACGGGGTTAAAAACTGAGCCAAGGACTGTAAAGCGGTTGATCCGGTGATTCCTCGGCTTAAGGCAAAAGCAGCTATTTCTGCGTTGCGGTCATTCAGGTTGCCTAGTAGGGTTATATTCTTATTAAGTTCGTTTAGATTACCTGGGTTAACCGGGAGATTATATTTAAGCAGTTGACGGGCTAAGCGAATAATATCTTCCCTGGCAGCAATCCCCATATCCAATAAATGTGCGGTTATGTTGGTATTTTCTATTTTGCCTGTCATTTCCGGTGTTACCACTCTTAGATAAGTTTTGCCGTTGCGAACATCATCCACCAGCAAGAGGAGCTGCTGACCAGGCTTTACCATCACTTCGGCAGTGGCTTCAATCAGCTTGCCCTTTACCATAATAGTAACCCGGCCATCTTCGCCCACCTCCTGCACCTGAGCCGACAAGACTTCGCCTTTATTTAAGGGCATTTCTCCGCCCTGGGGAATCTGGATATTTAATACAATTTTATTCGAAGAGACACTGTTGCTGTTTAAATTCATAACTACTCTCCCGCATGGATTTTATAGGTTCAAAACTATGGCGGTGAATAGGACAGGGGCCATATGCCTCCAAGGCCAACAGGTGCTCACGGGTAGCATATCCCTTGTGCCGGGCAAAACCATAATTAGGGTAAAGTAAATCATAGGCCTTCATGATTTGATCCCGTTCAGTTTTGGCGATGATAGAAGCACAGGCGATAGACATACTTAAGGTATCCCCTTTAATTATGGCAAGTTGGTTAATATCTATATCGGGAATTTTTACCGCATCGATTAGCAGGAAATCCGGTTTGGGCAACAAGGCCTTCCCAGCTAAGCGCATCGCTTCACAGGTCGCATTTAAAATGTTATCCCGGTCAATGACGACCGGGGATACTATGCCAATGGCCCAGCTTAAGGCGAACCTTTTAATTTGTGAGGCCAGGCTTTGCCTCTTTTTTTCACTAAGAACCTTGGAATCGTTGACTCCCGGCAAGCAAAACTCCGGCGGCAGAATCACCGCAGCCGCAACTACCGGCCCGGCCAGCGGGCCTCTGCCCACCTCATCTATTCCGGCAATATATGTATAACCCTCCTGGTAAAGCTGATTTTCAAATCTTTTCAGAGACTCTAACCTTTTTAATTCTTCTTTCTCACTTAATCTGGATCTGCCCAACATACCCCCACCTTAAAATAATGAGCTACAACGGTAGACATACGGCATATGAAAAATCGTTAGTTCATTATAACATAAGAATTGCAGGCTTAAGACAAGGTAAGCAGGGAAGTTGGCAGGTACTTTTTTTATTGAAGTCTTAGGGGAATGATTCATACAGTGCTTTGCCAGCACTGAGCTTTCATGTATACTATACTAGATGATTTTATTAGGAAAGAAAAATGATTTATAAGACTGCGGCCAACCGACCATTAACCGGCTTGATTGTAACCGCAAATTTGAATTTATTATGAAACTTTGCCCACCTTAGAATTAAAATATCTCTGGACAGGAAGTTAGAAATTTATTTGTCTTTATAAAATTGAAATTCTACCAAATTTTTATTTATTGTTTAAGGAAGAATATAATGGACATATTTTTAGGTTTAAATCTTTGGGATATCTTTATGAATCTGGATGTATACCTTAGCAATCTGATTAACAACTATGGATCAATTGCCTTTCTGATCATCTTTCTGATCGTTTTTTGCGAGACCGGTCTGGTGGTAACACCTTTCCTACCGGGTGATTCCATGATTTTCATTCTCGGTGCATTGGGAGCCAGCGGCCAGATAAATCTGCTGGGCATAGGCAGTGTTATAATAGCAGCCGCTATTCTGGGCAATATGCTCAATTATCAGATTGGCCGTTTTGTGGGCCCCAGGGTCTTTGAAAGGGAAAACAATCGTTTTTTCAAACAGGAACATCTTTTGCGAACCCATGCTTTCTTTGAAAAACACGGCGGCAAAACGATTGTCCTGGCTCGTTTTATACCTATTATCCGCACTTTTGCCCCATTTGTTGCAGGTATCGGCCAAATGGAATACGGCCGTTTTTCCATGTACAATATTATCGGCAGTGTTTCCTGGGTATTGGCCTGTTTGGCAGCCGGTTACCTGTTTGGCAATATACCGGTTGTCGAGAAGAATTTTACCCTTATTATTGTGGCGATAATAATTATATCCCTTGTCCCCGCCATAGTGATCACCTTGCGCCAGAAAACTGTCACTCAAAATCAAACCTCTGACTAAGGATAAAAAAACGGCGTAGTACCTGCTAATTTGGTCTTTATTTATTTCTCTCCCATGATGTTACGGAATTTTGTGGGGGATATCCCGGTATTTTTTTTAAAAACGGTATGAAAATAACTGGGGTTTTTAAAGCCGGATTCAAACGAGATGGATTTGATATTCTCCTGCGAGTTTTCCAAAACACTTTTGGCATTTTCCATGCGCAATTTCGTAAGATAAGTGCTGAAATTAATACCAAGTTCCTTTTTGAAGGTTCGACTTAGATAGGATGGATTGACATGAACGGCTGCTGCCACCTCTCTAAGAGTAACGGCCTGACGAAAATTACTCTGCAAAAATATTACCGCATTTCTAACACATTCAGAGAGTCCGCTGTATTCATCTTTATTAACCATACCCATAAATAAAGTCAGCATATTACATGACCACTTAATAAAATCCTGCGGGCCGTCCAATTTGCCCAGCATGGTCATAAGCTGCAGTTTTCTCTCTGATACCAGCACGGGATCAGCACCCTGAAAGATCAAAGCTCGGGATATAGTAATTAGCAATTCCAAATAAAAAGCCAGATAAACATCCTTTAAGTCTTGCGGATTTTTGCTTTGAAATACCTGGTTAACCTTATCCAAAGCCTTTAATGCCGCATTCATGTTGCCTTTTTTTATCTGCACCAAAAGTTCCGATTCCTCACTGAAAGGATAAACGGTTTCATTTTCATGGTAAGTGGCTAAATCGCTGTAGAATATAATAGGATTATCGGTAAGTAAATACGATTTTTGCGCCTGGCAGGCTTCTTCGAAGGAACGATATAATAATGAAGGTTGATTATAGATGTTACCGATACCTATAGATGCCTGAAGTTCGAAATCTTTTTCTAAAACACTTATGACTTTTTGAGCAACTAAAAGTAGTTCTTGCTTAAAGTCAACATCTTCTAAATTATTTAAAGGCAGTAAAAAAACCATCCGCTCATAATACCAAGTAATAACGACAGCCCCCTGCCAATATTTAACAATCTGGCGCAAATCTGATAAAATGATCTTCATCTTCAAATGCTTCGTCACATCAAAATCTCTGGTCTGGTTATAAATAAATCCCGCCGTCATCACGACTTGTGGAAAATGGCGCAGGTTTAACCACTCCCATTTTTTCAGCAGAACCTTATCATCATTCATGTGCCCGGTTAGTATTTCATTTATTAAAGCAAAATACGCATGGGAAAGCGATGGTTCAAAGTATTTTTTCTGGTTGTCTAAACCTGCGCCCATTTCCACACCCCTTTTGGAACCGGCACTCAATCTGTCAGATAGCCGAAAAAACTTCACCAGGCAGTGATGTTATTTTTCCTTTTTTCTTTCTTTATTGAGTGCCGGGCAGTAAAATCAATTTCTGGCACTGATTACATCTAAAAGCTCCGCCATGGGCCGGCCCGGACTGATGATACTAACCTTCCCATCGGCTTCAATTAATCTAATAATCAACCCGCTGTTATATTGGCCCTCAGGCTCCGCCCTCTTGGCTAACTGGCGTATCATCAAAACCGGATCAATACATTCGGGTGCAATTACCCCGGTTTGTTTGATCTGCCCTGAACCCAACAAGATTGCGGCCGCGGCTGCTGGAAGACCGGTAGCCTCTCCCATCGATTCTGAACTCATCCGCATTAATTCATATTGTCTGGTTTCCCCATTCTTTTTTCCTTTTACCGATATGTATAATCCTCCTACCCCAATGGGATCACCCGATTGCATAACCTGTGGATTTTGCAATAGGTAGGCTACCGTAAAATTCGCCGGTGAAATTAACTGACCACCGACTGTAATAGGTTCTTCTCTCCACAGTTCTAAATCAACTAAGTTTCTAACCAACCGAGAATATGATAGGACACAGCCTTTATTCGTTACTGTTTTGGCCCCTTTTATAAAGCGGGGGATGGTTATCGGCTCTGGATGGCCGATGTCATGGAAAGTTACCTCACCCAGAGGCTCCGGAAACGTTGCAGTAAGAGCACCGGCCTCTACCATAGGTTTGATCTGGCACCACTCATAATTTTGGTAAGAAGGGACGGTTCCACCGATGGCATGCAGCAGGTGGTACAATACCGCAGCACCTTCTTTCGCATCCTCCCCGGTATCGGTATCACCAGTTGCCCAACAGGTATGTATCTCCTCCACCTGATCCAGCCAGTCGGCTCCTATCCTGGCAAACATATTTGAAATCCCGGGAGAAGCGCCCATACCAATCAGTATGGTGACCCCCGCCTTTTGGGCCGCCTCATCATATTCAAGCAGTTTTTCGGTTGCATCATAATCATCACAGACATCCACATAATTAACACCGCATTCTATGGCGGCTTCGACTACGTAATGACCCAACTTGTAAAATGGCCCGGCAAAGTTCATGACTACCGTTGCCTTTTTTACCGCTGCCACCAAGGCAGGCTTATCCATAACATCTAATTGTAAGGCGCTTACTTTAGGATTAGCGAGGCGCTCTTTTAATTCCACAGCTGCCTGGTAGTTATAATCTGCTATTATTATTTCCTGACATTCAGGTTGTCCGGCCAGGTGTTCAACAGCGACCGAACCCATCTCACCGGCTCCGCCGATTGCTAAAATACGCATATATCCATCTCCTTTTCATTCCAAAAAACTTCTGCGTTCTATTAGAGAACCTCTTTTTGAGCTTAAGCCATAGCTTTTTCCCAATAGGGCAGACTTTCAAAGCGATATGGTTTTGGCTATTTCGCGCCTTAGTATCCTGCCCAGTTCATTTTTGGGCAGACTGTCACAGAATACTATCCGGACAGGGACTTTATAATCCGGTAAACTTTTCCGGCAAAAAGCCTTAATACTATTTTTATTTGCTTTAGCGCCTTTTTTTAAGACGATAAATGCACCGACCTGTTCTCCATACTCTGGCTCGGGGATCCCCATCACCCCTACCTCCCGGATATCAGGATGACTGAGTAGAACCTCCTCCACTTCGCTGGGATAAATAGTAATACCGGCCCGCTTGATTAAATCCTGTTTCCTTTCGATGAGAAAAATATCGCCGTCCTCATCCATATAGCCGATATCACCGGTATATAACCAACCGTCTTTGATAACCTCGGCAGTTTTGGCCTCATTTTTATAGTAGCCCTGCATCACATTAGCGCCTTTGATGATGAACTCACCCACATGACCCGGTGGAAGCATCCTGCCTATATCGTCCACTACCCGGACTTCCGAACCTGAAACCGGCTGTCCGACTGAACCAGGCTTTATAAGGCGATCATGGCGTTGCAGGCTGTAACCGGATACCGTTTCGGTTAGTCCATACCCTTCAATTATGTTTGAGTTAAACCTTTTTTCGAACGCACCGCGTACACTTCCAGGCAGCGGGGCTGCGCCACAAAGCCAGCGCGTAACCGAACTAACATTATATTTTTCCACATCAGGGTAAGAGGCTAAAGCGGCGTACATACTGGGTACACCTCCAAATACCGTGATGTCGTAAGTTTGAATGTAGCAAAGGATTTGTTTCAGATTAAAATTGGGCAAGAGAAAAATACTTCCTCCTGCCAGAAAAGCTACTGCTATCGTACATAAACCATAAACGTGGGAAAGCGGCAAAACCACCAGAAGATTCACCTTGTCAATAAGCCGGTTGCCGCTGCTGTCAAAAAATCCCATCCCGCGTATGTCTGAATGCCCCTGCATATACAGGTTGAAATGACTTAAAACTACTCCCTTGGGCGGCCCGGTTGTGCCTGAAGTGTATATAATGGCCGCAGCGGCATCATCCGGGCGATCAGTCATTAAAAGCGTGTCCTCAGGCACATAGCAATCCTCTATAGATATGTTTTCTTCATTGGCGACATCCCCTACAACTATAACCTGAGGTTTAAGACACGCCAGATCCAGGGCTTGGCTGACAGTTGCTGACAACCGGGCCGAAGTAATTACCGCGCCCGGTTCACAATCACTTATAATATGGGCCAGATCCTCTGCGCTCATCTGCGGGTTAACCGGAACGACTATCGCTCCAATCCGCAGAATGGCATAGTAGCTTATTACAACTTCCGGCATATTATCAAGGAATACGATAACCCGCTCATCTTTTTTCAGGCCTCTTTCCTGCAAACCATATCCCAGATAGTTGGATTTTTTATCTACATAGATATTGCTGTATCCCTGCCCGTTGAAGCAAAGGAATGTATACTCACCGTATTTTTCCAAATTATCCAGCGCCAGGTGGACAACGTTCATTTAAATCTCCTTATTCCATAAATCGTCCCATATTTTTTTATTATAGAATCGACCGGCCCGATTAAGGTCGCCATTAATGGTTTCCATAAGGAAAAGTTTGTCATATCCTTCAGTGGCCTGACTGAGCTTGTGCATGTATTGCAGCGGATCCAGGCATTCGGGGGCGATAACCCCTTTGGTTTTGGCGGAACCGTTCAGCATCATCTCAACTGCCACAGCCGCCGACATACCTGTAAAGGTCTCCATTTCGCCATAATCCGCCAGGAAGTAGGTGTGGTTTATATCCTGGTTGTTTTTTTTCCCAATAACTTCAACGCACATAGCCATTTTAGAGGGCTCGGTATCAGGCGGGGAGGTCTGCTTCGCAATGTTGAAAAGGACTTCAAAGAAATCTAAAGGTGCAACCATCAAATCTCTAAAAGGAACCTTTTGTTCACTGGTAAAACCTGAAGCAACCAATACCCTGAACATGTTATTCTTATCTTCGGGCCAGATTGCCCCGCGGTTGGTGACGGTTTTTACCCCGGGTATAAATCTGGACAAGGTGACGGGCTCTGGATGGCCGATTTGAAATACCTCACATGCTCCTAAAGGTTGCGGAAAATTAACTATACGTGCGCCGTCCGGCTGGCCTGGCATTATATATTTAGTTTTTCCGTTCTCAAAGGTTGGGATCTCATTGCCCATTACATGAAACAGATGCACCAACGCCCCGGTATAATTTGAATTGGCTTCACCTACGACCCAGGAAGTGTTTATCTCCTCAACCTGTCCCATATAGTCCGCGCTCAGACGCGACAAAACATTGGTTACACCAGGGGAAGCCCCTGTGGCAATAAGGGCAGTTATACCTGCCTGGGCAGCCTGCTCGTTTAAATCCAGTAGTTGCTGAGTTGTATCAAAATCATCAACAATGTCGACGTAATCTACACGGCTTTTAATAGCTGCCTCTAGCACAGTCGTACCAAAATGGTAATATGGCCCGACCAGATTCAAAATCAGATCCTGACCAGTCAGTGCCTCCGCTAAGAGCTGCGGATTTCGAACATCCAGTTTGAAAGGTTTACATTTAGGCGACCCCTGTTCTTTTATTACATCAGCCAGTCTTTCCTCCGATAAATCACCTAACCTGATTTCGTCCACAATAGGAAGTGTACTAAGATATTTTATTACTGGTTGTGCCATCTGTCCCGCAGCACCGGTAATAAGTACTTTCAAAACAATCGCCTCCCCTATACATATTTGCTCGACAATCTTTCCCGGATTATGGCGGAAAAATGCAGTAAAGCTTCCCCTGGAAATGGCTAACTTTAACCGTATCACCAACCATGTCCCCTACAACTAAAGATTATCTGAATTCAGAATATGATAAGCGCAATTTAATGACAATGTGTAATATTTATAAAATATCAACTTTTAATTTAAATTTTTTTACCTTTACCATCGTCGCAATGCGATTTTAAATCAAACCAGCCAGCACAAAACAGCTATTATCAGCCATTTACTAGACAACAAACCCTAGCATTAATTTAAACGCGGCTTGGTAAAAAAAATGGATGGTAAAATAATAAATAACAACTAATATTACGGTTGCAATAGATGCCCAAGGCTATCCGCTATATTTCATCATTATAAATGATAATTCACCTTATCAAAAGTAAAAATATTTAATTCTCATAGCAAATATTCATAAATAAATAGCTTGACCCTCTAGCAGCTAGAGACTTTAACTTAATAGGAAACATATTAAATATCTAGGTAAGATCTAGGTAAGAGGCTTTTTTAGATTACACAGATTAACAGATAATTTAATCGCCTTTTGAATCAATATATTTCGTCATAGTATTATATTTAAATGATTAGTATCATAATCAGCTATATTTTGCATTAGTTTTTCAATTTTGTTATCACTTCTGTGAATCTGCCTAGGTCTTAACCACCAATTAAAGGAGGCAGTATAAATGAGTGCAGCAACTATGAAGGCTTTAGTCTACCAGGGACCTAACAATTTTAGTTTAATGGATGTTCCCATGCCGAAAATCTTAGCCCCAACCGATGTTATCGGTAAAGTAACCCTGGCTGCCGTCTGTAGCAGTGATATCCACATGGCCCAAGGAGATCTTCCCAATACCCCTACTCCAAGGATTATGGGCCACGAGTTTTGTATTGAAATAACTGAAGTTGGTTCTGACGTTAAGAAGTTCAAGGTTGGGGATAGATGTGTCGTAAAGCCAGGCGCACATTGCGAGGAGTGCTTAATGTGCCGAATGGGCCTCGTTGCTTTATGTGAAAACGGGGGCGTATTTGGAAGCAATGGCAAGCTGGAGGGTGGGCATGCCGAATATGTTAGAGTTCCTTGGGCTGATCAGGAAAATCAACTACATAAAATTCCCGAAGGAATGTCGGAAGAAGATATCATTTTGGCACCGGATATGCTGGCTACGGCCTGGTTCGGTATAGCCAACACTCAATTACAGCCCGGTCAGTCACTGGCGGTAATCGGCGTAGGACCGGTAGGATTATCGACCTGTCTCCTGGCCAAAAAGGTTTTTGGCGCCGGGAAGGTAATCGCCGTAGATATTGCCCAATACCGTTTGGATCTAGCTGTTAAGGAAGGCATTGCCGATTATGTTATCAACCCAGCCACTGACGATGTTGCTCAAAAATTCCTGGAAATAACCGGCGGGTTAGGGGTAGATGCAACTGTGGAAACTACCGGTCTGGAGACAACCATGGCCATGGCAGTTAGTGCTACCAGGCCGGGCGGGATTGTATCCACAGTAGCAATTTTCTCTGATATGTTGGTTAAGCTTCCTTTGGTGGAAATGATCGTTAAAAACCAGCAGCTCAAGATGGGCATTCAAGTCAACGATGGAGTCCCAGAAATGATTGACCTGATCAAACAAGGCAAGCTGGATACCAAATTCATGCTGACCCATAGAGCTCCATTAAACGATATTATTAATGGTTACGAGGTATTTGGCAAACAACAGGATGGCTGCATAAAATGGCTGGTAACTCCTTTTGAAAATTAATAATCATAGTATGTTATTGAGCTAGCTTGACTATTGTGCTAGAATTTTCTTTAACTTTAACGGATAACAATAGAATATTGCGACATTTCTTTTAATAAGGGTCATAATCTTTTTAACATCTGTGTGCAATCAGGGGTGATATGGTGCGATATTTAATCGGAGATTTTTCCCGGATATCCAAGCTAAGTATTACAACCCTTCGTTATTATCATGAATGCGGATTGCTTGAACCTGATTACATTGATACTGATTCAGGTTACCGTTACTATACTGACAGCAGCCTGGAAAAAGCTCAAATTATCAATGAACTAAAAGAAATGGATTTTTCCCTAAAAGAAATAAAAGATATACTTAGCAACTGCGAGGATGACTATGATCTGCTCGAAAGTATGGAAAAAAAATACCTGGCAATACAAGAGAAGGCTACTAAATATGAAAAAATAGCCAGAAAATTGGAATACCTTATCAAGATCAGCCGGGAAGCCAGAAGCCTTAATGCCGATAAAAACAACACGATAATTGCCAAAACAGTGGAGGAGACATTTGTGGCTTCAATCCGCTTCAAAGGTAATTATCACCAAGTATCGCCTTGTTTTGATTATCTTTATAAACATTGCGAACCTTATTCCTCCGGGATGCATTTTACCATGTATTATGATAAAGATTTCAGAGAAGACGATGCTGATATCGAATGCTGTGTTCCAATCAAAAAGCCGATCACAGGCAACGACATCAAAAATAAAACGGTTCAAGGCGGGAAGGTTTTAAGTATAATCCATAACGGTTCTTATGACTCACTTGATAATACCTATAAAGCACTAATCGACTATGCCAATTCTAATGACATTGATTTTTTATCCCCGGTCCGGGAGATCTATGTTAAAGGACGCTGGATGGTTTTGCCTCGCAAACCAGAACAATTTGTAACCGAAGTGCAGATGTATGTCCCCTAGTCTAAGCACCGGCTTTGGCATCTACCATAGCCGGTGTCTTTTTATGACAGTTTACAGACCATGAAGGGTTTAATACGGTTAGTCATTTTCGGATAATGGCGGGGCTGTGGGGTATGATCCCAGTACCCGAACGACTGCGGCTAATGCTGTCACCCCTGCTAAGGCCTGTTGCACTCTGTCTTCATGACGATGTCCCTCGATGTCAATAAAAAACAGATAGTCTCCCATTCGGGTTCGAGCCGGCCGAGATTCGATCCTGCATAGGTTAATATTCCGCTCATAAAATTCCCGTAATACCTTAAAAAGCGCTCCCGGCCTATCTAAAACATAAATTAACAAGGAAGTCTTGCAGCCAGGAACATAGCCGGCATCTTTCTTGCTTAAAACCACGAATCTGGTGGCATTGTTGAATTGATCCTGAATGTCCGCTGCCAGGATTTGCAGACCGTATGTTTCGGCAGCCGAGCGGGTGGCAATAGCAGCCCAGGTCTCCGCAGAGGTAGCCACCAACCGGGCAGCTTCTGCCGTACTGGGTACCTCCAAAAGGGGTACCCCTGTATAATGAGTATTCAAGTATTCTCGGCACTGGGCCAAAGCCTGAGAATGAGACAGTATGCAATCTATTTCCCGCTTTGAAACACCAGGATGGGTCAACAGGTTTTGCCGGATAGTAATGATAATCTCACCGGCTATATAAACGTTATGCTCTCCGGTCATCAGATCCAAGGTCTGATTCACAGCCCCTTCGTAGGTGTTTTCTATCGGTACGATACCGCTCTTCACGTCACCCTTTTCAACCGCCCCAAAAACTTCCCTTATGGAACGATATGGCATTAAATTTTCCTTCCCCTCCCCTTTATATCGGCGAGCTGCTTTCTCGCAGAAGGTTCCTGCCGGCCCTAGATAACCTATCGTATCAGACATATTCAAGTCCTCCTTGAATCTTGGGTATGCTTCTTTGTACGGCAGGTGCCAGAATCGTAAGTTGCCGCATCAAATTATTAAATCCCTCCGGAGTGAGCGATTGGGCACCATCTGAAACAGCTTTAGACGGTTGCGGGTGCATTTCCAAAATCAGACCATCTGCGCCTGCCGCTATTGCAGCCAGGGACATGGGGGCCACCAACTGTCTATCTCCGGTACCATGACTCGGATCAACAATAACAGGCAGATGGCTTAACCTTTTGACCACCGGTATTGCTGATAAATCAAGGGTATTGCGCGTATAGGTTTCAAAGGTGCGAATACCGCGTTCACAAAGGATAACCTGCTGATTTCCTTCTGACATAATGTATTCAGCTGCCATCAGCCACTCTTCAATGGTAGCGGACATTCCGCGCTTGAGCAGAACCGGTTTATCCGTTTGTCCAACCGCTTTCAAAAGCCGAAAATTTTGCATATTGCGGGCACCTATCTGCAGCATGTCAACGTAATTTAAGGAAAGGTTCAGACTGTGCTCATCAATCACCTCTGTAACCGTTGGCAAATTAACCGCGCGGGACGCTTCTTTGAGCATTTGCAACCCCTCTTTTTCCAAACCCTGGAAACTATATGGTGAAGTACGCGGTTTGAAGGCTCCCCCCCGAATCATATTAGCCCCAGCGTTTTTCGCGGCCAATGCAGCCGCCATGATTTGTTCACGATTTTCTACAGCACAGGGGCCGGCAACCACCACCAGTTCCTGACCGCCTATGCGCACATCCCCTACCTTTACTACGGAACTTTCGGCCTGAGCCTCCCGGCTCACTAATTTAAAAGGCTTCATTATTGGCACAATCTTTTCCACCCCTGGCATCTGGGCCAATTCTTTCAAGGCGTTGTTGTTTAAAGCATCACCTACCGCTCCTATGACGATTTTCTTCACGCCATGAATGACCTGATTTTTAAAATCCATTTCTTCCAGTCTCCGATTTACCGCCGCAATCTCCTCAACCGTTGCATCAATATTCATCACTATGACCATCTTATTAACCTCCTAAATAATAAAATAACCCATAGCTTTTGTCCCTGCAGGGACGAAAGCTATGGGTTCCGTGGTACCACCCTGTTTGACTCATATTAAATGAGTCCACTCAGCAGGTACGGGAAAACGCTTCCTTCATCCTAAATAAAAAAAGCTTTTCATCCTCAAGGGACGAAAAGCTTTCGCTTACCGCGTTACCACCCTAGTTGGCTTGCCAAGACAGCAAACCCGCTCGCAAAAAGGTGCGGGAACCATGTTCCGATACCTCCTTCCTGTTAACGTAGGAAGATTACGGCCGGGCCTACTTGCCTTTAATTAGGTTTCAGCTGGCAACTCGCGAGAGAACTTCGGTTAATCATGCTTTAAGGGTGCTTGCAGTCGATGACACCCTCTCCCTGTAAAACTGGGGTTAACGTACTTTGCTCGTTCATCGTTTTTAAATTTGAAATTACGGTTAAGTTTATCATACCCAAATAAAAAAGAAAAGTATTTTTTTAGATTAGGATAGCTTCTATCTGCGCGGGGTCTATTTCACCGACAATCTCACTGCGACCAATTGCAGCCGGCAAAACCAAAGTAATCTTACCGCCGGTATTTTTCTTATCCAAATGCATACGTGCGACAATCTCAGACGGTCTTATGTCACCGTAATGAAGAGGTAAACCATAGTTTTTTATTAAGTCTGTCACCCTTTTGGCATCCTGTTCATTTATCATGTCAGTTGCAGCTGCCAAGCGGGTAGCATAGACCATACCAATTGCAACTGCCTGACCGTGCGTGAATTTTTTATACTCGGTCAAGGCCTCAAAGGCATGTCCGAAGGTATGGCCGAGATTTAATAGTGCCCGCAGTCCTTTTTCCTTTTCATCCTGGGCTACGATTTCCGCTTTGATTTCACAGCAGCGAGAGATTATATGGATCAAACAGTCCATGTCTCGAGCTTTAATAGATTCAATATTTGTCTCCAGGTAATCAAACAACTTACTATCCCAGATAACACCATACTTAATAACTTCGGCCAAGCCGGTTTGATACTCCTTTTCAGCCAAAGTATTTAATAGATTCACATCTGCAAAAACCAGACTGGGCTGATAGAAAGCTCCCACCAGGTTTTTTCCCAGAGACAGATTAACCCCGGTCTTGCCCCCAACACTGCTATCCACCTGAGCCAATAATGAAGTAGGCAGCTGAATATAGCCGATCCCTCGCATAAAACTGGCGGCGGCAAAACCAGCGATATCCCCAACAACCCCTCCGCCTAGAGCAAATACCGTAGATTGTCGATCCAAACCTTTGCTGATCATTTGTTCATAGAGCCAACCTAATGTTTCCAGGTTCTTGCACGACTCACCCCCGGCTAGCACTGCCACTTCAATCTTTAAACCTGCAGACTGCAGGATTTCATAAAACTGCTCGCCGTAAAGACGAAAAACTATATCATCCGATACCAATATGCTGCGGCTGCCGCGGGGCACCCCAGCCAATAACCCCGCCAGGGAGGGCAAACATTCCTTGCCGATATGAATATTATAAGATTGCTCGCCCAGATCAACATTTATCACCCTGTTCATACAAACCTCCTTAAAACACCGACACCACATTTTATTTACGCGGATAATGCGGATGGCACAGTTTTTCACGGTTCTTTATTTAGTTCATTTATTAGGGATTACTGCTGTTTTCCCGGTCTATGTTGCGTCTAATTCCCCATAGGTGGGTCAAAGCAGCCGCTTTCTTAATATTAATTGCAGTTAATAAAAATAAACCATCTGAAAAAATCTATGTTTCCCCGCATATCAGCGTCTATTTACGGTGTGGTTATGGTTATCCTTGGTGTCAAATTTCTCCCCGGCAGCGTTTGTCTATTTCGGGGATGCTGTCGCCGCTGAATTTTTCCAGGAAGGCAGAGGCCAATTCAAAGGCAACCACAGCTTCGGCGACTACTGCTGCGGCAGGTACTGCGCAGATATCAGAGCGTTCTATCGCCGCTTTATCTTCCTGCCCGTTTTCCAGGTTGATACTGCGCAGGGGATTGTATAAAGTGGCTATGGGTTTCATCGCAGCCCGAATCACAATATCCTCCCCGTTCGTAATACCGGCTTCAATGCCCCCGGCATTATTTGATCCCCTTATAAAACCAGTCCCGTTGCTAAAAATTTCATCGTGCACCTGTGAGCCTGGCAGGCTGGCTGCTCTAAACCCCAATCCAATTTCCACCCCTTTGATCGCCTGAATACTCATCAGGGCACCTGCCAAACGTCCGTCCAGCTTACGATCCCAGTGGACATGACTTCCCAGTCCTACCGGGACGTGGCGGACGATGATTTCAAAGACGCCCCCCAGGGAATCGCCATTTTCTTTGGCCTGATCGATTTCTTTGATCATAGCCGCTTCGGCATCTGCATCGGCACAAAGCAAAACAGATTGCGGGGCATGTGCCTTAATATTCTCCAGAGAGCTCCTGGGAGCTTCAACGCTTCCAATCCGAATAACGTGACTGGTTATTTCCATTCCGTAATGCTCAATCAGCCTTCGCCCCACTGTGCAAGCGGCTACTCGGGCGGCGGTTTCCCTGGCACTGGCCCGCTCCAGGATGTTTCTTAAATCCTGATGACCATATTTGATATGTCCGGCTAGATCACCATGACCTGGGCGCGGCACTACTACAGTGCGCGACGTCAAATCCGCTTCCCCGGCAGCCATTATAGCTGACCAGTTGCTCCAATCCCGATTTTTTATCTGCAGACTGATAGGACTGCCCAAGGTTTTTCCCCCTCTAACCCCAGAGAGCAGCTCGACTTTGTCAGTCTCAATCTGCATGCGCCCGCCGCGGCCATACCCCTGCTGGCGGCGACTTAATTGGGTATTAATATATTCAGCCGTTAAATCCAGTCCGGCCGGCATGCCTTCAATAATCGCCGTTAATGCAATACCATGAGATTCTCCCGCCGTCAGATACCTTAACATCTTTCCATCCCTCCTAGCTGCGCTAAGCAATCCAGAAAACCCGGGAAGGAAATATTAATACATTCCGAGTTCTTAACTTCGGTGGTTCCATCCGCCGCCAAACCCATTAAAGCACAAGCCATAGCTATGCGGTGATCATGGTAAGACTCACATACTGCCCCCTTATACTTCCCGGCTCCCTTAATCAGCAATCCATCTTCCGTCTCCCTTATTTCAGCCCCGAAACGACTTAATTCAGTAGCCATAGCCCGCAGACGATTGCTTTCTTTCACTTTCAATTCTCCGGCATCACGAATAACGGTTTGTCCTTCGGCCATCGCCCCAACTACTGCCAAAACCGGAATCTCATCAATCAATCGAGGAATTAAATCCCCGCCTATTTCCACCGCCTTTAGGCTCTGGCCGACAACGGATACGTCACCCAGAATTTCGCCGGAGACGGTACGTTCATTTTCAATCTTTATCTGGGCGCCCATAGCCGCCAAAACCTCCAATATACCGGTACGGGTCGGATTTAAGCCCATATCCTGAATCGTAATACGCGAACCCGGTATAATTGCGGCTGCCGCCAAGAAGAAGGCCGCTGAAGAAATATCTCCCGGAATCACAACCTGCTGACCGGTTAATTCCCCCGGACTAACCACCGTTGTAAAGCCATCCACCTGGATTTTACCTTTAAACCCGGCCAACATCCTTTCTGTATGATCACGGGATAAAGCTGGTTCAGTAACGGAAGTCTCACCATCCGCATACAGTCCAGCCAGAAGTATGGCCGATTTTACCTGAGCACTGGCTACCGGACTTTGATAGTGGATAGCCTTTAAGGGTTCTCCTTTGATTGCCAGCGGAGCCAGGCGGTCTTGATCCCGGCCCCAAATTTGTGCCCCCATCTGCCGCAAAGGAACCGCCACCCGAGCCATGGGTCGCCTACGGATGGAAGCATCACCGGTTATTATTGAAAAGAAATCCTGCCCCGCCAGCAAACCAGATAATAAGCGAATGGTAGTACCGGAGTTGCCGACATCCAGATAATCCCCGGCTTCCTTAAGCCCGTGCAATCCCCGTCCCTTAATTTTTAAAGCGGTAGGACTAAGGGCTTCAATTTCCACCCCTAACTGGCGCATGCAGTTTACGGTACTCAGACAATCCTCCCCGGGAAGGAAATTTTCTACGGTAGTAATTCCATTGGCAATGGAGCCGATCATGACACTGCGATGGGATATGGATTTGTCCCCCGGAACCCTGATAACGGCCTGAAACGGTTTTATTTTTTTTATAGATAGATTCATTTCTAACCTCACCTTCGGTTTTATGAATACTTTAGCAGATTTATGCTCCCCGACACTAAAACCAACCAGGAACCGTTTGCGGGGAAGATTGCTCTTGCTGATTGCCGGGGGCTAAAAAAGTTCCTGTCTTATGCGCGTAATTAAAATCTAATTATAATCTAAATCTGCCAAAGGTAAATACCAGCACCGATTTTTTTCCTTGTTATTCAGTATTTGTTTATGCTAAACTTATAAACTGTAGGATGGTATTTAAGTTTAATTAAACAAAAGGTAGTATGGCGAGAATGGAAGGAATAGGCGGTCTGAGAACCGTAACCCAACCGTGTGCTCTGCCCACGGTTTTTTTATTTTCGCCGGAAAATTAGGAGGTTGGTAGTATGGTAGTCGTCATGCAGAAGGGAGCCACTCAGGATCAGATTCAGATCGTTCAAAATCGTCTGGAGGCAGAAGGTTTCAATGTTCACCTCTCTCAAGGTGTAAATCGTACTATAATGGGGGTCATTGGCGAGCCGGGCAAGATTGATCCGCAGATCCTGGTATCACTAGGTGGAGTCGAAAAAGTAGTGCCGATCTTGCAGCCTTTCAAATTGGCTTCGCGCGATTTTAAACACGAAAACTCAACTGTTCAGGTAGGCAACTGCGTAATCGGAGATGATCAGATAACGATTGTGGCCGGTCCCTGTGCGGTGGAAGGTCGGGAAATCTTCCTGGAAACGGCTTGGGCAGTCAAGAAAGCCGGTGCTGATATGCTGCGGGGAGGTGCCTTTAAACCCCGGACTTCGCCTTACTCTTTCCAGGGATTAGGTGAAAAAGGCCTTAAGATTATGGCGGAAGCTCGTGAATTGACTGGCCTGCCTATAGTAACCGAAGTTATGGATCAGAAGTCTATTGCCATGGTAGCTGAATACGCAGATGTTATTCAGGTAGGTGCCCGCAATATGCAAAACTTTTTTCTGTTGCGGGAGCTGGGCAAGGTAAACAAACCGATACTATTAAAGCGTGGGATGTCAGCGACAATTGAAGAATGGTTGATGGCGGCAGAATATATTTTGGGCAGCGGCAATCCGCAGGTAATCCTGTGTGAACGGGGTATCCGCACCTTTGAAACCTACACCCGCAACACCCTGGATCTAAGTGCCGTACCTTTGCTAAAACATCTATCTCATCTGCCCGTAATGGTTGATCCCAGTCACGGCACCGGCAAAAGAGATTTAGTAGAGCCTATGTCAATGGCGGCAGTAGCCTGTGGGACAGACGGCATCATGGTAGAGGTTCATCCCGACCCAGCCAATGCCTGGAGCGATGGGCCGCAATCTTTAATCCCGGATGATTTCAGCAAACTGGCCCAGAAAGTTAGACATTTAAAGGGCATTTATCAGCTGGACGATCAATCCGCTGGCAGAATTTAATTAGATACAAATTAACAAGCATCCCTGGGAACGGAAGCTTTAACTCTTTTAACCAGACGGATGCATAAGCTTTCGCAGGCAAGCAAGGATCCTCCAACTGTAATACATTGCAGCTAAATGTTTGTGCGGGCATGGGAGGTTTATATATGAAGATTAAAAAAGTAGGCATCATCGGACTGGGAGTCATAGGCGCATCTTTAGGCATGGCACTTCGTAACAGTAGTTCAGTAATTCAAGTGGCCGGCCGGGATTTGACAGAAAAAACCGCCCTGCAGGCCCTGGAAGTAGGGGCTATCGATGAACACCTGGATGCGCGCCTTTTGGGGGAGTGCGACCTGGTGGTAATTGCCACCCCACTAAATACCATCCCCCAAGTAGCAGCAGAAATAAAGGACTCGTTGAAGCCAGGTGCCTTGGTAAGTGATGTAGGCAGTGTTAAAGGCTGGGTAATGCAGGTTTTGCAGCAAGAACTTCCCGCTGAAGTTCACATTGTAGGAGGACACCCCATGGCTGGTTCAGAAAAAAGCGGCTTGAGTGCCGCGGATAAGTTTCTTTTCCAAAACGCAGCTTATGTTCTTACCCCCCAGCCAGATACCCCTCAGGATATACTTGCCGGCCTGATAGAATTACTTAAGACGATCGGAGCCCGAATAGCAATTATGGATGCTCAGGAACACGACCAGGCGGTGGCACAAGTAAGCCATCTCCCCCATTTGATATCAGCAGCGCTCGTAAATAATTTACAGAACAATCCGGAAGCACTGGCCCTGGCTGGAGGCGGTCTACGGGATACCACCCGTATTGCGGCCTCTGACCCCGAACTTTGGGAAAATATTTTGATGCTAAATTCCAACGCAGTAACCCAGGAAATAAAAAACATGCAGGAGCTGTTACAGAACTATCTAAAAGCGCTGGAAGCGGGAGACAAAGACAAAATTAGACGCTGCCTGGCCACTGCCCGCGACCTTAAAAAAAATCTGCCCAGTATTCGCCCTTGTCTGGAAGATTCCTGCGATATTATCGCCATAATACCTGATCAGCCAGGAGTCATTGGTAATTTAGGCAGTCTGTTAGGTAAAGAGCAGATTAACATCCAGAACCTGCAATTACTGGGGGTAAGGGATGAAGATGAGGGAACCATAAGGATTACGGTTAAAAGAGAGTCAGCCCCAACGGCCTGCCAATTATTAAAGGCCAATGGATTTAAAGCCTGGCTTAGAGAATTATAAAAAAGTCAAAAACCTATGTAAAAGCCGGGATTTATGCCCGGCTTTGCTGGTTTTAAGCGGAGTTCTACAGCTAAATTAATATATACCATGAGTCTAAACAGCAGCCAGGTAGTAATAGGTCTGCGGTCCAACCACACCATCTACTTTAATCGCATGCGCAGCTTGCAGAGCCTTTACGGCTGAAGCAGTCACCATGCCGAATTTACCGTCTAGTTCTCCCGTATAGTATCCAAGTGCCTTAAGATTTACCTGCAGGTAATAAACATCATAGCCCTGGTTGCGCTCAAAGCGATCCTTCTGCAAATACCTGCCACCCATATAGGTATGCTTATATAATTCCATAAAAGTATGAGGCCCCACGATGCCATCCTGGGTCAAACCATGATCATTCTGAAACATCTTTACAGCCGCCTGGGTTTTAGGACCAAAAATGGAGTCGGCAGGCGCGCCTATGGCCATGGCATATTTTTTCTTAGTACTGGAAAGCCGATTTTGCAGAACCCATACATCCCTGCCGCTGGAACCCTTGCTCAAAGTGCGGGAACCAAACATAGCTGCTCCGGACGGAAGATACGGCCCGGTCTGCTGTCCTAAAAAGAGATAAGTGTTTTTTCCGACCAGACCGTCTACGGTTAGATTAAAATAACCCTGGAACTTTTTGACCGCAGCTTCAGTTTTAGGGCCAAAAGAATTTTCTCCGGAGATCGGTATGCTTATAGGGCTGGGCAGGTTGTTCAGCAGGTATTGCAGTATTTCAACGTCAGTACCGCTTAAACCCATTTTCAAAAGACGACTGCCAAAATTTATATACGCCAACTTTCTAACCTCCTTTTTACATCTTTCAATGTATCTTATGAGTGAATGTCTTGAATGGTTACCAGAGTAGCCCCTTATTTCCAAACGTTGTATATAACAGATAAACTCTTATATTCCATGTATGTATTATGCAAAAAAAGCATATAATATATGATGTGTTTTTTGAAAACGAATAACGGCATATGTAATTATGAGGCGATTTAAGTAAATATTGGAATACATAGCTCTTTTTGATTTTATTATTGAAATGATATCTGAAAAGAAGTATAATACTCTTTGTCGGCGGGTGTAGCTCAATGGTAGAGCCCCAGCCTTCCAAGCTGGTTGCGTGGGTTCGATTCCCATCACCCGCTCCATATAATTGTCCCTGTAGCTCAGCTGGACAGAGCAACGGCCTTCTAAGCCGTGGGCCGGGGGTTCGAATCCCTCCGGGGACGCCATTACCTTTATCCGACACTGTGGTGGGTGTAGCTCAGTTGGCTAGAGCACCAGATTGTGGCTCTGGGGGCCGTGGGTTCGAGTCCCATCATCCACCCCAAAATTAATTCTTGACAACCCCATGGAAATACTAGTATACTCAGTAACGTTGGGGTTTAAAGAGTCACCGGACGGGTAACGGGAAACAAAGTATCCTTATACACGTTGGGGTGTAGCCAAGCGGTAAGGCAACGGACTTTGACTCCGTCATTCGTTGGTTCGAATCCAGCCACCCCAGCCAATTGAATACGGGCCATTAGCTCAGTCGGTAGAGCACCTGACTTTTAATCAGGGCGTCCCGCGTTCGAGTCGCGGATGGCTCACCATTTAAAACTTAGAACCCTCCAGGGATTGGAGGGTTTTTCGTTTTCTGTTGTAAAGTGGTTGATTATTAAAATGGGTGGCAAAAAGGTGGCAGAAGATAAATCTCATATTTTTTAGTCGATTTGATTCTCAAAAAATAATCGAGCAGCTTACTCTTAATCAGAAATCTACATAAAACGTTTTCATGCGTAAAGTTTTTCTTGCTTATAGCTAATTGCTATAACGAGTACTTTCTAAGTTCTTCTTTAAAACCACCTGTTACTTGTTCTAGTTGATGGACATAAGAAGTCAAATCTTTTATTTTATCGGAATACTCAGCTACATTAGCACTCATTTCCTGACTAGAGGCTGAATTCTCCTCGGCAATAGCCGCTAGAGTATGTAGGTTTTGGAAAACTTCACTAACGTGTTTTGTTTCATCTGATAATTCTTCGACTAGATTTACTATAGTATTAGCTACATTATTAATATCTTGGGCGGCATGCATATTATCTGCTACTGCTGTTTCCAAACTTTTATTACCATTTTCCAATTGAACAAACTGTTTACTAATATCTGAAACTAAACTATTAACTTGGTTTACAAAATATTGTAAATTCTCGTTAATAGTTCTAACTGCTTGTTTTACGTCATCAGCTAATTTACGGATTTCATCAGCGACTACTGCAAAGCCCCGTCCTTGCTCACCAGCCCTTGCTGCTTCTATAGCGGCATTTAAAGCTAATAGATTAGTTTGGTCAGCAATACCTTCAACAGTCGTAACTATTTCCATAATATTTTCTACCCGTTTGGATAAATCTTCCCCTTGTTGATTTACATCCCTAAACTCCTCTTTAGTTTCTAATAAAAGTTCAGCTACCGTTTTTACTTCTGTAAATGAATTTTCAATATTAGCTACTGCTAATTCTAAACTAGTTTTCGATTCTAATTCTCGCTCTGCAAGTTCATTAAGTTTATCAATATTACCAACTAAAACGCTAACTGATTTTTCTGTTTCTACTGCTTGATAAACTGCACCTTCTGATACTTGGTGGACTACATTGGCAATAACATCAGAAACATTACTCATTTCTTCAGCTATTTGACTAAACTTGCGGCTAAAAGCATATAAATCATCAGTACCACCTTTTAGATAAAGAAAATCTTTTTGTATATTTTCTTTAAAAACTTCGAGTTGATAACTAATATCTTCTAAGTTATCGTTAGTAATAATAGGGGTAGCTTTATAAAATTCAAAATCTTTTAAGTTAGTAGCTTGTTCTTTAAGTCCTTCTAAAGGTTTTAAGAAGAAACTACTTAAACTATAACTAAAAACAAATATACATAACGTATAGATTAAGGAGTTAAGATTTGTTCCTTCATTTATCAAAAAGACTATTAAACTTAATAAAGTAATACCTGTCGCAATTTTAAGGGGAACCGTTTTTAATAATCCTAAAGATAATACGGTAGTAGGCTTATAAGTACGGTTATAATCTTCACCTTTTTCTAAAGTTAATCTTACAATTATAAAATGCTTATCTCCATCAGTACCTTTATCTAGTACCTCTACATTTAAATCTTCATTAAAAAATTCAGAACAACCCTCTAAAAGACCTAAAAAGTAATCGAATAGACCTCGCTTAGATATATAATGAATTTCTATTTCTTTTGCACTAATACGAGTAGGAATAAGCCTAGGAGGGTTAGCCCCCTCAATTTTTTTTGTAAGTTGGGCATGGACTTCATCCATCATTAACAGAAAATCCCTCAAGTTATTCCTTTCGAAATAGGAGGGGTAGGCTTGCTGGAATGAAGAAACATTACTTCTACCTATTGCTTTCCATACTTCTGGCGTACTTTTCCCTACTTTTTTAGCTACTATTTCGATAATTTTAAATGGTTCATGATCAGGAATATTCTCAGCCGGTGTAATTATTCTAAGGGGTGACCAACCGTATTCTTGTAAAGCTTCATTTAATACTTCGCGTCCATAAAACTGGGCAATGCTGTTAAACCAAGTATCTACTACTGTACCTTTCAAGTACACCACCTCACTTAAATAATAGGAATTGCTTTTTCCCCTTCTCAGTATATCACTGGGTAATATTGTAATGCTATCATTATTGGAACAATATTACCCATGAATCATAATTCTTTACATGCAAGCAACAATGTCTTGAGCCAATGAACACTTGCAGTTAACATCGCTAAGCTACACTAATTATGATTAGTAATATGTAGTATTAGAGGAGATTGCATGAAAATAAGAAGGCTGCAAACCCTATCGATCAAGGCTCAAATAACCGGCACCATTATCATTATCTTGTTGATTGCCTTCAGTTGTTTGTTGCTTTTAACCCTGCAATTACAAAAAAAACAAATCGTCTCCATGACAGCTATTCAATTACAGGACTCAGCCCAGGACGTTACCGAAAAAGCATCCATTCTTCGCGCAACGGTAGATTCCCGGCAATATGATGGAAAACTGACTTATTACCTGGCCAAGCAAAGGGCTGAGTATTTAAGCAGAGGTTATCATTTAAGCCAATTCATTATTTCCCGTTCAAGTATAATAATGAAATTTGGAGATATGACTGAAATTCCCCTCCATCCTCAGCAGCAGGCCCAGATTTTTAATCAAAAACGGGGCATTATGTATACTGAATATGGTAATAAGGATTATGCCTTGGCCTATGATTACAACCTGGAAAACCAGACGGCGGTTTTGCTGATTTTGCCGGCAGCCGATTATTTAAGACCGGTAAACGTATTGAAAAACAGTATTTTAACCCTAAGCATAATAACCATGCTGGCGGCGGCCATGATTATCCTGCAGATGGTTAAATACCTAACGCGACCAATATATATTCTGGCCCAATCAGCCGGAGAAGTAGAGTCCGGGGTTTTAAGATCACAATCCTATCCCCGGCGCATGCCCCGGGAGCTCAAGGTGCTGGCCGGAAGCTTTGGGAATATGATCAACACAATCAAGAAATTTATTGCCAGCCTGCAGGAAGTTGTACAGCAATTAAATCGGACCAGTCAAAAACTTTCGCAAAGTTCGGCGGAGGTTAAAGAGGAATCAACAAGTATTTCCGCGCAGTTGCAGACGATTAATCGGCAGGTTCATGAGCAAATGGAGTCCATGGACAGGATACGCCATACAGTAGATAATCTGCTCCATTCAACCTCAATAATAAACAGCATGAATCAGCTTTCGGTTGATATCAGCCGACAGATATTTGAACAGTCCCAGTCCGGACGCTCCACCATGGAGAGATTAACCCATCAGATAGCCGGCGTATATCATTCCAGCCGGGATACCCACTCAGCTTTGCAAAGGCATAATCAAAGGGTAGAGGAAATAGCTGCTTTTAACGCTTCTGTGGAAACCATCGCCAAACAAATCAAGCTTCTAGCCCTCAACGCAACGATTGAAGCTGCCCGAGCCGGTCAAGCTGGCAACAGTTTTGGCATTGTAGCCGAAGAGATAAGCAAACTCTCCCAGGAGACTTACCGGTTTTCAAATGAAACGACCCATATCATAAATGAAATGCTGGAAGATTTTATAGCCCTGAAAGATAGTTTTCAAACGGTATTTGATGAAGCTCAGTCAAGCTCGGACTTAATCAGTCTATCGGGAGATATTTTCCAAAGCATTTACGAAAAGACCGACCAGAACAAGCAGGCCATAAGTGATGTGGCCCATGAATGTCAGGCAATATCAGAACAGATTAGGCAATTGGCGAATGACGAAAGAAGGATATACGACAACGCATTACAGGTCAGCAATAGTATTCCGGCTATGCTCAATTCAGCACTTCATCAAACCCAAAATACCGAATTAACCCTGCAGAGTTCTATGCAACTGGCCGGTTTGGCCGGCCAGCTTAAAGAGTTGGTGGGATCTCTGGATACTTAGATTATAAATAATCTGGTAGTGATTATTGGCAGCGAACGTGTCAATAAGCTTGCTTATGTATTATCGGAAGTGAGGTGATAAAATGTATAAACTAAAGAGCTTTATGATAAGCCGGCTGACCAAGAAGACTAATTACCAATTTGCCCAGTAAATAGTAATGAAGGATAGAACCACACTTTTAAGGCTCTCTAATAAATCCGACGAGAAGGTATGACTCCCCGGACACCTCCGCGGGGATTATCTATATCGCCGCTATAGCGTGGAATCAGGTGAATATGTAAATGAAAAATAGTCTGTCCGGCGGCTTCCCCGCAATTAATTCCAATGTTATACCCATTCGGTTTAAACTTAGTGTCGAGCAATTCCTTGCACTTTTCTATTAGATCATTCAATGCCCTGCGTTCTTCTGGGGTACTAGTCCAGAAGTCCTCTACATGCCGGTAAGGAATGATTAGAATATGCCCCTCGCTCACAGGATATCTATCGTAAATCGCATAGGCCAGATCATTCGATATTATAATTTCTTTGGGGTTGCAAAACCGGCAAGCCAAATTCATTTTTTCCTCCAAATCTCAATTAGCATACGGATTGCCACGATAACTTTTATCCCTTCAGTTTTTCTGTGAGGGTAAATCTTACAATTGCTTTAATTGTTGTCCATATCAAGTGAATTGCCTGTGCCTCTGTGGCGACTTCAAATACCACAATGCTACTATGCCCTCTTTTTTTAAAAAAGCTCTTTGTTACATTATAGGATTGATTATCAGAATAACCACTAGTTTTTCTCAAGAAGGTTTGTTCTAGTTCTGTAGTATTGTAGTCCCACGGTTATTGTTCTGCTGCCCTAAAGGCCCAGCTGAATGACAGCCTGACTGTGTATATTCAAAAATCGTTTCTTAATAGTGTAAAGAAAAAAAGCACCTGTCAAGGAACATCTTGTCCTCGCCCGGCTAAAAATCCAGCTATAATTGCCGTCAGCGGCACACAAATGATTAAACCAATTGTTCCTGCCAGTGATCTTACTATTTCAGTAGCAATGAGTTCAGAATTAAAAACGCGTACAACCGGGGTATCATAGGCTAGATACAACAACATAAATGGCAATGAGCCTCCAGCATATGCCAGAATCAAAGTGTTAGCCATAGTACCCATAATATCTTTACCCACATTCATACCAGCACTTACCAACTGCATTCGGCTCAAAGCGGGATTTGCTTTCTTAACTTCTTCAACCGCTGAAGCCACTGACATAGCCACATCCATAATAGCTCCAACCGCTCCAATTAAGATTCCCGCAAAAAGCAATCCTTGCATATTTATCTTTAGTCCCTCAACATATAAAAGCATTCTTTCTTCTTCAGTAGCCAAGCCATTTAAATGGGCAAGATCTCCAACCAGAATAGCCAATATGCCAGCAATTAACACACCAGTTATGGTCCCCAGAGTAGCAGCCAGAGACTTTCGTGTTATCCCCCCAATTACAATCATGGTCAGAATAGTTACGGCAGCAATAACCAATACTGTCAAAGGTAAAGGTGAATGGCCTTTTAATATAGCAGGAAGCAGTACTTTCCATATACCTAATACAGTGAGTCCTAATGCTACCAATGCTTGTATTCCTTTTTTTCCACCGATTCCAATCAGAAGAAGAATAAAAGCCAAAAGCAGATAAGTCAAATAATTAGTTCGGCCTATATCCGCCACATATACCTCTTGAATCTCATTTTCCTTGCCACTGTTTAGTTTTTCACTCATATATACTACTACCCGGTCACCTTCATTAATCTCGATATCAATACCGGGGCTGTTAGACAAACTATTGTGTGCAATAAATTCCCTGCCCTTGAACGGTCCGCTTAATATTTCAACCTTTACAGCCTGTTCTATTATCCGTCCATTTTGTTCTTCAAACTTTATTTCTCCTATTTCTTCAAGTTCTAAAACTTTTGCTTCTTCATACCTTTCAATAATTTGGTCTTGCTCTGAGGTAAGTGATGCTGCAGTTGGGACAGCAGCTTCAGAACTTTGTGAAAAAACAAGTATTATAAAAAGAGTCAGCCAAATAAAACCATAACGAATGGAGTACAAGTATCCAACACCTCCAATTAAATCTAGATAATATTCTAACATTTAAATATATTCTTGTTATGTTAAAACTTGCAATACTAGCGAATGGATATCTTTCACCGATCTTTAACAACTTCTATCCTGCCTTCATGTACATATAATAGCTTGGGCTCTTCGCATCTAATAATTGACTTCACCAAATATCGTTGCCAGGTTCTTAGGGGCCAGCTTTGCTTTTTATCACCCAGTTACGTTTTCTATCTAAGTTATCCCTGACTGTCTGATTCATCTTTTCCAAGGCTAGCCACCAGCTTTGCCCCAATTCCATCTAGCATTTCCTTGGTGCACTTTCTAAAACCAACGACTTCGCCTCACTGGAGGTATAAGGCACGGCGAAGCCGGATTTTCTTTATATGAATGTTTAACCTCAATTTTTTTAATCATTAGCATAAGAAAATCGTATTGTTGGAATAAAGGAGTATCGCAAAGAAATGTCAAATTGTGTAATTCTATATTAATAATTGTAGTAACTTTCACATAAACTGGGGGATAAGAGAATGAATAATCGTTTAATGAATATATCTACCATAGGGAGTTCCCAAGCTGTGGCTGATGAATTGCACCGGGTTACATCCATCTATTTTGGTCACAAAGTCCAAATGAAAAACAGGTACTATATCAAGGAGCTCCCTCCTAATTTAAATGATGACCTCTATATCGTACTTCCGACAAGAGTTGAGGAAGCCTCAAAGTATATAGACAGACAGCGAATATTCCCTCTCGAACTCATTCCCGAAGAACGTTTTTACATAAGGGTTGCTCGGATCCCCGCAGAATCCAATGTTGTGATCTTTAATAATAACGCCTCTCAAGGCAAAGCCATTGAGAAATACCTGCACGAGCGTGAAGTGAATCATGTACAGTATAGAATTCTCCCATTTAATGAGATGGAGACTCCTCAGATTAAGGAAGTATTGCAATCTGCAGACTACATCGTTGGAATGGAGGGCTTTGTAGGGGCTAAGGGAATTCTCTGGACTCATTACGGGCAGTTTTTTGATAAACAAAGGATTCCCGTGATTGGATTTAATAGGACCATTAAACCTGAGGATATACTTCATCTGACGGAAAAGGTGGTAGAATTTAACTTTAATCAGATCCTTTCCAACACCCAAGGTATTAGCTTCGACTTAAATGCCCATATTCAAGAAGTTATGAGTTCTATGGAAGGGATTGTAAATTTCCTGGAAGATACGAACACAAGTATCCAGGAAGCTCATGGCCGATTCCAGAAGCAAGTAGAGCGTATCAACGAAACTATTGAGGTTACCAATGATCTTAATACCAATACCCAAAAAATTGATGAACTGATTAATACGATTAAACAAATATCGGATCAGACCAATCTACTGGCGCTCAACGCGGCCATTGAAGCAGCCCGTGCAGGAGATGCGGGGAGAGGCTTCGCCGTTGTTGCCGATGAAGTAAAAAAATTGGCGGAAAGAAGCAAACAATCCATCCAATTCATCCAGCAGCTGGTTGCCAATATAAAACAGACCAATCATCGTACCATCCCGCTGCTCTATTTCTTAGCCGGAGAAATTAAGGAAATGGATGAGATTATTAATAAGATACTCAATAGCTCCACAATCAATCAAACTGAGGCGAAGTCCATATCCGAAGCCTTGAGTCGCGTTACGACGATCAGTGAACAGCTGACCAATGAGTTTACAGCCTTTAGTTTCTAATTACTATAATTCCAGGAGATAGATGAGGTAAATTGTCAGAAACAGATATCCCCTCCCGTCTTATATACCGGTTGCAGCATTCCATGGTGCTTAAAGGTATTGAAATTGGAGGGGATTCGCTATTATGGATAAGAAGGTATGGCGCATTCGCGATAAGCGGAACATGCAACGTCCAAGGATGGACTAGTGCAGCGATGCATGGATGGCAAAGAGCTGCCAGACAGGCATAATACCAAAATCCCCAGGAGATTACTATCACAAGCTAACCGGCAGATAAAGAATATTTTTCTATGCCGCCCGCATTACGCATTATAGGTTCTTACTGGCCTTTTAGGCAATCCCTGACCAGATCATTCTACAGCATTCCCCAGCGGCGCTCATAATCAATATTAAGCGTATACTCTTTATCACTGAATCCCCGTTCAGACAGACAACGGGTCATATTTAAAAAGTTATACTCGTCAAAAGATTCACAACGGGTTTCCATAATAATTCTATCAGGTAAATCTCGGGTAGACCAATTGTCAGTAAAACCGTATAGTATATCCATCATATCCGCAACCCTGCGGAATCGATGCTGGATAGAGTCTGCCAAGTCCCTGAGATCATCTGCCTTTTTAGTTTTTTTGCTTTTAAAGGGAATTAAGGCGTTTTTCTTTTTCTCAATTAATAAAAATTCAAAGCGAATCCGTTGTACACATGTACAATTCCGAGAATGCATAATCATACCTCCTGAAAATTCAATAGCAGGATAAGCCCCTGAATGGGCCTATCCCACTAATAGAATTCTTATACTCCGGCCCAATAACTGCCCAGAAGTAAAACAGATAATATGTAACCCAGAGGAACGTTAACCGCTACTCCAGTTGAGAAAGCAGCCAGCGGTTTCCATCCCACTGAAGTCAATTCTTTGAAACGCGTAGTCATGCCTATACAGAGGAAACAGAAGATAAAAGCCCACGTTCGCAAAGTTTTGACAGGCTTTATTACATCGCCATTGATTGCGCTGGCTATTTCCGGAGTAGCTGCAGAGGCCACCAGTACAGTAATAATTGCTGAAGCCACAAAGAATCCAATAACAAATTTGGGAAAACGTGTCCAGATTTCTTTAGCATCAGGTTTACTGCCATCTTCTCTTTTCTCCCATTTAGTAACCGAAACAAGCGCCAGGATAAAACACCAGATGCCAATAAACATATCACGTCCTACCACTTTCATCAGTGTAAAAGAACGAATCGCCTGCTCATCAATGGCTGCTGCCGCCGCCATTCCCGCAGCATCAGCAAATTCAGAGGTTCCAATCCATGCTCCGGCAGGCCCGGAAGGAATTCCTACCAGTTTTATAAAAAAGGGCAGGAAAAAGATCATGATAATAGCCCATACAACCACCAGGGATATGGATACCGATACATGCTGCTGATCTGCTTTTACTGCTCCCCCAACCGCAATCGAGGCAGATACTCCACAGATCGAACCGCCTGCTCCCAGAGTTGCAGCAAAACGACGATCCAGTCCAAACCACTTGGTTCCCACATAGAATATAGTCAGGAATGTGGTTACCGCAATTAAAGTTGCCTGTCCGAAAGCAACCGGTCCTGCCTGGATAATCAGAGTAAAGGGCAAAGTAGCTCCCAGCAGTACTATACCTGTTTTTACATAAAACTCTGTGCGCAGGGAAGCATTCATCCATTCAGGAATCTTGGTAAAGTTCCCTATCAACAAGCCCAGAGCCAAGGCAACCAGCGGAGCCTCCAGGTTATACGCTTTAAACCATGTGTTAGCCCCCAGAACCATAATGACAACGGAAAGTAGAAAGACAACAATAAATCCTGCTATAAACTCATTTAATTTGTAACCCAGTGCTTTAATCGCAATAGAAAAAACGACTGCAAAGGCAATAAACAGCCAGATATAGTTGGTGAATTCTGCGGCAAAATGTTGAGATACTGTGCTAAACTCTGTCCATGTCGGTACATCGAGGGCAATTGGTTTAAGGCTGCTGCCAGCTTTCCAAAGCAAAATGGCAACAAACACAATGCCTAAACCAAGCCAAACTGCCCACCAATCCTCCTTCTTCCATAGATTGGACCATCCTCCACTCACATTTGCCGGTTCCGGTGTAGAAGAATTACTCAAATACGCACCCTCCCATCAAAATACTTTTGGTTCATATTTCCTTTTAAAATCCTTTGTCTGCCACTGTTTTAGTCCTGTTCTCCCCCTTTCATTCCTTGAACAAGTCCAAGCCGATATTAAACTTTTGCCTTTGATATATTTAACAGGACATAAACGCTGACTCCCGGGCCATAGCTTATGTCTTGGTAAATCTTTTGAATTAGGCGAGCCCAGTTTCTGCAAAAGGCCTTTTTGAAAATATCAGATTCAACCAACAACGGCTTCTCTACATCGTTCTCGGTTTTTTTGCGCATCCCGCGCGACTTGTTGGAATAGTATCCGCAATATCTGACCAGCTGTTCGCCTTATTGGGAATATGGATAACAAGTCTTGGCAACCAGTCAAGGGCCATAAAGCTTTCCCGAACGCTGCTGTTTTTGACTCTATAGATTACTCTGGCAATACCATCACGTACTTCGGATGCAGGTGTATAGAGCAGTCTTTCCTGCGAAAGGGATGCACTATTTCCTGTTTATTTTTTAATTGACTTATTAGCTTTAGCCACAAAATTTATAGCCCACTCAGGATGTGACGGGGCATACAAATGATTGTATGACGCAATTACGTTGCGGACTATGATTCCATCTGCATTACTGTCAATCCCATGACCACGGTTCATCTTAAAAATGCACATAATCTCTTGGGGATTAAAATTACAGATTTGTGAATGATGGAACTCATGGCCTCTAATCACTGTCCCGGTTTTAAATAGGTAATTGGGATTGGTGGTCAGCATCCTTGTGTATCCATGTCCTTTCGGATACGCTTCCATTGTGGTATCACATGGCAAAACACCGCACATTTGAAAACTCTCACCACCATAATGAAGTCGTCTCGAAAGGTACATTAAACCTCCACATTCAGCATAGACTGGCAACCCCTTTTCAACCTCATTACGAATTGAGGTACGCAGTGTTTCGTTTTGTTCCAGTTCATGTCCGAATATCTCCGGAAAGCCGCCCCCGATATATAAACCCTGTATATCGGGCAGTTGGCCGTCTTCAAGACTATTAATGTAAACCAGATCGGCTCCGGCTTGCTCTAATGCCTCCAAGTTTTCCGGATAATAAAAGCTGAAGACCTGATCTCGAATTACACCTATACGGGTAGAGGTGACCGTCTGGTTGCGTTCAATATTATATTCCGGCAATAGTTGTGCAGTTTGGGCGATTTCCAATATTGCCTTTAAATTCACATGCTGCTCCATCTGTATCGAAATATTCTCCAGCAGTTCATTGGCCTTACTCCATTCTTGAACTGTAACCAGCCCCAGATGTCGTTCTGCAATCAAAGGCGTCTTTTGTTTGGGTACTGCTCCCACTACAGGTATCCCTGTATAGTATTCAATTGAATTACGCAGCATATCTTCATGCCTTGGCCGGGCAACTTTATTTAAAATTACTCCTGCTATCTCTGTCTCGGGTTCAAAATGTTGAAATCCCTTTACAATGGCTGCTGCACTGCGGGTCATCCTGGTTGTATCAATAACCAGGATTATCGGTGCTTTAACCGCCCGTGCTACTGCCGCAGTACTGTCACTTCCCTCAAGATCAAGCCCATCAAATAGACCCATAGCACCCTCGATAATAGAAATATCGGCACCCTGGCTTCCGGTTACATACTGTTCTACTAATTGTTCCTTATCCAGAAAATATAAATCGAGACTGCGGCAACTCCTTCCGGCTGCTAGGCTCAGCCAAGCCGGATCAATAAAATCAGGACCCTTTTTAAAAGGTTGAACCTTAAGCCCCATCCTTTTTAAGGCAACAATCAGACCTAGTGTTATGGTAGTTTTGCCTGAACGCCCGTGTGGCGCTCCTATCGCTAGTCTCATTAATACTCATCCTTTAAGGGTTTTGAACGTGGCGCCACGAAGTGCATATAAAATTAATTTTATATACACTTTGTAATACAGTTCACTATCTTACGCTCATCGGTTGTTCTTAATTGAAAGATAACACACGACAAGAAGTTAGAATAATTTAATAAACTTATAATCACTATTAGCAAATATTTATAGTGCTGAATTGCCCACGACCCCATACGTTCTGGTGAAAAAGAAATAGAAGGAGATTAAAAAAAAGTTCCTCTTCTACACTAGGGCTCATGGAATTATTCGAAAAGGATATTATAAAAAAGCATCTTCTATGTACAAGGCACTTAGGAAGATGCTTTAGATACTCTTTATATTCTCTTGAGTCGTCATATGATTAAAATGCGAATGGCTGCGCGGTATTCCTGCGTGATGCAGTATCGATATACTGCAAATAGATTACTTTATGCGGACATGAAAAAGCCCGCTTGTGGTTTTACAAGTGGGCTTTTGGGGGTACTAACAGACACAGGAGAACCGTCAGGCTGGGTGAAAAATGTTTATAGACCGTATATATTTACAGCTCACCTGGTAGATCGGCTTGTTTAGATACATATTATTCAATAATGGGTATAACGATACAGCGAAATGGGCTTTTCACACAGGTTGCCGTCCCCTTGTGTCTATGCTTCTTCCAGAACATATCCTGCTATGTTACGGCAGTGGTCGCCTATTCTCTCCAGGTTTACCAATAAATCAAGGAAAACGGCTCCGTTGTTGCCATTGCATTTCCCTTCATTGAGCCTGCGAATATGGGCTTTGCGGTAAGTCGCCTGTAATTCATCAATCAGTTCTTCATGGGTTAATACTTGCCGGGCCACGGATTTGTCCGTTTTTTCCAGGGCTCGGTAGGTTAATAACAGTGTATTGGTGGTAACTCCAATGATTTTTTCTAATTCCTCATGGGCCTCGCCGGAGAAGTTTACCTGGTACTGTTTGGCGTAGTCGGCTTGTTCGATAATATTACTGCAATGGTCGCCGATCCGTTCAATGTCATTTAGAGATTGTAAAATGATATAAGCGTGGTTGGATTCCTCCTCGGACAGCTGTTTTTGGGACGCTAGTACTACGTAGTCGGTTATTTCTCTTTCCATGCGGTTAATTGCTTTCTCCAGGGCATCTGCTTTTTTAAAAGCAGCCTCATGGTTGTTATGGAAATAGTCAATGGCATTGGTAAAGGCTTCATAGGCCATATACCCCATGCGCAAGGCCTCTCTTTTAGCCTGGGCAAGTGCCACGGAAGGATTTTTCAAAAGCCGGCGATCGATATATTTGGGGCGATAGGGATCATCGTAAATATCGGTTTTTTCAGGAATCAATACGGTAACAATGAAAGCCAGTACAGCAACCATGGGCAACTGAACCAAGGTATTACTGATGTTAAAAACCGCATGGGTTTGGGCCAGCTGCAGTTTTATGTTCAAGGTGTCCCAGGTGCCGGTAAATCCAGGCAGCAGGATAAAAAAATAATTCGTAACGAGTACTATAAATTTCTCAAAAAACCCCATCAAAAATAGGGGCAGAAATATAATGGTTCCAAGCAGGTTAAATATAAAATGGCTCAAAGCCGTTCTTTTAGCCGCAACACTGGCCCCCAAGCCTGCCAACAGGGCAGTAATGGTAGTACCGATATTGTCTCCAAACAGGATCGGGACGGCCTGGTGGTAGGTTATCGCTCCCTGGTAGGCCAGTTGCTGCAATACTCCTATAGTCGCACTGCTGCTTTGCACCAGGAAAGTAAAAAACATACCAATAGTTACACCGATAATGGAATTATCATCGATGCTGGTCATCAAATCGATAAAGAAGGGCAGATCTTTAAGGGGCTTCATGCCGCTTCCCATAAGGGTTAAGCCGAAGAATAACACCCCAAATCCCAATAACGATTGGCCGATAACCTGAATATTCTTCTTTTTGGCAAACAGATATATTAGAGCACCTAAGCCGATTATAGGCAAGGCATAATCCTGCAGGTTAAATCCTATCAGGAAGGCGGTCAAGGTAGTGCCGATATTAGCCCCCATGATTACCCCTATGGCCTGGCGCAATGTCAAAAGCTGGGCATTAACAAGCCCTACGGTAAGTACGGTAGTAGCACTGCTGCTTTGGATCAGGGCCGTAACCAGCGTTCCGGTCAATACTCCCCGAACCGGGTTGCGGGTTCCTTTTTCCAAAATCCTGCGCATCCGATCTCCGGCCGCTGCTTGCAGTCCATCCGACATAAAGTGCAGTCCAAACAGAAACAACCCTAGCCCGCCTATAAATGGAAACAGAATATCTGTTACAGATACTGTCAAAGAACTACCTCCCTTTAGCCAAAACGATTAGTACGATAAAAACTGACACGATTGGGTGCAAATATCAAGCAATAATTTACTCGGGTTTCCCTGTATATCAGGGTTTATTAGCAGCAGCCAGAATTTGCTACCAGATAACCATATTTATCTTCGCTTTAACGATTCGATTTCCTTCCTGTTTAAATAAACGATATATAGTATATCATTTGTTATCACTTGATGGTCGTTTAAAATATATAAAAAAGTCGCTATTAATTTAATATCCTGAATATCTTACTATAGCATTAGCTTATTGCTAACCCTTGGGTAAATTAAAATACTTTGAGTTGCCTAAAAAGCTCATTTTGCCAATTTAGCAGTTATAATAATTATAAGCATAATGTCTTGCACATTGCCTGAATTTTTGTTTGTTTTGAAATCAGGTTATACAATCTTTTTAATTACTTGATGGGAGAGGGGTTACTTATGAATAAAAACTTCGAGCTTATGTTTACTAGCACCGGCAACTTATATATAAGTTTGTTTTATGGAGACGCGCTTGCTTATGTACATGCCTACGATGATATGGAACAGGCGGCCGGCGACCTTAATGACTTTTTTTCTCTGGAGTTCTCGGTTGCCCTTTGGGAAGGTAATCTACTCAACGATGATGAGTTTGATCCCTTTGACATCGAGTTTAATCCTGAATTTGAACGCAACGGCGAATTCTTTTGGGCAATGGACATCGAACAAATACGCAAAAGTATACAAATCCATAGTTGGACAAACGTTCAGGATTTCCTGACGGCCTGGGATGCATTAACATCACCGTTTTAACCACCATTGCCGGGATTTAAATATAGTGCCGACCACGATGTTAACCTTGACTAATTTGAATAAGACATCGCTTTCGTTAAATCCTGCTTATCCGTTAAAACAGATTTAAAAAGATCACCCTGTTTGCTTAGGCGTGGGAAAATGTTTTTGATCGTAAACATGTCAGGGGAAACCTCCTCTATCTCCTCCCAACGGATAGGTGCAGAAATGGGGGCGCCTTCCCGGGGACGCACACTGTATGGAGAACAGATGGTTTGACCGATCGCATTTTGCATATAGTCTATATATATCTTGCTTCCTCTTTTATTAACTGTTCTTTCTATGGTTGCTATATCCGGCCTGACCGTACTGACCATACCCGCTATCAGACCGGCTGTTTGACGTACTTCCTCATAGCTGTAGCGGGGCAGGAGAGGCACATAGATGTGCAGTCCTGCGGAACCTGATGTTTTAATATATGCCCGTAGCTGCAGTTCATCCAAAACCTGCTTAATCAGCAGGGCAATCACTACAATTTCTGGATAGGAATTATCCGGGGAGGGATCAAGATCAAAAACCATATAATCTGGATTTTGTATAGAAGCCTGGCATGATAACCAGGGGTGAACCTCAATGCACGCCTGGTTGCCCAGCCAAACCAGATCTGCCTTCTCCCGGGCCAGCATAAAATTTATGATTTTATCGCCTGATTCCCAGGCAAAAGTTTGAATCCAATCCGGCAGGTATCCCGGTACGTTTTTTTGGTAGAAAAATTTTTGATTAATTCCATCCGGGTAGCGGGTAAAAACCAAGGGACGCTGATTAAGATGAGGAAGAATGTAGGAGGATATTTCCGCATAATAATGGATGAGTTCGCCTTTGGTATAGCCCTCGCCGGGCCATAGTACTTTATCAAGGTTGGATAACTTTAATCTGCGCCCTTCCAATAAAATCTGACTGGATTTACTCACTTAAAGAAACCTCCGCTTCAGACCTGACAATCTTGCAGTTTAAGCCGAATAAATTCTTTAATCGTCGGCGACCTAAGCTTCATATCTTCGCTCCACTCCAGATATTCAACCCTCACTCCTATTTCCGGCTTGATAAAAAAACAATCGGTTTTTATTTTATCAAGATTGATAAAAGGTGAACAGGAAATTTCTAGGCCGGGCAGTTGCTCGGAGAGTATCTGCTGTTGCCCGTGGCTTAGACCGCTGCCTGCTTTGCCGACATAACTTAAACCTCCGTCTTTATATACACCTAACAAAAGAGCGTTTACTACGTTGCCCCGCAAAGTATAACCACCCACCAGACAGTTCTGACTGCGCAGGCATTTTATTTTTAACCATTGCCGATGCTTTTTCCCAGGCAGGTACAGACTTTCTTTGGCCTTGGCCACAATCCCTTCCATATTAAACTCATCTACGGCTTTAAATAAGGCCCGGCCACTGTCAAAGTCCTCCACCAGATGTAAAAAACCCTGACTGAACAAAATCTTTTCCAACCGGGATTTCCGTGCTAACAAATTTTCCTGACGCAGATCCTGCCCGTTTAAATGCAACAGATCAAAAACCATATAATGAACCGGCAGTAACTCCCTAAGATAAGACAGGCTCTTGGCATCCCGGCTGCTGTCCCGGCGCATTATAGATGGAAAGCTGGGTTTGCCTTCTTTTAAGACCACCAATTCGCCGTCCAAGACTGCCGTTTTAGCATCCAGCATGGCAGGTAGTTCCTGTAATTCCCCATATTGATTGGTGCGCTCATGGCCATGTTTATTAATCAGGCGTACCCGGCTTTCGTGCACGACCGCAATCATCCTTACCCCATCCCATTTTACCTGATAAATATAGTTTTCATCATCAAATGCTTTAGGGAAAGTAACCGGTTCCATTACCGTTTGATAATCCTTTATCAGCTGTGACATCATTATCAACTACCAGTTTTGCTTTTACGCTTGCTTGAGGGAGCAGGTCTTTTTTCTTTACGTTGTTCTTCGGCTAATTTCACGCTGGCTTGCAGGGCTTCCATCAAATCCACTACATTACCCCGCGCCTCGGGAGGCTGCTGGGAAGTTACGACTTCCTCTCCGGCCACCTTGGCGGCAATCATTTCACCCAGGGCTTTGCGATACTCGTCCTCATACTTGGCGGGATCAAAATCAACCGAGAGGTTTTCAATCAGGTTAATCGCCATCTTGATCTCTTTTTCGTGCAGTTTGGAAGGATTGAGACCGTGGTTTAACAGTTCTGAAGAACGAATTTCATCCGGATAAAAGATCGTTTCCATGATCAATATTTCCTCCTTGGTTCTTAAGGCCGCCAGGGATTGACGAGAACGAATAATAACTCGGGCAATGGCTATTTTGTCAGTTTTTTTCATGGCCTCAATTATCAAGGCATAGGCTTTCTCCCCTCCCGGTGAAGGCTCCAAATAATAGCTTTTATCAAAAAAAACTGGATCCACCTGACTCAAGGTAACAAAATCCAGAATATCTATAGTTTTGGTATTTTCCTGGGGTATACTCTCCAGATCTTCCTCATCTATGACTACATAACTGCCTTTCTGGTATTCGTACCCCCGAACAATATCGCTGCCGTCTATCTCCTTGTCACAGTGGGGACAGTACTTTTGGTATCTAATAGGTGACAGGCATTCTTTGTGCAAGTAATTAAATCTAATATCTTTGTTTTCAGTTGCCACATACATATTAACCGGTATATTGACCAACCCAAAACTAATGGCTCCTTTCCATAGTGTTTTCATCCCAGCACCGCCTTTTTTTTATTTAGCCCCTTTAGCCAAAGGCTCCAACCCAAATTAAAAAGCCTTATTATTTTGTGTTATCTCGAGTTTATTCATTATTAGCATCTATAAATTAAATAAAAATATTCCCCGATCTGTCCCAAAAATATAAATAGTCACGCCATCTTAAAAAATAGCGCCCTCGGCCGCAATACATTTCTATGAAATGAAAATTGCCCATTTGCAATTATCCATAAGAATAGTATATTTATAATAGAGGTTTTCTAATTTAGAGATAAAAGTTTTTAACAAACAGATGTTTAATATTATATTAACTATTCTGCATTAAGGAGATGGCGATGAATAATCCTTTTGTTGATATGTTTCGTCAAATCAGTATAATCAGGATACTGGAAGCCCTGCAAGGTGTTGGCGCACGCCGTCAGCAACCCATAGATAAAACGGTTTTAAAACCTAAAGCATACACCTCCCGACAACAGCCTTTCAGTGAAATCATTCAGGCAGCCAGCAAGGCATATGGAATTGATGAGGGCATTATCAAAGCGGTTATAAAACAGGAGTCCTCTTTTAATCCCCATGCCCAATCCTCTTGCGGAGCTATGGGTCTGATGCAGTTAATGCCGACTACGGCCAAAAGTTTAGGAGTAAAGGATGTATTTAATCCCCAGGAGAATATAATGGCCGGCACCAAATACCTTAAACAAAAGCTAAACGAATTCAATGGTGATTTGCCCATGGCCTTGGCAGCTTATAATGCAGGCAGCGGCGCAGTAAAAAAATACGGCGGTATACCGCCGTACAAGGAGACCCAGGCTTATGTAAAAAAAGTCATGAACTCAGTTGATCATATGGCATAGTCCAGTTCTTCCCTTTTAGCATGATAAAGTTTTCAAAGGTTTACTGACCTAAGATAAATCCGCCAGGTTCTGGGCAACAGCCGATAATTCTTCCGACATGGCTTCCATTTGCTGAACACTTGATGCTACCTGCTGGGATGTTTCGGATTGATTCTTTACCACCTGCACAGCATTAGTAACACCCTTGGTAATAACTTTTACCGATTCTTCAATGTTGGACAGTATACTGGATATCCTTTCCACCGATACAGTACTGTTTTCAGCCAGTTTTCTCACCTCATCGGCCACCACCGCAAATCCCTTGCCATGTTCTCCGCTGCGGGCCGCTTCAATAGCTGCATTCAACCCAAGCAGTTTGGTTTGTTTGGCGATAGAATTAATAAGGTTTAGCACTTCTTCGGTCTCGCCTAAGTGGACAACAGCCTGATTGGCCGAATCCATAAGCCTATCCGCTCTCACCGCTACCTGCTGCGAAGATTGGGCTACCTCTTCAACCATCCGGCTAACGTTTTGCATGGTTGCTGATAATTCTTCCGACATGCCGGCTAATTTTTCGGCCTCCTTATGCAATTCATGGATCATTTCTTCCCGCGACTCCACAATGGTCATCATTAGATTGGCCCCGTGGGACTCGACCACAAATAAATGGTCACTCTTATTTTCATATATAATCTGCTGTACTTTTTCTACCCCAGTGGCTTCAATAATCAGCTCGGCAGGGAGTTTTAAAAGATTGTTAATATCATTATACGTTGGTATTCCGAATTTGCGAGCTAACCGCATACCTGGGGCATCATTGTCCACGTCACAAATACCCAACACTTCAACAGCCTTTATGCCCTGAAAAGCTTTTAAAATAGACGTCCCACCATCACCAGCACCCACAATTATTACCTTCGTCATTACAAATCCCCCCTGCATCTTTATTACATCTTATTCGAAAACCAGCGTAATCAAACCTTCTATATGGTATACGCAAACTTTTGCGCCGTATACTATATCAAACCCCTAGTTGGTATAAATGTAAATTTCAAGAACATATCTCTAATTTCCTGCTTATTTTTTTAGTATATTAAAGTTATTTATTATTTAAAAGTAAATTAACCGCCAACCAAGGCTTCTTGGTGTCAAGGGGGTGTCAAGGGGACGGTTCGAGATCACTGAAAAAGTCCATTTAAAGCACAAAAAGCATACCCTCCTGTGGTATAATTTGGTTAGC
>NZ_CGIH01000052.1 GCF_000983115.1 Syntrophomonas zehnderi OL-4
TCTCTTGTTGGGGTGGGGCGTATATTCATTTAACGCAGTTTTATCACCGCCGGTAATAAGCGTCATTGTAGGACTGCTCTTTTTTATATCTTTGGCCATAATATTCAAATATGCTCCCGGTGAAACAGAAAACAAACCTATAAACAACGAAGCCGAGCGTGAAAAATTTAAAAAGTGGTCGGTAGCAATAATGGTTGCCTACGGGTTAATACTAATAATTTTTAGCCGCCTGGAAGTCTTAAACACCTTGGTTTTGCCCATGGCAGTAGGCATAATGGCCCAGGCCTTCACCGTTTCCCCTGCCGGTTACGGTTTTATTCACTTTATAGACTGGATTTTGGATTTTCCAAAAGGTTAAAGCTATGAGAATTTTAATTGTAGATGATGAGCCGGTTACCGGTTCTTTGCTCGCATCCATTATTAAAGAAGTGCCGGGAGTAATAACTGATGTGGCCAGCAGTGGCAAAGAGGCTTTAGAAAAGGCTGCAATAAATGAATACCAGGTAGTGTTTGTGGATATTGATATGCCGGAAATGAACGGTATGGAACTGGCTGATATCCTTGCGAAAAAATATAAACAATTGTCGCTGGTTTTTGCTACCGCACATCCCGACTATGCTTTAGAGGCGTTTGAGCTATATTCGTTTGACTATATTCTTAAGCCCTATGATGAGGAAAGAATAAAGAAAACCGTAAAAAAACTGGCAGAAAAATCTCACTCAGACCAATCCGAAGCAGCCATTCCAGTTAAGACAAAAGAGCAGATGCTCTTTCTCAAACCCAGCCATATTTTATATGTCGAGACCCGCGATAGCGGAATTATTATTAAGACTTCAAACAGAAATTATGCCACCCGGGAAGATATACATGCTTTCGAGGTCAGACTGCAGTCATATGACTTCTTCCGTTGCCATCGCAGTTATCTGGTAAACCTAAGGCATATTAAAGAAATTATTCCTTCAGGCCGTACTTACCAGATTATATTGGACACCGATGATAGAATTCCGCTTAGTCGAAAACACGAAAGACTGCTGAGAACAAAGCTTCAGCAGAAATAAAAAGTATTATATGATGACAAAAAGTAATCTTTTTACCCCAGTCGTTTTTTATTCTTGAGTAATTCGTAGCTACAACAAAACCCTTTCAAGCCGGAATCTGACCCTTTCGCCTCAAAAGCCTTGACTTTCAGCTCCTGTGTAATATATATATGACCAAAGAATCATTATTAAATGGAAGGAGATGGAAATAATGATGAAATCCAAAATATTAAGCGTGGTATCTATGTTTTTGCTATTCGTAGCCAGTGCCGGAGTACAGCCCGCTTGTCTGTTCCACTGGTATCAGCCCAGGATTCCGGAGTAAAATAAGCCATGTTAAACGGAAAAGTAATTATTATGGTGAGTATTGTGGTCGGGGTAAGGATTTAAAACTTATTGGAAACCTAATTCATATAGGTATTAGGAAATTACTTGGAATCTATTTATTAAAATGGAGGTTTGATAATGAAAAAGACTGTAATTTGTTTTGTATTGAGTCTGTTTTTCTTATCTAGCTTAGGTACGGGGGCAATAGCGAGTGAATCAACTATCGATCAAGATACTATGTCTATCCAAATTATTGATAAAGGTTTTATTTACCCGAATATGGAAACTCTTATGAAAAATGTATCTACACAAATTACGCGGCAATTTAAAAAAGAAAAACAATCTTTAACTAAACTTATGCGTACAAGCAGTCTTAAAATTGGAACAGATAAGACATATACTAGTGCAGATTATGGATCAGCATATTACACTGTAGTAAACGGAACTCCTGATTGTCAGTATACTTGGGGGACAACTTCTGGAGGATATGCTGATGCAGCTATTGATGTAGATATGGTAACCCAGAACACCAGAGGAACATCTTGGGCATGGGTTGGTAATAGAGTCTCAATTCAAGCAAATGACGGACTGACTCAAGATAGTTGTAGAGTAGATTTTGATGGTTGGGTTAAAGGTAGTTTGTATCAGACCGCTTATCTCACTGGTTCACAGGTAGCAGTTTGGGCTGAGATTTACGATGAAACTGATGATGAATTAGTTGTGCAATATGAGGACTGGTATATACAAAACCAGGTTACAACAATAAACCGTGCTCATGACGAAGGAGGAACCGTAACCCTTAAGGCCGGACATGTGTATCAATTTAGAATGGTATTGTATACGGAAGCTTATGATTTAGTTGGACTCGGAAACATTACTTATGCAGATTGCTATAATGGCGCTAGAGGAAATGATGGGTTAGACTATTCATCCATTATATTAAATTGGTAATTCAACCTGGTTATCATTAAACCCACCTCCGACTAGACCGGGGGTGGGTTTAAGCTTCATGAGCATAAAATATCAAGACCTTCTGGAGGTGTTTTTAATGAAAAGAATATTATCAGTAATATTCCTGGTTCTAACCATGATTGTCATTTACCCCTTAATTACCCCGGCCCAGGAACCTGTTTCCGTATTTGTGAACGGTTTTGCTTTAGAATCCGATGTTTTGCCAATTATTCAGAATGGCCGTACACTGATAGCTACCCAAGCTATTGCGGAGGCAATGGACATCGATATAAGCTGGGATGATCAAACCCGTACAGTAAACGCAACGGACGGTGTCACAACGGTTTGCTTGCAGATAGATAATTGCACGGCTTACCACAATAATAACGCAGTAATACTGGATGTTGCACCACAAATAGTTAACGGACATTCGCTGATTCCACTGCGCTTTTTCGCCGAAGCTTTCAATTATCAAGTAAATTGGGATAGTACATTACATAGGGTAAGCATTCTTTCTCCTATCATGAAGCCAGCTGGATCTCCGTCACCACTGCCGGCTGCTTCACAAGGCAAATATGTCGGCGATATGGATGCTCATAAGTATCACCTTCCTGATTGTATTAATGCTAAAGAAATTGAATGGGCAAAGGAGATATGGTTTAAATCTGAAATAGAAGCTGAAGAGGCTGGGTTTATGCCGTGCGGGCTATGCATCTCTGCCAGATAGAGGAATTTCAGACAATTGGAGGCGTTGTTTTAGGTGTAACACGCAGAGAGCATAAGCTTTTTCACGTGAAGGACATCCTGGTGTAACAAAAGAAAAAAATACCTGCCGCCTGCCGGGAACTATTTTTAATTACAAATGTGACCGCTACAACATTCGTTGTTGATGGAGGGGCAACATTAATCTAGAAATAAACGGGGAAATGGTTGGGCAGTTTCACAAGTGACGATTCAACGGTGTAAAATTGCGGATGCAAAAATATTAGGGGGTTGTCATATATGTCGAGAAACAAATTAATCGCTTTATTGAGCATAGCGGCCATTATTACCGCAGTATACTATGGTTATTCATTTTACCTGCATAGTATTGTTAAGGTATTCCCTATCAACAAGACGGTGCAACTCCAGGATATAACAATTAACATTGAACAAGTATCACTGGTTCCTAGGTTACTACTAAATGAACCCTTTCGTCGGGAAATGACTGTAAATGGCAGTGTCACTGATACCAGTCCGGACGGGAAATACACCCGTAACCTATATGAACAGGTAAAGGTTTATGTAAAAGGTGGACCGGGAATGGGGTTTGGACATAATCCCCATAATAATAATTACTCATTCTGGACTTTCAGATTATACGACGGCAATAAAACCGTTGATCTTATCATCGAGGACAATATCAACCAACAAAAAATACCTTTGACGGTCGATTTGCGTGACTATAGCGGCCATTGGGTTAAGAGGTCTGATTGGATTAAAGCGTGGGCAACTATACAGAAGCAAGGGCAGAAGCAAGGGGACGGTTCTCTTGCTTCCCCGCATTTACTATTATAAATGAAATGGGAGTATGATTTTGTCTTGGAAGCAACAAAGTGCTCTATTTAATTCAATTATCGAATTTGGCGAATTCCTGCATACAGAAGTACTCAAACAAGTGCCCCACCGCCAATGGGTCTTTGCATTCCTAAAAGGCTACGGCGCTATTTTATGTATGATCGCAGCCTGCTGTCCGAATTAAGCCGGTGCGCCTGGAAGGTCTTATCGCTTTACCTTAAACAGGGGGTTTCTTTAGATGACCCTGAACCAGGTGCTGTAATAGCCGTGCAGACCTTTGGGGATTTTTTAAACTTCAACCCGCACTTGCACATCATAGCCACAGACGGTTGTTTTACCAGGGATGGAGAATTTATGATAGGGATTGCACCGGATGCTTCAAGCCTCATAGACTTGTTTCGCCTGGAAGTATTCAGAATGCTGGCAGCTCTTTGCCATCCGTGGCACCGCTGCACTAGTCCATCCATGGACGTCGGAAAAGGCGGGGAAGATAGACGACGACATTATTGAGAATATGATGAACTGGCATCACAGCGGCTTTAATATATATTGCGGACCCGCCATCAGTCCGGGGGAGCGGGGAGGTCTGGAGAAACTGGCCCAATATATTATAAGAGCCCCCCTCTCGCAGGAAAGATTGATCTATATACCTTCATCGGCAGTACCCGACGGCCTAGCCCGAGTAATCTACAAAGGGAAAAACAGCAATGTTCGGGAAAGCTTTACGGCCCTGGACTGGCTGGCCAGACTTGTCACCCATATTCCCAATAAAGGGGAACAGCTGGTCAGGTATTACGGATACTATTCCAACAAGTCACGGGGAATGCGCAAAAAAACTGATATTGATATTGAAACGCCGACGCCGGTTGATTCCGATATTACAAAAAAGGAACTACGCAGGAACTGGGCTCGTTTGATTCAAAAGATTTATCAAACGGATCCATTACTTTGTCCTAAATGCAGTGGTCACATGCGAATTATATCTATTATCGAAGATCTGGCTATCGTCAAGAAGATATTGATACATCTGAATCTGTGCGGTGATGAAAAACCATGATCCGCCGCCCATTTCTTCCCCGGACATAGAATTTGCGTACCGGCAGGTTCAGAGCGTTCCGGGATCGTGTTATACCGGCTGAACTTTAGATAAATCAGACTGATACTATGTTGATTATTACCACTGCAGGATAGCGAAATTAATATAGTTTGTCTAACCATGCCCGAATTCTGGATGAGTTTATGAAAGCTGTTGCAAATTTGATGGAATTGGCAAGATGTCCTTCCCTCACCGCCTATACATTCCACAATATCATGAAATTTAGACCCCATTCCCTTTCTCAAGTATGCCTAACCATTATTTACCAACTTGTGGTATACTGATCTGGAAAAAGCAAATTCCTATCTATTGTAATATAAAGGGGTTATCATGAAGGTATCCGAAACTATAGGTACTTACCCCAGGCACAGCCACTGCGCAAAATTGTAGGTATATGAGTTTTATACCTCTTGGGGAATTTTGTGATGTGAGTTCCAGGAAAGGTGGGTGGTGTTACTTTTTCTCTATGATATGCATTTCACAGACTATGAAGGAGGTAGATTTGTATGATTAGGAGACAATTGTTGGGAATACTACTCACAAGTGCCCTGATTATGGTACTAATGATACCTCAATCAATCGCAAATGAAAAGTTGGTTGAACCTGATGGAAGTGTTGGCGGCGTCTTTGTAAAAACGATAGATGGTAAGAACATTATGAGCTATCCTATATCAGATAGTCTAAAACAATTCCAGGAAAAAAAATCCAAGATGGCCGAATTGCACTTTCAATACAAACAAGGATTAGTCCAAAAGGAAGAATATTTATCCAAACTAAAAGATCTTGGTGCTAGTGAAGATATAATCAAAGCTGTTTCGGCTGCATTACCTTTTAGGAACCCAAGCATTAAATTGAACAATATTCAACCGCTAGCATCAGAGCAAAACGTAATAATCCCTTTTTGGCAGATGATACAAGATAATAGTTATTACTGTGGTCCAGCAACAGCAGCTGAAATCATTCGTGCCAAGACCTTCACTTCGTATTCTCAGTCTGATTTGGCAACGCCATTACATTGTACTACTCAAGGTACTCCCTGGTATGACGGGGTCGAGGGAAGTGGATACCCTATGGAAGATACCTTAAACAGTTACTGTAACACTAACAATTATATACCCTATGGTACTACGGTAACGGCTTCTGGTTTTCAAGAGAAGGTAATTTGGGATATTGACAACAATTATGGAACAGCGGGTGATGCTTACGAAGTATCTGGCAGCAACCATCTTGTAGGCCACCCAACGAACCGTACAATATACCACTGGTTTGCAATATACGGATATCAAAACTCCGGCACGGACATTCTGTATAAAGACTCGGTAGCGGGATGTTCGGATATCTCGTGGAGTGGAAACGTTCCAGCAAGCTCTTCCATGAATTATACCACATTGGCTGGGATAGTTAATGGCAGAGGTATTATCTGGTGATCAAATAAATCATCTAGTAAGAGGAGGCAGTTGGCATATTTTATTTGCCTCCTCTTAGCAATGTAATATTCAGTTTCTATAGATGATAAATAGTAAAAAGGTAGGAGACAGGGGATAGTAAATGAAAATGAAAAGGATTTATATCTTTTTAGCCATTTTCTTAATGATACCACTTGCTGGTTGTGAACACTCCAAGCAACAACCTGGTAACCATCAAATTACAGCGCAAATTAGTAAGATTGATAGCGGTGAAACTGATGGTAACTCTGATGTTCCCTATAAAGAACTTTTTAAGGAAACACAGATTAAAACCATAATAGCGCAGCTTCCCGATGGCAGGCCATGGTATGAGTTGGCCATTTCTGATAAAGGTGAAATCTTCGGTTTTGCTCCTAGTAATAACGGGAAGCCAGGAGAACTGATAGCATGCGATTTATATACCGGTAAAACCCAGAGTCTTTATACCGCCAAGGATAATTATAATATAATCTTTTTTAAATTCAACGATAATTACCTGGCATGGACAGAAGATACTAATTTTGTAGCAGGTTCACCGAGGGTACTGGTGTATGACCGGAGGAATAAGAAAACTATGGTGGTAAGTGAAAAAATAGGGTTGCTATCTGGTATTTCTTATGAAATGATTGCGCTTGGCAATGATTACTTACTATGGTCAACCAGCGAAAGGGATAATAATAAGCCAAAGTATAGAATTATGCGTTATGACTTCGTTAGTCAAAAGGCCACTCTCTTTCGTGAGAATGCTGCCGAGCCGATCATAGGCAAAGACTTTATCGCCTGGCTGGAGCCGGATGAGCAAATGAAATATTCGGAGATCATTTTCAATGATCTTAAAGACCATTCAATTCACAAAATCATTACCCCGGGTCAACATCCCGGATATATCGATACGGATGGAACAAGCATCGTGTTTACCGGGTTTAGTACCACAGATCCTGGCTTAAAGCTGCTATCAATTTATGAATCAGAGAAAACACCAAAAATAAAGATTATTGACCGATCAAGATGGGGTTATTATGATTTCCCACAGATAAGCCCAGATTTCGTTGGCTGGAGAGGCGGTTCCAAGGTGAGGGTTTATTCCAGGAAGGATGCCAAAACCGTAATCTTTGCTGAGGAATATGGAGATTGTACTGAAGTAAAGCTCTGTAATAAATTCCTCATGTGGCATTCACCCGCGATAAAAGACGCTAATGAAGCTAAACTTAAAGCAATGGAACAAAAAGTATACCTCTCTGATCTGCATATATTTTCAAAGGAAGGTATGTCTAAATAAGATAAACACAGAACATAAATCCGGACAAATCTGTGAGGTAGATTGGAGCGTCCCGGGAATGCAGGTGGTCAACAGGCAAAGTTATGTTTCCGTGTATGAGGGAGATTTTCTCTTAGGTACCTTTATTCAGGACGGTATACGTGAACAGGTGGTTTCTTTACTGCGTATCGGTGGTCCTGAAAAAACTGAACCTGCAGTTCTAAAAACACGTAATATGCATAAACCAAAAGTAGTGTCAATACCCGCTAATTTGGTTTGAATTCATTAATCTTTGCTTTTATCTCGGCTATTTTTTCTAAAGCAGCCATTCTGCCAAGATCAACGATTTCCCTTGAGCTGTCAAAATCCCGGGAGTATTTTTTGATTTTCATAATCGACACTATCCTTTCTTCAATAGCGTTTTTTTTGAAATTGTTTACAAGAGGGGTTAACCCACTCTTTGTTTCTTCCATGCAGACCAGCATAGAGGCATAGGCAGATTTCATGGTTTCTTCGAATATCCGCACCACCGCTTCATCACAGGCTAATTCTATATCACGGTTTGCCAGTACATACATTACCCATATAAAAGGATTGAACCCGTGTACGCATAATGCGACAGCCAGCACCAATTTGGTCAGCGCATCAAAGCGCCGGATATGAGTAAACTCATGGGTAAGGATATACTGCAGCTTTGTTTCATTCGTCCAGTCCGTTGTTTTGGGTAAGAGTACAACGGGCCGAAATACGCCATAGGTCAACGGGGCTTTAATACGGTCGCTTTGCTGTATATTGGCACAGGCAGCCGCAAAGAATGTTCCCGCAGCCAACGGGCTGCAAAATCGTTCTCAACGAGCAGGGATGTTTTGAACTCTCTAAACTTAATAACTTAAAGATATATTGGTAAGGGTAATATCAGCCACTCCCTTATTCCAAACAAAAAAGTTTCCCTCGATATCTTGAGACGGTGTATAAGATACAGTTTTTGAACTTGCTGAACCTTCAAACAAAACAGTTGTGTTGCCACTCCTGTTTTTAAAAGCGACCCGGACGTTTTCACTGCTGCCGCCTTTTATGCTAAACTTAAAAGTTGCTGTAATACCGCTTCTTATTATGAAATAACCACCGGATGCTGACGAAATAAATCTCATCTCATAATTGTAGGGGATTGTTGTATCAGCCCAAGTAACCGTTCCCATAGGAACATTGTCTTTAGAAACCGAATAAACCTCTGATTCTGGTAATACTTCCGATTGTGCGGGGGCTAACCCATCCGCTTCCGTCACTAAGGTACCTGTGTTTGCGCCACTTAAAGCATCTGTGTTAAACGGCGCTGAGGAATCCAGTATACTCTCCGCACCTCCAGCCGTTGCAGCATATGCCGCGGCTGTCCCCGTCACCGCAAGTGCCAACGTCACTGCGACTGCCAACATGCGAACCCATTTTTTACTCTTTTCAGCTTTCATTATCATAGAGATCCTCCTTTCGATGTCCCGCTTGTCACTGAAAGCGGAACATATGTTATTTGGCTCGGCAACATGCCAGAGTACACTTAAAATTAATTCGCAGTATCGCCTCCTCTCCTCCTGATTCATGGAACGGGTAACGCTTTCGTCACAGAACGCCTCCCCCAAACGGTCAATGTCACGTCTAGCCAGGTAAGCCAAAGGGTTGAACCAATGAATGACATTGATTAAGAGCATTAAGGATTTTAGCCATGCATCATGGTTCTTCCAGTGGGTCAGCTCATGAAGAAAAACATAGCGTAATTCTTCTGCTTGCAATTCGATGTTCGGCAATACAATACGGGGTTTGAGGATACCACTGAGAAATGGTGTGTTTATATAAGCGGAAATGTATACCGGTATCTCTTTTCCTATCCCTAATTCCTGTTTGCACTTTGCAAATGTCTCCAAAATCTCTTTATCATCCGCTAACCGGCACGCTCTGAAAATACGCTGATTTAGCCTATAATTCTGAACAATAATAATCAATGTGAAGATCACTGTCCCGGCCATTAAAAGATAAGGGAGCAATTCAAGGTAAGAATAGGTTATATAACTCTCTCCAGGTATTGCTGGAATCTTCTCGGCAGCAGAGTTAATAGGAGAAGATGGATTTAATAGCGTTTTGGAAAGCAATACCCATTCATCAACGTCTGGGATAAAATGCAAATCAAACCTGGATAACAAGGCATAATAAGGGATTAGGAAAAATGTACTCAAAAACAAGTAGGAGAAATAATGCCAAGCTGCGGTAAAATATTTTAGTGTCACTACGCTTAAAAGCTTCAGGATAAGGTATAGCCCTCCGCCTACAATCGCCATAATCAATATCTGATTGTAAAGGTCTAAGAACATACAATCACCTACTTCTTTAGGCGCTTCATAAGCTTTTCAATGTCTTCTTTCGTTAAGTCGCCATTATCACATAAGGAATTTATAAACCCCAATACCGAACCTTTATGAACGTCGGCGATAAACTGCTTGGTTTCAAAATTTCGGTATTCCTGTTCCGTTATACACGGTTCGTAATAATTTGCCTTGCTAATTCTTGTTGCCTTGAGAATTCCTTTTTCCATTAGCCTGGCTAAAAACGTAATGACCGTGCTTTGCTTCCAGTTATTATCTTCCGGCAAATTAGCAATGATCTCTCTGGTAGTAACGGGGTGTCCGGCTACCCATATGAATTCCATAATCTGTTTTTCTGAATCTGACATTCGCTGCATCTTGTTCATGAAAACCTCCTCGATTGATTTATACAATGTAGTTTGATATTAATGTACATCATGATGTGCTCCATATGTCAATGTTTTTTGAAAAAAATTTTCCGCTTCTCACAGTGCAGTATTTTATGGCGAAACAAAGCCCGCATCTAAAATGAACACACACTCCCAGAATTTTAAATCTGAATTGTTTTCAAATGGAGAATGGGTCGAATTTATTGTGTCTCATATACAAATAAGGTGAAGTCTACGATCGTTTTGTGACCTTCAGGAAATGAATATCCGGCAAGCAGATCATCCAGTTTTTTTGTTTTGATGTTGTAGTCGTAAAGGCTGAACTGATTATGTGAATTTCTGCCGAGTATGTATAAATGCTCCTCATCGTATCCAGGATGAATGGACTGGGATTCCAGTAATCCTTCAACATAAAATGGGGCAAGCTTACCGCTGCTGATGGTTAAAATCTGGATTCGCCTATTTCCGCTACTGATCATACTATCGTTTGTTATCATCAGAATGTGATCTTTATCGATCTGCCGGGTCTGTCTTATCTCAAACGCATCTGTTTCATATATCACATTGGCTTCCGAAAAGTCCGGATTCATCAAGAGTATTTTTTTGGGACGAATGAATGTCTCTTCCCGCACTTTTGGACTGCGCATTTCTTTATCGGAACAGGTTAAACAGAGTAATTTATTGGTCATCGGGCTATATGAGAACGAATGGAACCAGGTATCGTCATCAGATTGATTATAATATCTAATATCGTGATGTACGGGATCTATAATAGCCGGTTGAAGAACTGTTTTACCTTGTGGTGCTATGGTACCAAGCAACTTCTCCTTTACGAATAATAGGTCATTAAACAGCATCTTATCATTAGTTATCTGCTCGGACTTGCCACTTTTTATATCATAAACAAACAGATTATCAAAAAGCTTATTATTGCTCCCTGAGTAATAAATCTTTTGGTTCTTATCATCCATAGCAGCCGCCGGATATAGAGCAACCTGCCCAAGGTTATGGGTTTCAATTATTTTATGATCCGCTATGGAATATAAATAAAAGATGATTTCATCGCCCTCGCTGTCATCTTTAAGATTTACGTAGCGTGTTCCAATAATTTGAAGATATTCCCCGGGAGGTTTAATGGCCGAATTATGCTTGCCGTTTACATTCATAGATTTAATGCCTTGTACGATACTAAAGATTATTGCTAAGCAGACAATAATTATTAAGCTCAATTTCATTATTTTTTTTAACATGGTTTTATTCACTTTCTTTATATTAGGCTGCGGAACATGTTATATAATGTCAACCATGCTCCGCAGCTATCTGATGTATTGTATATGGTTTAATACGGTCTGCTTTGGTCAGAAAAACGTTTGTGGTAATATCTAACCTGATAGACAGATGTAACAGATTGATTCTCCGCAAAGTTTCGGAGATTACTTAATCCCCAGATGTCAATACATGCATCAGGTAGACCGCCGACACTAGCTTGATAAAAAGTAAAGACACGATTAGTGTTAAGATTTCTGATGCTTACATCTTTATCGCCTACTTTTGAATAATCAAGATTGATTTGTGTAGCACAATCGCCGTTCTTCAATGTATTGTCCCTATTACCTGTAGAACCGGTAAAATATGTTGCTCTGCCTACACCCAAAAAACTGTCATCTCCCGATTGATAAGTAATTACGTTATTGTGTGCTCCATAAGGTTGTCCATAGACAGGAGCGGCTCTGGTTATTTATTGATTGCTGTCGGTGGGAATATTGTGAATGGAATAACCGGAAGGATCGTCCGCATCGGGATAATATATATTATTGATATCACCCGTAATCTCGTCATAAACAACTTTCATTTCCGGATATATTGTTGGCTGGAATGGTTTTTTAGTAAGTGTTTCAGGTACTATTTGTTCTTTAAGACCACTGACCAATCGATTTTCCCATTCTGCAAGTTCTTTTTCAGCCGCAGTCATATCATCTGTTATGGGAACCGGCTTCAAACAGTTCAGAATGGAATCTTTTATGGAATCTTCTGTCTCTACGTTTTGTTGAGTCTCATTTTCAATATAACCGCCTTTAATTACTTTTGGCTGAAGCTGGTTATCATATATGATGACCGAACCCGGCATCATCTTTTGAGGTACTTCCTTAGGCTCACCATCAATGATAACTACTCCTCCTGACGCCGCATAGGCCGCAACTGCCCCTGTCAATAAAAAGGTCAACGCCATGGCAATGGCAAACATGCGAATCCGTTTTTTACTTTTTAAACCTTCAATCATCTTAACTCCCCTTTCGATGTTCCGCCTATCACTATAAGCGAGTAGTATTTTACGTTATGGTTCAGCAACATGCACAATATCGCCTCCTTCTTTCACGATCAACATTATGTAGTTAAATATTAGTTTACGTCGCGTAGATTTATGTGTCAATAACTTTTTTGGAAAAATTAACAAATTAAAATAGCAAAACTGGACGAATTAGATGAAGCTGGAAGCCCACGACGGAAAAGCCGAAAAAGGCCACCAAAAAGAAAAGCAGCGAAATGGAGCTTTACGACGTATCCTTTTATAGCTCCACGCTGCTTTTTATATGTTTTTAGCAGTTCCGGGCACCATTAGGGCACCACGGCATACATTTTTTCTGTATGTCGTGCATACCAAAAATTAGCTCTATTGTCAATTGGTTCCATTCTACTTGTATATAGTTATGCCCATGAATGGTATGGGATTTTAGAATCTGAAGTGCAGTACTGGGGTTATCTCAGTGAGGCATTGGGCCTAATATTACTTATACTTATACTGCCTCGTTTTAAGGGAGCAATTTTAACGAAAGTTATCTTATGCGTATGCTTGGTTATTAATATTCCGCCAATCATACTCTGGTTTATATTCCATGGTTCAGGAAACACCCCTGCAGAAAAAAGCCATTCGGCAACTGGAGGAGTACTTGGCAGGACAACGCCAGACATTTGATTTTGCGTTCACAGCCGCAGGAACGGAATTTCAAAAAAGTGTCTGGGAAGCTCTGCGCAATATACCCTACGGTGAAACGCGCAGTTATAAGCAGATTGCCCAGATGATAGGGAGGCCCAATGCCGCCCGGGCCGTGGGCATGGCCAACCATAGAAATCCCATTATGATCGTAACCCCCTGCCACCGGGTAATTGCTGCGGACGGAAGTCTGGCAGGTTACGCTGGCGGCCTGGAAGTAAAAAAGAAGTTACTGGAGCTTGAAAAGCAACATCTATACGCCGGGGCGGTTGCCCCAAGCCAGAACGTGCAGCTGGGGTAATGCTCGCACATTGTCGCTTATACTGCTGTCCAGGGTTAGCTTGTTTACCAAAGCCCGGTATTTACTCATAAGGCTTTCGTAGTTGTCTTGACCGGGTTCGTTGCACACCTGCAATACCATGGGGATATCTGGATACTGTTGGTGCAGTTCGCGGGCGTAAGCGTAATCCGCATCGGTAAGGATTATTATTTTTAATTGCAAACTCCTGGCTTGACTAACGAACTCAGCCAGGGTTGATTGGTTTTGCTGCATACCTGAGCTGGGTGCTTTGGGTGAGAGATTTATCATATCAACCATTTTCAGGCTATCCTGCCAGAGGGAGCCTTGGGTTTCCAGATGAATTTCATAATCCTCCGCCCGCAACGTTGTAATCAGTGGCTCCAGCATGTGCACACAGGGATTCCCGCCGGTCAGGGTTACGGTTTTGCAATAGGAAGCCAGTATCTTAAGCTGACTGACAATTTCCTGAGGGGTTAAACGTTTGGCCGCCGCCGTTTCCAAAGCATAACTGGTATCACACCAGCGGCAACGATAATCACACCCGGCCAGTCTTACAAACATGGTGCGGCTACCCTGCCAGATTCCTTCCCCTTGGATGGTGGGTCCAAATATCTCTATTACCGGATACATTACCAGGTTACCTCGGCATAGGAACTCTGATTCTCCCACAGCCTGATCTTTTCCAGTTTAACCGGTTCTGCAAAAGCTGGTTCCAGAAGGTCGGCCATCCAGACCACCATGTTTTCTACGGTGGGATTGAAGGGGACAACATCATTTAAAAATTGATGATCGACTTTGCTTAAAACGATGTTTTCCACGATTTTTTTTATATCGTAGAAATCAATGATCATATCCGGGGCCAACGGTCCGCAGACAGTTACCTCCAGTCTGTAGGTATGTCCATGGATCTGCGCACAGGGGCCATTATAATCAATCAATTTGTGGGCTGAGTCAAAGGTAAAAATCTTGGTTATGGAAACCTGCCTCATAATTATTCCTCCCAGTCAATCGGCATTTCGTAAGGAACCGGATCTATTAGCCCGGCTTGTTTAAACGCCTGTATCCGGCTAACACAGGTGGGACATTTGCCGCAGTGCATTTCCCGCCCGCTATAACAACTGTAGGTGAGATGAATAGGGGTATTTAAACTCTGGGACAATTCCACCACTTCTCTTTTAGTTAGCCATTGCAGGGGGGTTAAAAGACGTACCTTATGATAGGTGCCGACATAAATGGCATTGGCCATAGCCCCGTTGAACTCCGGAGTACAGTCGGGATATGCAAACCCCCGGGCATCTTCGGAGTGGGTGCCGTAATAAATATAATTAACACCATCTATTAACGCCTGAGCCGTGGCTATCGACAAAAGAGTGCCGTTGCGAAACGGTACATAGGTTGGGGACACACCGTAGGATTCAGATATCTCCTGGTAGCTAAGCTCCGGGTTTTCCTTATCGGCATCGATCAGGGTGGAGCCATAACCTTGAAACAAGTTGGGCAATGTATACACCTGGTGCTTACAGTTATAATAATCAGCTATTGCCCGCGCAGCCGTAACCTCGCGATCGTGTTTTTGCCCGTACAGGATAGATAGGGTGCTTACATTTTTTGAACCCAGGGAATTAATGGCTAAAGAAAGTAAGGTAGTACTGTCCAACCCGCCTGACAATAGAACTAAGGCTTTATCACTCATAGTTTTTCCTCCCTTAATTGAATATAGCAGAATAATCTGCAGTAATGGGTGTCACGCTTTAAACCTGCTGTCAAGAATAAAATAATTGTACTATAGATACTATTATAAGCTAATAAAACGGCTTTCCAAAAATGAAATAAATGAATTGTGAGGAGGGGGGCAGCAAGAAAATCCCCAGTCTCGCCCCGCGGGGCTAAGACCAGGGATTTAATCAGGAAAGGCAGCTTATAAATATTGGCCGGCGCTAATCATTTTAGGCTTTAACGCCTTTATCCTGAGCAACCTTGGCCGCAGGATCTCTCAGATAAACAAACCAGTAGGCCATACCAACGAAAATAGCTCCGCCAACGATGTTCCCCAGGGTAACCGGGATCAGGTTGGCATTAATAAAGTTGCCGTAGGTGAAAAATTGGGCAACCGCATCAGGTGTCATTTTCATAGCTGTTGCAGTGGCTTGGGGAGCTGCGTTGGCAATGGTAAGGCCCATGGGAATAAAGAACATATTGGCCACGCAGTGCTCAAATCCGCTGGACACGAAAGCCATGATGGGGAAGAAGATGCCAAAGATTTTGCCTACCACATCTTTGGAGGCGAATGCCATCCACACAGCCAGGCACACCAGCCAGTTACAGCAGATACCACGGAAGAAAGCAGCACTCCAAGTCAAAGACATTTTGCCCTGGGCTATTCCTACCGCCTTGGCACCCATGCCGGAAATAGCCAGCGCGCCGGTAGCATCTTTAGTACACCAGTACATACCTGCAAAAATAATATATACGAGTAACAAGGAGCCGGCAAAGTTAGCAAAGTAGACGACTACCCAGTTATAAAAGAGGCCGCCCCAAGTGGCTTTACCGTTTAAAACGGCGGCCATACAGGCCATGTTGTTGCCGGTAAAAAGTTCTGCCCCGGCGATTACGACCAGCATCAGGCCGACCGAGAAGACGGCGCCAAATAAAAATACATTCGCTGATGAACCGGCATCGGTGGCTGCTCCTATCTTGGTTGCCAGGTTGGCTCCAAATCCGATATATACCCCGGCCAGGATGCCTAACATTATTAATTTGCCTAATGCCATTTCGGCTTTAGCTTTACCGGCATTGCATACTGCCACCGCTATTTCAGCAGGTGTAAGAAAATTCATTTATTATTTCCCCTCTCAATTTTAAAATTTCCATTTTCATGGTTGTATACGATACTTTATACGATCTTTTCTAGACGGGCTGCACAGACTTTATATTCAGGTATACCGGCAACCGGATCCAATACTTCGGCGTGGGTCAGGATGTTGGCGGCCGCTTCGCTGAAATGGAAAAAAGTAAATACAACCTTCTCATTTAATATGTCAGTTAGTTTAGCCTTAAGTTCGATACTGCCCCGGCGAGTACTGAGTCTTACCATTTCGCCGTCCTGAATCCCCAGAGCTGCGGCGGTATGATGGTTAACCTGGACTTCGTTGGTCGGCTGGTGGGCATCCAGAGCCTGAGTCCGGCGGGTCATGGTGCCGGTGTGGTAATGGAACAGGCTGCGTCCGGTGCTCAGGATTAAAGGATATTCTTCATCCGGCAGTTCAAAGGGTTCCTTGAACTCTACGGGATGGAAAAGCCCCTGACCGCGGCTAAATTTTCCTATATGTAATATAGGTGTGCCCGGATGTTCTTCATTAGGGCAGGGCCAGTGCAAACCTGTACGCTCAATACGTGCATAGCTGATACCTGCGTAGGAAGGAGCCACAGTACGGATTTCCTCAAAAATATCCTGCGGGGAACCGTAATCCATGGAATAACCCAGACGGTTGGTTAAATCCATGAGTATTTGCCAATCCTGGCGCGAATTTGCGGGCGGAATGATTGCCTGGCGTACCCTTTGAACCCTTCTTTCCGTATTGGAGAAAGTACCGTCTTTTTCCGCCCAACTTACTCCCGGCAAAATAAGATCAGCTTTTTGAGCCGTTTCGGAAAGAAAAATATCCTGAACAATTAAAAATTCCAGATTGTCCAGAGCCTCTTCCACGTGGTGCTGATCAGGGTCGCTGATCATGGGATTTTCCCCCAACACATACAAGGCTTTTAGTTCGCCCTGATAGGCTTTATTGATGGCCGCAGTAAGTGTCAGACCGTTATGGGGTGACAGTTTGACCCCCCAGGCCTTTTCAAACTTCTCCCGGTTGGCATCTGCACTTACGGCTTGATAGGCGGGATAGGATACCGGCAGCGCCCCCATGTCACAGGCTCCCTGGACATTATTCTGTCCGCGCAGGGGATTAACACCTGTGCCTGGTCTGCCTAGATGGCCGGTAAGCATAGCCAGATTACAGACTGACTTGACATTATCGGTTCCAGTGTGGTGCTGGGTCAAGCCCATAGCATAGCAGATTGATCCGGCTTCAGCTTCCGCATAAATACGGGCGGCCTTCCTGATGTCAGCAGCCGGTACTCCGGTTATTGCGGCAACCACTTCCGGAGTATATTTTTCCACAATCTGTTTCATATCTTCAAAAGCTTCGGTGCGTTCAGTGATGAACTTCTGATCGAGTAAACCTTCGTTGATAATAACGTTCATCATCCCATTGAGCAGGGCCACGTCTGTACCAGGCCTAAACTGCATATAGACATCGGCTATTTCCGCCAGCTCTATGCGGCGGGGATCAGCTACAATCAGTTTAGCTCCGTTTTCACGGACGTTCTTCCTGATTTTATAGCCAATTATCGGGTGATTTTCGGTAGTATTGGTTCCGATAAGGAAGATAGCAGTAGCATCTTTCTCCAGTTCATCGATTGAATTCGTCATTGCACCACTGCCGAATGCTGCCCCCAGACCGGCGACAGTAACGGAGTGTCAGAGACGGGCGCAATGATCAACATTATTGGTACCAATAGCCGCTCGCATCATTTTCTGAGCCAGATAGTTTTCCTCATTAGTAACCCGGGCTGAACTAAACAAAGCAATCGAGTCAGGTCCATACTCCGTCTTGATACTTTTTAACTTGCTGGCCGCCAAATCCAGGGCTTCTTCCCAACTGGCTGCCCGAAATTGACCGTTTTCCTTAATCAAAGGAGTAGTTAATCTATCCTCGGAATGAATGAAATCCCAGCCAAAGCGTCCCTTCACGCATAAAGCTCCCTGATTAACCGGGCTGTAAACCGGATCCCGGTTGGAACTGACTCCCACTACCTGGTTATCTTTGACATTGAGTTCCAGGGTGCAGCCGGTTCCGCAATAAGTACAGGTGGTAAGTACCTTTTCGCATTGATAGGCCCGGCCCTTATTCATGGATACCTTGCTACTCAGAGCGCCGACTGGACAGACCATAATACACTGACCGCAGAAAACACAGGTAGAATCAGCCAGTTTTCCATCAAATACGGTAGAAATTTTGGCATGATGCCCGCGGTCTTTTACGCTTATCGCCTGCGCTCCGGTAATCTCATCACAGGCCCTTACGCAACGGGTGCACATTATGCATTTGTCATAGTCCCGTTCGATAAAGGGATTAGGATCTTCGCTGGTAAAATGGCCTTTTTCTCCCGCAAAACGCGAATCATCCACACCGTAGCGATAGCAATAATCCTGCAATTTGCATTCGCCAGTTTTTTCACAAACGTGACAATTAATATTATGTCGTGCCAATAATAATTCCAAAATGATTTTTCTGGCTTCAACCGTAGCAGGGCTTTCTGTATCTACCACCATGTTATCCACACAGGGGGTAACACAGGAAGCCTGCAGGTTGTGCCGCCCCTGTACTTCTACGACACACATACGGCAGGAGCCAGCCAGGTGCAGTTGCGGATCATAACAAAAAGTTGGCACATCTGCTCCTGCCATCTGACAGGCATCCAGTAACATCGTACCCCGGGGTACCTGAATGGCTTGACCATTAATAGTTAGATTTAGCATGATTTATTTCCTCCTTTCCTCATAGAGTGATTAGCTTACAGCTGTATTCCTGTTTAAAATATTTTAGGGTTGAGTCAATAGGAATCGGAGCCGCCTGCCCCAACCCACACAGGGCTGCGTTCTTCATTACCCGGGATAAGACCGTCAGTTTCTCGATATCTTCCGGGCAGGCTTTGCCGGCATTTATCCTTTCCATTATCTCCCGGCAGCGCCAGGTACCTTCCCGGCAGGGGTTACATTTTCCGCAGGATTCATGCTCAAAGAACTTGCTTATCCGGGTTACGACATCAACGATATCCCGGGATTCGTCCAGAACCAAGACTGCCCCTGAACCCAGGGAAGCACCGATGGCGGCCATGGAATCAAAATCTATCGGGGTATCAAGGTTTTGTTCAGGAATAAAAGCACCGGATGTTCCGCCTACCTGAACTGCTTTGAATTTTTTGCCGTCTTTTATGCCGCCGCCTAACTTGTAGATTACATCCCGCAAGAGGTAATCGGTAGGAACTTCAAAGTAGGTGGGGTTCTCAATATCTCCGGTTAGGGTAATAACTTTGGTACCCGGGTAACTGGCAGCACCGATTCCGGCAAACCAATCTGCACCGTTGGTTAGTATATACGGCAAACAGGCAAAAGTCTCTACGTTATTTACGACTGTTGGTTGTGACCACAGTCCGGACACCCCCGGAAAAGGAGGTTTAAATCTGGGTTCACCGCGATGACCTTCTATTGATTCGATCAAAGCCGTTTCTTCACCGCAGACGTAGGCCCCAGCTCCCATTCTTATTTCTATATCAAAATCACCTAACGCCCCGCTGGCTTTAGCACTTTGAACCGCGTCATTTAACAATTTGACCATAAACGGATATTCCCCACGACAGTAAATATAGCCTTGCTTAGAGTCTATCGCGGTTGCGCAGATTGCCATTCCTTCCAGCAGTGCCTGGGCGTTTTTTTCGCATATTATTCGATCTTTATAGGTTCCAGGTTCGCCTTCATCGAAATTGCAGACGACATATTTTGTATCCGCATATTGCGGAACAAAACTCCATTTCATGCCGGCATTAAAACCTGCTCCACCTCGACCACGCAAGCCGGACTTTTTTACTTCTTCTATTAAATCTCGGCGGTTCATGGAGCGGGCCTTTTCCAACCCCTTATAGCCCCCGACTTTTATATAGTCTTCTGCTTTTCTAGGGTCGATTTGATCAGCATATTCGAGCAGCACTCTTTTTTCGTTGGCCATCTTTCCTCACCCCCCATTAATTATTTGCAATCGGCTAAAATTTCCTTTAATTTCTCTTTGGTAACATTAAAATATGGTTGACTATTGATAGTAATTACCGGTGTTGCTTGACATTGTCCCACACACTGGGCCAGTTCCAAAGTGAATTTGCCATCGGCTGTAGTCTCTCCAGTTTTTATCCCCAGAGCGGTTTCGATTTCTTTTAACAACTCATCGGCTCCAGCTACGTGGCAGGGTGCGCTTTCACACATACGGATAACATACCGGCCCCTTTTTTCAACCGCCAGGTAGGAATAAAAAGTAGCAACCCCATATGCTTCTGCTTCGGAGACTCCAAACTGTCTGGCTGCCTCCCGCAAGGCTTCTGCAGGGATATAATTATATTTATCCTGAAGGGCATGAAAAGCTTCAATAATACCTCCCTTAAGGTTTTTGCAGCCATCAATGATCACCTGATATTCAGTCATCTTTTCACCTCCTGTTTTGTTTTGTATAAAGCACAAAAACCCATTGTCGGAAAATAAGGCATAAACCAACAACAGGATCTGCATTTTATCAGACCAGCCGTTAAGTTCATGTCTCCTTTCCGCAATGGGAGGTAGATACGTTTCCGAAATTACCCTAAGGACTGCTTGCCATAGCTGATTGGCGTTAGGCTTACAGTTCGGAGACTATTTAATTATAGAGGTAGTCTAAGAAGTTCTGCGGATAAAATGGTATAAGTTGATCGTGTAAAAGATTAGGAACCCATTCGAGCCAAACCCTCTAATTCGTCCATATGCGCTAAACAAAGTCGAAAGTCAAAACACATTAATCTTATTCTATTTATCTTACATTTTCCCTGCCTAAAATATTGAGAAATAACTAAAAAATAAAAAAAAGCCAGGGCAATGAGTTTTAAACTCATTGTCCCAGCATAAGGAAAGAAGGCTGACTATAAAAGAGGTTATATTAAATTGTCAAAATCAGCATTTTATGCGTATGCAACATAGCCATTCTGACTTAGGTATTTGCCTATTACCATTCTTTGAATCTGTACCGTACCTTCAAACAGCTGCATGATTTTGGCATCGCGCATGTATTTTTCAACTGGATATTCTTTCGTGTAGCCATATCCGCCCAGAACCTGTAATGCATCGGTGGTAACCTTCATAGCTGTATCAGCTGCCCACATTTTTGCCATGTTGGATACCATCTTAAAAGGCAGATTGTTATCCTGCAGCCAGGCGGCCTTTTGATAAAGAAGATGAGAGGTTTCAACAGCTGTAGCCATATCAGCCAGCATAAAGGATATGGCCTGGAAGCTAGCAATGGGTTTACCAAATTGCTGTCTTTCATTGGCATAAGCAATGGCAGTATTTAATGCAGCAGTAGCAATACCCGTGGCCATCGCCGCAACAGCGGTACGAGAAAGGTCGAGTGTTTCCATCATGATAGGAACGCCTTGTCCTTCGCCGCCCAGCATCATCCAGCTAGGAACCCTTACATCTTCAAAAATAACCTGAGTGGTACTGGAACTTCTGATCCCCATTTTATCCTCTTTAGGACCTATAGAAACGCCGGGAAAGTCTTTATCAACCATAAAACAACATATCCCTTTATTGCCCATTTTTTTGTCCAGGGTTGCAAAAACGGAGAAGTTTCTCGCAATTCCGCCATTGGTAATAAATTGTTTGGTCCCGTTTAAGATATAATCATTCCCGTCCTTAACGCATTTACAGGACATACCCAGAGCATCAGAGCCGGCTCCGGGTTCAGTCAAACAGAATGCACAAAGGGCACCTTCCAGCGAACGTCCGTACCACCATTTCTTCTGTTCATCATTGGCCCCAACCCAGATGGGGTCAGAAGCCAACAGGGTAGAAGCAATCAAAGTACAAGCCGTACCGGCATCCCCGGCACCAATCTCTTCGCATACTAAATATTTGGATAACCAATCTAGGCCATCTCCGCCGTATTCGGCGGGAATACCTATCGTCATTAAACCCAAATCATGCATTTTAGCAATAGTATCCATAGGAACCTCATCAGCTTTATCCCATTCAGCTGCATAAGGGGTAATTTCATTAGCGGCAAATTCTGCTGCCATCTGTCTGATCATTTCTTGTTCTTCGGTTAAACGAAAGTCCATAATATAACCCTCCTGTCATTAGTTTTTTCTTAAAAGTTTGAAAATTAATTTAAATAAACGCGGATTAACTGAGCAACCTTAATAGCGGCCAAAAGGGAAGCATCATCAGTTGTACCCGTTGGGTGATTAGCAATAAACCATAGTAAAATTATCAGAGGTTTTTGTGTGTTCCTGACACCTATGGCGGTTAGTTAATTTAATATCTGGTGTGTCCGGGTTTAAATTTGAGCAATTAGGATCCGCCATCTCCTATTTGCTTACATGATTAAACCCGGCCACTCCAAAAATTTGTCAAGATTAGTGTCTGGTCAAATCAGATGTCCCGGGTCCACAAAGATGCCAAAGCCGGGCCTGTTCCTACACAGAGCGAGGCTCCGCCAACGGTTTTGTTTTGTCTTTCCAGTTCATAGTATAAAGAAACGATAATCCGCAGGGCAGTACATCCAACCGGATGACCCAGGGCAATTCCGGAGCCATTAAGGTTACATTTGTTCATATCCAGCTCAATCCCATATTCTTCTTTTAACATGCGCCCTACGCCCAGGAACTGAGCAGCGAAGGCTTCGTTGATTTCCCAGTATTCAACGTCTTCAAATTTCATTCCGGCCGTTTTTAAAGCCTTGGGAATAGCAACCGCCGGTCCCAGACCCATCACTTGAGGCGCTACACCTTCTGCAACGATAGTAATTAATTTCATAAGCGGTTTAACGCCTAATTCCAAAGCTTTATCTTTAGACATAATGACAACCGCAGCTGCTGCGTCATTTATACCGGAAGCATTGGCAGCTGTTACTACTCCGCCTTTTTTGAAAGCTGGAGGCAGTTTGCCCATCTTTTCCAAATTGGCATCGGGTATAAAGTGTTCATCAGTTTCATAGAAGGTACTGCCTTTTTTAGTCTTGATTTCCACCGGAACGATTTCACGTTTAAAAGTACCTTCGTTGGTTGCCCGGGTGGCGCGTTGATGACTCATCAGGGCTAATTGGTCGCACTCTTCACGGGAAATACCGTATTTTTCGGCAACGTTTTCGGCTGTTAGGCCCATATGACCCGGAACCAAACCGTCAATTAGGCCATCGTGCAGCATGGAATCCTCAATAGTGCCGGGACCCATCCGGTATCCGCCTCTTCCTTTAGGAATTAAATAAGGTGCGGCACTCATATTTTCAACACCGACTACCAGTGCAATATCGGTTTTACCAAGCAGGATATTGTTACAGGCAATATCCAGAGCCCGCATGCCGGAAGCACAATTCTGGTTAACTGCACAGGCATTACTTCTGATTGGAAGTCCTACTGCCAAACCGATCTGACGAGAAACCATGGAACCCTGCATTCCGCCAAAAACCTGACCTAATACAATTTCATCGATAGAATCTGCGGGAATGTTGGCTCTTTTAACGGCCTCCTTGCCGACTGTCACAGCCAGATCCTTGGCCGATACATCTTTTAAACTTCCCAGGAATTTCCCGATAGCTGTACGACAAGCACTTACTATTACGACTTCTCTCATTTTGCAGTTCCCCTTTCATAAATTAAAATTAAGTTAATTAATCTAAATTGGTCTAGGCATAGAGCTTATTACTTCTTAACCAAATCTTGGCATCTTCAGCGGCTTTTACAAGTTCATCGCGAAAGGCTGGGTGGGCTATATTTATCAAGCCTTCGGCCCGCTCCCAGGTGCTTTTACCTTTCAAATTAAAGGAACCATATTCGGTAATAACATATGAGGTAATTGAACGCGGAACGGTTACGATGGTTCCTGGACTAAGACCTGGTTTAATGCGGGAGACTAAGCTGCCGTCTGATTTTTTCACACTGGAACTAAGGGCGATTATTGGTTTTCCGCCTTGAGAGTGAAAAGCACCGATAATAAAATCCAACTGACCGCCGGTTCCCGAGATCTGCCTTCCTGCTGAGGCTTCCGATGCTACCTGACCATAAAGATCAACCTCCAAGGCATTGTTTATAGCTACTACATTGTTGTTTTGAGCGATAATGTAGGGGTCGTTGCAATAGTGTACCGGATAACTGGCGCAGACTGGATTATAGTCCAGGAAATTATAGAGCTTGTCACTACCCATGGCAAAGGTATATACCATTTTTCCTTTGTCCAAAGTCTTCTTGGCTCCGGTAATTTTACCGGCCTCGTACATGTCCACGAACGAGTCACACAGCATTTCTGTGTGTACCCCCAGATCTTTCAAATCCGATTGGGCAATTAAGGCTCCAACCGTGTTAGGCATAGCACCGATGCCTAATTGTATGCAGGCACCGTCCATCATCTCCTCCATTACCAGTGCAGCGATCTTCTGGTCGACCGTACTAACCGGCAGTTCAGGCAAACTGACTAATTTGGAATTGGTACTGCTTTCCACAATGTAATCAACTTCTGATATATGGATCGATTCTCCCAGCCCTCCTAGGCATACCGGGGCAGAGGAGTTTACCTCTACGACTAGCTTTTTAGCCTGTTTCGTACTGTATGAGGCCATTGAATTTGAGGTACTGAAATTAAAAAAGCCATTTTTGTCAATTGAGGTTACCGGTTGAAAGCTCACATCAACATCCAGGTCTTGATAAAGAGAGCGGGCTTCATGGTAAGTCAGCGGGATATAACTGCATAAATTTTTATCCATTAACCGCCGAGAAGTACCGGAAAAGTGCCAATCATTCATGATAAAATGTTTTCTTTCCGGATCCACCTTACAAACCTCGGGCAGCCAACTCATAGTTGTCAGGCGGATTTTTACATCGGTTAATTCGTCTTTACGTTTGGCCAGGGCTGCATCACAATCCTTAGGCTGCATGACAAATTCGCCCATCTGAACCCAGTCGCCTGATTTAACCAGTTTGGCTGCTTCCTCAGCGGTTATCAATTTGCTTTTATATTCGGCGATATAATCCATTTTGCAATCACTTCCTTAACTACTTGGTTTTAAAATCAGGCTTTCTTTTTTCCATAAAGGCTTTCATACCTTCTTTTTGATCTTCAGTGGCGAAGCACATGCCAAATAAATCTGACTCCATGCCGATACCGGTATCAATATCTACCTGCAGACCCTTGCCGACCGCTGTTTTGGAATAACCGACTGCCAAAGGGGCCTGACGGGCAATCTTGCCAGCCAGTTTTTTTGCCTGATCCATCAATTCACTGCCAGGATAAACATGGTTTACCAGGCCAATCCGGTAAGCTTCAGGGGTTTTGATAGTATCCCCGGTAAATATCAGCTCCTTGGCTCGTCCTTCTCCGACCAGTCGGGCCAAACGCTGGGTTCCTCCATAGCCGGGAATTACCCCCAGTCCTACCTCAGGTTGACCAAAAACAGCATGTTCAGCAGCTAGTCTAATATCACAAGCCATGGCCAATTCACAGCCGCCCCCCAAGGCAAATCCGTTAATTGCTGCGATAACGGGTTTTTCCATAAGTTCAATCATGCGAAAGACATCTTGACCTAATTGAGAAAAAGCCCGGGCTTCACTAACACTTAAATTATGCATATAGGCGATGTCAGCACCAGCCACAAAAGCCTTTTCACCAGATCCCGTAATGATTAACGTTTTCACATCTGAATCATTTTTAACATCCATTAAAACGGCCTTAATATCCAACAAGGTTTCCCGGTTAAGTGCATTCATGGCTTTGGGACGGTTGATATAAAGGGTTGCCAGGTTATCTTCTTTATCTAAAATCACGTTTTCGTAAGTCATGTTTACACCCCCCAATCAGGATGAGAAATTTTTATTGCAACTCATCCAGCTGTTTTCTAGTATTCAAAGAAGCCGCGACCAGTTTTGCGCCCTAACCAGCCGGCCCGTACATACTGTTTTAGGAGGGTAGAGGGTCGATATTTGGGGTCACCGGTTTCTTCATAAAGCGTGTTCATAACGGCCAAGGCGATATCGGTTCCGACCAGATCGCAAAGCGCCAGGGGACCCATAGGCCAGTTGGCACCTAATTTCATGGCGGTATCTATATCCTCGGCGGTAGCTAGGTTCTCATAGAGAATAGAACAGGCCTCATTCATGCCCGGAGTGAGAATGCGATTTACTACGAACCCGGGACCTTCCTTTACCTTAACTGGAGTTTTACCAATCTTTTTGGTAAGCTCCGTAACCACGGCTACGGTTTCTTCGGAAGTCTGCAATGCCGGAATGATTTCAACCAGTTTCATAACGTTAGCGGGATTAAAAAAATGCATACCGATTACCCGGTCAGCTCTTTTGGTAATAGCCGCAATTTCGGTAATGGATAGGGAAGAAGTGTTGGTTCCGATGATTACTTCCGGTTTCAGTAAGGCATCCAGACGCGTATAAACATCTTTTTTAACCTCCATGTTTTCAAATACAGCCTCAATTACGAAATCGGAAGCAGCCAGATCTTCAAATTTCCCGGTAGTCTTAATATTATTCAGTACCGCATCTTTAGTACCGGCCGGAGCTTTACCCTTTTCTTCAAGCTTTCCCAAGCTTTTGCCTATCGCTTTAACCGCTTTGTCGCAGAAATCCTGCTTAATATCATAGAGTATGACTTGGTAATCCGCGGATGCCAATGTCCAGGCAATCCCTTGTCCCATCGTTCCGGCACCTAATAAACCAATTGTTTTTATGTTCATTTATAAATCCTCCTTTGCTGATTGTTTGTAGATTTGGTATGTTTTAGAACTAGCCTCCTCTCGCGTATTGACTCCGTTTTGTTGTTTATGCTCATACATATATACAAGAGTCATGCCAATTTTGCATAAACACTCGTGTTGACCAGTATACAAGGGAAAGAGAGGAAGGAGATTAAAGATGAACGGACGAATAAGAACCCAAAACAGGAGACGTTGCGGGTGGAAAATAGTACGGAAAAAAGTGAATTAGAGTACAAACTCCTTGGTGGCAGGGGGTTGGGATACTATTATCCCAAAATAGGAGAGCGCTTTCGCAGATATGTGAAATAAAGCACAAAAAACAGGACGATTTTGACACATGCAACCGTTTCTAGCAGAATGCTTCTGGGGCGCGACGATTAATGTAAAAGTGAGTGATTTAATTATAATCGATTAGCTAAGACCATATTTATTCAGTTTGCGGTAGAGCGCGGAACTATGGATCCCAAGCAGTTTAGCTGTTTTAGACTTGTTGTTACCGCTTTTGGTCAGAGCCTGGATAATAAGTTCTTTCTCTATGTCCTCAATCTTTTCTGCCAACGTTTTTTCCTCGTTTATTTCTGTGGCAGCGTCTAAATCGTATTTGTCATTATACAAAGAAGGGAGGTCAGCTTTTTGAATACAATTGCGGAAATTCATATGGGCAAGATTGATCGCTCTTTCCAATAGGTTTTCCAATTCCCGTACATTTCCGGGCCAGGTGTAGTTTCGTAATATTTCCATGGCCTCATCGGAGATGCTGTTAACAGATGTTCCTAAGTGATGGTTAAGTCTGACAATTAAACTATACGCTAATAGCGGCAGGTCATCCAGGCGTTTTCTTAAGGGGGGAATCCTTAACTGAACAACGTTTAAGCGATAATAAAGATCTTCACGGAACTCGTGATTATTTATCATTTTTTCTAAATCACGGTTGGTTGCGGCTATAACTCTTACATTTATGTCGATGGGCGAGGTTCCCCCTACCCTTTCCACCACTCTTTCCTGCAAAACCGCTAAAAGCTTAGTTTGCATATTAAAAGGCATGTCACCGATTTCATCCAGAAATATGGTTCCTCCTTTGGCGAGTTCAAATTTTCCAGGTTTGCCCCCTTTTTTTGCGCCGGTAAAGGCACCTTCTTCATAACCAAATAACTCTGATTCCAGAAGGTTTTCGGGCAGGGCGGCACAATTGATTCGGATAAATGGCCCCAAGCTGCGACTGCTGGCGTTATGAACTGCTTGGGCAAACAACTCTTTGCCGGTACCGCTTTCGCCGGTAATAAGTAGGGTTGACGAAGTCTTGGAAAATTGGCGGGCCATATCTTTAATATTTGTAAACTCACGACTCTGGCCGATTAAATCTTCAAACTGCCATTTGGCTTTATATATGGAACGGATTTCTTCTTTATATATGAAAAGTTCTTTTTGGGTATCCTGCAGCCTTCTAATAAGAGACTTCACTTCATTCATATCCAGAACAACACTATGGGCAATAGCCCCGATTATTTGACCGTCTTTTTTTATGGGCAGCCGATCAACGATAATATCTTCATCGGGATGCAGACCCCAGATGTCGGCTTTGTCGGTTCTTCCGGTAGCTAGGATTTCCGGCAGTTTGGAATTGGGAACAATGTCTAAAATATATTTGCCGATGACTGCTTCCCGCGGCATTTTTAATAATTTTAAAAAAGTATTGTTGACAATAGTTATGTAGCCTAAATGATCTACTATAACATAGGCTGTATAAGGGTTTTCTATCAATCCTTGAAATATAATATTAAATTCATTATTCTCCTGCAGTTTATCCATTAGAAATTCATGGGCGGTAACATCCAGGGTCAGAGTATGTCCGATAGCTCCGATTACCTGATGATCCTTAACAATCGGCAAACGGTTAACGATCATATGATGGTTGTTTACAGACCAGATATCTACTTTATCCACTCTGCCCGATTCCAGAATTCGGGGAAGTCTGGAATGAGGGGTAATATCTTTTACATGCTTGCCAATTACGTCCCGGCGTGATTTCGCTAAAACATCAAGATAGGTCTGATTAACATGACTTACGTGGCCGTTTCTGTCAATAATAATATATCCCACAGCCGGACTGTCAATAAGTTCGTTGATAATGGTATCTAATTCAGGATCTGTTTTGGGTTCGGTTTCATTAAATTTGTCAATCAGTTCTTGGGCGTATGATATGTCCAAGAACAAACTGCTGGCTACCGCACCAATAATTCTGCCTTCTTTAATTATCGGTACCCGGTTCACAATGGTATTATGCCCATTTATCTCTACCACATCAGCTTCATCAATGCAGCCTGTTTCCAAAACCCGAGTCAGTTTGCCGTCTGGTATAATCTCCCCAATATCTCTGCCCAAAACCTCATCTTCCGTCATTTCCAGGATATCCAACAGGGTTTGGCTGATAGTGGTAATTCGGGCATCGGCATCTACCACCACAAAAAAAATACTGGGGTTTTTTATCAGTGCATCCATAACATTAGCCAATGCAAAATTAGAGGATTTTAACAAAGCTAATCGCCTCCATCACGCAAATCAGATATCTGGGCAGGGCAGCTTGTATTTTTTCTATGATAGGAAAAGTTGACGCATCCCATGAAGCGCCCATGACCGCAGGTTACCTACTTTACTACTTTTGTATTGTCCTCATCCATTATTAAACGGCGAGCGTCCGCTGTGATTGTTTGTGCTAAAGCTTCCGCTTGAGAAAGCGGGTTTTAAAGTATAAAGGCTGATGCTGCAGATAGAGTATGTTTAAAAGTTAAATCAGTGCAAGATTTGTTTAATTAATCCGCGGGTACTGCTTCCTAACGTTTACTGGCAAGATTGCCTCTGTAATCGCATCTATCTACCGGCTAGATTCATTTAAATTCTAACACAAATTAAGATAACTGTTAATTCAGCTATATTCGACACATTTCTAATTAAATAGTTGGTAGGTATATGATATTCCTTTATTTGCGCAGGGTTTTCAGGGGGATCTCCAGGCGCTTCATTTTTTGATATAGGGTTGAGCGGGCAATGCCTAATTCGGCAGCACTTTTGCTGATATTACCTTGGTGTTTTAAAACCGTTTCCATGATTGCCGTTCGTTCAAAATCCTTGAGGCTACTGTTATTATCAGTTGATAAGGGGGGATTTTCGCGTATAAACAAGGGCAAACATTCACAATCAATGATATTGCCATCACTGTATATAACGGCCCGTTCCAATACATTTTGCAGTTCGCGCACATTTCCGGGCCAATGGTATTGACAGAGGCAATCCAGGGCGGCCGGGCTGATCTTGACATCATCAATCAAATCAAGTTTTTGGCTCAGTTCGCTTAGAATATGACTGCACAGCAGGGGAATATCAGCAACGCGTTCCCGTAAAGGGGGCATTTTTATTTCGATGACATTAAGGCGATAATACAAGTCTTCTCTGAAAGTGCCATTTCTGACCTGTTCATAGAGATTGCGGTTGGTTGCGGCGATGATCCGTATATCGATCTTACGGGGTTGGCTGCCTCCAACCCGGGTGACGGTTTTATCCTGCAGACAGCGTAAGAGGCTGACCTGCATCTCGATGGGCATTTCTCCGATTTCATCCAAAAAAATGGAACCACCATCGGCCTGTTCAAATTTACCCGGCTTGCCTCCTTTAATTGCTCCCGTGAAGGCCCCTTCTTCATAACCAAAAAGCTCGCTTTGCAGCAATTCCCTGGTAAGCGCCCCGCAGTTTATCGCCACAAAAGGACCCTGTGAACGGCTGGCCATATGAATGGATTGGGCCAAAAGCTCTTTGCCGGTGCCGCTTTCTCCTTCGATGAGTACATTAAAGAAAGAACGGGCAGTTTTCTGAGCTATAGTTTTAACCAATTTGATCGGCATCGTTTCTCCGATCAGGTCTTCAAAACGATGCAGGCTATTGTTAGCCTGGGAAGGTATAAAACCAATCTTTTGGGGAGTATTTCTTTTAAACGAAAGGGTAATCAGGGAATGGTGATAAAAATTATCGATAAAGATCTTTTTAACCATGGTATAGTTGTTTTTGCGCTGGCCTTTAATCGTAATACTGTTAATAGTACTCAACTCATCACTGCAGGCCAGTAATTTGCGATAATCGATTTCACCTAATAAATAGTCACGGATATTTTTGCCGATCAGATGCTTTAATGGAGTATCCGACAATTGGGAGAATCCCTGGTTGGCACTTATGATTTCACCTGACTGGTTGACCGCGATTGCTGCTTCTGGGATTTCTTCCAGTAGCAAACCAATTTTGTTAACCGCAATCTGTTCAAAAACCAAACTGGATTGAACCAGTTGGGAGGCTATTTTAACAATCGGCACCAGCGTGGATACGTTGTTTGTTTCGCTGACAATGCCGAAAGCACCGGCTATGCTTTTGTCATAATTAAGGATTCGATCCCCGATGGTATTCCATGTCGATGCCTGGGGATAAATATGATCGTATCCGTAAACCTCAACCATTTTATTTTCCTGGCGAGAAATATTAATGGCATTGGAACAAGCCAGCAACTCATGATAGCGATTGCCCAGGGGAATATCCTGGCTGCCGCTATAAACGACATCTAATATAAGCCCTGTGGAATCCATAAGTATAAGGGCATAGTTTAAGACTTCTTTATGCCTTAAAATACAGTCTACCCGCCGCATGACCGGTTTGTAATTGTTTATCAGAATGCGGCTTGATGACTGCTGGCGGGCAAATTCTTCATCAGACAGGCATACAATAGGGCCGTGAATTTTCTTGTGATCGCACCTTATCCAGGAGGTATAGGAATCCGGCCTTAAAATTCCATTTTGTAATTGCCCGGTATCCATAAACATATTCCAGGCATCAGCCAGGTTGTTATAAGCCGTTTTACAATAATCATAATAGCTCATAGGAAAACCATCCCCCCAATATTTCCCCCAGGAACTAATTTATGGGCCATTTGTTTATTATTCTAGCAACCACGTATAAAAAGCCAGAAAATTTCATTCATTTTAAACAATATAGCATAAATTGTCTAATAATTTTCCACTATATATTATCTTAATGTAAATTACAAAACAAAAAAAGAAAGCTTCCAGCTTATAGCTAGAAGCTTGCCAGCAAATACGGATTAAAAACTAAATTATTAGTTGCGCACGCTGTTTATATATGAATTTATTATTAAAAAGCTAAGGCAACTTATCTTTCGTAAGGTGTAATTAGCCATTTGATACAGCCGTCCTGGCGGTTGCCAAAGATTTCATAACCTTTCATGATGTCGTTTAAGGGAGCTTTGTGGGTAAGCATGAAATTAGTGTTTAAGGTACCGTCTTTGATTAATTCCAGCATCTCCGGCACCCCTTCACAGACCTGGATTCCCATTTTAAGTTGATGATTTTTAACGATCATTTCCACAACGGGCAGTTTAATGATGGGATCGGCAAATATAGCCACGGTAGAAACGATACCCCCTGGTCTGGTAACCGCAACAGCCATAGCCATGGTTTCTTCCAGCCCCGGGGTTTCAATGGTTGCATCAACACCTAGACCGCCGGTTGCTTCCAGGAACTTTTGGGCGACATCATCAGTCGCCGGGTTGATGATGATATCCGCAATACCTTCTTTTAAAGCCAAATCCAGACGATACTGCAGTATATCTACGGCAATTACCTGACGAGCTTTAAACATCTTCTTTGCCAGCAGACAGGCGGACAATCCTACCGGCCCTACTCCGATAACAGCCACAGATTGCCCTTCGCTCAGCTGAGCATTATTGAGTCCGAAGTAAGCGGTAGCCAACATATCAGGGAGCAGAATAATATCTTCTTCCGTCATGCCTTCTGGGATCAAATATAGCTGGCCTTCCATATCAGCCACAGGAATCCTGATGTATTCAGCATGACACCCTTCCAGTTTGCCAACACTACCAAATACTCCGCCGTTCTCACACATGGCAATAAGACCGAGTCGGCACATTAGGCATTCTCCGCAATGGGAACCCGGTTTTACTACACAACGGTCACCTACTTTATAGTTTTTTACCGCTGAGCCCACCTCAACGATTTCCACACAGCATTCATGACCGATGGTTTTGGGGTAAGGAGTACTCTCCACTTCACCTTTTACGGTATGAATGTCGCTGCTGCAGATAGCTGCCAGGGTTACTCTGCCGATTACGTCAGTCGGTTCAATGATTTGCGGTACCGGTACATCAGTCAGGCTGTAGTTATTGGGCTCATGATATACCAATGCTTTCATCGTAGTCTGTTCCATTACAACTTTCCCCCTAATCTTAATCATAATGATATGCTGCAATTCAGTAATCGAAATGCAGATGCCCATATATCATTGCAAATATCATGCCTGATATGACTATTTGTGATTTAAAATTACGTATACGAATATATATGCTGGCAGTATAGGCCTGGGTTAACAGTATAAATGGAAAATGTTGAGGGTGTGGAACGGTGAAAAGCAAAGATTACAAATAAAAGTGTAGTGATTTAAATCACTCTCTGTTGTAATTCTGGACACTTGTTTGTAGAATAATGCTGCATTATAAGCAAAAGTTCCCGGATTTTTGCGATTTTTCTAGTTAAAAACCGCAGGGGAACTGTCTCCTGCGGTTTAAAAAAAACTGCCACCATTAGGTGGGATTGGTTGCCTAGTTCATGCCTAAATGATTTAGCAATATATTGGCAGCTTTAAGCTGGTTATTTACACGTTTGTTTAAAGTCTCCTTGGAACAGGATTCAAAAATAAAGCTATTAGCTCCAACGGTTACAGCGGCACATCGAGCGGCACTGCCTTTCACCGGGTATTTGAGGAGAGAAAACTGTTTGCTTTTATATTTGATGCCTGTATTCAGTGAAGATACAATCTTTTTGGCCAGTGGAGTCATTTGGCTGGAAGGATAGTAAATTACTGATTGTCCCACCGAGCTATTGGAAGTATTTTTAGCATAGTCATAACCTTCATGCATGTCCATTACCCAATCGACCTTATAGTCTTTCATTACTTTCAGGATCGCTTTTGCGAGTGTTCCGTTGGCACTGCCGTTTTTGGTGGTTGGGAAGGCTCGGTTAAGATCGATACTCCCCTTGGCGGTTCGCTTATTAGCTGCGATAGCTCTTTTGTTAGCCTGGGGTATGACCAGGATGGTGCCTTTGCTGGGACGGTATTTAGTCAGTTGCTGGGCAGCTTTGTAACCAGCCGTTTCATTTCCATGCACGCCGCCGATGAACATAACCGTAGGCCCAGGTTTACCGCTTTTGATTACGTAGAGCTCGGTTGCATGTATGGTTCCGGGTGCCAGTGTTTTAATCGACACCCCGGCGGTGCTACTTGAATTAACACTGGCAGTTTGCACCGCTTTGCCTGTAGCGGCACTGACAGTTTTAGTGCTGAAAATATCTAAGGGGGAATGGAGGCTTTTATGTATTGCGCCAGGTGTAATTGCGGTACTGTTATGTATGAGAGAACTTTCCGAGGGGGTAAACGATGGACCGATTATGGTAAATACAAATGTTAACAGTATTAAAAACGACACGTTTCTACAGCTACGCTTTTTTTTAAGCATTTTATCATCCTTTCTTCTTAACGTTTCTGCAAACCCTCGCCTCCTATGGATAAACATTATACGACAAAATAACCACAACATCCGGAGTAAGATTTTCCAAACAAAAAATGTTTCGGTTGGGCCTAAAATGACGGAAAGATGGGGGAGTAAGGGGAGGGGGTGGGGCCAATCTGTGGCGTAATATATAGG
>NZ_CGIH01000053.1:0-15823 GCF_000983115.1 Syntrophomonas zehnderi OL-4
GATGAATGAACTGATCCGTCTCTTAAAAACAGAGGAAATCAGCCGCAACTCCAGAGCAAAGATAAAACGCATGGTTGGCTCTGACCTGGTGATCATTGATGACCTGATGTTTATGGCCATTGACCGTCACGAAGCAAATCTCTTTTTTCAATTGATCAACCAGCTTTACGGGCAGACCTCCATTATCATCACATCCAACAAAGGCCCGGAAGAATGGGGTGATATTCTGGGTGATCCGGCCATTACAACCGCTATTTTGGATCGTTTAATCCACAAAAGCGAGGTTATTCATCTAACTGGCGACAGCTATCGTCTGAAGCATCGTCAAACCATTTTTGGTAACAATTAGGTGTCCAAAATTATTTAACGTTTTTTGTTCAAAACTACTTGACGGTTACAGCTAATAGTTAAAGTTGTTATAAAGGTAAGAGAACTCGACGAAGAAAGTGTAATACTTGCTGCCTTTACTAATATGACTGATATTACTAACTTCCTAACTAGTTTAACAAAGGAAAAATTACCAATTTGGAATATTAGCTTAGCTACTCCTTCTTATACAGCTTTAAAACAAAAAGCTTCCCAGCATTATGCCTTACCCGAAGATGAATACCTAGTGACTATGGTCTTTCCTAGACCACGAAGAACTATGATAGAAAATAAGATTAAATCTATAACTACTAAACATAATGGTAAAATTATGCGTGAAAAATTAGCTATAGAAGAATGGGATGAAAAGTTTTATCCTATGAGGTTTAAAAAATTAGGTCCTTCTTTAGTAGCTAGTGAAGTTATCCTACCTATTGATAAAGTAGCAGCTTTTGTAAATGAAGTAGAACGTAAATACAAAGGCGATTTTGCTATTGAAGGGACTATGGTAGGAACTGATAAAATTTCTCTTTTAGGTTTTATGTTATCTGATGAAAGAAAACTTGGATTTCCCCTAGCTTATGCTTGTTCATTAGATGTAATAGAAATTGCGGAAAAGCAAGGAGGTCAGGTATTTACGGTAGGAATGTATTTTACCGATAGAGCAAAGAATTTTTATGGTTCTGATAAATTACAAGAAATATGGAAATATAAGAAGTCTATAGATCCTACTGGATTTATGAATCCTGGAAAAATTATTCCCTCCTCCCTAGATAAACAATCACCAACTAAAATGTTAACTAGTGCTATGAAGCTCGCTAATACTGGCAGTAGTTTAATTGGACTTGCAGGAAGATTAATGACTAAATGGCAAAAAGGAGAATTTGACTCACCACTTGGTGAAGAATTAACAGACGATACTTTCGCCTGTGCTATGTGTGGCTACTGCCGCAGTATATGTACTGTATTTGATGCAGTGCCTTGGGAAAGCAATTCACCCAGAGGTAAATATTTTATTCTCAATCAGTATATTAAAGGTAAAATTCCTATGAATGATGAAGTAGGGCGTGCTTTATACCCTTGCACTACTTGTAAAAAATGTGATACTGTTTGTCAAGTTCGTTCACATAATGCACATCATTGGATGGACTTACGTTTTGAGTTTAGTAAAAATAAACTGCATAATACTGGCTTAGAAATTATCCGGGATAATGTTCTTAACACTGGTAACTTCTGGGGAGTACCTGCCAAAAAAAGGCTAAAATGGCTAGATGTACCAACTCAGACCCATGGTAAAATAGCATACTGGTCTGGCTGCTGGGCTTCGACAATAATGGATAATATGGCACAAAACGCTACTAGAATTTTAAACCATTTAGATATTCCTTTCGTTCATTATAGAGAAAAAGAACAATGCTGTGGACTTTATTTAGCCTTAGGGGGCTACAAGAAAGATTTTCAGAATTTAGTCCGCCAAAACCTGGAAATGTTTAAGGAATCAGGAGTTGAGACTATACTTTTTTCTTGCCCAGGTTGTTATGCCACATTTAACGAAAATTATCAACAAATGGCTTTAGAAATGGGAATAGAATGTGATATTCGTTTTAAGCATATAGTAGTATATTTAAGTGAATTAATTGCTGATGGTAAACTGCAATTTACAAAACCTCTTAATACTACAATAACCTACCACGATTCTTGTCATATTGGACGCTGGTTCGGGCATTTTGACGAACCGCGTAATGTAATTCGTGCTATACCAGGATTAGAACTTAGGGAAATGGAACATATTAAAGAAGAAGGATTATGTTGTGGGTTAGTTTCCGCTTTTGATTCATTATCATCAGTAGCTCATAGTGGTGTAAAAAGGATAGAAGAAGCTGAATATACAGGTGCCGAATACCTCGTTACAAATTGTGCAGGCTGTGGCTCACAATTCAACTCTACCTGCCAAACTTTAGGAAGTAAAGTACAGCAAATAGATTTAACCGAGCTTGTAGCTAAAGCCTTACAAATTCCTACTATGGATCCATCAGAACAAGTTGTAGTTTTTATGAATCAGTGTATTGAATTAATGAAAGATAGTGTACTAGCACCTATCATAGTCCCTGCTGAAGCAAAGAAATAGTTCAAAAACTTAATCATAAATATAGCATTTATAAAAAATATGAGTATTCTTAAATAGTAATCAAGAAATAAAAACAAGGACTTTCATATATTGATGTGCACCCCTAAAGTTAGACCAAAAATCTAATTTTAGGGGTGCACATCAATATATGATTATGCGCAAAGAGTATATTGTAGTTTTAAAAGTTCTGACTTTTGCTATTATGCAAAAGTCTCATCTATCAAATACTATTTTTATACAAGCGCATCTCCATCTGATAGCCTGCCCAAAAAAGAATCCCGGCTAATATCAATACAATCACAGAAGTATTTAAGATGCCTGGGTTATCTGGCACTCCCCTGGTAAAAATGCTGATGGGAAGGTCAGAAAAAACAACCATTGACAGCGTAAATACATAGGCAAAATTGAAAATCAAAGGAATAAATGTATTCTGCAGCAACAGGGCCAGAAAATAAGCTAAAGCTATCAGGAACAGACATTGAATAATAGTAGCAATAAATAAATATATGACGGGTTTAAACAAGGTCGAAAAATAAAAAAAGAGAACCACAACATGAAGCGCATATAATCCCCAGAGTAACAACATTTTATTCATAAGAATATCTTTTCGCGCTTTGTAGACAAAAAGCAGTTCTTTTCCTGGTGAATGCAGATACTCCTTAAGAATAAAAATTGGCCACCAAACGGCAAATCCGGAAACAAATATTTGTATTACACTTGCACATGCTGCTAAATCTTTGAAGTCGGAACCTTTCAAAGTAGCCAGCACCACAAATCCGGCCAATACCAAGGTAATATAGGGTATAAACAAATAAAACCGCAGATTTTTAAGCTCCAGAATTAGGTTGTTCATCAGGCAATCCCCTTCACTAAACACATATAGCCATCTTCCAAAGTCGGGTTCTTCTCATAAGGATAATTTTGTTTTCCTTGGGCCAGAACCCGATGATAGATCTCGCCTTCGACTTCGCTGACTTTTAATATAAATTTTTCCCCGATAATATTGTCGGAATCCTCGGCTTTGATTTGGTATACTTTTTGTGTAGCCGCCTGTTTTAACTGTTCACAAGTTCCCTGGAATAAAACCCGGCCCTCTTCTATCACGATTACGTTTTGGCAGCAAGCGTCCACATCTTCAACAATATGGGTGGAAATTAAGATCATACGGTCATTTTTAATTGTGTTTATAGTGTTTTTAAAACGAGCCCTTTCACCGGGATCAAGGCCTGCAGTCGGTTCATCCAGGAAGATCACTTTACTAAATCCTAAGATTGCCTGGGCAATACCGGCTCGGCGAACCATACCACCGGAGAGGGTTTTGATCCTTTCGTGTATTTTATCTTCTAAATTAACACTGCTTAAGGCGTGTTCGATTTCATTATTGCATTGGCTTTTATCAATCTTTTTTAAACAGCAGATATACTCCATCATTTCATAGAGGGTAAGCTCCTGAAACATACCAAACGCTTGCGGTAAATAGCCCAAATCATGAAGAAAGGCTGGTGATTTTTTAATCGGTTGACTATGATACAGGATCTCTCCCTGCTGCGGTTCATACAGGCCGGTCATGCAGCGTATCAAGGTGGTTTTGCCTGCTCCATTTGCACCCAGCAATCCATATACATGATTATCAAATTCCAAATCGATGGAATGCAGCACCTTTTTGCGCCCATAACTCTTGCTTAAATTTTTAACGGTCAGCATGCTCGACTTCCTCCCTTAATAATTTTTCGGCCAAATCCAAGTAGTGCTCCTTACTATCTGAAGTAAAAAAGTCAAAATAAGCTCGGAGATTGTCTTCTTTGCAAGGAGACTGATAAAAAAGATAATAGGCGGTTTTCAGATGAGTGGTTAAGAACATTTCATCATAACGTTGTTTCCTTTTTGAATATTCCACTATTTCAGGTTCAGGCAACGTTCGAAGTTTTTCCGGAGTTATGCTGTTAACTTGCGACTCTAAATATAAAAATTCATCCAGTTCTTTTAAAAGCGACACATGATTCATGCGGGTTTTAACCAGGGGGTCGTTTTTATTTAGGCTATCAAAAAGACAGGATAAATAGCACGAAGAAAATACCGGCTCCCTTTGTTGATTGAAATGGGCTTGCATAATCTCCATAGCAAAGTTTTTTCCATCATAAATGCCATCAGTGGTAATATGATCGCTCATGACCACTGCACTTTCCGTCTGGGAATTAAGATGAAAAGTTCTGGGTACCTGAAATATTTTTCTATCCCCAATCAGAAATGGCTCAGGAGAGCGCTGCAAGCGTTTACATGCTTCGGTTATACTGGCATCTGCTTTCCTGATCATAGCAGCATTTGGGACAGGGGCATCTTCCCGTATGGGTTCTGCATAAAGCTTATCCGCGACCTGGCTGTACATACCCGCTAACAAAGTCAAGCCATTACTCTTCCCCTGGAAGGAGTTATTATTACCTTCTAGATTACAAAAAACCTTCAGGTTGGAATGAATGCTAACGATATACTCGCTGTCGGTGGAGGGAAGATCAAAAACATAGCTATTATTTACTTGCGACCAAATCTCATGTTTGCCCGCTTTGGGGTAATAAGCAAAATAGCCCGGCAGGGTGATGCCCTGACAATTGGCATAGTATTTCGGTGATTTGCCATAATATCGGAAAACCAGTCGATCGGTATCCGGTGCAGGACTCACCGTTAGGTAATCTTCTTCGCGCACAAACGGTACAGGCTTTCCGTCTGCAGTACTAATTGATTTTAATTTATAACCGTGGTATAGGGTGAAATCATATTTTTCCAAATTAGGATTATCTACGGTCAAGTCTACGACAGCATGTAGTTCGTTGCTGACCGTAAAATCCATTATGTATTTCTTGATGGCAAATTTCTTTGGATTTTCAGCCAAAACCGCTGGGCCATGACCCATCTCCGTATAATACATATTATCTCCTATTACAAAGGAGGTCGTTCTCATATCCATTAATAACGTGGAGCCTCGCAAGGAAAATAGCCCCACCGCTAACAATAGCAGTAAACTGCTCACCGCTAAAATCATTTTTTTCTTTTTGCCAGCTATGCACTCATATAAAATCAAGGTTAAAGGAAATAACAGCCAGAAAACAGCTAGCATCCAGCGATAAGGTTCCATCGGGAACCCGTAGAGAGGCGCAACCTCAAATGTACTTCCCAGTTCCAAAGGTACAATCGTAAAAAAGTCTTTGATATTATAAAGTAATTTTTCACCGCCATATGAATTGAACAGTAAATAAGGGGTGCGAAAAAGGGCTTCAGTAGCCCTGGTATTCAAGAACAAGAATATCAGGGTCAGACTATATACCGCCAGTCGCCTGCTTTTTAATATTGCTGCCATGGCGGTTCCCAGCATACCTCCGATGGAAAAAGCCAAAACAAAATATAAAAGGGACAATTTCAGCAGATGAAGTAAAAAGGGAGGATATTGAGCATGAATAAAAAAGTACAAAAAGACAGCGAAAGCAGAAAATAATAAAGCCGGGATCATAATTAGAGTCAACAGACATAAAATAATCGCCCCATACGTTTTACATAACCCCTGACCATACGTCTTTAAATATTCTGGCATATTATGATCGTATATTTTGACGGTCAGTTCGTAGCTGATATAGATGAAAAAAACTACGAAAATTATAATCGGCCAGACTAAAAGCCTTAAAGTATCGAAGGAATAATTGTACTGTAATTGAATATAAAAGCAAAGAATAACTAAAGCAATAGCTAATAACAATAAAATTATGTAAGGGATTCTCAGATTTTTGCTGCGCCAGAATACCCGCAAAATATATTCATATATTTTTATCAATTCCACATCAACCTTTCTGCTTTAGCTTGGAATAGAGAGGTGCTGGCAGCACCTCTCTTATTATTTATGAACCGCTGATTTGTCCATAGCCGCTACAATCCGTATGGTAATTATCGGGGTTCAATTTAACTCGCCATTGTGCTGGGACTTTAAGTTTTGAAGACCCGCTCGCTGTTTGGCCAATACCCATAGGATTTGAAGTATCAGTCCTCCAGTAAGCACCTGTTTTTTCCTCTATGCTAATATGCAGAATATGCCCAGACCTATTACTATTACTACCGTAGTACGAAACCCCATAATTTGTTGCTATCACAGAAGAAAGCACCGGCCCGGACCCATTACTGATACTAACCGATGTAGAAGCAGCATATGCATTGCCAACAAATAAGAACGATAGCAATGCACATAATACAATACCTATTAGAATTGGTTTCTTAGAAATCATGTTTGCCATTCTTGATTCCTCCCTTAATTGTATAATCTAAGATTTTCAATATACTTGTATACAGTGATTATTTTTAAATTATTGCATAAATCAGTAAATTATCGCCACCTTTCTCATTGGATTAATTAAAATGCACATTGTAACCACCCCCTTTTCTAATCTTGTTGACAATGTGGGCGCGACAATACATGAGCATTTCCTTTTTTTGAATATTTTTCCTGTCAATTGTTCTGGGACCCCGATTTCTGTGTCTGAATGCCCAGTTTAAGCTTCTGAATCCCCAATAACTAAAAGGAATTTTAAAATCATATGTCAAATTTTAATACTGCTATATTGTTTTCCAAAAATTACTTGTGCAGTAATACCAAAGGAGGATCTAATGTTTGCCATCCCCTGGTATACAGTTATATTGGAGTCCATACCTCAAATGTTCCTGATCATTAAAATTGGTTTTGAATTATTCAATATAAAAATAGATTTAGGCAAAACAATCGCAATTTCTACCTTGATTGCCTTTTGCACATATTTTATAAGGCAAGCCCCCTTATTCGGCTTGCACACATTGGTCTTAGTATTGTTGTTAGCACTTTTCGCTACCTTTTTTTATAAAATTAATTGGTGGTATAGTCTTGTTTCATCTCTGACCGGTACGATGATTATGGGTCTGATTGAGAAGGTTTGGCTTGATGTGATTTTCGAAATTACATCAACTTCAGTTGACGATTTATCAGCTTATACCTGGTTCAACATGATAATATTTGCCTTAATACTGATTATGGCATCCCTGTTATATGTAATAATAAAGCGATTTCATTTTACTATTTATGACTTAAATAACAACGAAAGAGATGCAAGCTTAACAGTCATCGTGATTATTCTTTCAAGCTGTTTCCTCTTATTAAGCTTTAGCCATTCTATTGTTACAAATCCAGAAAATATAGCTTTCAAAACGTTTTACTGTTGAACCATGGGATTTAAGCAGCATACTTGGCAATCTCCTGGATAATGCTATTGAAGCAGCTTTAGCGGATAAATTTAGACCTCAAGTGGGGGTTTGAGTTTAAATTTAAATCTGGACAGTATGAAATTTCTATTCACAACAATGGAAGCAAGATCCCTAATAGCGATTTGAGGAAAATTTTCACTCCTGGATATACAAGCAAAAATTCTGCCTCCCGCAGGCAGCAAGCAGGTTACCAGCTACTGAATACCATTGATAAGATTTCGTCCTAATTAAAGGAGGTGAACGCAATGTTAAAAAATATTTTCAACAATAGTAAAAGATTTATCTTAGTAAATCTAGCCTTAATGTTGACCTTTATTGCTCATAGCGGGGTCAGCTCAATAAGTATATGGACTGTTTATGAACCAAATATCCCCGAATGCTTGCAGAGGCAGGATGATTAGCCATGATTACTGTTTTGATCCTTGAAGATGAAGAACCCGTCCGGAGATTTATCAGGCAGCTGGTAAAGGAAAATTCTGAGGTATCAGATATTTTTGATACTTCGAGTGGCGAAGAGGCTATACAGTTAGCGCAACAATATACACCAGATCTAATATTGCTTGATATAGAACTGGGCTCGGGGAGTTTTAAGGGTCTCGAAGTTGCTAAACGCATCTATAGTTTTAACAAAGAAGCTTACATGGTATTTGTAACCGGTTATTCTGAATATGCTGTGGATTCCTTTGAGGTTCATCCCTATAGCTACGTTTTGAAACCTATACATATTGAAAAGTTTAAAGCACTCATTAATGAAATTGCTATAAAAGTCAACGAGCAAAGAGTGATAAATTCTGATTCGATAGTGTTTAAGTTTAAAAATCAAGAAATACACTTAAGAAAAGATGAGATCATATTTGTTGAAGTTCAACACCAGATTTCCTATGTTCATACTAAAAACCAGATCTGGGAGTTTCGTAGATCTTTATATGAAATAGAAAGTAAACTGGGTAACAGATTTTTAAGGGTTCATAGATCCTACCTGATAAATTTGAGCAAGGTGCTTAGAGTTGTGGAACTGTATGATAGAGCTTACCAAATTGAATTTATTGATTATCCAAAAACAGCTTTAATGAGCCGATATTATTATCCACAGTACAAAAAAATGACTGAGTCATAAATATGAGTGAGAGGCTGTGCCGAAACTTAGGTTCTGGACACGGCCTCTTGCATCGGTTTGTTCGTTAAAAGCCCTGATGTATTTGATTTTATCCAATAAATAAAAGGGGAGGATTGTGTCAACAACCCCGCCCCCTCAGCAAATTTATCCTTGCTCTACCTGCAGATCGCCACTATCTCCGCGAAATATACGGCTATTGGCCTGAATATGAGCCTGTGTTTACAGAGTGCAGTAGCTGGCTACTACCGCCCTGCTATCCAGGACACAGCCTCTGCCTATAAGGGAATGTGAGCCGTCCAGGGCTTTGCTGATGCGTGTATCCTGTCCAATCACCGATTTTTCCCAGATAACAGAGTCTTATAAATGTAAGCGTCAAAAACTTCACACATATAACTGACCCAGCTAAGATGAGTAAGCGTCAAATCCCGCACACCTGAACCTCAGGAATTACTTGAGGTTCAGGTGTGCGGGATTTGACGCTTACATTACAAATGCTTATAGAGCTGCAATTGGCGCGAAGAAAATTACGGGCGGCTCCTTTATGCGAACAAAAAGCGGCTTCGGATACATAGAAAACCTTCATTCCAAAGCCGCAACAACGCGCGGTAATGCTTCTGCCATAAAAGCATTACCTTGATAGTCTATGAAGAATAGGTTTTTCGTTGATATAGTCTTGTAAGGCCATATTAAAAATTAAACTCTTTTTCCCATGAAAAGTAGGCGGATTCTTCTGTGCTTTTCGGCCAATGACTACACCATGCAGGAACGCCGGGTGTCTCCACTCTGTCGAAACTCGGAGTATAGGGCTTCATATCCAGCACAGGGGTGTTATCGTTAGCGTCAATAAACGCAATATGAATAATGCCGTTTTCATAATCTATGTGAATAATATCTACTGTGGTCAAAGCAATCGGATTAGGACGCACCGGCGACCTTGTAGCGAACACTCCCATTACTTCGGGAGCACCTTTATATGGCTGCTTTGTTTGCAATGTGGAACGGGATTGTTCATCATCAAAATCGCTAAACCACCAAAGAACATTGATATGGCTAAATCCATCTAATGCTTGCAGCGCTGGAATATAGCTTTTTTCTACCTCTATAAATGTCCCATTCTCGTTATTATAAACCTTTCCAATGGGATGTACTATAAATTTACTCATGTTTTTTCCTCCTTTTTTGATTTCGAGTACAATATAAGCCCTTACATCATGTGAGAGTCAAGGAGAAATAAAAAAATGATCTGCAAAATTGCAAGACATTGAACTATATAATTCCTAACGGTATTTGAAGTTCTATTAGATATTTTTCGGGGCTGTTTTCGTTCCACGGTCCGCGGTGTACGATTTGTCGATTTTGCCCGGACATTTTATATTGACTGTTCTTCTGTAGCCATTCCGCAAAATCTATATATGCTCCCGCTATATTTGAAAAAGCTCCGTATACCATTGTGCAAGCCATCATTGGTATTGGCTCAGTATTGCGGAATATAAAATCGCCTATACTCTTTCCGCGTTTTTTTACAGGAGCACATAACTCAACATCAACATCAGCTTCCTTATATACGGTGTCGTGGTATATGGAAAATGTGCTGCTTGATATTTGTATTTGATGTTCCGCTGCAAAATTGGATAGCTCTTGCCATAATTTGCCCTCTGCGTAGTAGTCGGGTATTGTTCTACGCAAGGAAAGAACTTGACAGCTCGGAATAGATTTGATTGAAATATTGTAGTGCATCTCACTTTTTTTGTTTAAGATTTCATTTTTGGCAAGCTCTATTTTCTTCAATTTTTTCTGTTCAGCTTGAATTGTTTTCTCTACTTCTAAATATTTCAAGTCAAGCTGTTCCACAAGAGAGTTATCATCCTTTATATTAAGGGCTACCGCAATTTCTGAAACATTAAATCCACTATCACGAAGATAAATTATTTTGTTTAGGATAGGGATTTGCTCGACGGAATACATACGATACCCTGTCCACGGGTCAATCTCTGCTGGCTTCAAAAGCCCTACCTCATCATAGTATCGGAGCATCCGGATTGTTATCTGTGTCAGTTTTGAAAATTCTCCTATCCGAAACATTAGCTTACCCCCTTTTGAATTTTCACTTTCATTATAATCAAGCCTGCTAAATAGTGCAGGTTTACCAAGGATACGCGGCCTGGATTGCACACATGCAAAATTATTTTAGCCGTTCTCTTTTGTTCTAATGGGAAAACACACCTCTGTAATCGGGGACTGATTGTCCGCATTTGCGTCAGGTGCTATATGGTAAATGTTAAACATGGGACCATCAAGGTCGTATCCATTATGGGAAACCCAATGGGCAATAACACTATTTAACTCACTATAAAATGATAGCTCTCCTTGAAGCGTCACCGTTGCAGCCAACACAGCAGGACGCATAAAACAGCGGACTGCTTCGCTTCCTTTGACTATTGTACTGATTTCTTTTTGCACCTCAACATCAATTTCCTTGTCACGATACTCTACGTCGTGATAAATCGCAATATTCAAAGATGTGCTGGGGAAAGAAAGCTTGTTTGTTGCCACAAAATCAAACAGGTTTTTCCACAATGATTATACAGGGAAGCACCGGTGAATTGATTGAATGAATCGGACAGATTGCCTGCTAAGTATTCAGCGGGAGTATATCCTGTAGACGCTTTGAAGTCTCTTATGAAATGAGACTGATCACTATATTGGCACCTAAAAATAATATCCTGCCAGGGTATCCCGCCTGCCTTATTGCTTATGATTTGCATGGCTCCTTCAAATCTATGAACACGTCTGAACGTGCTTGTATTCATGCCAAAATTCATATTGACCATTCTCTGCAAATTTAACAAGTCACGGGGAATGCGCACCCCAAAAATAATCAGCAGTCCAACTGGTATAGATAATAATACAAATAGAAAAAGGCCCAGCGGAGATGGGCCTTAGTTATAAAATTCTGAGCCAGTCGCGTCTGCCGTACAGGATTCTTTCGACGTCAACCACCTTGTTCTTCTCATCGATGGAAAAGAATACAACGTAATTTTTTACAATGAGCTTCCTGTATCCCATTTGGGATAGGCGCTCGTCTGCGATAAACGGACAGCGCTGCGGCATATCGGACAGACCTGTCATTGTCTCATCAAGAAGCTCCATCATATGGAGCGCCGATACGGGAGCGGACAACTGAGAAGCAATATACCGGACAATGTCCATGAGGTCGTTTTCGGCCGGTTCAGATATGTCCACCCTATATTTCGCCATTGGAGATACCCCGTTTGATATCCTTCATGACCTCTTGAAGCGGACGTTTCTTACCCGCCTTGACAGCTGCCCTGCCCTCGTCAAGCAGACGATACAGTTCCAGCTTGCCGCTGAGTGCTTCGTACGTCTCAATACTCATGACCGCCAAATCCCCTTGTCCGTTTTTTGTAATAAAGACAGGTTCGCGGCTTTCATGGCAGAAGGTGGAAATCTCGTTATAGTTATTACGTAGGTCGGTACTGGATTTTATATTTGGCATGGCGTTTACCTCCCTGGATAAATCTAAAGATATTATACCCTAATTTCTTTAGGTTATCAATCGCGTTTAGTTGTAGACAAGACCTAAAGCTTAAACAATCCATTTAAAAAAGGATTATTTCATATTCTTCCGCTTGCCTAGGTAAATCAGGTTGATGCTATGTTGATTATTATCACGGCAGGATACCCTTCCCTCACCGGTCGCACATTCCTCAATATCACAAAATTTCGACCCAATTTCTTGGATCGAGTATGTATAACCATTATTTTCCATCTTGTGCTATACTGATCTGAAAAAAGCAAATTCCTATCCAAGGTCAGACTTCCCTTAGCTTTACCTTCTATACTGACAGGTATAAACCAGACCACCATGATGGCGTTGGCTATGGTGGTAATCTGCAGCATGATCGGCGGTGGAGGGCTGGGGGAAGAGGTTTTAAAAGCTGTAAATCAAATTAATGCAGGAAAAGGCTTCGAAGCCGGATGGGCTATCGTGGTACTGGCTATCGTTATTGACCGGATTAGTCAAGGAATAGCCCAACGCTGGGAGATATCCAGCAAATAGCCCACTTCCAACCAGACCTAAAAAACTAACGGAAACCGAGGGGCTGCCACTCGGTCTCGTTCTGGTTATACCGGCGTTATATCCCTTACACCGAGTTACACTGGTTAACTATGCGTAGTATCATAAATGCCCTGACGTAGCCCTGTAGATCATAAGAATAATGTTACAAAAAGAACGTCCCGGCGTAACGGGCGTAACGGCGTAACCCCAGTGTGGAAAATGGCGGCCTACTTTGAACCGCCATTTTGCTACTTCTTTTTATATTCAGTACCCAACTATCCATCTGCCGTAATAAGGTTTTTCCGTTAATTTAGACTAAATTGCCACAAAGTTAACAGTTGGATTGGTTAAGCAATAACAATTGTCATTAGTTGTCCTGTTTTCCAATATCACAGCGCTGCGTCTCTGCGGCGGAACAGGGCAATCCCCGTTATGGTCAGTATGATTGTTACAATACACAGCACAAGAGGCGCGGCCGTTGGCTGAGTAGCTTTCAAAGGTGTTATCCAAGAAAAGGGCGAAAAGGCATAAAATATCTCGGGAATCTGCTGCTGTTCCCAGAAAATCTCCATCAGTACATACAGGGTGAGCAGGCCGTAGCTGATCCCGGTCATCCACCTTGGCAGTGCGCCGAAAAGCAGCAGGGCGATACCACCAATAGTCCAGATTGCCGTAATCATTCCTGCCATTTCATAGAAGAGCCGGGAAAGCATCCCGCTGTTCCCCGTGCCAATTGCCGCACCCAAGCCTACGCAGAACCCGGATATTAGCATAATAGCCGCTGAGCCGCCGAAGATGTAGATCATGTGGCTCAAGACCAGCCTCTCCCGCCGTACGGGCATGGACAATAATGTTTCGCCTTTGGCCACCTCCTCTTGACGGAGAATATCCGCCGACATCATCACATAAATAGAAATCAGTATTCCGAAAACGTACAACATCAGCGATAAAAACGCTTGCTCTATGCCGCCTAACCGCTCAATTAACCCTGTTAGAGCCTCCGCCGAGCTGACGGCACTCACCATCAGGTAGCTGGCGCGGCCTAGTGCGAAGGAAAAGATGGCGTAAAAGCAAAACCATGCGAGAAAAACCCCCTTTTGGGTGCGCCAGGCCAGGGCATTTAGATTACGAAGTCCCGGTTTGGCAAAGGCTCGGCCGGTTCGCTGGGGTACAAGTCCCGCACCCACGTCCCGCCGTGTCATTAGCCACATTGACAGCGTTACCAGTGCCATGCTCAACACCAGAGGAATTAAAAACACTACGAAATGCTCCCCGGCAAAAGGACGCATCAGCAACGGCCATTCCAGCGGGTTGAGGTAAGCGAGAAGATTTTGTCTGCCGCTCACGTTCCACAGAATATGCAGGCCGAACAGTGCCCCCAGCAGCCCAAAGGACATACCCCGTGCCGCCGTAGCGCTTACAAAAAGTTGGGCGACTAATCCTGCCATAATTCCCAGCACACAGGAGGCAGCGAAGAAACCTAGGCAGTGAGCCAGCGAACCGACACCTCCCAGATTAAGTGCAACCATTGTTAATACAGTCAATACTGCCGCAATGGCGTTGATTAAAATCATATTCAGAAGCGCCGCTGTCAAGGTGGCAAGGCTGCCGGTAACATTGGAACCCAGGGTGTCAACGGGACGGTTCTCTTGACACTCTCTATATACCTTCATCCGCAGTACCCGACGGCTTAGCCCGAGTAGTCTACAAAGGGAAAAACAGCAGCATTCGGGAAAGCTTTACGGCGCTAGACTGGCTGGCCAGACTTGTCACCCATATTCCCAATAAAGGGGGAACAGCTGTTCAGGTATTACGGATACTATTCCAACAAGTCACGGGGAATGCGCAAAAAAACTGATATTGATATTAAAACGCCGGTGTCGGTTGATTCCGATATTACAAAAAAGGAACTACGCAGGAATTGGGCTCGTTTGATTCAAAAGGTTTATTATACCGCAACATTAATTGTGACCAAAGGGAACATCAGTAGTGCCCGCAGGGTGATCCGTTGCTTTGTCCAAAATGCTGTGGGCGAATGCGTATCATATCCATTATCTAAGACCAAGCTGTCATCAAGAAGATACTAGTGCATCTGAATCTGGGGGTGACGAAAAACCATGATCCGCCGCCCATTTCTTTCCCAGACATAGAATTTGCGTGCCGCCAGGTTCAAAGAGTTTAGGAATCGGGTTATACCGGCTGAACTTTAGGTAAATCAGGTTGATGCTATGTTGATTATTATCACGGCAGGATACCCTTCCCTCACCGGTCGCACATTCCTCAATATCATGAAATTTCGACCCAATTTCTTGGATCAAGTATGAATAACCATTATTTTCCATCTTGTGCTATACTGATCTGAAAAAAGCAAATTCCTATCCAATCCAATATCCAAATATATCTCAAGCATATCATTCCTGAAAAAGAAAGTATAAAGCTTATTCTATATAATCCTTAAATAAGATGCTACTACATTTACGGCTGTCTTATCTACTTGCGTAATGGGCTATTGGTAGCCGCCAGGGCGGCTTAAAAGGGTTACTTTTTCAGTGGTCTCGAACCGTCCGAGATCACTGAAAAAGTCCATTTAAAGCACAAAAAGCATACCCTCCTGTGGTATAATTTGGTTAGCAAAATCAAAATTAACTAAAGGAGGTATGCTTTTTATGTTAGTTAAAAACGTCTTTAGACAAAACAGCTTCTATACCGCATTATACCAAATGATTCCGGATAATCACATACTTAAACAAATAGATTCCGCCATAGATCTTAGCTTTGTTAATGATTTATTAGCAGATAGATATTGTAAAAACTTTGGCAGACCAGCAAAAGAGCCAGAGATGATGCTAAGAATACAAAT
>NZ_CGIH01000053.1:15833-16833 GCF_000983115.1 Syntrophomonas zehnderi OL-4
ATTAACCACGGCTATCGGGTAAGTTTCGTTCAGATGAATGAACTGATCCGTCTCTTAAAAACAGAGGAAATCAGCCGCAACTCCAGAGCAAAGATAAAACGCATGGTTGGCTCTGACCTGGTGATCATTGATGACCTGATGTTTATGGCCATTGACCGTCACGAAGCAAATCTCTTTTTTCAATTGATCAACCAGCTTTACGGGCAGACCTCCATTATCATCACATCCAACAAAGGCCCGGAAGAATGGGGTGATATTCTGGGTGATCCGGCCATTACAACCGCTATTTTGGATCGTTTAATCCACAAAAGCGAGGTTATTCATCTAACTGGCGACAGCTATCGTCTGAAGCATCGTCAAACCATTTTTGGTAACAATTAGGTGTCCAAAATTATTTAACGTTTTTTGTTCAAAACTACTTGACGGTTACAACAGGGCCATTTTGCAGCGGATTGTTGACAGAAAAATCAAAGTTGACGCTACACGGGCTATGGGTTTGTATCCGACCTCCCAGGAAATCGAAAGTTACGTAAAAGAACAACGTGAAATGAGTAAAGATAATGCTGATTTCAAGAGTCTTTTGGGTGGTTGGAGTATATCTGAATCTAAGTATTACAACCTTATGACACCAATCTGGGCTGATTCTATTGTAATCGATAAGTGGTATAAACAAGTCGTATTGCAAAATATCAGTAAACCGGATGACCCAGAGAAAGGATAATCACATACTTAAACAAATAGATTCCGCCATAGCTCTTAGCTTTGTTAATGATTTATTAGCAGATAGATATTGTAAAAACTTTGGCAGACCAGCAAAAGAGCTGGAGATGATGCTGAGAATACAAATATTAAAATATCTATACAACCTGTCTGATGAACAGTTAATACAGGATTTGAGCGTAAATCTGGCTTACAAATGGTTTGTAGGACTTAACCCCGAAGACCCCTTGCCTGAAACCAGCCTGCTAACCAAATTCCGTACCCAACGCTTAAAGGATAT
>NZ_CGIH01000053.1:16949-50310 GCF_000983115.1 Syntrophomonas zehnderi OL-4
AGAATACAAATATTAAAATATCTATACAACCTGTCTGATGAACAGTTAATACAGGATTTGAGCGTAAATCTGGCTTACAAATGGTTTGTAGGACTTAACCCCGAAGACCCCTTGCCTGAAACCAGCCTGCTAACCAAATTCCGTACCCAACGCTTAAAGGATATCAGCATGGATGCCATAATTACCGAAATCGTAAGGCAATGTGTAGAAAGAGGTCTAATCAAAAGCAGCAACGGCATCGTTATTGATACTACCCATATTGAAGCCAATACCATTAAAACTTGATCAAGGAAATCCAAGCTACAGCCTTTATACCTGTAGTGTCAAGAGAACCGTCCCCTTGACACTATTTGGGTATAGCTTCGTGGGGGGTATATTCTTTGATGCAAATATTATCATCTTCAACATAAGCAATTTCAGGATAGTTGTTTTTAACCAGATCACCTGAAGAACGGGAGATCCGGTCGGCAATACGCAGTTGGCGGGGGGAAAGCTGCAAAGCAAAGATGGTACTGCTGATATCCCCGAAACATCCCGCATGAGCCAGCCCCTCCAGTTTACCGAGGACGATTACATCTTTAGCAGCCGTAATCTCAGCACTTTCATGCACATTTCCCCAGACGATGATAGATGCGTCACTATGGACTCGCTGTCCGCTGCGCAAGGTTTTATATATGATTAAATCCCGACTGGCCGCGGGCTTTTTTTCCGCCCGGGGGGAAGAAGGGGCCTGCATATTGTTTAAGACCATATCGTAATCCAGACAGATCCTTTGCAGGTCAGCCAGTTCATCCTGAGTCAGCAATTTCAAGCCATCGCCCTGAAAAATAACCGATGAACCCGCAAATAGCTGGGGGTTGTTATCTACCTTCGATTTTATTATAGTTATGTATTCTTCCAAACTGCCTTCTCCAAAAACAAAAACCAAACTGTTGTTTAAACCTTTTATATCAAGTTTTGCCACATCCAACTACCTTCCTTTAAGTGGTATGCTGATATCCAGTGCTGAATGGCGGCCCTCGGTAATAAGGTTTACTTCCGGGGTTCCTTCGACATCCATATGTTTGGCAATAACCTCCAGGATTTCTTCCTTTATTGTTTCCATCAGCTGAGAGCTGGCTCCCAGGCGATCATGAGTGAGGACTACCCTTAGGCGGTCATTGGCTTGTTCTCGACTGGAATTTTCCTCGCGTGAATATAGTTTTTTTAAAAACTCCAACACAATACATACCTCCTACTTGCGTGAAAATAGGTTGCGTTTGAGTTTTGACCAGAAGGAGTCATCTTCCATAGGCATCAACTCTACTTCTTCACCCACTAAACGCCGAACAATGTTGCTGAAGGCTTGAGCGGCCGGGGCGTTTTCACTTAACACAATCGGCTCTCCGCGGTTAGTGGAAATAACTACGCTCTTGTCTTCAGGAACCACACCCAATAAATCGATACAAAGATGTTCCATTAGATCTTCAATGCTTAGCATATCGCCGCTTTTAACCATATTAGGCTGCAAGCGGTTGATCAAAAGCTTAATATCATTAAACTGGGCTGACTCCAAAATACCGATAATGCGGTCAGCATCGCGTACAGCAGAGACTTCAGGATTGGTAACCACAATGGCCTTATCGGCGGCGTATATGGCATTTCTAAAACCCTGTTCAATGCCGGCTGGGCAATCCAAAAAGATAAAATCGAAATCAGGTCGCAATTCATCGCATATGGCCTGAACCTGCTCAGCTTTTATATCATCCTTGTTGCGGGTTTGAGCCGCAGGCAGCATATATAAATCCGGAAAGCGTTTGTCTTTGACCAAAGCCTGCTTTAAGGTACACTCACCTTCAGCAACCTGAATAATATCATAAATAACCCGGTTTTCCAGGCCCATGATCAAGTCCAGCTTTTTTAAGCCAATATCAAGATCCATTACAACTACTTTATAGCCCAGCCTGGCCAAACCCGTGCTAAGATTAGCCACAGTCGTAGTTTTACCGACACCGCCTTTGCCTGAGGTGACTACGACCACCTGACCTTCGGTCATCTTATTTCCCATGTCTGTGGTTCCTCCTTATTCTTTGCGCTTCAGCAGCCAACAGGCCACCGCCTTTTTTAAAAATGCAGAAAAAAGAAATATATACTATCTTCATCATTTTATAGCATATTTCCTGCTGAATAAACTTCTATTTCTGGCAAATCTCAGAATTATAATGATTTTGCCGGGAATCATCATAGAGGATCACATTATTAATGAAAATCAAAAAAAAACATGAGTCATAAAAATTGACTCATGTTGAGAGGGAATGTTTACTTCCTTAGGGGGGGAAGTGTTATATATATAATGACATAATTCGACAGCATATGCAACTATATTTTTAATTATTATCCAAAAAAACATGACAACTATAATATTGGAGTATATAAAAATCGAAAACACGCCAAGTTTATAGGTCTTAAAAGGTGTTACTGACCTAGAAATTAAGCAATAAAAATAATATCTTAGTGAAATAAATTGTCGAATAGACCGGTAACAAATACTCCACTCCAATTTAAGCTTTGCAAAATACTGAAAATCCAGGTTTGAAAGGATAAAAGATACAATAGTATTTATAATAAAGAAAATACCTGTATGTTAGAATTGACAGGCTACCCTGACGGATCAACGCCCAGGATCCGGCTTGCGGTGTTTTTATACTTCTTAGGAAGAGACTATAATAATATTGAGTTATCTGCGTATATAGGGTATATAGTTAATTAAAGGTTTTTCACAGCTCCCTAGTATGGCAACTATAAAAAGTCAAATGTCTGAGCCAGAAGATATTTGGTTAAATGATTTGATTCTATTTTTACTAAAATGGATTTAACCTGGTATTCATTATTGGAAAGGGAATTGATCAAATGAAGTTCTTGTCTAAATTAGGCATGGGATTGGCAGGAGTGTTAGTATTTTTTCTGTTTTTCTATGCCGGTGTTTCGCTGACCCAGACCACACCTAAGGTAGCCAAGTTTATTACCGGAATCAACAACTGGGAATATACGGTTCAGGAACAAACCGTGGTCTATTATAGTGACGGTAAAAAAATGGGCAACCTGGGATACAAACGGGAATATAGCAAAGATTTTCCCGAGTTTATGAAAGATGCAGTAGTAGCCGTTGAAGACCGGCGTTTTTATGAACATTCCGGCCTGGATTCCAAAGGAATTGGCCGGGCAATTTATAAAGATGTGATATCCCGCAGTAAATCTGAAGGCGGCAGTACGATTACCATGCAGTTGGCCCGTACTCTTTTTTTAAGCAATGAGAAGGTTTTTTCCCGCAAGGTAAAGGAGGTCTTTATTGCTTCTGCGATTGAAGGCAAGTATACCAAAGAGGCCATTCTCAATATGTATCTAAACGAGATATATATGGGACGCGGCTGTACTGGAATGGGCATAGCGGCTCAGGCCTATTTCGGGAAAGATGTAATGGAACTGAATGAAGCTGAAATATGCGCCCTGGTTGGTATTATCCAGGCGCCTGAATACTATTCGCCGGATCGCAACCTGGAGGCTTTAAAAAAACGCCAGGCGGTAGTAATTTCAGTTCTGGTCAAGCAGGGTTTGATAAGTGCTGAAGAAGGGGAAGTGTTAAAAGAGCAACCGCTTTCTTTTAAACCCTTCCGCCAGACTCTAAATGCTCACCCTTATTATATGGCTTATCTGGCTAACCAACTGGAGGGCATGGTAGGGGCACAACAACTCTACCATGGCGGTCTGCATGTTTATACCAGTGTGGATAGCCGTATGCAGAAAGCCGCTGAATACGCAGTGGAAAAACAGGCCGCGACCTTTGCTGCCCGGGGAATATCAGCCAAGGACATAGCCGTGGTATCGATTGATCCCAAAACCGGCGGAATCAAAGCTATGGTGGGCGGGGTTGACTGGGAAAAAAATCAGCTAAATATGGCGATATTGCCACGTCAGCCCGGTTCGGCCATCAAACCTTTATATTATGCCGCTGCGATTGATGAAGGCATCATAAATCAAAACACAGAGTTAAATAATAGCCCCCGCAGTTTCAATGGCTACACACCCAAAAACTACGCGGCTAGCCCCGGTATGACCACGACCCGTCAGGCTATTGTGAATTCTTATAATGTGGCATCGGTTGAAGTTTTAAATAAGCTGGGGGTAGAAAAAGCGGTTAGTTATCTAAAAGATTATGGTATCACGACTATAGAACCAACGGATCATAATCTGGCTCTGGGGCTGGGGGGAATGACGCGGGGAATTTCGCCGGTGCAAATGGCGGCAGCTTATGCGATCTTTCCAACTAACGGAGTATATACGAAATACTATAATATAGAAAAAATCGTAAATAGTAAGGATGTAGTGATTTATAAAAACCGCTCCAAATCAAAAACTGTTATTAAAAGCAGTACAGCAGCTACTATGGACAGTATCCTGAAAGATACCGTTAGTTACGGCACTGGTTCGACAGCCAGGATCGCCATTCGAAGCGGAGGCAAAACCGGAACCACATCGGATAGCAAGGATCTATGGTATTTGGGTTATACCTCCGAATTGGTAACCGCAGTTTGGACAGGGAACAGCGATGGAACTCCTGTAAATGGAAGTCGTGCTTATGGTGGAAGTGTATCGGGACTGATATGGAAAGAATATATGAACCGGCTTATCTCCCAGGGGGTTTTTGCCGGCAAGTATGTGGAGGTACCGGAGGAAACACCAGAGGAGGAAGAACCTGATATCGAAGAACCGATAAGAGAGGAACCAGGCACAGAACAGCCTCCTGATGTTGAAGTGCCGATTGTTCCGGCACCGGAGCCTGTACCGCCCGGAGATAACAATGGGGACATAAATCCCCCCGATCCCGGCGAGGGAGAGGATAATCAAACCTAGATCTATTTTCATATTGGGATAGGAGAATTAAAAGATGAGATATGAGGGGCAGATATTCAGGCCTTTTAGTGAGGCTAACAGTTATTTGTTGCAGTGTACTATCGGTTGTTCGCACAACCGCTGCACTTTTTGCGGGATGTATAAAGATAAAAAATACCGAGTACGCAGTATGGAGGAGATCAAAAACGATATAAAAATGGCCCGCCAGTATTACGGGGATGTGGAAAAAGTTTTTCTATGCGATGGTGATGCTATTGCCATAGATACTGATATGCTGCTGGAAATACTGGCCGAGCTATATAAAAGTTTTCCCAGCCTGCGTCATGTAGGAACCTACGCGGGTCCGAACAGTACCCTAAAAAAGAGCCTCTCTGAGTTATCGGCGCTGCGGGCGTCTGGTCTTACTAAAGCTTACTTGGGGGTTGAAACCGGAGATGAAGATCTCTTAAAACAGGTTAATAAAGGGGTTACTTATGACGAAATGCTGCAGACGGGACGTAACCTCATAAATAGCGGTATAAATCTATCTGCCATGGTGCTTTTAGGTCTGGCCGGCAAAGGAATTCGTTCCCAGGAACACGCTTTAGCTACTGCCCGTATCACGAATGAAATGAAACCGGCTTATCTAGCCGCCTTAACTGTTACGCCGGTACCCGGTACGGTTCTTTTCCGTCAGGTACAGGAGGGCGAATTTCAGCTCTTGGATGCATTCGAAACCCTGGAGGAAATGAAAACTATATTTAACAACATCACCATAGATAATCTAAAATTTGTGGGTAGTCATGCCTCTAATTACCTGCCTATACAAGGAACCCTGCAACAAGATAAAGCGGCTATGGTAAACATGGTGGACCAAGTTTTGGAGTCCCGAGATACACGCTACCTGCGCAGTGAAAAGATGAGAGGATTATAAGATTGGAAGGTAGGAAGGACTGAAGACATAATATCCATAAAAAAAACTTTGCTTTATGGATATCTAAAGCTTGTTCCACCAGTCATGCTTGCTATTTACCAGGAATACGGCTGCGACTGCCAATGCCAGGCCGATCGACATTATGACTAGCAAAATGGTTACGAATGTAGCGATGGAATCCATAATATTCCCCCCCCGGAATCTATTATGAATAGCTATTTTTCTACAATATATCATATCATAATCTATGTGCAAATTATAGTATAATCTGCCCAAAAACACGATCAGCCTTATGGCTGATCGTGTTTTTGATTCGGAAACAATTGTTATGCTCCTGATTAATATAGAGAAAGGAGGTATTCTAATTGAGAATTTCTGAGGATCAGGTTTTGGGTATTTATAAACGTACCCTCAGCCCGCTAGCCTGGAGTCCGCCTGGCGTTTCATTAATTGCCGCACGGAAAATCTGGCCTTCCACCCAGGGGAAAGGCATTGTAGTAGCTATTCTGGATACCGGTGTCGATTATAATCATCCCGATTTAAAAGGAAGTATTATTGGTGGGATAAGCTTTGTATCCGCAGAGAAGGATTTTATCGATCTTAATGGGCACGGCACTCACGTAGCCGGGACTGTTGCAGCTAATGGGAGAATTCTGGGGGTTGCTCCGCAGAGCAAGATCCTGGCGGTAAAAGTGCTGGGCCAAGATGGTTACGGCAGTAATCAGGGAATCAGCAAGGGCCTTGAATATGCCCGCCGTTGGAAGGGAACCCGGGGAGAAGTGGTGAATGTTGTCAATATGAGCCTGGGAGGTTCAACCGGGGATCCGGGCCTTCATTATGAGATAAAAAAAGCGGTTCAGGCAGGTATAACCGTAGTATGTGCCGCAGGCAATGTCGGTGACGGACAAAAGGATACCCGGGAAATATCATATCCCGCCTACTACCTGGAAACTATTGCGGTGGGAGCAGTTGATCTTAAAACCGGAATAGCTAATTTCAGCAATTCCAACAACCGCATTAACATCGTCGCACCTGGGGTTAAGACTTATTCCACCTACCCGGGCGGCAAGTATGTTGAGTTGTCCGGCACTTCGATGGCTGCACCCCATATTAGCGGAGCGGTGGCTTTAATCTGCGCTCGCTACAAAAAACGCTTCGGGGTTTTTCCTGATATGCGCACTGTTAGTCTTCTTTTACAGTATAGCAGCATTGATTTGGGGGAAGTAGGTTATGATGAACTGTACGGTTTTGGTTTGTTCAGCTTTAATCCCGATGGCGGCAAGAACTTTTGGTTTTTTAGCGGCAGCAGACAATATCAGCTTAATGGCAGGGAGGCTGAACTGAAAGCACCACTTTTAAAAAATGGCGGGGAAATTTATGCTCCTTTGCAGGAGATATCCGATCTGCTAGGTTCAGACAGCAATCCTGTTCCTGCCACCGCAGGATACCCTGAGGATGGATTGCAGATCTGGGTATAAGACATGCTGGTAATTGCACATTTTATTTTTTAAAAAAGGAAATACTCAATCGCTGGTAGAATAATATTAATAGTGAGTTAGGCATGATGTTGAAGCAAAAAATAGTAGTAGAAAAGGGGGATGGTGCGATGCCTGATAGACTACACATATTTGCAGTTTCTGACTCAGTGGGTGAAACAGCTGAAAAAATTGCAGTTGCTTCCGTTTTGCAGTTTAAAATTGAGAGAAGTATTACCAGGTTTTCTCGCGTAACCAAAGAGGAACAGGTGCTTCATATCCTGGATAAAGCCATTGAAGAAGATGCGATAATTATTTATACCATCGTAAAACCCGAACTTTCCGAATATCTTGATAAAGAAGCACGATCCCGGGGAATCGTAGCAGTTAACGTAATGGAGCCTATTTTTAATGCCATTATGGACAAAACCGGTTTGCAGCCCGCCTATATTTCCGGGCTTACTCACAAAATGGACGATAATTACTTTAACCGGGTAAAAGCAATTGAGTTTACCATTGACCATGATAACGGACAGAATCTGGATACGATAAATCAAGCGGATTTAATCATTCTCGGTTTGCCGCGCACCTCTAAGACGCCCTTGTCGATGCATCTGGCCAACGTAGGTATAAAAGTGGCTAATTTCCCGATTGATCTTCATACTGAGATTCCCGAACAGATCATGGAACTTAAGGAAAAGGTACCTATGGTGGGGCTAACTATCGATATAGATACCCTTTTAGAGTTGCGCAAAGAAAGGGCCCGCAGTTTCGATCTTCCCCAGGATATTGACAGCCTGGATGATCTGGTAGCCGAGGAACTTGACAATGCCTATCGGATTTATGCCAAGCTAAAATGTCTGGTGATTGATGTAACCCTGGATGATATCGAAGAAATAGCCAACACTATTACCCATAAATTCAATCTGCCATTAAAAGTATTTCATCATCGCTTTAAATAACTAACGGTTGGCGGCGGGATTTAAATATCCCGCCGTTGTTTTTTGGATATGTTTTATTGGAGGAAGCCGATGCCTTACGTATATATATTGAAATGTCAGGACGATACCTATTATACCGGCTATGCCGTTGATTTAGAGAAACGTTTGGAAGAACATCAACAAGGAACGGCCTGCAAATACACCCGCGGACGACGCCCGGTAGAGCTGGTATACTGGGAAAAATATCCAACCAAAAGCGAGGCCCTTAAGCGTGAATACCGGATTAAACAGCTTAGCAGAACGGCCAAAAAAAACCTAATCGCCAGCCATCTGTCACATAAAATCTGTGGATCGGGAGAGAATAAGGCTAACAATTTATGATTGGGAGGCAGGCAGATGAGGGCTAAAGAAGGTAAAATTATGGCCAAGCAGGATTTTTTAAAAGATGGATTGTACACTAAGGAACAGTACGAGGGTTTACTGGTTAGTTCCGATCTGGAACAAGGCTGCTATAATATTGGTGTGCAATTAGACGAAAATACCGTCCTGGTAGTTGACCATTCCAGCGATACGGAAGTAAGACAAAAGATCCTTAATTGGTCAGCCCAGATTGAGGATATCAAGGAACAATACAACGTCGATACCAACCTCCAAAACTATACCCGATAAAAAGTCATAACGCATCCACAAGCGTCTTTTACTAAGGAAGGGGGATTAACCTCCTTCCTAGTTTTAAGCTTGAATATATCCTGAAACTAAGTTACAATATTCTTTGCATCGGGATGTAGCGCAGCTTGGTAGCGCGTCTGGTTCGGGACCAGAAGGCCGCAGGTTCGAATCCTGTCATCCCGACCATTTTATGACTTAGAAAGCCCAATATATTGCAAGTTAGCAGGACGGCTAAAAAATATTAAGAGGTCGATTATAGTTCCGTAAGAATCCTAAGTATCGGGATAGTTTTATATGAATCCAGGCAAGTGACACACAAAAATAGCGGGTGAAAAGACCCGCTATTTTGTTGCCCCAAGAATATACACATATCTTCACAGTAAACCAGATGATTGGGTACTACGGATAGCTAATATATTAAAATAGGGACTGAAGGTCGTGATGCAATACGAACCGCTCTGAAGGAACTTGACCAAAGCGGATACATTGAAAGAAAAGCATATTAGAATGAAGAAGCAAAAAAACTAGATGGTTGGATCTGGTATATCTAATGAGACACCAACCACTAGTGATACTAAAGAACAGTGGTTGTGAACAATGTTAGAGTAATATCACATAGTTGGCTAAACCGTTTCAATACAAGGTGATACACCTTTTTAAAATCTCATCTTCCCAGTAAACACCAAAGGGATTTAATCTTGAAAGTGTCCCCCTGTTTGCTTGCAGTTATCGCCATATAAATGATATTGTTTTAGATATGAGTCCTTAAGAACTGATCAATCGAACAACTTAAAGCATTTCAAAATGGAGGCGATTTTAATGAATACAGTTGAAAAGGCCCTAATGCATGCCCTGTTTGTCCATCTGCATCACAACACTGATAAGGCTATTGATTTTGCCCTGTTTAAACAGCTGAATCAGAAGGTTGAACAGATCTGGCCGGGGGCTTTGCTGGTAGGGCCTGATGCCAATGATGACGCGGCTGTGGTCAGGATTCCTGATACCGATTGCTTTATCACTGCGAAAATGGAAAGTCATTGTTCACCTAGTGTTCCGCGGCCTTATGATGCTGCTGCTACCGGAGCCGGCGGGGCAATGCGTGACGTAGTTGCCATGGGCGCACGCCCCATGTTTTTGTTGGATTTTATCGGTACCCGTCCCCTGGAAGAGGAAGTTATTGTTGGGCCCTGTGGTTTTAAGGACGAATGTACCTGCGGTAAATGTGAAGTCATGACCAGCCAGGCGAGAATCAACCTGATGTTAAAAGGCATAGCCGATATGTGTGAATCGATGGGGGTATTTGTAGTGGGGGGAGGTTTTTCAACTTCCTTCAGTGATATTGTCCCGGCCGTGGTCGTTTCAGTAATCGGTAAGCAGGTTACCGATAAGCCTCTTACGAAACCGGCCAAGTCCTCCGGTGATAGAATAATTATAATTGGGGAAACCGGTACAGATGGCAACGACACCCTGTATAGAGCAGGATTGGTACCGGTTTTGCAGCCGGCGCTGGCCGACTTTAATGCAGAAAAGGTTACCATGGAGGCCACCCTGGCCGCTTTTAAAACCGGCAAAATTAAAGCCTGTTCAGATCTGGGAGCAGCCGGTATAGGTGCTGCGGTTTGCGAGTCAGCCCGTTTTGGGGGATTAGGAGCCCGGGTGGAACTCGATAAAGTGCCGGTAAAAACTGATTCTATAAGCCCGGAAGAGGTTTTTATTTGTGAGACTCAGGCGCGTATGTTGCTGCAGGTTCAGCCGGAGCACGTTGAGGAAGTATTGGAAGCTATCCGTAGTAAAAATGGAGTTGCCGCGGAAATAGGCGAGATTACCGACCAGGATTACAGTGTTTTTGCATACCGGGATCAAATCGTTGCCACCATTCCAAACCGGCCTTCACAGGAACAAATGCTGGTTCTGACCGCTCAATAGCAAAATATAAAGATGGGCAGGCCAAGAAGTGTCCTTTATCCTGCCCATTTTATATTTAATAAGAGATGTTACAGATCTATTTTGACTGGATCATCCGGAGATAAATTTACTTTCCATTCTTGTACTTCCGGATCAAATTCAGTCATTTCGCCCATCGGTATCTTCCAGTACTTTCCCCACCCGGTGACAGCAACCTCTCCATTTTTAAGAAGTATTTCGCCGGTACCTTCAAGTAGTTTACGGGAATCTCGGGAGAGGCGGGCAACTACCCGAAGTTCTTCGTCCAAGGGGATCGGTTTTTTGTATTTGAGGTTTAATTCTACCGTTACTCCAAATTGTTGGGGATCTTTCATCATAACCAAACGGCCTATGGTTTCATCCAATATGGCACCGGCGATTCCGCCGTGCATTCTTTCTGGATAGCTTTGATGTTCATCCCGGGGTTTGAATATTGCTACCAGTTCATTATTCTCCAATTCATAAAAAGAGGCCTTAAGGCCCAAATCATTTTGTAATCCGCAAACTAGGCATTTTTTACTGTTTTCCTGTTTTCTAACTACCTTGTACTCCATATTAGTCTCCTTTTTATGACAGTCTCTGGCTGACTCTCCGTTTCATACATTCATTATAATCAAGCAGTTTAATATCGCCAACATGTTCCAGCTCTTATTTTGCCCTTCGCTAGACCATCAACTGCCTATAAAGAGCGGCATAAGCTGCCAGTTCTTCTTCCAGCCTATAATTGGTTTCTACCAGTCGGCGGGCGGCCAGTCCCATCTTTTTTAAAACTTCTGGATTACTAATGAATATTTTAGCCGCCTGGCTGAATTCGGTCGCATCGTTTGCGTAAAAACCTTCCTGGCCTGATTGTATAATATTCAGATTGCCGGGTACTGCAGTCATTATGCAGGGTTTGCCAAGGCTCATGGCTTCCAGAACCGCCTGGGGCTGACCTTCCGCCTGGGATGTGTTGATAACCGCATCCACCATTTCTATTAGGCCGCGGGTCTGATTGTGGGCTATTTCACCCAGGTATTTGGCCCAGGGCAGGTTACTGATTCTGGTTCGGATGATCTGGCTGTAGTCGGGATTGATATCCGCCCCTATTATCAAAAGGCGCAGATGAGGATATTCGCGGTAAACGGGCTCTAATGCATCCAGGGCTAAATCAATATTTTTAACCGGTCTAAGTCCGCTGGGCAGAAAGAAAATAAAATCATCATTATTATAACCCAACTGCCGACGGTTCCAGTAATTTCCCGCGGGCAGATAGATGCCCTGGGGGATGGTAATTAATTTGGGCAATAATTCGGGATGAGACTGTCTGATAACCTCAACAAAATCCCGGTTAAACACAACTATTCGATCGGCCGCCTGCCAGGCTAACTCCACGTAGTTTTTTTCGCTTCCATGTATATCATAATTAATATCTGTCCCGGTGGTAGTAAGGATAAAGGGCAGGTCGTTCAAGGCAGGGTACTCTGCCAGGAGACGGCCTGTATACCGGCCATGAAATGCATGCAGGAGGGCATATTTTTGGTTTTTAAGCCGGTTTTTAAAAAAAAATTCAGCCTGATTTTCCTCCAGGGAAAGCAAATCTATATTAAAACCACAGTTTTGCAGACCATTTTTCAGGCGGGCGCTGGTCAGGCTGTTACCGCGTTGCTGGCTGTGGAAGGGAGTAATCATTAATACTTTCGATTCTGATGCTGACATAAAGGCTGAATTCAACTCCTTTAAGGGTCTAAAAATCACCGGGTTGAGCTTTGATTACCTGGAAACACTCACAGTATTGTCCCACATTATTCATGACCGCTCGATACCGGTTTAATCCTTTAACAGCGTCATCATAGGCGGTGTCTTTTATTTGGGACTGATGTTTACGCAAGGCAGCCAATTTTATCTCCATAAAATCAGTGATATCTTCTGTCCAATGATAAGTTTGCAGGGGTGTCCATACCTCATAGCCTAGTATAGTGCCGGTTGACCAGGTATTATTACCACAGTTTTGAAACCAGGGACCGGCTGCTTTTTTAGCGGCCTCGCTTACTAATTGGTAGGTCATCTGGTGATCCCTTACTGATTCCAGCGCATGGGGCAGGTAAATTTGAGTGGGCTTTCTGTCGCGGATGAGCTTGATCAAACACTCCAAATATCCCGGCTGAAAAGAAATATATCCATCCGGAAAGCGAAGAAAAACAAGATCTGTAACCCCTAATACAGCAGAGGCCTGTCGAGCCTCTGCTTCTCTTCTAAGGATAAGATCGGCCGGGGGGTACACAAGGCTGCCGGCTTCGCCGGAAGATAGATATACGATGGCAACTGAATCTCCTTTATGACTATGTTTGGCTATAGTTCCCCCGCAGGCGATAACATCATCATCGGGATGGGGCGCAAAAACCAATACCCGCTCCATTCTAACCCTCCTGATACTGTAATTATGTATATTTTGCTTCATATTAGTATAAGGTAAAGTATCTATAAATGTTAAGTATTAAAGTAGTGTTAAAGATTTCGTCGTCAAACCGTTTTCATAATATCATGGTATCTGCCCAGGTGGAAACGTATTTAACAACAATATCTTAAGATGGATTTTTTCATATAAAGTATTTACTATTTTAATTACATTAATGGTATAATATGGTACAAAACCCATAAGATAATTAAGACAAAGGAGAGTGCATATTATGAAATGGGAGACAGTTAATCTGGATATAATGGAAAACGGTGTGGCCATTCTGACGTTTAACCGCCCGGAATTTCTAAATTCTGTAAATTGGCAGTTTTGTCAGGATGTGCCGGCGGCCTGTAGGGTTGTCAGCAGCAGGGACGACATAAAAGTTTTGATAATAACCGGGGCCGGGGCCGGATGGTCTAGTGGAGGAGATATAGCTACACTTTTTGGTATGCAGGATCCGGTCGATGCCAAAGAAACGTATGATTTTTCCACAGGCATTGTCAATGCCATCTATGAACTAGAAAAACCGGTAATTGCCGCTGTTAATGGGGCGGTAGCAGGGGCTTCTCTGGCATCATGTATGGCCTGTGATCTCATAGTCGCCTCCGAAAAGGCACGTTTCGCCTTTTCTTTTATCCAGATTGGGTTTTGCCCAGATAGCGGTACTTCATATTTTCTGACTCAGAAGTTGGGTTACCATAAAGCCGCGGAAATATTATGGTTCGGAAAAATGCTTAAAGCCGATGAAGCTTACCAGTTAGGCCTGGTAAACCAAGTAGTATCCCCTGAAAACCTGTTGGAGGAAACTATTAAAATGGCTGAAAAGCTTGCTAAGGCTCCACTTTTAGCCATCGGATTGGACAAGAAACTTTTGCGGGCGGCATTAAAAAATGATTTTTACCAGCAGGCCGAATTGGAAGCCATGTACCAGGTATTAACCTGGTCCTCGGAGGATTTCAAAGAAGGCTGCGCTGCTTTTCAAGAAAAGCGCGCTCCGGTTTTTAAAGGAAGATAGATTTTGGCTTGAAAGTGATGAATGATCCTTTCCTGATATTCAAAGTGAACAAAAAAGAGAGCCCTGAGGGAGGGCTCACAAAGAAAAAGATTGGGATTGGATACTAGAAAGAGTCATCTTACTAGCCAACATCATCCGCCAGGGTAGCTTTTACAGCAAAATACTGAAAATAAAAAGCCAGACCCTGCGTACAGAGGTCTGGCATAAAAGGCTGTACCACAATAAAGCCTTTACAGCTCGCTCCTTTCCGCATGGGAGGCGTAACCGTTTCCAGTTGCACCCTATCGGTCGTAAAACCATGGTTTAAGCTTTAGGTCTTAAGACTCGGAGACTGAAGACTATTTGAGTTGACTAATTCCAGTTATATAAATTGTAAACCGTGCTGACAAATACTGCAAGCGAAATCTTTAACAAGATAAATGGGCCGTCGGTTCTGCCTCGTTTAATTTTAAAAGACGGTTTCTCCCCGCAGAAAGGCAGCCGTGCGCAGATCCTGGGGTTTAGTAAATAAATCCTGACCTCCTTGTTCGATTATATGTCCTTCGTGAATAAAGATAACCTCATCAGCTAATCGTTTCGCTTGGAAAAGGTTGTGTGTTACCATGATAATTGTGATATCTTGATCTTTATTAATGTTTTTAATCTGTTTTTCTATTTCAGCGGCACTGGATATATCTATATTAGAGGTAGGTTCATCCAAGAACAGAATCCGCGGCTTTATGGCTACGGCTCTGGCAATAGCTACTTTTTGGCGCTCACCTCCTGATAAGGTGTGGGCGTCAGCGGCGCGGTAAGCCGACATGCCTACCATCTCCAGCGCTTCGGCTACCCGGTTTTGCACTGCCTTTTCGGATATTTTGCGCACTCCAAGCCCATAGGCAACGTTATAGTCAACCGTACCCTGAAACATGAAGGAGGTTTGCGTAACCATGGACATTTGCCGGCGCAGTCTTAAAAGTTGTTGTTTTTGCCATTTGACCGTTTCGCCCAGCACTTCCAAATAACCTGCATCATTTACCAGTAATAAGGCCATAATTCTAAGCAAAGTACTTTTACCGGAGCCATTTGGACCTATTACTGTAGTTATTTTGCCACCTTTTACAGCCAGTTGATCGACATCTAGAACGACACGTTCGCCATAGCGTTTAATTACTTTATGTAATTTTAATGGTGTTGTCATAACTAAAAGACCTCTTCTCCAGCATAAGTATAGCCGTATTGATAATAAAAGATAAAGTCAGCAGGATAATGCCGATGGCAATAGCGGTACTGAAGTTTCCCATGCGGGTTTCCAGTACTATTGAGGTAGTTAACACCCGGGTACTCCAGCGGATATTGCCTCCTACCAGCATAACTGCTCCGACTTCCGCAATAACCCGACCCAAGGCAGTACTCAGGGCCGCTACTATACCTATCCGGGCTTCGCGAATGATAGCTCGGCTGGCTTGGCGTTGAGAAGCACCCAGGGTAACTGCCGTATCATAGACTTCCTGATTCAAGGCCATTACGGCGCGGGCTGTCAGGCCGCAGATGATAGGAGCTGCCAGTAATATCTGGGCTATTATCATAGCCGTAGGGGTAAACAATAGCTGATACTGGCCCAGGGGACCCCGATAAGTAAGCAATAAATACACAAACAAGCCTGCCAGTACTGGTGGCAGGCCCATAAGTGTATAGATGATATTTAAAAAAAATCTCTTGCCGGGAATATCTTTTAGTGCCAAAGCAGCACCAGCAGGTACCCCAATCAGAGCTGACAGGATTAAGGCAGTCAGTGATACCTGAAGGGACAGCGCGGTAACCTGAAAGATTTCTTTATCCAGTTGCCAGATTAAACAAACACCTTCTTTGATTCCTTGCACGAATATTTCCATGCCAGTCCTCCTGTTTTAATTCCTGCCGGTAATGTGTTTTTATTTGGCATCAGGAATAAATAAAGACTGACCGTATTTATCTTTTCCAAATTCTCCGATCATCTTCTGGCCTTTTTCAGAAGTCAGCCATTCTGCAAATTTGGTGGCTCCTGCGTAGTCAGCCTGGGGGAATTTTTCTGGATTCAGGGGGATAACACCATAAGGATTGAATAATACCTTGTCACCTTCAACCATAATGCTCAGATTGTACTTGTCCTTCAGGGCCAGATAAGTAGCTCTGTCGATCAGAGTATAAGCCTGTTTCTCGTCAGCCATACGGAAAGTATCGCCCATACCCTGTCCAGCTTCTATATACCAGGCTCCGGACGGCTTAATGCCAGCACTTTCCCATATCTTTTTCTCTTTTTTATCAGTGCCGGAATCATCAGCCCGGGAGACAAATGCGGCCTGCTGATTTGCTATGGCCTTAAATGCCGCTAGTGCATCAGCAGAGCCTTTAATCTTGGCCGTATCTGCTTCTGGTCCAATAATTAGAAAATCATTATACATTACGTCACGCCGATCCACCCCAAATCCATCCGCAACGAATTTGTCCTCGGCTGCCCGTGAGTGAACCAATATAACATCAACATCGCCGGCTTCGCCCATTTCAATAGCCTGACCGGTTCCGACTGCAATTACCTTTACCTCATAGTTGGTGTCCTTTTTAAACTCGGGTAGCAATACGTCCAATAACCCAGAGTCTTCCGTACTGGTAGTGGTTGCAAGTTTCAACTCTTTAACTGGCGGCGGTGTCTCCGTCTTAGAAGGTTCAGAAGTCTTGCCGCAACCCGCTACAGCAGTCATGAGAAATACAACCAACAATGTTAAGACAAGTGATATTCTTCTCCCTTTGAAGTTCATTCCAATCCCTCCTTGAATTTTTGAGCAATCTTGGGTTCCCCGCTTATGTAACTATCTGAAATACGATTTGTGTAATTCCGGCATCAACTCCTTTGTTAGGGGAGGTTCAATGGTTTCGCGGCAAACCAGGCGAATTTCCCCCCTAGGTTATTAATCTTACCTAATAGAATCCAATGGTCTCATTATCCGACAAACTAATTATAGTGTCAAATTAGACCTGTTTTATTGATTTAGTCAGAATATTAGTGGTCTTTTGAGAATTTACCTATATTAATGCCAATAACTCGTAAATGCTTTAGCATGCTCAAAAAAACAGGTTATTAAGTGATAAGGATGGACGGTTCTTTTTCCCTGCCAGCGGAAGCTAAAGCTTTTGCTGGCAAGCAGATAATCGTTTTTATTGCAAATTTTTATTGCCAATCCGATAATGGTTTTTGCGTGGGTACCTTTTTTGATGATTACATTGTTGCCAAGTTCAAATTGAGTATGAAGGAAAAACCAGATCCTGCATTTCAGGAAAAGGACGAATAACACGTTCTAATAAACCTTGCACATAGGATATGGCTACACCGTAGTTGGTTATGGGAATCCCCAAATTTTTTAGTCGGCCACTTCGTGGCTTAAAAGCGAGGACTGATCCGGATAAGGCAGATTTAGACGGCGATAGTAATGGCGGGAGTCCCCCCACTGCCAGAGGGCTAATCTATTGCCGCTTTGTTCAATTTCCTGACTGATCTTTTGCAGATCTTTATATACCTTATTGGCATAGATACTATAGTCACTGCGGTTTTCTCCCGGCGTTAAAACCGGCATAACGATATTGGCTCCCGCTTTTAGTCCCATAGTGAGTCCCGCGGGGTGAATCGTCTGTAAAGCTGTGGAGGCTACCATGTTTATATCCGGCATTAGCAATCTGGCTAGGGCCATCATTTTTAGGGTAGTAATATAAGGATCATTAATATAGTATTCGTCAATCTTCGCCAAGGGGGTGCCGGGGTGGATAATGTAAGGTCCCATGCCAAGCATATCGATGTCACGTTCCTCAAAAAAGAGCAGATCTTCAGCTAAACTCTCATAGGTTTGGCCAGGCAATCCGATCATTACTCCGGTGCCTACCTGGTAACCGATATCCTTAAGAGAATCAAGGCATTCCAGGCGTTTTGAGAACCTTTGTCCAGAGGGATGAATCCTGTTAAAAAGGACAGGATCGGAAGTCTCGATGCGCAACAGATAACGGTGTGCCCCAGCTTCCCAAAGTGTTTTATACTGCTGATAACTGAGTTCACCGACACTGAGCGTAATACCCAGGCTGCCGTTTACCTCCTGGCTGCTAAAATCCTTTATAGCTTTGACAGCATCCAGGATAAACCTGAATTCAGCCGATGTGTTTACCTGCCCGGACTGAAGGGCCAGAGAATGAAACCCGTTTTGGTATGCCTGACGGGCTATATCTACAACTTGCTCCAGGGTTAAGTGATAACGACTAATCTGGTAATTGTTTTTCCGCAGCCCACAGTATAGGCAGTTTAAGTCACAGTAATTGGAAAACTCAATAAGCCCCCTAAGATATACGGTGTTACCGATATTTTCCCGGCGACATTGCTGAGCACGGTTGAGCAGGTTAATCAAGACTTCTTCCTCAGGGCTTTGGAGTAGGGCAGCTATTTTATCGGCGGCAGGCTTCATAGGCTAAGCACTCCTTAAGGCTTTGACTGATATCTTCGAGTTCAGAAGCGGTGATGACATCGGCGTTATCAATGCAAAGTCCGTATTCATTATTTATCCTTATTCGGGTGGGATTTAAGGGGACATAGTCATCGCTATTGCCTTCCAGGAAAGCCCAACGGCTGCCATATATGCGCGACCAGCGCAGTTTGAGCTGGGGATATAGTTGCTGCATAGCCATTTGGCAAGCTGTAAGCATCCCGTGATTCCCGTTGTATTCGTTTATCAGTGCTAAGAGTTTCTTTTTCATGAGCAATGCCTCCTAAGTATCGCGTTACTTTGGTTTTGGCCTCATATGCCTTTATAGAAATAGATCCCGTTCGCCCTGATTGATTCGATCCAGCATTTTAATTACGGTTTCCCGCACCTGATCACTGGGTAGTGCCGCTAGCTCTTGATTGATCAGGTAATCAGCCGCTGCGCGAGTCTCATCACTGGCATAGTCCAGCAGGTATTCCTTAAAGGTAAGGATGGCATTGGGCATACACAGGTTATGAATCTTACCTTTTTTAGCTATACCCATAAAGCAACCACCCGTGCGGCCGCAGCGATAGTCCGCCGTGCAGAAGGAAGTAATGTAGCCCATTTTTGCCATATCTCGTATCGCTTCGTCCAGACTGCGGTTATCTCCCAGAATAAACTGCTGCTTGTCATAGGCTAAACTGTCTTCTTGATAGCCTCCGATGCCAATATTGGAGCCGGCATCGATCTGGGTACAGCCAACGTTGATGACATCGTTTCTGACCCGGGCGCTCTCCCGGGCGGTTAGAATCATGCCGGTATAGGGGACTGAAAGGCGAATGACGGTAACCAGCTTTTTAAAAGTGTCATCATTAACTATATAAGGACTTTTTTCCGCAAAGGGAGTATTAATCGCTGGTTCCATACGGGGAAAGGAAATGGTATGAGGGCCGACTCCGCCAAATTTCTCTTCCAGATCAATGGTATGCAGCAGAAGCCCCATTACTTCAAATTTCCAATCATAAAGACCAAAGAGAGCCCCTATGCCCACATCGTCAACCCCGGCTTCCATGGCTCGGTGCAGTGCATACAGCCTCCAGAGGTAGTTGGCTTTTAATCCGCGGGGATGGAGTTTTTGATAGGTCTGGTGATGGTATGTTTCCTGAAAGACTTGGAAAGTTCCGATCCCAACGTCCCTTAATATTTCCAGGTCTTCGACAGCCAGGGGAGCTGCATTGACGTTGGCCCGGCGGATTTCTCCGTGCCCTTCCTTGGTAGAGTAAGCAACTTTTAGGGTTTCGGCAATGTAGTGTACATCGGAACTGGGATGTTCGCCATAGACCATAATTAAGCGTTTATGACCCTTGGCTACTAGAGCCCTGATTTCTTCTTCCAGCTCCGGCATGGTCAGCTGCTTGCGCCGACTGGCTTTATTTTCTGTCCTGAATCCGCAATAGACACAGCTGTTAACACAATAATTGCTGATATACAAAGGAGCAAAAGTTACTATGCGCCTCCCATATACATTCTGTTTAATCTGCAGTCCGGCGCCGTACATTTCCTGCCATAATTCTTCATCCTGACAATTTAAGAGGGCTGCCGTCTCGTCCGGATCCAGGCGCACCAATTCTTTTGACTTGGCTATGATCTCCCGAATACGCTCTTTATCGGGCTGTTGGTTGGCCAAAAGTGTTTGCTTGATAAGATTCTCATCCAGAAAATCCTGGCCTTTGTTTAGGTATTTTTCTACCTGTTCAGGTTTAATAACGTTGCGGATCCATTCGTTTACCGATACAGTTTCCATTAATGATACCTCCTCTAAATTAATTAGATATTTTCATCCTCTTAACTTGATTCGGCCAAGGCAGGCTCGGTAGATTTTTTAAAAAAAACCGGTCTGATTTTATACCTTGACCCCTTAAACTTAGAATTAACCTTATTTGCAGGGCAGTGCTACAGTTATTAGGCTTTCGTCAAAGCACTTTTAACGGTTACATTTTTAAGATTACCTAGTTTGCCGGTCATGGCTCCCACCTGGTCAGTTGTACCGTCTACAATCAGGGCAATGATGGAAACGTCTTTGTCCTGATGGGGTAATCCCATGCGGCCTATAATCATGTCAGCATGATCACTTAATATGGCATTTACCTGCGGTACTACCTGGCGGTTTTCTATAACAATTCCGATTACCCCCAGCCTTTTTTCCATTGTCCCACAACCTTTCAGCTATCGTTAAAACCTTCTATTTTGAACTTGTCGGGCGGGCTTTTTGCAAAATAAAAGCTTACCCATGTCAGGTAAGCGGTCAGCATAATATATAGCAATATATATGATGACCCCTCTAATTAAGTAATTACCTTATTATCAGGGTTTAATCTCATTTAAACCTGGAATTCAGCCTCAGCCTGGTTCCCGATTTTCTTACTATTATTCTTACTATTAAATATAAAGCAGGTTTTTCTATCTTACAAGCATTTTTTATTCTTGGCATGGTAATGAGTGTGCAGAAGTTCGTGGGATTTGTGTCCCAGGGGTTCATGCAGGAACTCATCATACAGTACTTTAACTTCCGGATTGTCATGCGATTTTCTAAGCGGCAAAGAGGCATCTTCATCATAAATTGCACCAATGCGTTCAATCCGCTTGACATTAGCTTTGGTAATGGGCTGTCCGCCGCCGCCTATGCAGCCTCCAGGGCAGGCCATGATTTCAATGAAATGATAGGGGGACTCGCCCGCCCGCACCTGATCCATCAGTTTTCTAGCGTTTGACAGGGTGTGAGCAATGGCGACCTTGACTTTAGTTCCGTCCAGGTCGATTTCGGCTTCTTTGATGCCCTCGAAACCACGGGCGAAGGTAAAGTTGACGTCAGTTAACTCTTTTTTGGTTACAACTTCATAGACCGTACGCAAAGCTGCTTCCATAACACCGCCGGTAGCACCAAATATTACAGCCGCACCGGTGTAAGCCCCCATCCAGGAATCAAACGGGGAAGGTTCCAGCCTGGAGAAGTCCAAACCAGACATCCGGAACAGCTTGCCGATTTCACGGGTAGTTAAAACTATGTCAACATCCTGATAGCCGCTGGAGTTCATTTCCGGGCGGGCTGCTTCAAATTTTTTGGCAGTACAGGGCATGATGGATACCGAGACAACCTTCTGGGGTTCAATGTTCATTTTATCGGCCCAATAAGTCTTAACCAACGAACCAAACATCTGTTGGGGAGACTTACAGGTAGACAGGTTATCGAGCAGGTCAGGGTAGTAAGTTTCGCAGAAATTAATCCACCCCGGGCTGCAGGAAGTAAACATTGGCAGCGTACCGCCGGTGGTAAGGCGCTGCAGAAGTTCGTTGCCTTCCTCTAAAATGGTTAAGTCAGCGGTAAAGTTGGTATGCAGAACATAATCAAAACCAAGGTGACGCAAGCCGGCTACGAATACTTCCATAGGCAGATCACCGGTAGCCATACCAATTTCTTCGCCTAATGCCAGCCTGACGGCAGGAGCTATCTGGGTTACCACTATCGTATCGGGATCGGCAATAGCTGCCATAAGTTTATCAATATCCTCTATTTCACCGATAGCACCTACCGGACAGGCATGAACACATTGTCCGCACATTACGCAGGGGCTATCTATCAAATTGCCGCCCATAGTCGGTACAACCATGGATTCACAGCCGCGCTTTTCAACACCTAGGGCGCTAACGGATTGAATAACGGTACAAGCGTCAATGCAGCGGCGACAGAGTACACACTTATCAGGATCCCTGAAGATTGCGGGTGTGGAGAGGTCTTTTTCCAGCCCTCTAACCTTTAATTCAAAGGGATTGTCCCGAATAATATATTCGGCGGACAGATCCTGCAGTTCACAGTTGCCGTTGCGGATACAATTTAAACAATCCTGGGGATGATGAGATAATATAAGTTCTAATATAGTTTTTCTGGCTTCGATTACTTTTGGGGTTTTAGTCTTAACTACCATGCCTTCAAACACAGGTTGGGAACAAGCGGCTTGAAGAAGACGGTTTCCTTCAACTTCACATACACATACCCGGCAATTCGCTTTTACTGCCTGGTCGGGATGATAACAAAGGGTAGGAACCTTTATACCGACTTCTTTTGCTGCCTGCAGGATGGTAGAGCCATTAGGTACGGAAACTTTGATTCCGTCAATTGTTACGTTAACCATAATTTTCACTCCTTTTGCTCTTTCCTACGCGAATTTAGCATTATAGTCGGCGGGAAAATGTTTAATGGTGCTTAAAACCGGAGCCGGAGCAGCCTGCCCTAAACCGCAGAGACATGAATATGACATTACCCGTCCCAGTTTGTTTAGAAGTGCCACGTCCTGAGCCGATCCTTCACCATCATTTATCTTTTCCATCAGATCAAACATACGCATGGTGCCTTCCCTGCAAGGTGCGCATTTACCGCAGGATTCATGTTCGAAAAATTTGGCGATCTGGGTCGTTACATCAACCAGGTCGCGAGTTTCATCCAGGACAAATACGGCTCCGGAACCCAGAGCAGCATCGATAGCTGTCATAGCGTCAAATGCAATGGGTGTATCCAGTTGGCTTTCCGGAATGAAAGCGCCTGAAGTACCGCCAATTTGGACCGCTTTAAATTTTTTGCCGGAAGGGATACCGCCGCCAAGTTTATAAATAACCTCACGAATGGTGGTGTTCGTCGGCACTTCAAAGAAAGTGCGATTGTTGATATCGCCGGTAAGAGTTAAAACCTTAGTTCCAGGATAAGATGGAGCTCCAATGGAAGCAAACCATTCCCCGCCTTTTTCCACGATTACAGGGATGGCTGCAAAGGTTTCAACATTATTGACAATGGTTGGTTTTTGCCATAAACCCTGGGCAGGCGGATAGGGGGGTTTGTAACGCGGTTCACCCCGGTTGCCCTCCAGGGATTCAATCAAAGCCGTTTCTTCACCGCATACATAAGCTCCGGCCCCCATACGGACTTCTATGTCGAAATCACCTAAAACGCCCTTTTCCTTGGCCTGAGCAATAGCGGTATTCAAGATCTTCACTACCTGAGGATATTCACCCCGGCAATAAATATAACCTTTAGTGGCTCCAATAGCATAAGCACAGATAGCCATACCTTCAAGCAGGGTCTGGGGATCATTTTCCATGATGAGGCGATCTTTATATGTACCAGGCTCGCCCTCATCAGCATTGCAAACCACATATTTCTGGTCGGCTTGTGCCATGGCTGCAAAAGACCATTTCATTCCACAGTTAAAACCTGCTCCACCGCGGCCTCTGAGATTTGACTTCTTGATGTCGTCAATTAAAGCCGTTTTATCAGTAGCGCAGGCTTTCTTAAGTGCATTGTACCCACCGAGAGAGATATAATCGTCTATTTTAAGTGGATCGATTTTTCCATAATTACGCAATACGATGCGCATTTCCTCGGCCATTATATTTCCTCCTTTCCTGACAATTCCCGTATATATCGGGAATTAGGCCTATTTGTACTCCGCAATGATTTCGACAACCTTGGCGGGAGTAACATCAAAATACGGTTTGCTGTTTACCGTAATAACCGGTGTTGCCTGGCATTGTCCTACACATTGAGCAAATTCCAGAGCGAAGCGGCCATCAGCGGTGCTGTTGCCCATGGTAATACCCAGTTCCCTTTCCAGAGCAGCAACTACTTCATCGGCTCCGGCTATGTGACAAGGAGCACTTTCACAAATCCGGATTATGTTTTTGCCCCGGGATTTTACAGAAAAATAAGAATAAAAAGTAGCTACGCCGTAAGCATCGGCTGCCGGTACGCCAAATACCTTGGCTGCTTCGATTATGGCTTCCTCTGGCAGGTAAGAAAACTCATCCTGAATCGCATGGAAAGCCTCAATCATTCCACCGGGTACGTCAGCAAATTTGGCTATAATGTTTTTGTAATCCATTAATCTTCTCCTCCTTTCCTTAATATACTCTCAACTATACAAATACTATATTAAGTTGCTTGTCGAATGACTAAAAACTATGTCGAACAGCAAGATTGGGTTGAAGATAAAAAATAACCCTAGTAATTTTTCGGCCCTAAATTGCAAAGAATAGTAGCAAAAATAATTATGTAAAGATTATCCTTAAGTAGGGATTCAGCCATATTTAGCAGCATTCCAACAGCATACTTTTAATATTTTTAATGCGCGGTAATAAAAACGCCATAATAAAATGGAATAATAAGTAAATAAATTCTCTTTCTATTTTGCCATTTAGTATAGAAAAAACTAAACTAAAAATAACACATAATTGCTTATATGTCATTTATTTAGTTTTAGTTTTAGTTTTAGTAATATGGATAAAAAGGGAAAATAATATAGTTTTAGTAAGGTTATATTTATTGATGTTTTAATTTGTAACTAGCTAAATTATTAATCAGAAGGAGCTTTAAGTATGTCGGTTATTGAAAAAAATCTCCTGTATCCGTCAATGGAATCCATACCGAGGCAGTTTCAGATTACCTGCCGCAATGAAGCCCGCTGCCTAATTAATGGCAAGATAATACCCGCCCCCGGGAAAGAAGTCTATTCTCCCATCCAATACCGTGAGTCCGCCGTGATTAAAAATTATCGGCTTGGTTACACTCCTTGGCTCGATCCAAGTCAAGCTTTGGATGCAATCAAGGCTGCAGAGCTAGCCTATGATTATGGATGGGGTGTCTGGCCGCAAATGACCATTAAGGAACGCATTCATTGCGTGGAGGAATTTGCATTACGTATGCAGGATTTGCAGGAAGGTTTTATTTGCCAGGTTATGTGGGAAATTGCCAAGCCATACCAGTCCTCAAAAGATGAGTTTCAGCGGACCCTTAAATATATGGAGGAGACGATCATACACCTGCGCGAGCTAGACAAAAATGCAGCTAAAATTCATCAGATCGAAGGGTTTGCAGCGCAGATACGGCGTAGTCCACTAGGGCCGGTTTTACTAATGGGGCCTTTTAATTATCCGCTTAATGAAGCTTTCGCTATGTTTATACCCGCTCTAATAATGGGCAACACGGTGGTCATGAAATTGCCTTCCTGGGGTTGCTTGTGCCTTGATCCCTTCCTGGATTTGCTGGCCGACAGCTTCCCGCCCGGGGTAGTAAATATTATTAATGGGGAAGGTAGCAAAATCATCCCTCCCATCGTTGAGCGCGGTTCCATTAATGTGCTGGGCTTTATCGGCACAACAGCGGTTGCCAACAAAATTATAGCGGATCATCCATACAATAACCGGCTGCGAACCATTTTGGGTCTGGAGGCCAAAAATCCAGCCTTTGTTTTTCCTGACTGTGATTTGGAACTTACGGTACAGGAATGTCTGCAAGGGGCTTTAGAATTTAACGGACAGCGCTGTACATCATTAAAGCATATCTGGGTACATGAGGAAATATGCGAACGTTTCCTGGATGCTTTGAGTCAAGCGGTTGCCAAAATTAAGTACGGAATGCCCTGGGATCAAGATGTCCTGCTAACGCCGCTGGCTGAAGAGGGAAAATGTGAACGTCTGCTGCACTGGATTTATCAAGCCGAGGAACACGGTGCAAAAACAGTTAACCCGGGAGGAGGCGAATATGCCGGCAATCTTTTTTATCCCAGCATCCTATTTCCGGTAACCAGGGAAATGGATATCTATCATGTGGAACAGTTTGGCCCAGTTATTCCGGTTAGTTCTTTTCGTTCCTTGGATGATATTGCTGTATATCTTGCTGAATGTCAGTTTGGTCAGCAGGCCAGTATATTTACAAATTCTGCGCAAATGGCCGCGCCGTTGATTGATATACTGGCGCATCAGGTTTCCCGTGTTAATTTAAATGCCCAGTGTCGCAGAGGGCCGGATGAATTGCCCTTTACCGGGCGTAAGGACTCAGCGGAAGGAACCCTGTCGATAGTCGATGCCCTGCGTGCTTTTTCTATTCGTTCTCTGGTTGTAGCCAATGAGCACGGTAAGGAACTGTTCAACAAAATACTTGCAGCCGACAACTGTAAATTCCTGCATCGATAAACTTTTTTCGGATTGGCGCCAAACCACGCCCTAAAAATCTTTGGCGCGGTATCGTCAAATAACGCGGATTTTGCTTGGGTTAGGGGTTAAAAAATATAACAGGTATGGTATGATAATTATCATATAAAGACAGAAGGAGGTTTGTTTATGAAAGCGTTAGAGATTAAACAAAATGTTTACTATGTTGGCGTTCAGGATCCTAACCTCAGGATATTTGATATTGTAATGGAAACTGAATATGGTACGAGCTATAATGCCTACCTTATAAAAGGCAGTGACAAGACCTGCCTGATTGAAACTGTCAAGGACAAGTTTTTCGATGAGTATATAGAGGACCTGCAGCAAATAGTCAAACTGGAAGATATAGATTATCTGATTATGAACCATACCGAACCGGATCATGCCGGTTCAGTTGAAAAACTGCTGGCCAAAATACCAGGTCTGACCGTCATGGGCAGCGTTACCGCTTTGAAGTTCTTAAAGGAGATTACCAACAAGAAGTTTGCATCCCGCGAATTAAACCATGGTGACGAAATACAACTGGGTGGCAAGACTCTTCAGTTTATCAGTGCTCCTTTCCTGCATTGGCCTGATACCATGTATACTTATCTTAAGGAGGATCAGATCCTATTTACTTGCGATTCCTTTGGCAGTCATTATGCCGACTCGCGGGTTTTTAACGATCAGATCGACAAAGACTTTACTGATGCATATAAATATTATTTCGACATGATCATGGGGCCTTTCAAACCTTACGTACTGGAAGCATTGGACAAAATCAAGGATTTGGACATCGATATTATTTGTCCCGGGCATGGTCCGGTACTGCGCGAAAATCTTTCTTATTATACTGATCTTTACCGCCAGTGGGCTACCCCACCCGTTGCAGGTGATGATCAGCGCCCCAAAGTCGTGGTAGCTTATGTTAGTGCCTACGGTTATACCGAAATGATTGCCAATAGTATCGTAGAAGGTCTGGAAATGGTAGCTGACTTTAATATCCAGAAATATGATCTGGTCTATACCCCGGTGGATGAGGTGTTTAACGAATTGAACAATGCCGATGGCCTGCTGCTGGGTTCGCCGACCATCAACGGTGATACCCTGCCGCCGATTTGGGATCTTCTAACCCGGTTGTCTCCAATCAGTCATGCGGATATGGTAGGGGCGGCTTTTGGCGCATATGGATGGAGCGGAGAAGCGGTACCCAATATTGAAGCGCGTTTGAATGCTCTGCGTATGCGGGTGTTGCCAGGATTAAGGATTAATTTTAGGCCTTCTGAAGCTAACTTGGAAGAGGCTTTCACTTTTGGAATGGATTTTGGCAAGGAGGTCTTGGCCAAGAAACAGCCCGAATCCAAAAAGAAATGGCGTTGTCTCGTCTGTGGACAGGTATTTGAAGGTGCGGAGCCGCCAGACGTATGTCCTGCCTGTGGGGTTGGGGCGGAAAACTTCGTGGAAGAAAAGCTGGAGGACGAATTTGCCAACGATACCCAGGAAAAGTTTTTGATTGTAGGCGGCGGCATCGCAGCACTCTCAACGGCTGCTGCCATCCGCAAACGAAATGCTACGGCCACTATTACCATGTATACTGAAGAAGCTGTAAAACCTTATTATCGACCGGCACTGTCGGATTACCTAAGTGAAGATCTTACTGATCAAAAGTTTTACGTTTTTGAAGAATCCTGGTATCAGGAAAACCGGGTAGAAGTTAAAACCAACTGCCGGGTTGATTCCCTGGACACAAAGGCACGGGAAATCATACTTGCAAACGGCGAACACGTTGGTTACGACAAATTAATCCTGGCCACCGGTGCGCGCAGCAACGTGCCGCCTTTTAAAGGTGTAGACCAACAAGGGGTATATACCCTGAGAAACTTTGAGGATGCCCAACTTTTGAAAAAGGCTATTAAATCAGCCTCAAAAGCCGTGGTTATCGGCGGAGGAATCTTGGGTCTGGAAGCCGTATGGGAAATGCTGACCTTGGGGGTAGAGGTTTCAGTAATAGAACATAACCAACGTCTCATGCCCCGACAGCTGGATGAAGCAGCTTCATTACGTCTGCAAAAAATGATGACTGACCGGGGTATTAAGTTATACCTGGGTGCAAGTACGGAGGAAATCACCGGGGACGGACAGGTCAGCGGAGTCAGGTTGAGCGATGGACAGTCACTGGCAGCCGATCTGGTACTGTTGTCAACCGGGGTAAAACCAAATGTAGAACTGGCCCAGGCGGCTGGTTTAAATGTGGATCGGGGTATCGTAGTAGATGAAAGTATGCGCACCAGTGTTACCGATATTTATGCGGCTGGTGATGTGGCCCAGGTGGGTGATCGGCTGATTGGTCTATGGTCAGTATCCAACGATATGGGTAATGTGGCTGGAGCCAATGCGGCCGGTGATTGGCTGGAGTACAAGGAGCCGATTCTCTCTACGATGCTGGTTGCTTTTGATCACGAAATCTTCTCCATTGGGGATGTTAATCAACCTCCGGAAGAATGTCGGGTTATTGAAGTGTGGGATCCAGTGGAGGATTTTTATAAAAAGACCTATATGAAAGACGGGGTTATGATTGGAGAAATCATCATCGCGCCCAAGGTCAATACCAGCGAAGCGTTCCGTAATCTAGGCCGTGACAGCAGCGGCAAGAAAAGAGCCACCAAGTGGAAATGCCTGGTCTGCGGATATATTCATGAAGGCCCCGAACCGCCCGATGAGTGTCCGGTTTGCGGAGCTCCCAAGGATAAATTTGTGCCCTTGGATTAGAAATTTAAAAAAAATAATGTAAATGTTGCTGCCCGGCAGGAATATGTTTATCCTGCCGGGTATATTGTATTTATGGGGAGAGATTTTAGGAGCAATAATAAATGGCTTATCTAATACTATTGGCGATCGGTCTGCTGGCAGGCATCCTTGGTTCCATGGTAGGTCTGGGCGGAGGTATAATTATGCTGCCGGCTGTTCAGCTTATTTTGGGATTTAACGTATTAATAGCGGTGGGGACAACGCTTTTTGCGGTGATATTTACATCTCTTTCGGCTGCCATAGGGCACTACCAAGCGGGACATGTTCAAATGAAAAGTGCCGTCTTAGTCGGTACGAGCGGACTACTTGGGGTGATCCTGGGTTCTTATGTGTTTAAAGCGTATTTAAGCACTAGTATTGACATACTAAAAGCGGTGTTGGGAATTCTTTTTTTCTGGGTCGCATATCGTTTGGGGCGCGAGGTTTGGCAGGAGTGGAGCCAAAAAAACCTGCCTTGTCCGGATAATAATATTGGTTATGCCCATAAAGAACCGACAGGCGCACTCCTGGCACTGGGTTTTTTTAGCGGTACATTGTCCGGCTTGCTGGGAATCGGAGGCGGATTTATTATTACTCCCGGAATAATGTTTATCTGTGCGGTATCTCCTCAGGTGGCGGTAGGCAGTTCAATGCTGGCTATGCTACCGGTATCTTTAGGCGGTGGCCTGATTAAATTATGGCAAGGTTATGTTAACCTGCCGGCTGGAATCATCCTGGGTTTGGGTACCGCGTTAGGTGCCCAGGTAGGGGTGTATTTTTCCTCACGTATTAATTCTACCCTGCTCAAATTGGTTTTATCATTTTTATTTATTTCATTGTCCCTGCAGTATATTTACCCTGTTTTTAATGCCTTAACAAGGGTTTTTTAAGACCGGACAAAATAATATAAAACTTAAGGAAAAACTGTATTTAACGATGATTATAAGTATAGATATCATCTTCGATCTGAGGTGGCAATTATTTTTATCGAATCAGAAAAATTTGAAAAGAGCTTGGTCAGGAATCTTTCCTTATGGATGGCATTATGGGTACTGGTAATAATTAATATATTCTTTTTCATTACTTTTGCTAAAGGCTTTGCAATTAGTTACTTAATATTGGCTTTGTTTATCTCTGTGGCAGGAATTCTATATTTAAAATGGTTAGTTAACCAGATTACTGCCGATAAGGATCTTTCTGAGGAGATTATCTCCCAAGCTGCGGAATTAATGGAGAGAATAAGGCCTTTTTGCGATGAGGTGTTTGTCAATGAGATAAACCGCATCACAGAACCGATATTAGAAAACATTGAACAGGATTTCACGAAAGGATTAGGCTGGCTATGGGAAAACAATCAGATCTACCTGGCTGGCCTGGAGCAAGGTATAACTGAAACCAAAACAGTCATCAATATAACTGAAAACTTAAACGGCAACACCCGGTTGGAAAATGCCAGGAAACTGCAGGAAAAGCTGGATCAGTTAATGCAGCTAATTGATGATATCGACCAGTTCAAAGATAAAAAACAGGCTGACCTTGAAAAACACTTGCAGGGTAAAACCAGGGAACTGGAAATAGGAATGAGCAAGGAAAAAGAGATTTTTTATGAATATGTGGAAAAGTTATTAATTCAACATATCAAGGACACAGAAGATGGTATTGATATAATTGAGTATTTAAATATTGACAAACTGGGAGAACAGTTTTCAGTCGTTATCGAAAAATCTATTGAGACGCGGTTGGCGCATTTCAAGGATTCAACTATCAAGGATCTGGAAAACATGTCGGCCGACATTGTCGGAAAAATGCAAAAGGGTGCCCTGCAGCTCAGGAATATTTTTAGCGATATCGGTGGGTTAATCGAGAATATAATGAGTGAATGCCGTCAAGATGTTCCCACCAGTCGGAGATTAAAAGATTCTTATGATATAATAATGGAATTAAAGGAGCAGGCCAACAATTATTTACTAACTTTGGCCTGGCAGGACATACTAATAGAAAAACGCTGGCAGGATATTCAGACTAAGCTGTATATGATCAAAGATCAGGTGTTGGCTAATGTAAATGATGAGGTTACCGATTATATCATCAACTTACTGGAAGATAATATAACCCATTATTCCGGCATGGCTAGCCGGGCGGATTTATCCTTGGTATATAAGGCCTGCCTGGACGCCGAAACGATTTACCAGGTCTCTGAAACAGAAAATATGCAGAATATTATTAACGACAATGTTTATTCTTTGCTGCAGTTCATACGGCCGGTGGAAATAATGGCCAGTGCGGCCTTGCGTTTCAGTGAAACCGGCATAAACGAACGCCGCTTTATCAAAGACCGTCAACGGCAAGCGGAGCATGCCCAGGTATGGGAACGGGTTATACAGGAACTGGAAAATACCAAGCCGGAGTTAATACCTTATTTGGACGATGTTTATCCGTTGGCTTGGGTGTCATTTTGCAACAGCCCGCATATTCGGCAAAAACCGGAAAATATTAATGATGCTGCCTGGATGATGTTTGCTGCCGCAGTAGGCGGTCAGGAAATTGGCCGGGATGGTATGCTTTTGATCGGGTTGTTGCTTTTTATATACAGTTTAAGAAACAAATATGTCCATCCTCTACAAAGCCTGCCCTTGCCGCTAGAAAAGGCTGAAGATGTCGAATACATTCGTTATGCGGCCTATAAAAGCATCGACATATTAGCCAGTCTAAACTTGAGAGGAATAGTTAAAAATAAACTTATATAATCGTGTAATGGAGATCAAATAATGATACCACTGCGTGACAGTACGCCCAGTAATTCCTTTCCACTGGTTACGCTTACCCTGATTATTATAAATACCTGGTTGTTTTATCACCAGGTCTCCCTGGGCCCTGAGCGAATGAGCCAGCTTGTCTACACATTCGGCCTGGTACCGGCCCATGTTCAGGACAATCTTTTCGGATTCCTGCCATTTATTACCTCTACATTTTTGCATGGCAGTTGGCTGCATGTTATCGGCAACATGTGGATCCTGTGGCTTTTTGGTGATAATGTCGAGGATAAAATGGGCAAAGGCCGTTTTTTGCTCTTCTATCTGATTTGTGGTTTTTTAGCTGGCCTAAGTCACTATTTTGCCGATCCATTTTCACAGTTGCCGGTTGTGGGGGCCTCGGGTGCGGTGGCCGGTATAATGGGGGCATATTTTTTGATGTTTAAACACGCCAGTGTCTTAACTTTTGTCCCGCCGTTTTTTCTCTTTAATCTCCCGGCCTGGATTTATCTAGGCATTTGGGCACTGTCTCAGCTTTCGGCAGGCTTGTTCCAAAGCGGAGGTCAAGTAGCATTCTGGGCCCATATAGGCGGTTTCATCGCCGGAATGATCCTCTACCGCTTTTTCCTCAAGGAGCCCCGCCAAAATTATTATTAAAGACTGATTCGCAACGACCGAGGTCGTTCCCTATAAGTTCAACCGGGTTTTCATGCCTATGCGATGATGCTGTTGATAAAGAATTTTCCCTACAAAGACAACTGGCGCCCCTCATAATGGTCGCTATTAAGGCTGCACCCTGCGGGGACTACTGATGCTCCCTTACGGTCGCTATTAAAGTTGCACCCTGCGGGTACTACTGATATGAACTTCGTTCATAATTAAAGTTGCCCCCTGCGGGGACTACTGATGCTCCCTTACGGTCGCTATTAAGGCTGCCCCCTGCGGGGACTACTGATGCTCCCTTACGGTCGCTATTAAGGCTGCCCCCTGCGGGGACTACTGATGCTCCCTTACGGTCGCTATTAAGGCTGCCCCCTGCGGGGACTACTGATGCT
>NZ_CGIH01000053.1:50320-78177 GCF_000983115.1 Syntrophomonas zehnderi OL-4
GACTACTGATGCTCCCTTACGGTCGCTATTAAGGCTGCCCCCTGCGGGGACTACTGATGCTCCCTTACGGTCGCTATTAAGGCTGCCCCCTGCGGGGACTACTGATGCTCCCTTACGGTCGCTATTAAGGCTGCCCCCTGCGGGGACTACTGATGCTCCCTTACGGTCGCAATTAAGGTTGCCCCCTGCGGGGACTACTGATATGAACTTCGTTCATAACTAAGGTTGCACCCTACGGGGACTACTGATATGAACTTCGTTCATAATTAAGGTAGCCGCGTAAATCCGCTTGAATCTCAGCGTGATCCGCGTCTATTAAACCCTGTCCGTGGTACTGGCAATAAGTTCAGAAATCTGTCGGTTAAGTGGCAGTATTGATTCGCTTTCCGCCTGGAGAAAATGAATCGTGGTTTCAATACGCTCCTGACTGGCCTTGATTTCCCGCCAATGCCTTTCTTCCTCATAAAGATTCATACAATCCTGGAGATCTTCAGCCCGCCCCGTATCCAGATAGTGCTTAAAAGTAGCCAGACAATCAATATTATGGTAGTTACTATGAACATAGCTTTTATCAAGTATAAACTGGTAAATATCCAAAAGTCCCCGGGCGGTTTTTAGTTTTGCGTCACTTTCTTCAATAGAGGTAACACAAGTTTCAATCATCTGCAGGTATTCTTCTTCCCATTTCTGTAAGGCTGATTTGTAACGTTCACAGCTTTTTTCGTATTCCCGGTATTTAATAAGATATATTTTCAGGCGACGGCTGTAATCACTGCAGGCTCTTTCATATTCTCTTTGTTTGTTTTTGGAGTTATTAAGGGCCAGCAGACTGCTAAAGGAAAGCTGGGGTTCTTCTGGTTTTTCCGGTTTTATAGGCATGTTTTCAGGCGGCAAAGGCAGAATTGCTTCCTGGTCAAGCAACTCCCTCCGGGAATTAAGCAACATTTCATGATAAAGACAATGTCGGTTTACTTTGGATGTCAAATTAAGGGCATCCAGGCACATGCTTAGATCATGTAAAATTTCTTCACGACCCCGGGTAGTTTTCTTGTTGCTTTTACGTAGTTTAAAGTATTTCTGCAAATTTCTATCGATTGGTGGCGATTTATGAAGATTAAAGAGGATACCAAAATCGACAGATGTTAGGGGTTCATTGTTTAATTTGTTGAATTTTGAGAAATAAAATTGGGTGTTGGTAGGCACATAATAATATGGACCAATCGCATTTAGAAATTCGTTTTCCTGCAGTATAATCAGGTCATCCCGGGAATCTAACTGTTTTTCGATTAGATCCAGCCATTGGTTTAAACATGATTTAGCCGTATCATCACTTTGAGACCATTCTTTCATTTGCAGGTAGGTATCCAGACTGATTTTGATGCAAGTATTGTAATAATAAAACAAAACTTTTTCTGGACTGCAGTTTATAAACACCGATAGATCCAGATAATGATAATCCTCTTTATTAAGAAACGTTTTAAACATATGCGCCCTCCTCAAAAATATTTTCCCAATAATGTATTTCTATAAATTTCCAAAATTTCCTTCCTGTTATTAATATGTGGACATAAAAAATTTTTTAACATATTTCACGCATTACAGAAATTGCTCAGCTTTCATAAAACCCGGCCAGATGTTATAATCTACTAATATAAGAATACAGGTTGCTTTATGGGAGGAGATAAAATTGTTTAAAGCCATCCTGTTTGATTTGGACGGAACCCTGCTTAACATAGATATGGAAGTGTTTTTAGAGCATTATTTTGCAGCGATGATGAAAAGTGCGCAAAAGAGTGGATATAAAGACGTGAAAACAATGGCTGAACAGATTTACTGTTCTACCTATGCGATGATTGCCAATCGCTGTGCCGATACCTTAAATGAAAGGGCGTTTATGAACGATTTTTTATCGGGGTGGACCTATCCGGAGCAAGAAATGCAGAAGTTTTTCGATGATTTTTATGAAAATGCTTTTCCCAATTTAAAAATTCTCTGTCGACCTTTTGCGGGCATACCTGAAATGATGAACAAGGTGTTTGCGCAGGGGTATAAAGTAGTTATAGCTACTAATCCTGTTTTCCCTTTGACAGCTATAAAACAGCGCATGGATTGGGCTGGGGTAGGGCATTTTCCTTTTGACCTGATAACTTCATATGAAAACATGCATTTTACCAAGCCCCATCCTGAGTATTATCAAGAGATTACTGAACATATAGGTGTGTCCCCGACCGAATGCCTAATGGTTGGAAATGATGTTGATGAAGACCTGCCGGCAGGGAAAATAGGTATGCGCACTTTTTTGGTGGAAGATATGCTAATAAATAAAGGTCAAAGCGGACTGACCCCTGATTGGAGCGGAACCCTGGCTGATTTTTATGAATTTATTGATGGGCGAAAGCCTGACTAGATTCTCCAGCCAATAAATATATTAATAAACTTCATCCTTATGGGACATTATATCCATAGTAATTGAAGCTGCCGGGCTCTTAATATTGGGTGCCGGTTCAAAGCAACAATATTCCCGCTTGTTTGGGTATTGAGTTCAAAAAAAATATGGATGAGGTGTTTAAAATTCCGCCGAAAAAAAATAAATCCCCCAAACCGCTTTCGAAGCGGGATATACTAAAAATGGAGATTGCCCAGGAGATGGGCATATGGGATAAGGTAGAAAGAGAAGGCTGGCAGTCTCTTACCAATGCTGAATGTGGCAGGGTGGGGGGCATTATGAAAAAAAGGATTCAAGATCAAAAAAAAACAGAATCGTTTAAGTTCCCGGGTCAAAAATGATTCAGACAGACTAATTTTTTTGTCAGGTACAGTCAGCCAAAGGAGAAAGATACAATTAAATAACGTGAAAAAACCCGGTTTAATATAAGCCGGGTTTAATTAATCTTAATTTACTTTATAATTAATTTAAGTTGATGGCAAAGCAGGGGATTAAAAAATGAAGGAAATTGAAAGAGTAAGAAAACATTTGGCCGCAAAATACCCAGACCTAAAGATTATTGAACTGGAGGAAGATACCAGTATGGCACCGTTAGCAGCCCAAGCTCTGGGATTGGAAACGGGACAGATCGCAAAGTCCATTCTCTTTAAAACTAAAAATGATGAATACCTGATGGTGGTATCAGCCGGTGATGTCAGACTGGACAGTAAAGCTATAAAGGATACAGTGGGGCAAAGGGTTCGCATGGCAAATCCTGAAGAAGTATTGCAGGTAACCGGTTTTTCAATCGGGGGAGTATGCCCTTTTGCTTTGCCGGGGTCGCTGGCGGTTTATTTGGATGAAAGTCTCTTGCGTTATGATTTGGTCTATACGGCAGCAGGCACAGCCAATACGGCATTACCCATCACCTATCAACAACTGATGGAGATAACCGGAGGAAAAGCTTGCAGGTTTTCATCTTAGGCTGTTTATCTTGCTGCGGTGTAATTTAAAGGGCTTATAACGTATTTGTTGTAAGCTCCTAACTAATAACCAGGGAGAATAACATATGATAACGGATTTTGTGCACTTACATAATCATTCGGAATACAGCCTTCTGGATGGTGCCTGTCGGGTAAAAGAGTTGGTCGGGCGGGCGGCAGAATTGGGAATGTCGGCTGTAGCGATTACTGACCACGGGGTTTTATACGGTGTAATTGATTTTTATCGGGAAGCCAAAAAGCAAGGAATAAAGCCGATTATAGGTTGTGAGGTTTATGTAGCAAAGCGTAGCCGCCTGGATAAGGAAGCCCACCTGGATGACAATCAATATCACCTGATTTTGCTATGCAAAAATGAAGTAGGCTATAAAAACCTGCTAGAATTAGTCAGCCGTGCTTTCATTGAAGGTTTTTACTATAAACCGCGGGTAGATCTTGAACTTCTCGAGCGCTACCATGAGGGGCTGATTGCCTTAAGCGCATGTATTGCCGGTGAAATTCCCCAGTTGATTATTGCCGGTAAAATGGATGCTGCCAAGCAGTTAGCCTGTGAATACGAACGGATTTTTGGTCAGGGTAATTTCTACCTGGAACTCCAGGATCACGGCATGGAGGCAGAGAAAATAGTCTGCCAGGGTTTGCATCAAATCAGCCTGGAGACCGGCATACCCCTGGTAGCAACGAATGACTTGCATTATCTGCGCCAGGAGGATGCCGCCATTCATGATGTACTGCTGTGCATCCAAACCGGGAAAACTGTCTCGGACGAAGACCGGATGCGTTTTCCGGGAAACCATTTTTATATGAAAAGCGGTGCCGAAATGCGGGAGTTATTTGCGGCATATCCGCAGGCCGCCGATAATACCGTAAAGATTGCCGCAGAATGTAATCTTGATTTTAGTTTTGGGGAATTTCACTTACCCTATTTTGCCATACCCGAAGGTTACGACCCGGAAAGTTATCTGGACTTTTTGACCCGCCAGAGATTTAAGCAGAAATATCCGTCACCGGCAGCAGATGTCCAGGCCAGACTTGACTACGAACTTGATATTATTAAGCAGATGGGTTTTGCAGAATACTTTTTAATCGTGCAGGATTTGGTTAACTGGGCCCGCAGCAACGGTGTCCCGGTTGGGCCGGGCAGAGGTTCGGCAGCCGGTAGTCTGGTCTCTTACGTATTAGGCATAACCAGCATTGACCCGTTAAAATATGATCTGCTTTTTGAGCGTTTTTTAAATCCCGAACGCGTCAGTATGCCCGATATCGATATAGATTTTTGTTTTGAAAAAAGGGATCGGGTAATTAACTATATTATTGAACGTTATGGGGCCGACCGGGTAGCCCAGATTATTACTTTTGGAACGATGGCGGCTCGGGCGGCAATTCGGGATGTGGGCAGGGCATTGGATGTGCCTTATGCTGAGGTTGATAAGATCGCTAAGCTGGTACCGGCTGAGCTGGGGGTAACCCTGGATCGTGCCCTGGAGATGTCTCCGGATTTGATGCAAATTTATCAGAATAATTATGAAACCCGTAAGATTATCGACCTGGCCAAGGCTATCGAAGGGATGCCCAGGCATGCCTCCATTCATGCTGCCGGGGTGGTGATCGGCCGCGAATCATTAAGCTCCATTGTGCCTTTACAAAAGACAACCGATGGACATATAATCACCCAGTTTGCCAAGGAGACGGTTGAGGATATCGGCCTATTAAAGATGGACATACTGGGACTTAGAACCTTGACGGTGATTGACCGGGCACTGGATATTATCAAAAAGACCCGCCAGATAGAATTGGATATCGATGCAATTCCTTTAGATGACCCTTCCGTTTACGAGCTTTTACAGAACAAAAATACGATTGGGGTATTTCAATTGGAAAGTGATGGACTGCGGCGTATTTTAAGTGAAATGCAACCCAGCCGTTTTGAAGACCTGATTGCGATTATTGCCCTTTATCGTCCCGGGCCTCTGGGTAGCGGGATGGTAGATGACTTTATTAATTGCAAGCATGGGCGTCAAAAAATCGAGTATATTGACCCCCGCCTGGAAGATATTCTGCAGGAAACTTACGGCGTGGTTTTATACCAGGAACAGGTTATGCGGGTTGCTTCAGATCTGGCCAATTTCACCATGGGTGAAGCCGATGAACTGCGCCGGGCCATGGGCAAGAAAAAAGTCCAGGAGTTAATGGCCCAACGAGAAAAATTTGTTGCCGGGGCCGCCCAAAATCAGATCAGCGAAGATGTAGCAACTCGCCTTTTTGATATTATGGAAAGCTTTGCCGGCTATGGGTTTAACAAAAGCCATTCAGCCGCCTATGCCATGATTACTTACCAGACCGCTTACCTTAAAACTCATTTCCCCCAGGAATATATGTGTGCCTTTTTAAGTAGCGTAATTGACCACCAGGATCGGATCGTTTTTTACATCAAGGAATGCAGAAATATGGGGATAGAAATATTACCGCCCGACATTAATGAAAGTTTTGAAAACTTCACGGTAGGTTCAGAGGGCATTCGTTTTGGGTTGGGTGCTATTAAAAATGTGGGCGTTAATGCCGTAAAGACAATTGTTAAGGCGCGCAAATCAGGTGTTTATAAATCGCTGTTTGACTTTTGCCAGCGGGTGGACTTATCGCAGATAAACAAGCGGGTTATGGAAAACCTCATAGCAGCAGGTTGTTTTGATTCCTTGGGAATAAGTCGAAAACAAGCTTTGTCAATTATGGATGAGTGTATGGATCTGGCGGTCCAGATTAAACAAAATGAAAATTCCAGTCAGCTTAGCCTGTTTGGAAACACTGCCGCCTTGGTTGAAGAACCCCGTATTCGGGTTAAAGGGGAAATGGATAACCGTGAGAAAATGAGCCGGGAAAAAGAGGTGCTGGGATTTTATGTGTCTCAAAACCCCTTGGATCAGTACCGGGATATTATCCCCCTGGTTACAACCGGAGAGCTGGCTGAACTTGGGACAGACAATTACGAAGATTATGTGCGGGTAGCAGGGTTATCCAGCAATGTAAACAAGAGAATCAGTAAAAAAGGAGATCCCTATGCCAGTTTTCAACTGGAGGATTTAAGTGGTCAGATAGATATGTTGCTTTTCTCCTCAGCTTATCGGGCGAATATAGACAAGATAGAGAGCGAACAGGCCATCCTGGTAGAAGGATTCCTGGATCGCCGGGATGAACAGCCGAAAATATCAGTTAGGCGGACCGCTCCCCTGCCCCTCAAGCTTAAGGAGCTTAACATCCGCCTGCCGTATGAAAAAACCGATGCTGACAGCAGAAGGAAATTAATTAAGATTTTGCAATCTTATCCCGGCGATATGGATGTAATTTTGCATTTACCGGTCAAGAAGGTGGTAGTAATGGCCGAAAAGTATAATGTAGCTGCCAGTATCGATTTGAAAAAGGAGCTTAATGCGCTTTATGGAAAGGCAAATGTATGGTTTGGCTGATAATTAAATTGTTAAGGGGGTAAATGCATGAATGAAAATGGTTATGGAGAAGACTATATTGTAATTAAAGCTTTGGAAAATGGTGTGACTATAATTGGTCTGACGAGGGGAAGGGACACCAAATTTCACCATACTGAAAAGCTGGATAAGGGAGAGGTATTGCTGGTTCAATTTACAGAGCATACTTCGGCGGTAAAAATAAGAGGTAATGCCGAAATCGCTCACCGCTACGGCACCGTTTTGAGCGGGGGTGATGATATAAAAGGCTAGTGGAGCCTAAAAATGGGGGTGAATGCACTGCGCAGGCTGGCAGTTCTGACCAGCGGCGGTGATGCTTCGGGCATGAATGCCGCTATTCGAGCCGTAGTCCGCACGGCCATCTATAAAAACATGGAAGCTTACGGTGTTCATCAAGGCTTTGAGGGTCTGATAAATGGGGATCTGAAACGTATGTATGCCGGCTCAGTTGCGGATATTATTCAGCGGGGAGGCACCGTGCTAAGAACGTCCCGTTCCGAAGATTTCAAATCCGTAGTAGGTCTTGAAAAGGCACGAGATACCTTGCATTCCTGGAACATTGAGAATTTGGTTGTCATTGGCGGCAATGGTAGCTTAAAAGGTGGTTATGAACTTTCCAAACTCGGAATTAATGTTATTGGCATACCTGCTTCTATTGATAATGATGTGGTATATACGCGTTCCATCGGTTTTGACACTTCGGTTAATGTTGTGTTGGAAGCTATCAACCGCATCCGTGATACCGCCAGCAGCCATGGGCGTAATTTTATTATTGAAGTAATGGGCAGAGCCTGTGGGGAAATTGCCCTGGCGGCAGGTGTCGCCGGGGGTGCGGAATCCATCTTGATTCCGGAAATTGCCCCGGATCTGGATCAAATCATAGAAAAGATTAATAAAGGGATAGAACGCGGTAAAATCCATAGCATTATTATTGTGGCTGAAGGTGTATATTCTACCATGCAGCTTAGGGATATCATTGAAAGCAAGACAGGACATGATACCCGGGTTAGCATTTTGGGTCATATTCAACGTGGCGGAACCCCAACCGCCCAGGATCGCATCTTAGCTTCCCAGATGGGCAAGGCCGCGGTAGACTTGATTGAAGCTAATAAGCGCAACCTTATGGTAGCTTGCGATGGAAACAGGATGTTTTCCATACCCCTGCAGGAAATAGTTAATGGCAAACGAACTTTGGAGCTGGGAATGTTCGAACTGGTTCGAATACTCTCAATTTAAATAGAGGTGTTTTATGCGTAAGACTAAAATTATTTGTACGATAGGCCCTGCCAGCGAGGATGGCGACAAGATTAGAAATATGATCTTAAACGGCATGAATGTGGCCCGGCTTAACTTCTCTCATGGAACCCATGCAGAACATAAAAAACGCATCGATCTGGTGCGGCGGGTAGCCGCTGAGCTTGATCAGCCGGTAGCCCTTATGCTGGATACCAAAGGGCCCGAGATACGAACCGGCAAGCTTAAGTCGCCTACGATTACTTTACAGGCCGGTCAGCGTTTTACCCTAACTACCCGGGAGATACTAGGAAACAACCAGGAAGTGCAAGTTAGCTACCCTAATATGGCCAGAGAAGTAGAAAAAGGCAGTACTATATTGATTGCCGATGGCCTGATTAATCTGCTGGTGGAAGAAACCACCTCCACCGATATTATCTGTTCAGTTGTTAATGGGGGAGAGATCGGTGAGAGGAAGGGGATTAATGTACCGGGAGTAAGGATAAATATGCCTTTTCTCAATCCTAAGGACATCGATGATATCCATTTTGCTATTGAGGAGGAGCTCGATTTTATTGCGGCATCTTTTGTCAGAACGGCTGAGGACGTGCTGGAAATCAGGCGCATACTGGAAAAGCAACAGGCGGATATTGATATTATTGCGAAGATTGAAAGTCAGGGCGGTGTGGACAACCTTGAAGATATTATAAAAGTAGCGGATGGAGTTATGGTTGCCCGGGGTGATTTAGGAGTAGAAATTCCAGCTGAAGAGGTTCCCCTGGCACAAAAAAATATCATTAATATTTGTAATGATACCGGTAAAGTAGTTATTATCGCCACCCAAATGTTGGATTCCATGATGGTTAACCCACGGCCAACCCGGGCCGAAGTCTCTGATGTGGCCAACGCAATATTTGACGGAGCTGACGCAATTATGCTGTCCGGGGAAAGCGCGGCCGGGAAGTATCCGGTAGAGGCGGTGGAAACCATGGCCCGGATTGCCAAACGAGCTGAAGAAGTCCTGCCCTATAAGGATATGCTCAGGAAAAAACGTATGCAGGGAACCCAGTCGATTACCGATGCGATAAGCTATGCCACCTGTACTACGGCTAGCAATCTAGGCATATCAGCTATTATAACCGCCACTACCACCGGTACTACTGCCCGAATGGTAGCCAAGTACCGCCCGGAAGCAGCCATACTGGCCGTGACCCCTAATCCTAGAATATTAAAGAAATTAGCCTTGGTGTGGGGGGTAAACCCCATACTAACCCGAGAAACCCAGGGAACAGATGAAATACTTGATGAAGCTCTGGCGGTATGCCTGGAAAAAAAATATATCAACTGCGGCGACATGGTGGTGTTGACCGGCGGAAGTCCTTCTGGTTTTTCCGGCGGTACTAATCTGATTAAGGTACATGTGGTTGGCAAAATACTGCTGCAGGGGATGGGGATAGGCACTAAGCCAGTAAATGGACATGTGCGTGTAATCCAAAAGGACGAAGATTTAGAACGTATCAAGACAGGGGACATTTTAGTATGCAAGGCTGCCAATGCAGCATTTTCACCTTATCTGGAAAAGGTACAGGCCCTGATTGCCGAAGCGGGAGGGCTGACATCAGACGCGGCCATTATGGGACTGACCTTGGGTATTCCGGTGATCGTTGGCGCTCAGGATGCAACTAATATCCTTCAGGATAGAATGCTAATAACTGTAGACACCTCGCATGGCCGAATCTATTCCGGTCTTACTAAAGTCTTGTAGTCTAATAAGAAAATAGACGCGGATCACGCGGATTTCCGCAGATTTAGCGGTTTTAATTAATAGACACAGATAACACAGATAAGACAGATTTACACGGCAACCTTAATTATGAACGAAGTTCATATCAGTAGTGCCCGTAGGGTGCAACCTTAATTATGAACGAAGTTCATATCAGTAGTCCCCGCAGGGGATTATTTTTAATTAATAAAACGCTATTAGTCGTAAATGCTCAAAAGAATCGGCAATTTGTGAGGCGACCTTTGGTCGCTCCGAAGTAGCGGAAGCTTTAGCTTCCGGTGGGAAGCAAAGCTTCCCAATCTGTTTAACTCAGTTATTTTCCTAGGTGGTTGTGGCCTGCGGCCATGATTGTTAGTATAGATATTGGCCACTTGAACGGAAAAGGACATATACATGGGAATAAAAATCATTTAGACACTTCCCGCCACTCAACCGGGGGAGATGGGAATACATAAAAAACGAAATTGACGCCCTCCTAAGGAGGTGCCTCCTTAGGGTTCAACATATTGAGTGGCGGATTAAAACGGAGCAACAGGGGGCGAATTATAATTGTTAAAAACGATAGACCGGCATATAACCCTGGTCGATTTTCAGAGTTTTTTATTTCCGCGCTGCAACTGTCTGTGGATACAAGATGACATAAACTGTCTGATCGACAATAGCCCTGATCAGGCTGATTTAGCTCATTTACGCCAACAAAGGATAGATCTTATTATAAATTCTCACGGTCACATCGACCACTATTTATACAATCAGCAATTCCCCCGCAGTAAGATCATGATGCATCCTGAGGATGCGGCTATTGCCCAATCCAAGGAAAAGTACCTGGAGGCCTTCGGCATGACTACCCTAAACCAGGATTCTCGATTACAAGAACTCTACCTTAAAGAGGTGCAGTATCAAACTACACGCATCGACCAATACATAAATGCTAACCAGGTTATTAATCTAGGTACCACCTATTTTGAAGTGCTTCATTTGCCAGGACATTCTCCGGGTCATTGTGGATTCATATTTCCAGAGCAAGGCTTTATTTTCTCAGCCGATATCGAATTTTCTAATTTTGGACCCTGGTATGCCAATCTAGATTCTTCGATTCCCCAATTCTTACAATCGATCGATCGTTTGGCGGATTTAAAGCCGGATTACTTTATCAGCGGTCACGGTGCGGCCCTTGTAACCGAAAATATTACGAAACGGCTTAAAGCATACCGTGATATTATCTTTGCCCGCCAACGGCGCATCGTCGATTTGCTCTACCGGGGTTACCATAGTTTAGCGGAATTAGCTCGCCATTATCCTGTCTACCAGCGGGCACCCCAACCGGCAGCCGTTTTCTATATATATGAACAGGTTATGATATTAGTTCACCTGCGCTACCTGAAGGAACAGGGATATCTAATTCAGGATAATGAAGGCTATTATTTAAAACCGGGTCTTAGTCCGGCCAAATTGTCAATATAAACTGGCCCACAACACATAAAGTAATATGGGCCAGCTACAGGGTTATTGCTTACGTATTTCGATTCTGCTTATTAACCCCCAGGGTCATCGTTCAATTTAAGTGATAAAATTCACAACCGCCCTGAAAATGGTTGCGTGATACGGAACGACTAGAGGTCGTTCCCTGCAAATTGCCGGTCGCAATTTAGGCAACCCCCTTCGGGGACTGCTGGTGCTCTCTTATGTGTTAATTTGTGTGTAGCACCTTCAGGCACTACTGACATGAAATTCGATCAGGTAGCCGCGTGATCTGTGTCTATATAAAATCTTTTTTTATCCAACTATAAAACTGCTTACAAACCGATGAGCGAAACTCATGATTAATTGAGTGGTTAATCAGGCTTTGGTTCACCGGTTTAAATCTTATAATTGTTTATTAGTCTAAGAAAATAAATGAGTTATTTGGCGCTATAATCATAGAAACCGCGTCCGGTTTTTCTTCCCAGGTAACCGGCCCGTACCATCTGTTTTAGAATCGGAGCAGGGCGGTATTTAGAATCCCCTGATTCGTTGTAGAGGGTATTGCATACCTCCAGGGCAATATCTACGCCGACTAGATCACATAGTGTGAAAGGCCCCATAGGCCAGCCGGCTCCTAATTTCATGGCCTTATCAATATCTTCCACAGTTGCCAGACCTTCATACAAAATGAAAGCCGCTTCGTTCATGCCGGGAATCAAAATGCGGTTGACTACAAAGCCAGGGCCTTCCTTAACCTTAATCGGTTTCTTGCCTATGGCTTTGCTAAGCTCCAACGTTATATCAACTGTTTCTTCTGAAGTCTGAATAGCTGGAATAACTTCTATCAATGCCATTACATTTGCCGGATTAAAGAAATGCATGCCTACTACCTTGTCAGGACGTTTGGTGATAGCCGCAATTTCTGTGATCGAGAGTGAGGAAGTATTAGTAGCAATGATGGTTGCGGCAGGGAGCAAGGCATCCAATTTGGCATACAGGTCTTTCTTGACATCCATGTTCTCAAAAACGCTTTCCACTACGTAATCTACGTCTACAATATCTTCTAGGGTACCGGTTGCAATGATATTAGCCACGACGAAATCTTTTGCACCTGCGGGAACTTGGCCTTTTTCCTCAGCTTTGGCCAGTCCTTTGCCGATTCTTTCAATCGCTTTGTCGGCAAATTCTTTTTTAATATCGTAGAGGACCACCTTTTTCCCTGCTCCGGCAAATGTCCAGGCTATACCCATTCCCATCGTGCCGGCGCCTAATACAGCAACTTTGTTAATTTCCATTAAAAATTAACCCCCCTTATGTTGTTTTTTTACCCAATGATATCGAAAAATCTTACTCCTTACCATCACCTCCTCATAGTTTCGTCTTGACCTGGAGTCCATGTCGCCTATACTAAACTAAAATGACAGGAATCCGCAGTCAAGCCACCATTTTGGCTGTTGATGCGATTACAGTAAAATAAAAACCGTTGGCTTTTCTTTTGAGCAGCCATCGATGATTCAGGATATCTACTTATAGGCAGGTTAATTACGTACCGGAACCTGAAGACAAAGTTAAGGCTTATGTGGCATATATTTACAAGTTGCAAAAAACGGAAAAAGCAGGATGGCTGGTGAGATTAGAAAAAAAAGTTATAGAACCGCAAGGCCTGATGCTTTATTTAGTTGTGCAGATGCTGTGCGGCTCTTTGAATAGTTGCTTGGTTAATAAGTGTTTGCAGGGTTTGTAAATCGACTATTCCAGTAGCGGGCAAATAATTTTTCTCTTGAAAGTGCTTTAAATTAGTATCAAAATCAGGACTGTGACTGGGTTGAACCGAATTCAACATCGCAGTGATAGCAGCTTTTTCCGACTCTGACACAGACAAGACTATCGTTTCGTCAGGTGTTACTACAGCTATGCCTCCAGGGCTAGCTACATTCATTGGCTCATCATGCAAGGGCGATAAATCCTGAGCAGGTTTCTCGTTAATCTGGTTTTCTAAACTCTGCACTTCTGGGTTCTGCTCCTTTATACTGGGTTTATGGTATTGGACAATATGGCTAAAATTAGTTACTATACCCAGGGTGGAACCGGTAAGGACAGCTGCTGCCAAGACTAAAATTAAAAACCAGACGTATTCTTTCTTCATCTTTTTCTCCCCATATTATTCTTATAAAATTTTATACTATTAACTAATTATTTTCAATATTGCTTTATTTAACTATCGTCAATCTCACCTGTGAAAAACAAATAAACCCTTTCCAGGACAAATCCACGGAAAGGGTTTGCGCTTAAAAGCCATAATCGCGTCTGGGTTCTTTGGTATCTTTGATTAGGCTGACTGAAGTGGAGTTAAACATGGCAAAAACTTCATCGCCATTATGGAGATTCATAGCGTGGGCAGCACCAGTCGTTATCGTAGCAGTAACGGCTTGATCGCCCACATCAATAATAACTTCAGTCATGTCCTGACCGGGGTTTACTTTCATGATCTTACCGACCAACTTATTGGGATCACTAATCCGCATAAGATTCCTCCCTTTTAGTGAAATATCAGCTAAGGCAATCTCTTTTCGCTTTTTATATCTAGGATATACGGAAGGAAGCATAATTATTTATTACTAGGTTTAGGTTTTAAAAATAAATTACCCTCACCCAGGTACATAACCTGGGTGAGGGTTATCTGTAAGTTAAAGTCTTAAGTTGAGAGACTTAGCCTTTAGCCTCTTCTTCATCTCTTAATATCCTGCGTAAAAGTTTAACGCCTTGTTTGGGAAGCTCATCTCTGAATTCAACGTAGACCGGTACCTTGTGAGATGACATATTTTCCTTAGCCCATTTAATTATCTCATCACCGGTAACTTTATCCTTATATTCAGGTTTGGTAACGATAAAGGTTTTAATGACTTCACCTTTTTTGGGATCCGGAATGGGGATAACAGCGTTTTCTAGTACGGCTGGATGTTGATTAATGTAGGCTTCAACTTCTTCCGGGAATACCGAGAAGCCAGATACCTTAATCATTTCCTTGCGTCTTCCCAACCAGTAAAGATAGCCGTCTTCATCAAATTTGCCTACGTCTCCGGTGAAAACAAATCCATCGATAAGGGTGTCGGCGGTTTGTTCAGGTTTATTCCAGTAGCCTTTCATGCAACCAGGATTGCGCAGGGCAATTTCGCCTTCTTCGCCAATGGGGAGTTCCCTGGTTCTATCATCAAAGTCAACAATTTTAAATTCTTCTTCAAAACCGGGAATTCCCATACTGCCATATTTGACTTTTTGATGCGGGCAGAAGGTGTCCAGGGTATGGGTTTCACTAAGGCCGTATGCGCCTTCCAAAAGCAAGCATCCATTTGTCAAATCATACCATTGCTTGGATATTTTTTCGTCCAAGGCTACCACAAAAGATGTGGTCATATTTAGTTTAAGGCTCTTCAGATCATACTTGGCGAGATCCGGGTGTGACATTACGGCCAGATTCATCGGTACGGCACTATACCATTCGGTGACCTTGTATTTGTCAACCGCCTGAAGTACGGCCAGCGGGTCAAATTGGGTCAGGAGTACATTGGTGGCTCCACGTAATACCGGGCCGACCAGAAATAGCATGCCTGCAATATTGAAATAGGGCATGGTGGTAAGAACCCGGCTGTCCTTGTTAATTCCCATGATCATGCAGGCTGCGGTTGGTTTAAACAAATGAGCGTAATGAGTCAGCATGGCACCTTTGGGAAGTCCTGAGGTACCGCCGGTATATTCAAACAAGGCGATATCGTTTTCGATATCGATGTCAACCATAGGAATAGGCTCTCTATTTTGAGTCTGCATGATTTCTACGAAATCTTTTGTTCCCGGAACGTTTTGTTTGGGAACTTTCATATAGTCAACCAATGGCAGGGTTGGTTCAGCAGGCAAATAGTCGTTAAAGTTAGTGGTTACTACGCTTACTAGGGTGGGCATATCTTTTAAAACTTTGCTTACTATAGGCATAAATATATCCAGCGTTACCAGACATTTCATACCCGCATCGTTTACTTCATAGCTGAGTTCCATTTCCTTAAAAAGCGGGGAACAGGGGCAAACGATTCCGCCCATTTTCATAATGCCAAAATGAGCGATTATATATTGCGGGCTGTTGCCCAGGAACAATCCAACCCGGTCGCCTTTTTTAAGGCCGATTTCCAGCAAATAATTCGCAAACTTATCAGATGATTCATCCAGCTCCCTATAGCTGATTTCCCTGCCGTAATTAATGATCGCAGGTTTTTCTGGAGTACGTTTGGCATGAATTCTAAGATATTCAAATATGGGCAGTTTTCCTTCACTAAATTCTACCTCTTTGGGCAAATCCGGGGGCCAGTGCTTCATCCAAATCTTTTCCATTAAAAGCCACACTCCTTTATTAATCTAATAATACAAAAAGGATGCAAGAAAATATTAACATATCACCTTCTTTCAAAATACTTGTCAACATTTGGCGAGAGGCAAACTACCTTAGTCAAAAAAGATTTTTCAGGTTTGGAGAACTTGTTTTTTAAATAGTATAGTTATGGCTGGTTATTTGAGAATTATTTGAATAAATATATAAGATTAAACAAATGACCTCATGCATTTACTCAGATGCCATTTTAAAAAAATGTTGACAAATACAATGAATTTACTTACTGTTAAGTATATCATAAAAATAAAAATAAGGAAAAATAAAATAAAATAATGTCGTAATATGTGATCAATTACATTATAATTTTGAACCACTTATAATTCAACGATTACGAGGCTGGATAATAATGTTTATCACGTTGCTATTAATGGCTAAACTAAACGATATAATGGGATTGCGAGCTCATATAAAATAAAACTCAAAGGCGGCAACTTGAGAACTTAACATGCACATCGAGAGGTGATTAGGCTTAGATATTTCAGCTGTTATTTGAAAATTATGGCGGAATAATAAAAAACTATTACACAAACTCAATTATTAATTCCAGAAAAAAGTTAAAAGTCATTGTAACCGTTTTATCCATTAAGAAGCAGAACTATAGAATATTAAGTGATGTCAAGTCTTTAGCGAATGTATTAATGCTATAATAAGGTAAAAAGACTAATTAATTAAGGAGGAATATACCATGGCAGTAATCGAAAGCCCCATGGCAGGTAAAGTATTGGAGATTTTAACAGAGGTTGGAAAGAATGTTGCCGAAGATGATGAGGTTATAATTTTGGAAGCCATGAAAATGGAAAATCCGATTTACGCACCTACAAGTGGAATCGTAAAAGAGATAAAAGTGAAAATAGGCCAGCAAATAGCCGAAGGCGAAGTAATAATGGAATTGGAGTAGATTTAATCATGCAATATCCTGGAAGCTAAAGAAAATTAGTTTCCAGGATTATTTCCTGTTATCCGTTTATGCTAATGACACGAAAATCATATTTTAAAATCGCCAGGTATAGTTCTGCGGTTATGTCCGCTGGATTAATAATAGAATGCAAGCGTGGCTTTTCTGGAATCATAAAAAATTAATTGCTTGTTTTGTGTTTCATTACCTCCGCTATGATAGTAAACTAATTTAATTTCATAAAAATGGACATTTTTTTAACAACATCAATATCCAATTTAGCATAACCGGTCCAATCTGGTTGGTATTGCTTTACATCATGATGAGGAGTGAAACAGATGGAATGGCAAATAGTATTTACCGGGGTTCTTTTTTTAATAGTCTATGCCATTATTATTTCCGAGAAAATCCACCGTACCGTAATTGCGCTTTTTGGTGCTGCCCTGCTAATTTTACTGGGAATTATAACTCAGCATGAAGCGGTACAATATATAGATTTTAATACTATTGGACTGCTCTTCGGGATGATGGTTATCGTAGGCATTACTCGCAAGAGCGGCGTTTTCGAGTATATAGCTATTAAAGCCGCACATTCTACCGGCGGCGACCCGGTTAAGATAATGATTGCCTTGAGCATATTTACGGCCGTGGCTTCAGCGTTGCTTGATAATGTTACCACTGTTTTGTTGGTGGTTCCGGTAACGATTTCCATTTGCGCTGCCCTGGAGATTAATCCGGTTCCAATATTCGTAGCCGAAATAATGTCATCCAATATAGGAGGAACCGCCACCCTTATCGGTGACCCCCCTAATATTATGATTGGCAGTGCTACCGGTCTGGGGTTTATGGATTTTATTATTAATTTAACCCCGGTTGTAATAGTGATATTCATCGTTACCCTGCTGCTTTTGAAACTTATTTACAAAAAGAAACTCATTACCACTGAAGAGAATAAACTAAAATTAATGGCCATGGATCCTGCGCTGGCTATCAAAGATCAGGTATTGCTGAAAAAATCGCTGACTGTAATAGCTTTAGTCATTCTGGGATTTATTACCCATCAGTATCTGCACCTGGAATCAGCTACTATCGCCATAACCGGTGCTGCGGTTCTTATGCTCATCACCCGTGAAGATCCGGAAGAAGCATTACTTAGCGTGGAATGGGCTACTCTGTTCTTCTTCGTGGGCCTTTTCATTTTGGTAGGCGGGCTGGAGAAAGTCGGGATCATAGAAAGCATGGCCCGTGAGGCAGTAAAAATTACCCAGGGGAATGTTACTCTATCAGCTATTTTTATTATCTGGTTTTCGGCCATAGCCTCTGCCTTTATTGACAACATACCTTTTGTAGCAACTTTTATACCCCTGATAACTGAAATGGGGCAGATAGGACATATGAATATAGCTCCTTTATGGTGGGCTTTGTCACTCGGAGCCTGTCTGGGGGGCAACGGTACAATTATAGGGGCCTCAGCCAATGTAATCGTATCAGGTATAGCAGCCCGGGAAGGGCATCATATATCTTTCCTATACTATATGAAAATAGCTTTCCCGTTAATGCTGGTGTCTGTTTTTATTGCTATGGTCTACCTCTTAATTTTCCTAATGTAATATATCGCATACAAAACTTTGGGGTCGACCAGGGGTATAGTCATTGGAATGGTATTATGGATTAAACTTAGGCTGCCAATTCGGGGAATTTTACTAAAAGGAGGGGAATCGCTATCGATAGAAGGACTGAAATACTGGCCGTAGCTGCCAGGTTATTTCGCGAAAAAGGCTATACTTCTGTTAGCCTGGATGAGATAACCAAGGAAATAGGCATAACCAAGCCAGCCGTATATTATTATTTTGAAGCCAAAGAAGATATCCTTTTTGAAATATGTATCTGCCAGATAAAGAAAATAACTGCGCAAGCCCGTGCGATTGCTGAATCCGATCTGGATCTGGTAGACAAGATAGCCAAAATGTTTGAAAACCATGTTATGCAATTTGATACTGATCGTGATAGTGCGGAAACTTACCTGCGGGAGGCAGCGCATCTGTCCCTGTCACGCCGTCGAGAGGTAAGCAGTATGCTGAAAAATTATGAATCCTTTATTCGTGAATACGTTGATATGGCAGTCAGCCAGGGCATATTTCGACCAATAAACAGCAAACAGGTAGTTCGTGGCATCGGCGGAATGTGTAACTGGGTGGGCAACTGGTACGAACCGGAAGGACCGGATAGCATTAACGCAATCGCTGCATCCTACGTTGATTTTATTTTAGCCGGTCTACTAGCTAAATAGAACAGCCAAGGGGACGTCAAACTGTGTGAAAAATGTTTATAGACCGTATATGTATGCAACTCACCCGGTAGATCGCCTTGTTTATATTATTCAATAATGGGTATAACAATATCGAAATGGACTTTTTACACAGCCTGACGGTTCTTGTGGCTGGTAATTATAATTAAAAATACAATGATATGACCGAGTGGGGTGAATGCCCTGCCAAGAACAGCGAAATAAATAGAACGGTATTTTACGAGGGATAAACTAAGAATGGCACTATAATAGTATCCCGATATCCAGTTCTTATGACAAAAACCGATAGATATACAAGGAGTCTGCCCACGGTGTATATTGAGGGCAGACTCCGTATGTTTTTGGCAACCAGGCTATCGCTGCGTTTTATAAGACGCCTTAGACTCTGTGACTTTATGCCTCCGGTTGTCACCGGGTTTATGGCTCTTTATTTTAATTTTATAGAAACTACTTCGTCTTTCTTACGCCGTTTTTATCCACCTCATAACCATCAACCTTGGTATTCCTGGCAAGAGAGCCATCGGCGTAGAAGTAATACCATTTACCATCAAGTTCCAGCCACTTGCCGGATACCATACCGTCCTTGGTGAAATAATAGCGTTTATTGCTGGTGTCCAACCAGCCCAGGCTGGCCTTGTTGCCAGAGTAATACCTCCAGTTATCGCCGTCCTTAACCCAGCCGGTTTTCAGTGCGCCAGAGGTTTCAAAGAAATACTTCACACCATCGATGGTCTGCCAGTCGGTGAGATGCTTGCCGTCATTATAATACAGATATTGTCCGGCATCATTCTTTGCCCAGCCCTGCGCTGTGGCTGGATCGATGGTCAGCCTGATGTAGCGGTGGAGCATGGAGGAAACCTCCGCACGGGTTGCATTAGATTTTGGATTGAACCTGTTGTCCGTACCACCCATCATGATGCCAGCCTGCTGCATGGCTGTGACTGCTGTTTTGTAAACGCTGCGGATGCTGGAAGCATCCGCATAGGCGGTTGCTTCACGGGTTACAGGCAGCTTGTAGCCGGTGGACTTAGCATAATTTGCGAAGATCATCGCAATTTCCTCACGGGTGATGGCGCGGTCAGGTTCAAATTTACCGTTCCCTGTGCCCTGCACTATGCCCTTGCTATATGCCCACTCGATGTAGGGGCAGAACGCACTGTCCGCTTTCACATCCGTAAAGCTGTTGATGGAGTACGCCTTCACATCCACGCCTGCCAATCTGCCGAGAGCCGTCACCAGCATTCCCCTCGTCATGGCGGTGTTAGGTGCAAAGGTGGTTTCAGAGGTGCCGGAGAGAAGGCCCCTTCCGACAACATAGTCAATAGCTTCCTTGCCCCAATGGTTGCCGATGTCAGTAAACTTGGCTATTGGAGCTGTGTAGCCTACGCCATACACCGAGAAGTGGCCGGTAGGGATCAGTAGGCTCCTGCTGTTTACGTCATAGGCCGAGCCAGAGATACGCTGTGCTTTGCCTTTTGCGTCCACATACACGCCAAAAAGGTAACCAACAGCCTCATTCTTGCCCGGTGTATAGGGGATGGAAAGGGTGGCTGTTCCGCTGCCGAGGCTGGGTATGTTGAAGTTTTTGCCGTCCTTGACATAGCTGATGGTGATGCTATAAACCGGCCTGTTTCCGAGAAGGGCCTTTGCCTCTTTAGAGAGCCCTGTCGCCGGGGCGATGGTGATGCTGATATCACCGCTGCTTTGCTTCTGGATTTCCTGTAATGCCTTCAAGTCAAAACTCACGTCTACCGGAGAACCAGCGAGTGTAAGGCTGGATACCCCTGCGCTCACAAGGCTGTTCAGCGAGTTGCGGGACAGGGTTGCTGTAAAGGAAGTTGTTCCCTGCGGCAGAGTGACATTCAGTGCCACAGCAATGCCATTGACTGTCTTTCCCTGTGCCTTTGCATCGGTCTGTGCCTTGGTGATGGCATCGGTCACCGTCTTGTCGGGGATTGATGCGCTGGCTGCGCCGTTTTGTCCCGCGGCCGCCGTGATGGAAGCCGTTGCCGTTACCGGCTGGTCAGGCTTCTTTTCGGGAGTTGTTGCGGTCGTGTCGCCGCCAGAGGACGTACCGCCACTGCCTCCGCCACCGCCGCCGGAAGACTTGGCGCTAATGGTTAATGTGCCCGGTACATAGATAATCTCATTGTAGTTGCCGCCGTCAGGCACAGCCGCGCCAGAGGCGTTAATTGCGTATGTCCCGGTTTGTCTCATATTCGGCGTGGTGGCATAAGCCAGAGTGGGCGCGGTTTTCAGCGTTTCGCCAGCAGCAAGGCCGACAACAGTGTAGTCTGATGCCCCGAACACAGGAGCCGCATCGCCCACATAAGCGCTTTTACTATTCGCTCTTATAATAATGTTCGCCTTATCAATGGCGAAGTTCACAATCATTTCACCGGCGTAGGTCTTGGCGGAATCGCCCGAAATTACCGCTTTGACCCGATAAATGCCTGCGTTCTTGGGCGCTGCGTTCGGGTTAAGGGCAGTACCGTTGCCATCCATCCAAGTGTAGGTGAAATCGCCGGACGGAATGCCGGGTGCGCTCGCCGCTGCGGTTGCCGCACTGCCGTCATAGGTCTTGCCGGGAACTGACAGGTTCACGGTAACCGGGATTTTGTCCGTCAGTGTCACCGAGACATTTACGGTGATGTCGTTGTAGTTGCCAAAGCCGCTCACCGTAACCGGGATGGTTGCCATATTACCAACGGTGCCTCCTTTGCAGGTGAATGTCAGCATACCTGCACTATTTACAGACGGGTTTAGAATGATGCCGGGGTTCGTGCCGCCCACAGTGCCAACCAGATAAGCCAGGGTATCTCCGGTTCTCTTGTAAGAGGTTACCTTTTCGGCAACATCTGCCGTCTGATTGGCAGTGTCATCATAAATCACGTTTTTGCTGATATTTGGTACAGCAGGCGCAGCAGCCTTGCCAATTGTCTGCCCATGTACGGACAGGCTGCCGTTTGCCAAGGAGTAGTTATTGGCTCTCGCCGTACTGGTGAGCGAAACGGTGCCGGTTATAGTCTTGTTGGCGCCTGCATCCGCGCTGTCAAACTGTGCGTTGGTGACGGTGTAATCCGTGACTGCCGTGAAGCCCTCGCCGTTTTGCACGCCAGCGAATGATACGCCGATCACGGAAGCATCCTTTGTGCCGTCATAGGTTTTCACCGCGATGGTGCAGCCAATAATCGTTAGCGCCGCCTTATCGATGATGTAATTGCCCAAGGAAATATCTGCGGTTGTTGAGGCATAGTTTGTGCCCTCCGCGATGCTCACCGTGACGGCGTAGGTTTTGGCATCCTTCGGCGCTGTGGCGCCTCCGTCATATTTGACCGTGATCGTGCCGAGCCCTGCCGTTTTAGCGATCACACTGAGCGGTTGAGCCAGGCCGTTATAGGTCTTGGCGGTAAGATCATAGGTCAAATCAGCCGCCGCAGGTGTTTTTTTATTGATGATGTAGGTCACACCAGTTTTTTCACCTTTGAAATTGCCCTTGCCGGTCAGCGTTATAGCTACCGCATCTGTGTACCAAAACTCTGCGGTATTAATTTGCTCGGCGGTCATATCTGCGCCGTCCGTTCCGTCTGCGGTTTTGTAACTGCCGCCGCCAATCATGCCGCTAAAAGCACGGTTGCCTGCTAATTTGCCGGGGTAAGGGACTATGTCGCGTCCTACCACGCGACCATTATTTGCTCCGTTCTCACTGAGAATAGCGGGATTTAACGCGGCGCAATTCTTAATGACTGAGTCATAGGACCAAGTAGCACCCGCAATGCCGGCAACGCAAGAGCCTCCTTTCACCTCGGCGGTGGAGTAACAGTTTTGCACGCTTGAAGTGCCAGAAGCCAAACAACCCGCGATACCGCCAATATTTCCGCTACCGGGGTTACCGCTTACACCGCCGGTGGAATAGCAATTTTCCACCTTCCCATTTGCGCCAATCATGCCAACAACACCGCCTACATACGCACCTCCGGATGCAGTGCCATGAATTGAACCGCTGACGGCGCAGACCTCGATAACAGCATTTTTTATTGTTCCCGCTATGCCGCCCACAGAAGAAAATCCAACAATATTCACGCCGGTTAAGCGCAGCTTTTTCACACTGCCGCCTTCGATGTTTCCCAATAAGCCGGCGCTTTCCAAGTCTTCGTCATTTATATACAGCCCCGTGATCGTCTTATGATTACCATCAAAGTGGCCTAGAAATTTATTTGTCTTTGTCCCAATCGGCACCCAACCCTTACCGCCGTTAAAGCCGGTGTTGGAAGCGCCGTAGCCGGAAAGGTCGAGGTTGTTCATCAGCTTGTAGTGCTTGCTGTTGTACGCATTGCGTGTGGCCTCATCCTCGCTGCCCACCAACTCCGCCAGCTTGGCAAGCTGGGCGGCGGTCGTGATTTGGTAGGGGTCGTTCTGTGAGCCGTCGCCGCCTGCAAAGTAGCTCGTCAGCTTGGCGGTGATATGCGCGGGCATCGGCTCCGTCTTGCCGAACAGTCCGGGCAGCTTGCCGGGTTCATATGTCCACGGCGCGGTGGTCAATGCGGACGGAAAGCCGCTTGCCGTCTGCAAGGCATCGGCAGTTACATCCGTGCCGTTATAATAACTTAGTCCATCGGGCGTGCAGACCATCCCATCAAACGCCACATTGTCGGCAAAGGTGATATTAGAAGCAGCGCCAACAATACGCCCGATATATCCTGTTTCTCCTATATGCGGATTCAGCGCTGCACAGTTTTTAATTGTTCCGCGTGATTGACCGGCTATACCTCCTGAGATATTTCCGCTGACTGAGCCGGCGGCATAGGAGGATATGCATGCACTATCATTCATCATTGCGCCGATCAGGCCGCCCACAGAGCTGCTCGGGGCGATGGAGGTAACATTTACTGTGGAATAGCAGCTTTGGGTGGTGCCGCCATAAATCAGATATCCGACCAGACCACCAACATAGTTTTTCCCACGGACTACGCCACTAACCGAAAGCTTTTCAATCGTACCGCCGTCAACGTATCCGAACAATCCGGCGGCAGAGAGGTCATCATCATTGATGTACAGCCCGGTGATGGTTTTACCGCTGCCGTCAAAGTTGCCTTCAAACGGCTTACCAGTTGTACCAATTGGAATCCAGCCCTTGCCGCCGTTAAAGTCGGTGTTGGATGCGCCGTAGTCGGAAAGGTCTATATCGGCGGTTAGCTTGTAGTACTTAATGTTGTAGCTAATCGGTGGAGTACCTGCATCCCCCACATTTACCAATTCCGCTAACTTGGCAAGCTTCTCCGCTGTATCGATGAGGAAAGGCTCGGCAGCCGTACCCGCTCCGGGGAAGTTATGGTCACTGCCGCCTGTGATATAATCCGGCATATCCACCGCCGCGCCGAAGCCGGGCAGCTTGCCGTTTTCAACAGTCCAACCGTTAGCTGCTGTGAAGCGGCCGCCGATGGTGCCATCCGCTTTGATTTCAGCGGCGGTCATGTCTGCACCGTCCTTTGCGGGATCACTGCCGCCGCCGACCATACCGATAAAAGCCACATTGTCGGCGGGGTGAGGGCCGGAATATGCACCAACAATGCGCCCTGAAAACGAGTTTGCGATTACTTTTGCGTTTAGTGTAGCACAGTTTTTAATGGTACCGGTACTTCCACCAACCAAACCTCCGATGCAATTATCTCCGCTGACTTCACCTATGGCATAGCAGTATTCAACTGTGACAGAATCGCCAAAAGAGCCGTAAATCATACCCGCAATGTCGCCTACGTTATTCACGATACCGGCAACATGGGCAGTGGAAAAACAATCAGCCATTTTGCCGCGCATAGACCCGGCGATGCCGCCGACATTTTTTTCTCCGCTGACAGTGCCGCTAACGAAGCAAGCACTTACCGCTTCATCTGCAAGATGAACAGAACCGAAAAGCGCTCCTACGTTCTCCTTGGCGGTAATATCCACATCTTTTAGGGTAAGGCCTTTAAGGGTACCATCTCTGACACAGCCGAACAATCCGGCATTGTCAAGGGTGGAATCATTTATATATAATCCTGAAATCGTTTGCCCGTTACCGGCAAAATCGGCATAGAACGGGGCATCGCTCGTCCCAATCGGCTTCCAGCCCTTGCCGCCGTTGTAACCTTGGCCGTATGCGGATAGGTCAAGGTCGTTCATCAGCTTTAAGGATACATTTCCTGTTCCATTGAGCAAAAAACTCTCCAATCGCCCCGCATTCACCAGCTCGGCAATTTCCGCCAGTTGGTCGGCAGTCGTGATCTCCAACGGGCTGTCGGTCGTACCGCCGCCGCCCATGCGGAAAGGCTCAAAGCGACCGACTGTTTCAGGGATATACACCGTGATCCGGGGAGCTATGGCGCCGCCTGCGAGGGTGTAGTCCTCGCCCAGCACGGCGTCAAACACAATAAAGCCCGCGCTCGGGGGCATTATCGTCATAATCCTGCTTTGTTTCCCATGTCACCGGGATTTGTACGGCTTTGCGCTCCACCGTTCCGCCCACCATTTCGGGGAATGTGGGCTCAGCGGTGTTCTGCCAACGGATATTATCCGGCAATTCCTCAAAGGCCGTCACTGTGCCGGTGATTTCGCTCACAGTCACAGCGATGGACGGCGGTGCGGCGCTGACCGTGAAGCCTTCGATTTGCGGAGTGAAGGTGTAAGTACCGGCTTTTTCTCCGTCATAATAGGGTGAAGATACCCATTTCACAGGAATTGTAATGGTTTCGGTAAATGTAGGCTTTGTTGGTGCGGAGTTGTCGGCAGCCGGGTCGGAATTACTCGATACGGAATGGTAAACATTACCCGAAACAGCATCGGTAGGTTCTTGTTGCGGCTCCGGCTCACCGGAATCCAGCACCGTTTCGTTATCCGCCTCCGGTGTTGTTGTATCCGGCGCCGCTGCCACACGTACGGTTGCGTATAGGGTGTTCGGCAAACTCAAATCCTCCAGAGAGGTGCCTAAAGTTACTGTTTGGTTTGCCGTTTCCTCCGGCAGCGTATCGAAAGCGATGATCTCTCCGCCTTCGCCCGCACTGGTCGCCAACGCTATCACAGGCAACTGCGTAACTGTTAAGGCTGCGACAAGTAAAAGTGCCAAAATCCTTTTGGCTTTTTGCATGGTTTTCCCTCCTCAAAAATTCATTTTGATCTCATAACTTTGTTTTCATAGAGTCTTATTTCATAAATATCACTGCACCTTGGATGGTTTTTCCCTCATCTCCGGTAATGGGAAAAAATATAGCCTCATGGTATTCAGAGGATGATGCTTTTTTGCCTGTCCTATCACTCATGAATATATCCATCGAGCCGGACAGGCCTGTTAAAAAGGTTGTTTTCCCCATAAACACATTCTTTACAGCGTCAAGGATTGGAAGGTTTGCATCGGTAATGCGGTTTAACAGGCTATATTTACTCTGCGATAGGTTAATGGCATATAGACCGGTTTTATCAGATAGAGTCCTGTTCACGTAAACCAATTCGCCGTCTTGTTCAAATATCGCTATAGGATACGGAAAATCATCGATAACAGGGCAAGACCAACCTTTATTACGAATCAGTTTTTGAAACTTCCTCACCATTCGAGCCTGTATTATCTCTTTTCCTTGCAAGGTCTTAATCATTTCCGTGAGCTCCTCAAGCGGCTCTTTTTCGGATCGTTTTTCCATCAAATCAAGCAACCTCCTTTCCTTCGATACGCTCCGCCGTTCAATTGTAAGTAAATAATGGCAGGCAGGATAGACAATTGAGTGCTATATTTACAGTCATTATTGCTATCTTGCAAATAAAAAAGGCCTCCGAAACCATTGCGGTCGGAAGCCACTTTACTCATTTTATTTTTGGGTCATCGTTGCTCGATATTGGGAGGGAGCCATTCCTAACTTATCCTTAAACTTTTTTGCTAACTTTCCATTATAATCAACGCCGCATTCCTCAAAGGCCTGGGTTATGGACAGATTGATGTCGCACAGCTTTTCCTTGAGCTTGCCGATCTTTACTTCCTGATAGTAGTTGTAGGGTGTCATCCCTGTATGCTGCTTAAACAAACGGGTATAGTGATACCTGCTCATATTCACGATACCGGCCAGCTTATCTATGTTAAATTCCTCTTTCCAGTGGTCATCTATGTATTCTTTGCCTTTTATAATTTCTTCCCTGTCCTGATAAGACCTGGAGGTGATGAATATAAACACGATAAACATCAATTGCTTGTTGCTATCACGTATAGGCAGGGCAGTTATGTTGTGAAACAGGCTTTCGGATGCCAATTCATTATGATCTCCCAGCCGTTCAATGATCTCCTGATACGGCACTTTGATATCATATACATGAACGGCTTCTCCCTGAAACGCCCGCACAACAAAGTCTTTGACTCCCCATCTTTCAAGTGCGGGATTCATTAATATATTATGTTTTTTATACAGCCTTTCCGGGTTTGATATCTTAGCGAACTTTAAATACTCTTCATTCGCCAGGAGCATCGTACCATCTGGCGCACAGATGTGCATAGGGTAGGGAAATTCCTTCACGATTTGGGCAAACAGCTCCTTGTTTTCATACAGCGACTCAAAGGGCCATAGGTCTTCGCGTTTTCTTTGCTCATATAGGCCATATATGTCTTCCGATACCACCGGCACCTTTTCTTCTTGAATTGGAGCTTTTTTCCGCCTCCTATCCTCCGGTTTAACGGCATCTTCAGGAATAAGCCACAGATTGCCCTTTTTCACCGCACCGTCTATTCTGCCCTCGGTACAGTACAGCGTCACAATCCTGATCCCAAGCCCCCATTTTTCACCGGCTTCCTTCACGGTCATATACTCCATGCCCAC